>JANMMZ010000012.1:0-68628 GCA_031373665.1 Saprospiraceae bacterium | reverse complement strand
CAATGAACTCTTCAAACATTTTTCTATCCTCAATTTACATCGAAAAATATCCCCATGTCTTATTGTCAATATTCGGGATTCGAACCCTGCTTAATTCCTTTGAACTAAGGCTCCCATCGAGCATATTTATTGTTTCCTCTTTCCCTTATTTCTTGTCTCATCGTTTTCGGGCTGCAAAGATACAACCACCACTTTTACTCCACCAAATTTTTTCGTATCTTTTTTCTAACTTTTTTTTCTTGCCCTTCTTATCCTACTTTTGCTCCTTTACTCTACCCTATTCTAGCATTTTCACACCCCCTCTTTCCCTAAGCGGCCGCAAAGGTACAATCATTATTTATTCCTCCAAACATTTCTTGAAAAAAATTTGCTTTTTTTTTGAGAATCGTGAAAAGTGCTTGATTTTAGTTATATCTTAGCATTGTACACTATATATATAGGTATGGTATGAACCTATTCTACTGCTCAGGCTTCCAAGAAGTCTCTATCTTTTTAGATTTTTCTAAAACCTTGGCCTCCAGTGATTTTTTAAACTCAATAATCCGATCCAACAATACAGAATCAGCAGTACTCAATATTTGAGCAGCAAGGATACCTGCGTTTTGAGCAGCATTCAGGGCTACTGTTGCGACTGGGACACCTTCTGGCATTTGAAGAATGGATAAAATACTGTCCCACCCATCTATGGAGTTGGATGATTTGACAGGAATCCCGATAACTGGCAATGGAGTAATAGCGGCTACCATACCCGGCAGGTGTGCCGCACCGCCAGCACCAGCAATGATACATTTGATTCCTCTAAGATGGGCATTTTGGGCAAAGTCAAACATGCGCGTAGGAGTACGATGTGCAGAGACAATACTTAATTCAAAAGGAACTTCCAAGAGGGTTAAGATGTCTGCTGCTTTTTGCATGACGAGCAGATCAGAATCAGAACCCATTATTATTGAGACCATTGTTATAATTTTGGGTCAAAGGAACGAAAAGTTATGCTTTCACCGTTGCTAAAAATGAAAAAGCCACGCCTCATTTGGCGTGGCCCGTTTTACAACAAATTATAATCCCATGAACATTTCGAAAGAGGGGGCTGCTAATAGCAGCCAAAAAAGTGAATTTGGACACCACAAAAATATCGAATATATCTGTTTGTGATTTCAAAGTACAAAGTTGCAGGCTTTTTAATTACCAAACAAGTTTTTTTTAAAATATACGTAAAAAAAGTGATAATTTAACAAGAAAGCGGTGCGCATGTTCAATTAAACGGTATTTGAGGGTTTTTATATTCCAAAACAAGTGTTTGTGGCGGGGGTAGTTTAAACAGAACAATGGCCTGCCCCGATTTGGGACAGGCCATTGTTCTGTTTAATACCATAATGCAAGACAATCTACTCGGTACTATTTGAGTACTCCTAGTTTTTTGCCTACTTTGGTGAATGCAGCAACTGCTTTTTCAAGATGCTCTTGCTCATGGGCGGCAGAAAGTTGAACCCTAATACGGGCTTTCCCTTGCGCCACTACAGGATAGAAAAAGCCGATTACGTAAATACCTTCTGCTAGTAGTTCTTTTGCAAATTGCTGTGCTATCGGAGCATCGTAGAGCATAATAGGAACAATAGGGTGTTCGCCAGGGATGATGTCAAATCCTGCGGCAGTCATTGCTGTTCTGAACCATTGGGTATTATGCTCTAATTTATCACGCAGGGCTGTGCTGGCACTGAGTAATTCCAGTACTTTAATACTGGCTCCCACGATAGAGGGTGCTACTGTATTGGAGAACAAATAGGGGCGTGAACGCTGGCGCAAAATTTCTACGATTTCTTTTTTAGCGGCAGTAAATCCACCACTGGCACCGCCCAAGGCTTTGCCGAGGGTGCCGGTAATGATGTCAATACGATCCATGACATGGCGATGCTCATGGGTTCCTCGCCCTGTTTTGCCCAAAAAGCCGCTGGCATGACACTCATCAATGCCTACCATCGCATTGTATTGATCGGCTAGATCGCAGATTTTATCCAATTGTGCAA
Source organism: Saprospiraceae bacterium (assembly GCA_031373665.1). Classification (GTDB taxonomy): domain Bacteria; phylum Bacteroidota; class Bacteroidia; order Chitinophagales; family Saprospiraceae; genus M3007. Next base: position 66,604 of record JANMMZ010000012.1, on the reverse strand, counting down.
TGGTGCCATCCATAGAAAATGCGCCATCGGTAAATATTAGTTTACGCCTAGCACCTGCCGAATCTGCCTCTTGAAGGCAAGACTCAAGCGATTCCATATTATTGTGCTTATACCGAAACCGTTTGGCTTTACAAAGCCTGATTCCATCTATAATACTGGCGTGATTGAGTTCATCGGAGATGATGGCATCTTCTTCGCCCAATAATGGCTCAAACAAACCTCCATTGGCATCGAATGCTGCGGCATAAAGGATGCAGTCTTCTTGGCCTAAGAAATCAGAAAGGCTCTTTTCGAGTTGTTTATGAATATCTTGGGTACCACAAATAAAACGCACGGACGACATTCCATATCCATGAGACCTGATGGTATCTATAGCAGCCTCTGTCACTTGTGGGTGGCTACTGAGACCTAGATAATTATTGGCGCAAAAATTAAGTAGTTCCTGCTGGACTGTGGTATCAATCACTGGCCCTTGTGTGGTGGTAATGATGCGCTCTTCTTTATATAGACCCGCATCACGGATTCCTTTTATTTCGCTTTGTAGCGACGATTCTACGTTGTTGAACATTTTTATCTTGTATTGATTTGTGATTTAAAACTTAATTCCATAGCGCAAAGATGGCAAAATTGGGAATAGGGTGTATTGAATGGCTTTGCCTTTTATTCCGCTGCTGGCATCAACAAAGAGGAAGAAAGGATTGGCTCTATTGTAGAGGTTATAACCCCCAATTTGAAAATCATGGCGGATGCGACCAGTTTTAAAGTTAAAATTAGCGACAAGGTCAAGGCGGTGATAGGCGGGCAAGCGGTATCCATTGACTTCCGTATATAAAAAAACTTCGCGCTTGGTACTGCCTTCTACTGATTCATGGCGGTATTTTACACCGGCTAAGGTAATAGGATTTCCAGAGGCATAGGCCCAAAGGGCAGAAACATTAAACCATTTTGTAAATTCTTGCTTGAGGCTAATTTTAAAATCATGCCTTCTATCAAAGCGAAATGGAAATACTCGACCTGAATTAATATCATCAAACTGGCGGGTAGTTTTTGAAAGGGTATAAGCCATTTGTCCAGTACTGCGTCCAGAAATTTTTTCAAACACGAACTCCAAACCTTTACTATGCCCAACACCGGAGGAGATGCGGTCTTCCCAGCCAGTGGCATCTTCTGCGCCGCCTAACGAAAGGGCATCATTGGTGGAGATAAAAGTGAGTACACGCAAGAAATTTTTATCGTACCCTTTTATTTGCCATGAATAGTGTTGGTTTTGCCACCCAAATCCGGCAGATACTTGGATAATTTCTTCTGGGGCTACCTTTTGGGTAGAGGGTACCCATAGTTCGAAAGGCAGGCTTACATTGTAAGAGCCCACTTGATGTAGGTATTGGGCTGTTTTATGGTAACCAACCCATTGACTCCAGCCTTTTTTACCGCTACGCTGTAGCCTAAAACGAGGCAAAATATACTGGTAGTTAATATTTTTGGATTGAAAAACGGAAGCATGTACTCCACTTTCAATCCGCCAATTGCGAATGGGTGCCCATTCTACTTCTACATAACCTTCTGTTTCGGTAGCGGTGATGCGTTCATTATTAAGTAAAACCGACTGCAATGAATCAAGGGAGGTGGCTAGCAACCCGGGCTGGAGAAAGTTGGCGGAGAATGTGCCAGGTTGAAAATTGTGTTGGGTATGTGCTGCACCCCAGCGAGCGGTCAAGCGATCGGAAATAAAAAATGTGAAATCTGTTTTACCAGACCAATCTTGGATAATGGTTTGATAAAGTTGTGCAAAGTCGGAATTCACTTGTTCTTTACCATCGGGGAATAATTCGGAGGAATTGAACTTTAAACGGCTCGTGTAATTGAATTTGCTAAAACGAAGGGTCGTGTTGGTAAAAAGATTTTGTCGCAATAGGTGATTCCAGCGCAAAGCGGCGATATTGTTGCCCCATTCCGACTTGATGGAACTGGTTTCGGTGAGCAAACCAAAGGGGCTGTCATAGCGTTGCGCATAACTGTTATTGAAGTTATCACCACCGCTGTAAACGCTCAAATATAGGCGATCTTTATCAGAAAAGATGTAATTCAACTTCACATTGGTATCATAAAAGCGATAGCTGATTTGATCGCCCGTGAAGTTAAGCAGGTTTTTCCGGTTATTTAGAAACTTTACCCAAGGGTCAAAATAGGTATTGCGATAGCCAACTAAAAAAGAACTGCGTTCTTTTTTTATAGGTCCTTCTATAATAGCAGAAGCAGCAAATAAGCCAGCAGATGCCTCTGCGTGTGGTTCTTTGAAGTTGCCATCACGGGTTCTGACATCCAACACAGACGATGCCCTACCGCCGTAACGGGCAGGAAAATCGCCCTTCCAAAGTTTAGCACTGCTGATGGTAGCAGGATTGAATACTGAAAATAAGCCCAATGCATGGCTGGGACTATATACGGGTACATCATCGAGCAAAAAAAGATTCTGATCAGCATTGCCCCCGCGTACGGTAAGACCACCTAGGCCATCAACCCCTGTCTGTACTCCTGCTTGCATGGCCGCATAGCGCAATAGATCAGGTTCGCCGCCGGGAGCAGGCATATTTCGCAATTCTTTGATGGATAAGTCTTTAGGGCTCTCTCCAACGGCTCGTTTGAGTCCTCGACTAGCAGCATCGCTAATGACGACCTCTTTCAACTCGGTATTAGGGTTTAGGCGGATTCGCAGGGTACGATCGGAATTTAAATCAATCTTTAACGTGTCGGGCTTGTAGCCTACAAAGGAAACCTGAAGGGTATAAGTGCCTTCGAGGAGGAGGAGGCTGTAAAAGCCAAATTCGTTAGAGGTCGTGCCTATACCTTTTTCTGAAATAATGCGTAGGCTTGCGCCAAGGATACGCTCGCCCGTGGCTACATCGGAGATGTACCCATTGAGGTTAAATTTTGTATTTCTTTTGAATAGAATAACTTGATTATCCAAGATTTTGTAGTCCACATTGGCGCATTCGGTGATTTTTGAGATAACTTCAAGGAAGGGCATCTCTACCAATAAATAATCGGAAGGAGGACATTTAGCAAAAAATCGTTCGCTGAAAACAATATTGATGCCTTCTTGACGAGCAAGTTGTACCAATGCAGATGCCGGCTTACAATTAACACAAGAAAAATTTGATTTTTTATTCAAATCTCCTTGAGCATGAAGCATTAGTGGCATTGCCAGCAGAGCGTAACAAAGGCAAAAACGCAGTAAGTTAAATAGACAATGGATCATTTTTGTAGAATGCGGCTGCAAGTTATCGCCTTCTGGTGGAATGGTCTAAGTTTTAACTTTTCTTTTTGAGTGCTTGGAGTTTTTCTAGGAGCCAGATCCGTTCTGCGACATGTTTTTGGGTGTTTATTTTCGCTATAAGGCGATCAATTTCTATACCTGATGGAGAAGGCGGTAACTTTTCAATCTGTTGCATCATGCTCACAAAATTCTTTCCATGCTCCCTTTTATTTTTTTCAATGCCTTCATTTCTAAAAAAAAACATGCGCGCTGCATCAATTTTAGAATAGAGCAACTCGTGATCTCCAGATTCATAAAAAACCTTGATTTCGAGTAGTTTTGCATAAATTTTGCGCAGCACATCTTCAAATGTAACCCTTGCCAAAATTTCTTTGGTTTTTGAATATTCTTTGATATGAAAATAGTAATTGGCTAAATTGAACTCATAGAAGCCATTAGGAAAATCAGTGCCAATGAAATTATCTTTATTTTTTTCAATAAAGTTTAGAACCCATTTATGTTCATTGGCTCTTAAACCAACGGTCACATAACTCTGAAAATCGTTGATATGAATCTTACCATCCACGTAACACCTTCCGCTTTCTTCCCTTCTTTTAATTATAATAAATAGCGAGTGATAAAATTCTTGTTTGCCAAAATTTATTTGAATTACGTAATAATTACATATGTAAGTTTCAAAGTCAGAAAGATAGATCGGGGACACCAAATCACCGTATGATTGAACCAGTTGGTCAAACTCTGCAAATTGTTCGACAGCATTCACATTGCCTCCTTCTAATACGGTTAAAGCACTTCTAAATAACCTGCCTAACGGCTGCGCAAAAAACCATTGATTTTTTAAGGCATCAACGTCAAAAGGTAAAAATTCATTGATAGGAAGCAATGCCAATGGAGCCTGTAAATTGCGATTTAGCAAGGCACAAGTCAGATATAATCTTTGTATAAAAAAATATTCATCCAGGTTCCGAATCGTAACAATCAAATTTAAATCATCTTTTTTCTGATTATTCTTACTCAAAAACTCTACTTCTTCCAGTTCTATCAAAAAGTTTTCAAAATGCTCCTTCGCAGTCCAGTTAGTTTTATTTGATTGCCACGCTTTTACTTTTTCCCGATACTCAATAAATTTTTTCTGATCGCCTGTTTTATTGTAAAATTGCATCATGTAGTAATCAGGTTCTTGATGCGTTTGTGATAGTAGCATCTCCGATTCTATGAATTTTTTAGTCAGTTTAAGCGATTTTGACATCAAATCGTTGTATTTTCGCTCCGAGAATGATTCGAATGGGTAAGCAGCAGCGAATAAGAGATCATCCGTCTCTTCCAAAGGTTGGTTAGATTTGTACTTCTCATGAAGATAAACGGCTACTCTGAAAGCTGGGTTGTTCGCCTCCTCTTGTGTACAATAAGGAGAAGACAAAAACTGAACCCAGCGGGTGCGCAGGTTTGAATCGAAAGACTGAAAAAATTGGATGACGGCTCGATTGCCTTTATTGGCCATTCTGTAAAATTAAAAAAAAGTGTAATTGCTCACTTAGAGGATTGTCTGCACCTTTGTATCATCAATGAGTTATTTCTGATGCTTTTGCTTGTTAAACAGTGATAAAGAGATCATTAAAACAGCGAAAACCCAATTTTACGACTCCTTCTGATTAGTTTTTATTATAAATCAATATGAGTAATTATAAAATATGCTAGTAATGGATTTAAAATTAAAAGATGTGTATCAATTGTTTTCCAGTTACTAAGGGCAAAAGTCAGAAAAAAGATACAGTATTTAAAAATTTTCTTCTATATTCACTAAGAAATCTTGTAAAACTAAAAATAAGTGTAATTTTTCATTTAATCCATGTTCCCGACCTTTGTGCTATCAATTTCATCAATTTGAAGAACAATAATTAATTTTATGAAACTAAGAGATTTTTTATTTGCGATTTTAGGGATTCTTATAGCCCTACTTATCTATTTTTTAAATGGCACCACTTTAGGTGGTGGTTCAAACACCAATAAGGCCAACCCCACTTTTAAAGTAGGTGATAGTTTTATTCAGGTAGTTCCTGACAATTCTTTTGGGGCTAATTCAGTAAAAATAACTGCCTTGGTTGGAAATGACTCCGTTATTGCAACTAACAATGAATTCCCCGTAAATGGGCAAGAAGCATTTACCATCAATGTTCCCAATGAGTTTGACATAGTCACCGTCAAGCAAGAGTATTCTGATGGTACAATCCACTTTGCCAAGATAGGCAAAGCAGATGGTATTATCATTACAATGGATATACCGATGGCCAAACCGACTAATCTGACGATGAATTTATGCAGTTGCTCCATTCAATCGTCAACTACTCTAACCTCAGAATGTCCTGGAGTATCGTATTTTGATTGGACTGGAACTGGACTACTGGATATTAGAAAAATTACGATAACACCAACCGTTGGTCTTCCTAGTATGTACTATATGAGCAAAGATGCCTCAGGTGTTGTCAATATTTATTCAGATGCCAGTCTTAGTGGGGCGACGTGTACTACTGCCAATTTGTGTATGTCATTAAATAACACCTTGTTGAATTTTGGCACGGCTATAACTACTCCTTACTTTAGTTGTCGAGTACAGCAAACTACTACTACTACAGGAGGAATTTCGACTACGGGAGAGCGCGTTATTTTTGAAACCGTGGGGTGCACTGTAACAGTTGATAAACTCGGCAACTGTAATGCTAACTAAGAAGATTTAGTATCTGATGCGATATTAATAAGAAAACCAACTTTTAATCCATGGCACGTATAGGAATTGAATGGTACAATGATTACCATAAGACGGCTAATAAACTAAAATCAAGTGAACGTTCCGCTGTAGGATTTGGCCATACGCTTTCAGGCACCAAAGTGTATGAACGCCAAGACGGGGAAGAAAAGGAAAACTCTACCCAAAAGGAGTTGGGCGCGGAACAGGGACTGAACAAACAGAAAACTACTGTAATTGACATCCTATACAGTGTCGGACATGGAAATAAACATGGGTTGTTGAAAAACACCTCATCTCAAAAACCGACCAATGACCAAGAAACCGATGAAACAACCCAAGTGGAGACAACCTCAATGAAGTGGTGGATCGTAGATGCCGGAGAAATGCTCCAAAGCGAAGGGATCTTTGAACGATGGGGAAACGCTGATTTTTTTGGAAGATTACACTATATACTGGGTTTTCACTCGGTTTGTAGTGAATCTGATGATAGGGGTCAGCGTTTCGCCCGCCACTTAGAAAATGGTGAAAACATGAGATGGGCATGGATACGCGCCTGCGCTGAAACAGAGAGCGGTAATGTATCATGTGCATATTTGAGAGCGGAAAACCATGTAAGTGACACCCTAAATGACCATTGGATTGGCAAAGGCCACGTCAGTCCAGACCCTGTATGCCCCAGTATTTTAATCCATTTGCGAACAACCCTATGAAACCCAACTTATTTGAATATCCCTTGAACATACCAAAAACAACCAAAACAATCTCAATTTATCAAACGGAAGCACCCATACTGATTGAAAATGACCTGAACCAAACCATTTTAAAACGACTCCAAAAAGTCGCCTCTTATTTCCAAATGAAGGGCAGACCCCAAGACCTGGGTGACCGTATGGCTATGAATCAAAAAGCCTATTCGCTACAACTGTACAAAGCGAGCAATGCTTTTTGGTACGCTGATCTGGAAAATGCTTGTTCCGAAAAACCAGTGGAATCAGATGAGCCTATAGATATACAGACCACCCGGAAAACTGCCAATGCCTTGCTGGAACAGCATGGACTTTTATTACCCCAAATGCGCTATACCGACACTGGCAAAACCATTGTATCAAGCAAAAACGCACTCGAAAACAATCTTGAATCCCACGTAACGGAAACCAAGGTGCGATATATGTTTTATATAGAGGATATGCCAGTGTTCGGCGCTGGCGCAAAAGTCTCGATTGGTTTTAGAAATCCCAATCAAATGACTCAACTACAGTATTTCTGGCGAAAAACCAACTTTTTAAAAGAGGAAAACATCCTCAGCCCTGAAGAAGCCTTGCAAAAGGTAACCAAAGATGACCGATTTGAACACCTAAAACCAAACTTTGCAAAGATAAGACTGCACAGCATAGACCTTGGGTACTATGCCCTACCCCCATATGCTGTGCAGCGATATCTTCACCCTGTATATGCAGTACGTGGCACGGTGGTAACCGATGCCTTTCCTAGGTATGATTTTACTTGGTATGTAGATTGTCTAGCGTAATAATTATGGTTTTTGCTTCCCTGAAAAATCCAAGGAATTCAAAGCCATCATTTCTCTAAGGGTTTTTTGCATACCTTCTACAGATCCATCTAGGAAAATAATATTTCCTTTTCCATGTTCCGAAAAGTTTTTGACGGCCTCCGTCCACATAGAAAATAGGATAACCGAGGTATCAAGGTTGGCATCACGCATCTCTTTGGCTGCATGGTTCATACCTTTGGCTACTTCTTCGCGAAACAAGGCCACGGCTTGGCCTCGCATACGAGCGGCCTCCCTTTCTGCTTCTGCCGATATTTTAATGGCATTTCCTTCGGCCTCTGCGGCTTTAGTTTTAGTAATCAACAGTGCCTGACCTTCATTTTCGGCGGCAGCCTTGAGGTTATTGGATGCCACTACTTTCGACATGGATCGAATGACTTCTTCATCAAACGTGATGTCGTTGATCTGTAGATCTAAAAGGTGGAATCCCCAATCTTCGAGCATGTGATCTACATTGATTTTGACGGCATCAGTAATCTCTCGCCTTAGGCTCAATACTTCTTGCTGTCGCTTGGTGGCCACAAAAGCACGGATACTTCCCTCTACAGTTCGGGTCAGCGAAGCCATAAAATCACGGTCACTGACAAATTTAAAAGCAACCTTTTTGATCGTTTCTTCGCCACCATCCATGACTGCGAAAAGCAGCAATGACGTAAAATGAACATTGGCCTGATCTATAGTGACTGCCTGAAATGTAAGTTCCACCGCACGGTTTTGGATAGAAATACGTTTGAAAACCAGTTCAAAAATAGGAATTTTAAAGTTCAATCCCGGTGCAAGGGAGCGGCTGTATTTTCCAAATATGGTGGTAACAGCAACGGTACCTTGTTGGACGATTACGATACTCAAAAATAAGAGTACAATAATGGCACCTGCAATATACAGTAAAGACATGGACAATATGTTAATATTTGACTTATATTTGTGCTTCGATTTGCAAACATAAAACATTTCACAAAAACCAACAGTTTTTTTTTCATTGTTACTAAGACGAAAACCAAAAGTTCTTCGTTTCCCAATAGAGACACCATTTACTCACACGTTTTAACAAATACGAAATTAATCATGAGAATCTTATTAGTAGAAGATGAGGAAAGTATCCGCGAAGCACTCAAACTTAACTTAGAGTTGGATGGATACGAGGTTGTAGCAGCCTCCAACGGCAAAAAAGGCTTGGATTTATTTCAAGGCCAGCATTTTGATCTACTCCTATTGGATGTGATGCTGCCTGATGTGGATGGATTTACCATCACGGAACAGGTGAGACTAACCAACAGCGAGATACCAATATTGTTGCTCACTGCCAAAGATATGGCACAAGACCGGGTCACAGGGCTCAAAAAAGGAGCCGATGACTATGTGACGAAGCCGTTCAACTTGGAGGAGTTGTTGCTTAGAATCCAAAAACTGCTCAAACGCAGTCAAAGGGTCAAAGGGGAGGCTTTGGATCTTTACGAGTTTGGCAATAATCAAATTAATTTTGAAACTTTTGAAGCAGTCACTTTCAGGGGCGAAAACCTGATATTGACGAAGAAAGAATCAATGCTATTAAAACTTTTGGTAGAGCGCAAAAACGAAGTAGTGAGCCGAAACCAAATCTTACAATCGGTTTGGGGATATGATGTATATCCTAGTACCCGTACTATTGATAATTTCATTTTGGCTTTCCGCAAATATTTTGAGGTTGATGCGAAAGAACCCCAATTTTTTCACTCTATTCGAGGAATTGGGTATAAATTTACGGCATAAGATCGTGGATATAAGAGCAAGAACAGTGCAAACAATAACCCTTAAATTTTAGTGATTCTTTTCAAATCATAGCAAAAAGTTATTGTTTGCACGTTCGTTCGATTTATCGCCCCCTCAATATCTTGATTTCAACCCTTTGGTTGGTTTTACGGCCTTCTGGATTTAGATTGCTCGCTACAGGCAAACGCTTGCCGTAACCCTTGTATAAAACCCGAGCAGCATCTATGCCTTTTCCGGTTAGGTAATCTGCTACTGATTTGGCACGAGCGGTAGAGAGTTTGTCCGCAAATTCATCTGTAGGCAAATTATTGGTATGTCCGCCTACTTCTATGGCCACTTTGGGATTTTCAGATAAAAAGTCATACAATTCATCCAACATAGAGAGTGATTCTGATTTCAACTCCGATTTGTCGGTGTCAAAATTGAGCAATTTCATCCGTATGGTCTGTCCATCAGCAATGGCTTTGGTCAACTCTGGCATGGCGCGCTGGGTGGTTTCAATACTCAAGGTTTCGCTACAGCCATTGGCATCTTTCACAGTGACGGTGTGCTTACCCAAATTAAGTTTGGTGGCCGTTGTACCGGTTTGCTTATTATCCCAAAGAATACTATAAGGTGCAGTACCACCTTTTACCGAAATTTTAGCCTTCCCATCATTAGAAGTTTCACTGGCTACACCTATACTGCTCAACACTGAAGCCTCCAGTGTTTCTGGAGCAACGATATTTAGTTTGGCGGTTTGGCTTGCGCCTTTGGCATCCGTCACGGTGACGGCATAACTGCCAGCACCAACACCTTCCGCTTGTTCACCTGAAATAGTAGGGCTGCTCCATGCATAATTGAAGGGGGCTTTGCCACCGCTAACTTTAACAAACAAAGTGGCTTTGTCGCTGGCACATTTGATCTTGGTTTTCTCGGTCAGCGCCACCGTCAAGGTCAAGATATTTTCAGTAATGGCCACTACAACTATAGACGTACATCCATTGGCATCGGCTACTGTTACTTGATGGTTTCCAGCATTTAATTTAGAAGCAGTAGCACTGCGCTCTCCAGAATCCCAAGAATAACTATAAGGGGTAGTGCCTCCATTTGCATTGACGGTCGCCTTGGCATCTGCGTTATTGGCTGAAGCGGGGCTATCCATTTGGCCTGTTACAACAAAATTGGCTGGTTGCTCTACATTGACAGTGGCTGTGGAAACCGCTCCCACCGCATCTGTGACCGTAAGTAAATACATACCTGCTGTTACATTATCAGGTTTATCGCCTGTTAAGATACCATTGTTCCACTGGTACTTGTAGGGAGGTTTACCACCTGATACTTGGGCTAAAAGCCCTGTTTTGTCGCCATTGCACTTGATTTTTCCTTTTTCAGTAACCAAAGCAGACAAAGTGAGTATATTTTCTGTAATAAGAACGGAGCCATTGGTTGTACAACCATTTGGATCTGTGACCGTAACACTATGCGTACCGGGCGACAATTTTACAGCCTGTTGCCCATTTTCACCATTGTCCCACTTGAATGTATGGTTAAGCCCGTTGGCTAGAATGACAGAGGCTTTGCCGTCGGCATTGCCCGTGGAGGCTGGAGCATCGGCTTTATAATTGCCCATAAACACGGGTGGTTGATCTACTTTGAAGGTAGCCGTCGAGTTAGTGCCTGTAGCATCGGTAACGGTGATAAAATAATCACCAGCGTTTACATTGGAAGGCTTATCACCATTCAGTCCTGTGTTATTCCATTGATATTTATACGGAGGTTTGCCCCCCGATACTTGTACTGTCAAGGCAGTCGTGCCGCCATTACAAGGTATTTTTATTCTTTCTGAAATCGAAGCCGACAATGGTAATATGTTTTCATTAATGGTAATGGCACCGTTGGCAGCACAGCCATTGGGATTGGTTACGGTAACACGATGCGTACCGGGAGCCAATTTCAAGGCTTGTGCCGTTGTTTCACCATTGTCCCACTTGAAACTATGCTTGTCCTGATTGGCCAACACTACCGATGCTTTTCCATCTGAATTGCCCGTAGAAGCCGGGGCATCGGCCTTAACCGTGACTTCAAAGACGGGGATTGCGGTAATTGCAAATTTTGAAGTAGATGTAGTGCCTGTACCGTCAGTGACGGTCACATGGTATTCTCCGGGCTGTAGGTTGGTAATTATATCGGCAACACCTGCATTGTTGTTCCATTGATACTGGAATGGGGGCTTGCCGCCCTTTACAACCGCCATAATAATAGCAGCATCACCGGCACACTTGATTTTGGTTTGTTCTGTGATGGCAACTGATAATGTAGCCACGCTCTCCGCAATAGTGACACTTGCCGAAGCGGTGCAGCCTACCCCATCGGTGACGGTAAAGGTGTGTACCCCTGCTGATAGTTGCAAGGCGCTGGGGGAGGTTTCTTCATTGTCCCAAACGTAGGCAAAAGGCGCGGACCCGCCGTTGATGGTGGCTTTGGCGATCCCGTCTGTTTTACCAAACGATGCAGGCATTTCGGACACTGCTCGCGCCTCAAAAATGGGAGGCGCAGCCAATGTAACCGTAGCAGTGGCGGTGGCTTTATTGGCATCTGTGATGGTCACGGTGTAAGTACCTGCGGTGACATTGGTTGGATTAATGCCTTTTATTTCGGGATCGCTCCACTGGAATCCGTAGGGGCGTTTGCCGCCTTGTACATCCAAATTGAGGGTTATTTTATCGTAACTACAGCGCAATTTGCTTCGCTCTGTCACAGAAACGAACAAAGGATCTGTTTTTTCAACAATGGTGACCGTTCCTGTAGTTTTGCAACCTTTTTGGTTGGTCACCATCACGGTATGTACTCCAGGGGTAAGGGTATTGGCTTGAACCATGGTTTCGCCATTGTCCCACAGTACTTGAATACCAGAGGCGTTGCCTTCCAATTCGAGTACGGCTACCCCATCAGACTTACCGGGGCCGCTGGCACTTTTCTTTTGTTTGATGGTTACTTTCATGCGTGTATCTGGTACAGACAATTGGGCAGTACGGCCTTTCCCTTTACTGTCGGTTACGGATACTGAATAGTTGCCGGGTGCTATGTTTTTAGGATTGCTGCCCGAAAGCCCTCCCGACCATTGATAGGTATAAGGAGCAAGACCACCCGTTACTTTTACAACAGCCGTGGCATCTTTTCCGTTTCCATCGCATTGGATTCCTTCTTCTATTTCTGCATTGACGGTCATAGAGGAGGCTTTATCAACGAGGTACATACCTTTATCATCGGTACCGACCCACACCGCCGACTCTTGATCCACGGCAATGCTATTGCCATATTGGCTGGTGTAATATTCAGGACCACCGAATACATCGTACGTATTGGTAAGTAGATCAAACCGCGTCAACACGCCCGAAACCAACCACATTTTGCCATCACTGGAAATATCAAAATCGCGGACTAAACCTTCTGTTTTGCTTTCAAGGACAGAGAGGTCAGACCATTTTTCACCATTGGGTGCTTTGGATATATCGCCATCGGCCAGTGCGTAGATAACGGTACCATACTCTCGCACACGCGACACTGGAAAATCAGTTAAGTCGTATTTCCATTTGCCTTGGTTGCCGTACATAACGCCCGATTCGCAGCCGATCCACATGCGTCCATTTTTATCTTGAAAAATGATATTAATCTGATCTGACTTTAGTTTTGAATTGGCGGCAGTGAGGTTTTCTACCAATTGCATTTGTGGTTTGGTCTTGAATTGAAACACCCCTGCTTCGTCAGTGCCAAGCCAGAGCAGGTCATTTTTAGCATCGTACCAAGCCGAAATAACAGAACAAGGTTTTTTTACAAATTTTTTAAAATCGTCGTCCTTCCAAGTAAAATCGGCGTTGCCCCCTTTGTAAGTTAGTACATTTTTATCGCCAACAGGTATAGATTGTAGGGTGCCAAGATCGGAGGCCTTGATCTGATAAACGCCTTTACTATTGGCTCCCCATTTGCGACCCAACGCATCTACGGTGATGTTTCGAACCGAAATATTGCGGTCTATGGCACTACAGCGGGTTACTTCAAGGCCTGCTTTTTGTGCAAATAACTGAATAGAAACAAAAGATAATACAGTAAGAATGAACGCCTTAGAAAGACGGAACGAGCAATTGAACATTGTATGAATTAAATGATAATGAAATACCTTGCTTGAAACAGCAAACAACTTAGACGGATTATAATAAAATAGTCATGTGACGCATGAAACGGGTGGAATGCCTAAAAGTTTAGAATCTACATGAAACCATATCAAATTGAAGGCAATTAAACGTAAAAAATATGGTTTATATTATTGTTGGTATCATTTTACTGAAATTGTTTAGTCGTTTTTTACAGTGATTTTAACGAATATTAACATTATTGCAGCGACTAAACCAGTAATGTATTATTTTTACCCCATAAATTGCACTTTTAAAAAGTCAACACAACAAAATATGAAAAAATCAGGTGCTATCCTTATTACACTAACCATAGCCTTAGCGGCTTGCCGATCAGAAGTAAAAGATGATTGGGTCAGTGGTAATGATGATCCCAATGCCCGCGATACGGTGATCAACAACCAACATTACCGCAGCCACTTCGGTTTATTTTATTTGATGCGAGCCGGTATGATTTCCCCTTCCTCTTATCAAGGGGCATCGCTCAGTCAGATTTCTAGTCCAGGTTATTCACAGTCCCGTGTGAGCAGGGGTGGTTTTGGAAGTAGGTCAAGGGTAAGTAGTTAACTCATGCAAAGATTTATAGTAAAACCAAGAGCCAATTGGCAAAAAACGGTCGAAACGCAAGGCTTCATATTTCACTCTGTGGAAGGTGAGTATTGGGACGAAAGTGCCTGTTATGCCTTTGAAGAATCGGAAATAGATCAAATAGAATCTGCAACCAATGACCTACACGGTATGTGCTTGGAAGCGGTGGAGCATGTGATATCTTCAAATAAACTGTCTGATTTTGCCATACCAGCGGCCTTTCATCCAGCCATCATAAAAAGTTGGGAAAACAAAGAGACCTCTATATATGGGAGATTTGACCTCGCGGTGACGGAATCGGGCGAGATCAAAATGTTGGAGTACAATGCTGATACGCCTACTTCATTACTAGAAGCGTCGGTGATTCAATGGTATTGGTTGCAGGATTTTAATAAAGACCTCGACCAATTTAATTCTATCCACGAAAAATTATTGGCTTCATTCCAACAAATGCGGACTAAAGGTATGGAATCTCTGCACTTTAGTTGCGTCGCTGAAAGTGACGAGGATTATATGACCACGGCTTATCTATTGGACTGCGCCACTCAATCGGGTCTGCGTACCCAACTTTTAGATATGGGCGAAATCGGTTGGGACAAACATCGTTTTCTGGATACCTCCGATCAACCGATCCCCAATATGTTTAAACTCTATCCTTGGGAGTTTATGTTTGAAGAGGAATTTGGCCAACACATACTCCAAGCGAATACGCGATGGATAGAACCCATGTGGAAATCTATACTATCCAATAAGATGATTTTGAAGGTTTTATGGGATTTATTTCCTAAACATCCCAATCTTTTGCGTTGTACAGATCATGAAGGTGACATGAAAAGTTACGTAAAAAAGCCTTTGCTTAGCCGCGAAGGTGCTAATATTACCATCGTAGAGCGCGGCGATGTAGCGGCGGCTACTAAGGGTGAGTATGGAATAGAAGGCTTTATATATCAAGAATACATCCCGTTGCCCGAGTTCGGTGGCCGCCGACCAGTCGTAGGCAGTTGGGTAATACAAGGCGAATCAGCAGGGATCGGTATCCGAGAAACCAAGACTTTGGTGCATGATAATTTTTCTAGTTTTGTGCCTCATTACTTTTCGTAGAATACTACAAGTAAAACTAAAAACATAGATGACCAAAAAACGGACACAACTTACGCTATTCATAGACCGTCAACAATCAACATCTATCGAAAAAACACGGAGTGCATATAATCCCCTTCAATATGCATTGATTGATAGCCACGTAACTTTATGCAGAGAAGATGAACTGGTGCCACTAGATCAGGTCTTGCTAAATCTGGAAAACTTAAACCACGCTGCTATCCAAGTTGATTTTGAAGGGGTCATCCGTTTTTCTAATGGGAATGGGGTACTGATTCCTGCTGTCGGGCTCAATGAAGCCTTCCAAGGGCTAAGGGTCTCTGTGCTATCTGGAATTATTGAAAAACCAAGGTTCCACGAGCCGCATATCACCCTCATGCACCCTAGAAACAGCATTTGCACGGATACTATATTTGAAGAGATTGAACAATGCACATTCCCACGCATGATAACATTTCGAAAGATTAGCCTGATTGAACAAAAATTAGGGATGAAGTGGAGGGTTTTAGAGGAATTTGATCTTTTATAATTGCAAGTATTATTGAAAAATATAGCAAAATTAACTTGCTGTTTTTTATAAAACAATTACATTTGTGTTTCATTTCAATCTTCCTAAATTTATGCGAACAACTCTCATATTTATTATTTTTTTATGCAATTTTGGTATTACGGCTCAAAATATCAAAATAGAAATCACCGCTTGTAAAGAAATTGGCCTAGAAGGGTCTGCGGCTATTTTTGAAGTTGGATTTAAAGTAATCAGTGGGAAAATAGAAGGGACAGGCCGTTATGATCCCTTGGCTTTTCCGCTCCCTAATGGTACAAAAGCATTTGCATATCTAAACTCATACGATGAAGTAGTGGCCGGCAAAACAGCCCCCTCCCCTGCCCTATTGAAGGTATATGGTGCGAAAGTACAAGTCGGCAAAATCTTGGTTTCCCACGATCTGGCGATGGTAAAAACACCCGTCAATCGAAGTTTTGAGTTTAAATCGGGTGTGGCTTTTTTAGGGTCTGAGCCAAAGGTGTTTTTTGGGAGTATTGGCAATATCAAAGGGTTTGCCAAAATAGGCGATGAAATCGCCTATACCAACGCACGGGGTCAACGTGGGAAGGGTAAAATTTTGGGATTTGAAGTAGAAGGCGGATCTCAAACCGATGTAATTTTTGAGGGTGTTCCAGATAATATCGTCAATATTCAGGTACTTGGCTTGGATAATGTGGATTTTAGCGATGCTAAAGTAACACCAGCCAATGCTGGATCGGAGGTCACTACTTCAGTCAGTATAAGTGCTAATGGAACTAAAGCCCCCAACCACAAGAGCAAGACAATACCTATAGGGGCTATTTTAGAGAATAAGGAGGTAAAAATAACGGTGCATAATCTGGTCAAGTTCAATCCAGACTCCAGTACCCGATATTCAGATGTATTTAAAGTGGATTACACCTTGGATTACTATATCGTGGATGCTAGTTTCGAGAACAAAACCGATCACGACCTTGATATAGGCGAGTATGTACTTCGATTGAACTTCTTCACAGCCGATGGCAAAAGTGCTGACGATTTTTTAAGGGTTTTCAGACAAAAAACGGATTCCAATAATCAGGTCAAGAAAGATGCTGATAAAATAGACTCCAATATCTTTGGAGGGACGAGTAAATTAGCCATAGCAGGTGCGATGGTAAAATATGAGGAGTCTATTCCAGATTATGACGCCAAGCATAAAGCAGTGACGAACGCACTGAATAAACCGCTTGGATCGGGTAAAAAGATTAGGAGCATCAATGCCTCAATTATGGGGGTGCCACCTGAATATAAAATAGAAGGACTTGGCACTTGGAGCGGAACGTTTTTTGAAAAGAAGCATTTGATTTTTGTGCCGATTAAGATTGGAAATTGAATACAAAATACATAAAAATCCGCACAAGTCAATAGCCAGTGCGGATTTTTTTGTATCAAAATGAGTATAATGCTTCCGAATGAGAAGGTTTATCGCCTCATTTGCCTATCCAGACATCCGCACCTCTGCGGCGACTCAACTCATCGCAAAAGTCAGACAAGTTTAGAATACTAACCTTAGTGATATTAAAATCAGCGAGTTCCGCCTTGTGGGCACGGACTTCTTGCTTGAGTAGGTCAATTCCTTCACGGGAGCGACCCCAGAAAATGCAAGGCCAGTATTCTTCACCAATTTTGATAACCTCTATGCGATAAGATGGGAAACACTCTGTCTTAGAAAGGGCTTTTTCTGCTGTATTATAGCGCCCAAAACGTACCACAACCATATCTGCACTTTTGTAATCGTGGCGAGATTGGACTTGTTCTGGATCGTATATGGAAGCATTTTCAGATGCCTCTCTGGTAGTTATATCCGCTTCCGCTTCTTTTGGAATTGTGGTAGTCTGACCTCCCTTGGGCCTTAAATCATTGGGCTCTTTTTTCTTATACTCTGGGAGATCTTGTATCACGATTACTTGAGCGCCTGCGGGTGCTACTTTGCCAGAGCCTTGAGACAGTGCACGGATATCAAAAACACTAAAGAACAACACAATACTCGCTAAAGCGGTCAAACCCACGCCCATAACAAACCCTGAAAATGGATTGCGTGGCTCTTGTGGATAGCGATCAAAGCGGGGATCATAACCGCTACGAGGAGGTCTATTCCTGTAAGGATCTTGATATGGCTGCTGCTGTGGATAGTAGTGCTGCTGGTGT
Source organism: Saprospiraceae bacterium (assembly GCA_031373665.1). Classification (GTDB taxonomy): domain Bacteria; phylum Bacteroidota; class Bacteroidia; order Chitinophagales; family Saprospiraceae; genus M3007. The sequence goes on along the minus strand of JANMMZ010000012.1, from coordinate 48,688 downwards.
GGCGGTGTATATGGACGCTGATATGGATTCTGGCCATATGGTGTATAATCTGGCTGGTATCCATCGGGGAGGTCGCCACTTCTTTCGTAAAAATCTTGCTCCTGATCATTACTGGCATTGGGATTGTAGTACGTGTTCGTGTGCTGCTGTCGCGGGTAATGCGAGTTGCGGGTGTCAAAGTAATGTCCTCTGTGCGTGTCTAAGTCGTCGCGGCGGGCTTCAACATAGTCCATTTCTGGGTCTTCTGGTGCTTGTCTCCATCTTTTGTGCGAGCGATTTGTAGCAGTAGCACGATACCAAAGAGTGAAGAAAATCAGTACGAATCCGAGTAAATATTCCATAATAACAACAATTTAATTGGTTACAAAAAAATGGTGAATGCTCATGGATTAAGCACAACAAGTGCTGGCAATACTATATTTGGTTTTTTGAGGCTTTATAGAATAAAATAATAATCAGCGTTAGTAGTATGAAAAAATGATGAACCTCTTTTGTTAATGAGGGCAATATATGGTATTATTTTCCAATTTCGCAATACTTTTGTGAATGAATTTGTAATTTTTATTGAAAAATACGCTACATCGCTAAGTAACAAATAATTTTGATCTTTATACCATCAAAAATTGACGACATGAATCAGCAAAGTAAGACAGATGGATTAGTGCTCTATGAGTTTTTGAAAAAGCACTTGAACAATGATTTTCCAAAAATGTATTATAGCATCATGCGCGATGCGGGATATTCTCCAAATACGTATAAAAAGTTCATTGATCCCAAAGAAGTCAATCGTATTCAGAAACATCACTTATGTTTAATTAGTTCCCTTTTTGGATGCACCCCACAATTATTTGGTTATGAGCGCAATTATTTCAAATCAGGATTTTCTAAAAAAGAAGACACCGAACTGTATTGCTATCATGAATTGAAGGAAGAAGACAAAGATTACAAGCCTTTTGTAATCAATTTCTTCAACGTCGTCAACACATATCTATTGAACGTAGAAAAGCGGCTTTACATTTCAGATTATTTTGTTAAAGTGCGTGGAATAGAACAAAAAGATGGAAGCGACTATTTTCACGCCCGCGATCAGGAGTATTTTTTAAATCAGGAAAAAAGGCTGGAAGAGACGCGGTTTACCTACAAACGGATCGCTCAAATCCCTTTGGAATCAGATATTCATACATTTGAAGCAGCCACCGAGTTTGTGCTGGAAGAAATGTTTCCTGATACCTTTGGTCATATATGCCGTTGCATTAAAAAACATCCGGATCTATTTGAATTTTATATCCTCATGAAGCCGTATAGACTCAATACCTTTTATATGGTGGACGATAAGGTGGTGCTGACGGAGTACCTGCGTTTTGACCGATCAGGCACCCCGATCCCTGATACTCTTTTTGTGAACAAGGCCAATCCCGACCATAAAGAAGAGGTGGGCAGTATGTATTTTGATAGTTGTTTGTACGAATTCAATAAGATGATTCATGCCGCAGCCAGAGATCATTGCTTGGTGACGGATGCTATCATATTTGGAAGCCTGAAAAAACTGTACCGAAACATTCAAAAAGAAATTGAACTGGCTGAGCAAACCATCGCTTCCAAAAGGAGCGAAATGTATCAAGCCAGCATTGATTTTGAACAGTACGACGAAACCCAAACCACTACTTTACACGAACAAGAGGCCAACCTGACCGAACTAAAAAAGCGGGAAAAACGCGTTTTAGTAAAAGTTAATATATTAAAGACGGTCTTTTACGAACAGGCGTAAATCAGTAAAATATGAGTGCAAGATTTGTGCTTACACACTCATAACACGCGTTCAATCAACCACGAGGTGAGATTCAGACATTTGACATAGTTTAGATTAAAATTAGTGCATTAATTTGCTGGTGAAACGGAGATCCAACTTTCGTTTCAACACATTTTTTACTAACAAACTTTATCTAACATGAAGAACGTGAAATTTTTTACCATCTTATTTGTACTTTTCTGTATTATCAGAACCGAGGCTCAAGAATGTGGCCTCCCTCTCTCCTCTATTGATATTCAAGGCAACAATATCAAGGCTAGGATATTAAATGGAGGTGACCTATTTACTGATTTAGCAAATGGTCAATTCATTCCCAACCCTAATGGCACGAACAGCCCAACTACCATTTTCTCGGCTGGACTATGGATGGGTGGTGTTTCAGCATCTGGTGACTTGAGCCTAGCCACTGTTGATTATAGAAGTTCGGAAAGGGGCGACTACTCGGCTGGACCACTGGATACCAATGGAGTGACAGCAGCATCTACTTGCTCCAACTGGGATAGAATGTTCCGGGTAACTGGATCCGAAATTGCAGCATTTAAAGCCGCTCTTCCATTGACACAGGCTCAAGCCATTGCCCAATTTCCAAGCATTATGCAATGGCCCGGCGATTACAACCCACACTTTTCAGACATCACAGGCTTCGATCTACCATCCAATCCTAGTGGTTTAGCACCCTTTTTTGATAAAGATTCGAATGGTAACTACAATCCACTTGATGGAGACTATCCGGTGGTACGATTGAACGGTCATGCTCCATTTGTACCCGCCGAAATTGTTTGGTGTGTATTCAATGATCAAAAAGGCGGTGCTCCCCACACGTCTAGTGGCGGTAGGGCTTTTAATACTGAAATACAATTGACTGTATGGGCCATGCAAAGCACCACCCATCCTGTGTTAAATAATACCGTATTTACCTCTCATAAAACTATTTATCGCGGAACGGATACCCTTAATTCTAATTATATTGGCCTTTGGGTTGATTTAGATTTGGGCTGTTACGCAGATGATTATATTGGGTGCAATCCTGAATTAAACTCATTTTTTGTATATAACCAGGACAGTCAGGATGGCCAACCGGGTAATTCCTGCTTTGGCGATCCAACCTTTGCGGGTATTCCACCAGTCCAGAGCGTCACTTTCTTAGGCCAGAGCATGGATAAATTCATGTATATGGGAGGCATTACTCCAGGATTAGCCGATCCAACTACTGGAGCCCAATTCTATAATTTCATGACAGGAGCATGGGGCGATGGTACTCCACTTACCGAAGGAGGAAGTTGGCGGGACAACCACAGTGGACTATGCATTTCCAGATGACCCAAGCAATCAAAATGGATGGAATATGTGTACCGCCAACCTTGCTCCTGAAGATCGAAAAGTATTGGCAACGCACAGCATAGGTGAATTACAACCCGGCCAAACGGTAGAATTTAATGCCGCATGGACGACTCACTTTGTGACCGAATCACCTTGCAGCGTAGGCAACACATTCGATGAAATTGAGACGCTGATTGACATTTACGAAGGTGGATTCTCGACGGTTAGCAAGGTTGCTGATTTGGCTCCTCTATCCTTTGAACTCTTACCAAACCCGACCTCTAACCAAGTAACCTGTCGCTATGGAGATACAAAAATCAATGAAATACGGGTGTTCAACGCAGGTGGAAATCTGGTTGGATCTATCCAAAATCCAGAGGTAGCCCAAACTACTTTGGACGTATCGCGTTACCCAGTAGGAATCTATACCATCCAGTTGATTGGTAAAGATGCTATTGGTGTGCAAAAGGTTTCGGTATTACGATAGGAGGCTTAACTATTGCGCCAAGTGTCGGGGTGACTCAAATCACCCGACACTACACAGGTCGCTCAGTTAGAGTCATCTGATGACTTGAAGGCATCGGATGACTCTAACTTTACCACCACTCAATCCTCAAGTTGGCAACATTTAGACCTTGCCCCCCTCAATTACGCGCTAGCACGCTACCTATTCTTTCGGCTGCTCCCAAAGTTCGATTTTATTCCCTTCAGGATCCATCACCCAAGCAAATTTCCCATATTCTTCTTCCACTGGTTCGCCTGAAAGGGCAATCCCAGAGGCTTTGAGTTCAACGATCAATGCATCGAGATTAGCCACCCTAAAATTGATCATAAACGGGGAATCCGAAGGATCAAAATAATTAGAACTTTGGGTGAATAAACTAAAGGCTGCAGAAGGTGCTGGATGAGATTCATCTTTCAACAGAAAGGTAGCGCCCCAATCTTCCATTTTGATACCTAAATGCTGCTCATACCAAGCCCGCATAGTAGGTACGTGGCGGCATTTGATGAACAAGCCGCCTATTCCGGTTACTTTAACCATGTGTGATTTTTTATAATAATTTATTGACTTCAGATTCTGTATTTCTCAGTCGCTCCCTACAAAAAAGGATTAACTCATTGGCGCGAGCCAATTGCTTGGTCAGGTCATCAATGCTAACTGATTCATTTTGAAGATCTTGCACTATTTTTTGCAATTCCGCCCAAGCGGTCTCATAGGGCTGTGGGGTGGTGGTATCTTTCTTCAACGGCATTTTTTTTGACAAAGTTAAGGCTATTACTATGAAATAGGCTACCTTTGTTCAATGGATTATTTTCAGAGCCTATCAATGCCTTCCTTCACTCTATGTTGAAATACCCCCTTGCATTGATATTATGTGTCTTGTTTTGCTTTTCCATAGAGCAAGATCCTTTCTTTTGGGACAGTGTACAACTCGGCTCTAAACACGCACATTTTTTCTATGAAAATGGACTTCAATTTTTGCCTTTACCAGAATTGATTGACAGTGGACATCCGCCCTTTTTTGGTTATTATCTAGCCTGTGCTTGGACGTTGTTTGGCAAAACCCTCATCGTAAGCCACTGGGCCATGCTCCCATTTCTATGGCTCAGTGTGTGTCTGCTCTTTCAAATTGGAGCCCAACTCGGCCAATCACAGTGGGCTTATTACTTAGTTCCTATCGTTTTATTGGATCCTGTAGTACTGGGCCAACACCTTATGATTAGTCCTGATGTATGGATTATCTGTTGGTTCTTGATGGCCGTTTACGGAGTGATTAGCCAACAAAAATACTTGGTAGTTTTGGGTATATTGGGCTTGTGCCTCACCAGTATGCGGGGTATGATGACGGCCGGTGCTTTATGCTTGCCGGTGCTGTGGATGTCGGTTCAACATAAATCTTACAGGAGTATTTTTGTGGCATTTTTCCCAGGTTTTGCTGCAGGATTGGGGTTTCTTGGTTGGCATTGGGTTCAAACGGGATGGATTGGCTTTCACGAAAACTCCCCGTGGGCTACTGCTTTTCAAGCAGCAGATTTAGGTGGAATGATCAAAAATATAGCCGTGATTGGATGGCGATGGCTTGATTTTGGGCGAGTATTTGAGTGGTTGCTAATTGGAGGAATTATTTGGAGACTAGGTTTTAGGGTAAAGGACAAAAAGAAAGAAAATTCATACCTTTTCCCAGCATTGGCCTGTTTGGTCATTTTTCTGAGTTATTCCGCCATCAGGTATCAAAATCTAAGCGCGCACCGATATTTTTTACCTATTTTTTTGATGTTTCACCTTTGGGTTTTTGAGCGTATTGCCAACCTCAATGTCTCTGTCAAGGCGCGTCAATATTTGTTTATAGCACTCATCATAGGATTGGGGACAGGCAATCTTTGGCGCTACCCTACTGGCATAGCCATGGGCTGGGATAGCACCGCCGCACACCTACCCTATCATCGGTTGAGGGCAGAAGGAGTCGCCTATTTGAACGCACAAAATGCTGATTTTCAATATATTGGTAGTGCTTTCCCCAATATAAATACAGAAGAAGACTTACACTTAAATGGAGACTCCAAAAGTTTTGTCCTCAAAGATTTTAAGCGAAACCAATATATGTTCGTATCCAATGTTTTTAATGACTTTTCGGCAGCAGAAATCTATCTCTTGCGAAAGGAGTGGATTCTAGTGTTTAGAAATGAACATGCGGGGGTATGGGTGGAAATATTTAAGCGAAAGAACATTGAATAACTAGAATCACCATATCGAAATCGCCCTTTCTCCGCCCGGTTTAGCATAACCTCTATACATCCCTTCCGAATTAAAAGGTAGCGAGACATTTCCATCTTTATCCACCGCAATAAGACCACCCTCACCACCTTTTTCTACCAGTTTTTTATGTACGATCTCCTGACAAGCATCACCCAATGATAGCCCTTTATAGACCATGTGCGCCCAAACATCGAATGCAACAACGTAACGGATAAAAAATTCACCATGACCCGTACAAGATACGGCACAAGCATCGTCGGAGGCATATGTACCGGCACCTATGATGGGCGAATCACCCAAGCGGTTCCAGCGTTTGTTGGTCATTCCGCCCGTACTGGTTCCAGCTGCTAAATGGCCTTTGGCATCCAAGGCTACGCAGCCAACAGTGCCAAATTTGTAGTCCGTATTTTCGTAAATCGCCCCTGATTTTGCGGCTTCTTCGGCTTTTACTTTTTGAAGTGCCTCCCAACGCGAGGGCGTATAAAACCACTTTGGATCTATCAGTTCCACCCCTGTTTCTTTAGCAAATTGCTCTGCACCGCGCCCTGTTAGAAACACATGTTCCGATTTATCCATCACTGCACGAGCCAACCGAATTGGGTTTTTCACAGTCATTACCGCGCCCACGGCACCTGCCTTCTGGGTGCTGCCATCCATGATACTGGCATCCAACTCATTTTTACCTTCATGGGTAAATACTGCGCCCCGGCCTGCGTTAAAAAGGGGGCAATCCTCAAGAAAAACAATCGTCTGTTCCACTGCATCCATCGCAGTACCACCAGATTTCAAGATAGTTTCACCAATGGTTAATGCAGAATCCAAGGCTGATAAATACGACTTTTCTTGTTCTGGACTCATATTGGCCTTTGATATAGTACCCGCGCCACCATGTATTGCGATGGAATAGGCAGGGCGAACTGCCTTGGGTGGGATCGCCTCCGAGGGTTTATCTTGACAGTTGGTCATCATTAATAGGGTAAGTAAGAATAAAAATTTGTGCATAAGTTGGTGTGTTATTTTAAAAATAGTTCTTTTTAATAGATTTCAGAGATTACCGTTTCAAAATTTCAACATCAAAACCCAAGGCACGTAATTTTTCTTCACTAAGTTCTTCTAAGTTTTTGATTTCCAATACTTTACCGTCTTTATTTTTGAAAGTAAGGATCACCTCTTCGCGGGTTTCGACCTGCTGTTTGGCTTGCTCTGCCTGAGCAGTCATATCATTGGCTTTTTTAATAGCCGAATTGAGCATATTGAGTGCAGCATGTTCTTTGTCTTGTGCTTCCATGAGTTTTCGCTGCATATCTGTCGTATGAGTGAGGTTATCTTGAAGGGTCTTTTTTAGGTCTTCCACTTGCGATTTGGCTGAAGACAGTTCCTGTTGCCGAACATTGCGATCTTCATCAGCACGCAAGGCGGCCATACGGGTTTGTTCTGCTTTTTCGCGGCGAGCCAATTCTTCATTGTTGATGAGGTCATTGCAATTTTGGAGGGCCAATAGTTTTTCAAGGCTCACCAGATCTACTGACACTACATAGTCAACTTTGAATTGGTCACTACTGCTAAATACTTCACCGGCCACGCTGAATACAACACCGCCTACTTCGGTATCGCCTGATATTTTCTGATAGATCCGGGTATAGACTGTAGTCAATTTGGCAGAGCGAATATAGTAAGTCTTTTTACGGGTTTCGGGCGACACATTGATAGCAGCGCGACATATTTCAATATAGGGAATATAATCTTCGGGTAAAAAGGCGTACCCGACATCAGTAATCACCAATTCACAAATATTGTCTTTTTCCACCTTGGTGGATGCGATGCTGTAATTGCCATTAAATTTAAATTTAGAATCAATCTTGGCGGTGTAAATAACATCGGATGAGGAGGTCGTCACGACGGGCGGTTTATCTTGGCGCACAAAGCGTGTCAGTACCGATGTTTTATTATCTTCTAACATAACCATTGCACCCACCAATTGATCTATTTTATTGGCAAAACCTGCCAAACCTTTGACAAAAGTGCGCTGCTTGTATGAATTGGGCAAGTCAAAACCCAAGGAAACAGGGCTGAGTTTTATTTTTCTGGATGCTTGGGCCTGTGCACAGGTTACCGCGGTCAATAAGAGGAGGATACAAAGGTGAAAACGAAAGGACATTGTTGTTGGATTAGAAATGATGACAGTTTTGAATAGGAACGAAAATTGTTCATTTTTTATTTCGATTCTTAGAATAAGATATTATTCATTGTCACCAAATAAAATTTTAAATTAACGATATTTTAGATACAATTCAAACAAAAACAAGCAAAAAAGTATGAAAAATTTTTATCGGAAATGATGCATGAATTTCGGTTACGGAACATGTATTTTTACCAAAATTTTTGAACACTAATCGGATTTCTGACGGAACAACATTATGCTAAAAGTCTTACACATTTCTGCCGAATGCTATCCTGCGGCCAAAACAGGAGGATTGGGCGACGTGGTCGGTTCCTTACCTAAGTACATGTGCCAAGGCGGGACACTTACCGGTGCTATTATTCCCAAATATGAACTTAAATGGATCAACAACCAAGAGTGGATCACCGTATATGGGGGCAGTATTCGTTCTGATTGGCGACAGATAGCCTTTACTGTTCAGCAGCACAAGGATAATACCCTTGGGTACCCGCTTTTTGTGGTGGATATTCCTGGTCTATATGACCGTCCCGGTATCTACAATGATCCTTCTGGTGCACCTTATAGCGATGAATTAGAGCGTTACTTAGTATTTCAACAAGCCGTGCTACAATGGGTTATTTCTTTTGAACCCGCCGACCGGCCTAAAGTACTGCACTGCCATGACCACCACAGCGGCCTTATCCCATTCATGGTAAAACATTGTCCAGAATACAAAGCCTTGGCCAATATACCTACCGTATTCACCATACACAATGGTCAGTATCAAGGTATGTTTGGGTGGAGAAGCAGCCATCTATTGCCATATTATGATGCCGATGCAAGGGGATATTTGGAGTGGAATGGCATCATCAATCCAATGGCCTGTGCCATACGCTGTGCGTGGGCAGTGACTACGGTTTCTCAAAGTTATCTATTCGAGTTACATGAAAGCAGCCTTGGCTTAGAGCCCTTATTCAGGGCAGAATGGGAAAAAGAATATGGAATCATCAATGGTATAGATGCCGATGTTTGGGATCCAGAAACGGATAGTGCATTGGGACACAAACTGGTTTATTCAAAGAAAAAAGATAAAAAAGCAGCAGATATCCAAGCATTTAAGCAAAAAAACAAAGCCTTGCTTTGCGAATGGTTCCAGTTCCCAATGGATGTGCCTTTGATTAGTTTCATAGGCCGTATGGTGGGCGAAAAAGGCAGCGACTTATTGCCAGATGCTTATAAAAACTACCTGCACTCCGGCGGCCGCGCCTCTTTTTTAGTATTGGGTACGGGAGAACGCTGGACTCAAGACCAATTCAGATCCTTGAGTTATCACTACCCTGGGCAGATCAATGCCGTCATTGATTATAATGAATCCTTGGCTCATCAAATCTACGCTGGTTCAGACTTCTTGATTATGCCATCAAGGGTAGAGCCCTGCGGCCTCAATCAGATGTACGCCATGCGTTATGGTGCTATTCCAATCGTGCGGGCGATCGGTGGTTTGAAGGATACCGTACCGGATATTGCTGATCCCAGCGGACAAGGGCGCGGGATCACATTTGATACTTTTGACCTTGACAACCTTGGTTATGCCATACACCGGGCTGCCGCTATGTGGCACAATGATCCGAACACCATAGCACTTTTACGAGAGCGAATCATGGCCATTGATTTTTCTTGGGAATCTACGATTCATATATACCTAAATGTTTATCGCCGCTTTGGGGCACAAGTATAAAAAACAAACAATACCAATCATCAAAATTTATATAACATGATCAAAATGATATCTTTAATTCTCGGCGGTGGAGCCGGGAGCCGGTTATTCCCCCTCACGGAAAAACGCTCAAAACCAGCCGTACCCATTGGTGGCAAATACCGCCTGATTGATATACCTATCTCAAACTGTATCAATTCTGGGGTAAAGCGTATGTTTGTACTGACCCAGTATAACTCTGCTTCCCTGAACGCACACATTAAAAACACCTATAATTTTGATCAGTTTTCCCAAGGTTTTGTAGATATATTGGCCGCCGAGCAGACACCCGGCAATCAAGACTGGTTTCAAGGCACCGCAGATGCCGTACGCCAGAGCCGCAAACACTACGAAAGGCACGATTTTGATTACCTGCTCATACTATCGGGCGACCAACTCTATCAAATGGACTTTGAGGCTATGGCCAAGCACCATATTGAGGCAAATGCAGATATCACCATCGCTTGTTTGCCCGTTGATGCCCGCGATGCTTCTGGTTTTGGGATCATGAAAGTAGATGAGCATGGGTATATTCCACGGTTTATTGAAAAACCAAACGAGGATGAATTGCCTCATTGGGTGAGCGAAGTAAGCCCTACCAATAAAAAACGGGGTCGCAACTACCTTGCTTCCATGGGTATCTATATATTTAATAGAAAGGCTATTAATGATCTTTTTGATACCTACCCCGAATCAACCGATTTCGGGAAAGAAATCATCCCTATGGCCCTCCAAGAAGGTAGAAAAATAGCGGCCTACCAATATGAAGGCTATTGGACTGACATTGGTACGATCCACTCATTCTTTGAGGCCAATCTTGAATTGACCGACCATATCCCCTCTTTCAACCTTTTTGACAACCGCAGGATCATCTATACCCGTGGTCGTATGTTGGCACCTGCCAAATTCTACGGTGGCACCCAGTTAAACAGAGCCCTCATCGCAGAAGGATCTATTATACATGCCCGTCTGATAGAAGGATCTATCATCGGTCTAAGATCGCGGATCGGTGAGAATACGGTCATTAAAGATACCATTGTGATGGGCAATGACATCTATCAATCATTGCAAGAAATTGCAGGCGACCACGACAGTATTCCACTCGGAGTGGGCGATTATTGTCATATAGAGCACGCGATTTTGGATAAAGATTGCCGAATTGGTAACAATGTCGTCATCAAAGGCGGCGCGCATATGCCCGACTCTGATCATGATGCATATTGCATCCGCGATGGTATTGTGGTTGTGAAAAAAGGTGGGATCATTCCAGAAGGCACTCGCATCATGTAAGTACTGATTCATCAACGTATAAATTCACAAACCAACCATTTATAATTCTTAGTAGATGAACCACTTGGCACATTGTTTTCTTTCTTTTGACAACGAAGATATTCTTCTTGGCAATTTCATTGGTGACTATATAAAAGGTAGCACCTGGAAACTACTGCCCGATGGTGTTCAAAAAGGGGTTTGGATACACCGCCATATTGATTCCTATACAGATGCGCACGAGGCATGTGATCGTAGTGTCAATCGGATTCGAGCCTTTGCGGGCCGGTATGCACCGCCAATGGTGGATGTTTTATATGATCATATTTTAGCCAAAGATTGGGAAAAATACAGCAAAGAGTCATTCCATGATTTTGCGGAAAAGACTTACCAAAGTTTGGATAATCGCATCTCCGATATGCCGCCCGCCTTACAAGAGCGATGGCCACGTATGTTGGAGGCGCGTTTTTTGCATGGATATGCTACCGAGGCGGGTATGGAGTTTGTTATTGATCGTTTCAGTCGCCGCTTGCCGGCCAATGTTGACTCCAAAGGTATGTTGGCTTACTTCTTCGATCATTTAGACGATTTTTCTGACGATTTTCACCTGTTTTTCCCTGATTTACAAGCGCATATTGTCACCATTTGAGTCTATTTATTTGAGTTATTTGACCTATCCACCACCCTGTCAGAAATATTATTTTAACAAAAATTCAATTTTAATCATCAATCACCCATAACTTGCGCCCTTAATATTAGCATTCACATTTAAAAACTTATATCTAAAGGTATGAAGACCAATAATTTATTGACAATGCTCCTTTATGGCCTTTTGGGCATATTGATCTTAGCCGCTGGCTACAAAGCCTGCGAAATGCAAAAAGAAAAGAAGCGGCAAGCACTAGAAGAAGCCGAATTGCAAAAGACCTTGCGTGACATGGGTCTCACCGATAGCGACACTACATCTACTGGAAGTGCATACCGTGCTGGTTCTGATTCTACAGGGTTAAGCACTACTACTGCCGCGCCCACTACAACAGCACCAACCACCACAAAAACTGGGATCACCCAGACGGCACCTGTGACGACCACTAATCAACCAAAGGCTGTTACCAAGGCTCCCCCTACTGCAACCCAGCCAACAGCACCAACAGCAGTCAAGCCTACTATCACCACCAAGCCAACCACTACTAAAGGTGTTGCTAAAACGCCCAAAGTAGCAGGCCCCGGCAATGGCCGCTGGGCGGTACGTGCTGGCACATTCAGCAGTATGGCTGGTGCCCGTACCCGCTTGGAACAAGTGATCAGAGCAGGTTACCCCAATGCTGAAATATCTAAAACATCCAGCGGCATGGCCGCCGTGGTGGTATATCGCTCCGACAATAAGACCAATGCCATCAATGTGGTAGATAAGTTGGAGGAAAAAGGGATTGATGCTGCGGTTTTTGATCGTAGTAAGAACTAATTACTCGTTGGTTTATAAGAATACTGCGGATACTTGGCTCTGGGCTAGGTATCCGCATTTGAATAAATAAGTCGCTTTAATCTTGCAAAATCAATAAAAAAATGCAAAACAAATATGTAAATTTTGTTTCAGATGAGCACCTACTATCCTGTATATTCAACTTGCATAAGGCGTACTTGAAAGCAAAAAGTAATGTACCGAACAAAATTTTTATAGCAACAAGGTTGACACGTTCAAACTCACCTTCGATTTAAAGTTCGATAATATTGATGCTGAAAGCCTCATTGAGTCTGAAATATTGAGGCAAATAGATAAGTCTATCAGCAATTCAATAGGTACATTTCATGAACAAGTTTTGGGAGGCATAGAAGGGTTTGAGATAGAGTATTTGAGTAGATATGATATAAAAGCAGGAGATAATACTCTTTTTGCGGACATTAAAAACAAGCATAATACTATGAATAGCAGCGCCGCAGAGAGTTTGTTTCAAAAACTCAAATCACTAGCGGATACCCATAAAAAGGCAAAATGCTATTGGGTTCAGATTCTTGCTAAAAGTAGTTTTGAAGAAAATTGGTCTGCTGAAATCAATGGAAAGGAATACACTCATAATATTTACCCGTATCTATGCATCATTAAAAGTAAAAACTAAAAATACTCTCAACATGAAAATGGCTCTTATCTTATGGGGTTGCTTCGCCCTTTTGCTTTGCTCCTGTGGTAAAGATATAACAACTGTAAATGGTATTGTGGTTGACAAGGTGACTGGGACTCCAGTCGCGGATGCGTATATAGAAATCAAAGAATATGTAGATGAAGATTCCCCACAACCAATAAAACACATGCTTCGGTCAAGATCAGATGGAAATTTTACTTTTTCTTCAAGGGATAGATTTTCCATTTGGTTAATAAATAGTGGCACATCAAACTATGTGCAAAGGTATCCTAAAATAACCTTAATTGAAGGCCAAGAAAATGAAATTACGATTGAACTATTACCACTTGACTGCAACCTTACACTTCATATTAAGAATAGCACAGGGAATACCAATAAGGCATATTTTTTTCTACACAATAAGACATATTCAGCACAACTTTTTGATGGCACTTCAATTTCAGCCACAAGTTACTTATTCACGAATATCCCAAAACTTATAGAGCGAGATTCGGCCTTTAGTCAAGTAAATCGTTTAAATAGTGGCGAATATACCTATATATATTTTGATACATTGCCATGGACAGCCACTCATAAATTAGTGTTAATTGATTCCGTTTTCCTCCAAAAAGGAGATTCTTTGGAATATTTGATTGAATTCTAATCTCGTTCAAATACATTTTTGATTCTTCTATTTCGGTCTAGATACTAAAATGGGAGATTTATCATTCATGAAAAATATTAGCCAAAATCATACATCACCCCTCATTTCGTGGGCAACATCATTCAGAAACCACTACCTTTACAATATTCCTATACCACTCCCCTACTTCCCAATCCGAGAAAAATTATTATACTGATACCCGCCCATCAACACCTTGGTACAGGCCGCAAATGAAAGATGGCGAGAAAAACCGAGGCGACGGTGCAGAAAATCCTGAATATCGCATTTGGGACATTGTCCATATAGCCCAATACCAATGCTACCCCCAGAGCGGTTGCGGAGTGAAAAACTCGTGATGGCACGATTCAAGAATATATCTTCTGTGTTCTTTTGAGGCACCGCAAATAGCAGCAATTCTTTGGATAGTTTGTACCCATTTTGCACATTTCCAGTGAAACGGTCATAGGCATATTCTATAAATTGCTCATTGAACCAATCCTTGTTTTTAGCCAATCCATAGGTATTCATACCGATGGCCACATAGCCGCCGCCCGTCCAGAATCGGTCAAAAAGGTCGCTGGCAAACACGTTAAATGGTGCAAACCCATCATTGTAGTAGCCCACCAAAATCTGATCTACATTGAAGCCAAGATGGCCAATCTGTTGGTTGCGCCGATGGTTGTTGATAATAAAACTCGTGCCATAAGAAACCGCGTAATCCATATCATGATAGATGGAAGTGGCACTGAATTGATTGAAGGGTCTGATAAATTTCTGGCTATTGAACGAACGCTTGTCATACAAGCCACCCACCACGAAAAAAGAAGTGACCAAGTCCAGTTGTCCTCCGCGATTATCGCGGTCTATGATGGAAGTACCCAAGCCCTTGGAATAATAATTGAGGGTTACCTGACTCCCCGGTACAAGGCGAAAATCTTTTTGTTTCCATATATTGAGCGCGCTGGCCGAAACACTGACATTGTAAAAAGAGACCCTGTTTTTACCCAAGGCCAAGGTAAGCCGCACGCCAAAATTGAGGTTGAGACTGTCGGGTTTTCTAAAAATCTGCGAGTTGCCCGTCAAAGGAACCAGACAGATTAAGCAAACAAGGGTAATGGCATTTAAAATTGATTTCATTATTTGGAGGTTAATATAATTGAAAATAGGTGAATTAGCAGACAGTGGAGACAGTTTTACGACACTATCGAACACAAAAGTACTAGCAAATATGCAATTCGCCAAATTTCATAAAAAAACAGATACTTATCGCTTCTTCATTGCCAACAAAGTATCATCAGCCGATAGCAAAGCAGCATAAAATTCTTTCAATGCCGGATAATCATTATGCGACACAAAACGCTGTTTAAATTGCAGTGATTTAGTGATATGAATCCCCGATTTAGTGCGTTCAAAAACTAGGCTATATGTGCCAAAAGCCGAATTAATTTCCTTATTTTTCGGTATTTCTACAAAATTGAACCCATCGGGTATTTCAAAATAAATATCTTCTTTGCTCGGAACGATCTCAAACAAATCGTCCAAATCCACATCATTTTGGCGTTTGGAAGCAAAAAGAGAACGCAAAGTGGGTGTACATTGGAGCATCGGAAGTGGCATAATATAAAAATCGGCTACCTTATTCATTTGTCGGAAAGCATTGATAACCAATTGAATATGTAATGGCTCATTGATATCCTCCAGATTGAGAAACCGGATCTGCTCCCAATCCAAATTGCGCATAACACCCGCTCCGTAATGCTCCGTCAATAATTTGACTCGTTCTTCTGGGGTAGCCCGCATCATTTGTTCACGCCAAGTTCCAGCGGATACACCCTTACGGTGCATATCAATCTCAAGGTGGATATTGCCATCCGCATCCAAAACCGCCTTGTTTTTAATCTCAATATTTGAAATAGTAGGGTTTATATTTTGTTCTGGCAACCGTTGCAATTTTGTTTCACCATCCCGAATGATCAACCCCCATGCGCCACAATCGCCATTAGGCAACACACCCGAAGGGTAATAATCGGTGGTAAGATCCGCAAAACGGGTTACTTTGTCGTCCAATTGATAGGCTACAATGGCATGATTGAATATATAAATCATCGGCAGCGGCTCTTTATTGCTAAAATTATGGGTGCTGACCAGTGTAAACCAAGCCGAGATCCCAAATTCTTGCAACAGCGAAATCATCAAAGTTGCCACATCCTTACAATCCCCCACTTTACCAGCCAAGGTAGCGCCAGGTTTTTTGGGTACATAATTGGTGTTCAAAAACGGCGTAAACGAATAGTTTACGTCTTTCACAATAAAGGTATGCAAGGTTTCCACGATCTCGGCTTGCGACATTCCCGGCTTGATGAGTTCTCTGGCCTTGGATAATACTTCATAATTGGGTTCTGTGCGGCAGTAAGTCTTTTGTTGATACCATTTCACGACGTTCTCCCAATTGTTGCTATTGCCTTCTATAATCCAACTATAAGCATCATAATTTTGAGGGGTAGCCTCCTCCGACTCCACTTTGGGCACATTATTCCATTCCCAACGGTTCATCTTAAACCCACCCGTGTCATAAGTAGTTGGCTCGCACTCCAAGCGATTACAACTATAGTATAAAGCCAGATCTTTAGGAGTCAACGACTCATAGATGGCATTGGCTATAGGTGCTTGCCAATTGGGGATATGCATATTCAAAAATTGACCTGGCAGTTCATCAGGCATTTCTATTTCTGTCGTGCCTTCGGCCAAAATTATGTCGCCCGGTTGCAGGTTCTTGAACACCGCTGTGCCATAACTCTGGTCAGGAGAGGTAACTGATCCGTCTTTTTTCAAGACTTTCACAGAACTAACCTGCCCTATTTGTTGCAAATTGGCCTCTGTCCAGTTTTTAGCACCCGCCACACTCAAAATATGGATAATCGCTTTGCGTGTCGTTAATATCTTATTCTCATCAGGCAAATATGTACTTTGTACAATAAAATCAGAAACCACGGCTTCCTCATCGGCATATTTGGTTTCCCAAGCCCTCGATTTAGCCATTTCACCAAGGTTATACGTCGGGAAAAGATGGTTATAACGCTTCTTGTTTTCAATCTTTTCTATCTTTTCTGAAAGCCCTCCATACTGCTCCGAATACCCATATATACGGTCTGCTTTTCTATACCATTTCAATGCCTCTGGCATATCCTTCTTTTCTACAAAAATATCGCCCATCATTTCATATGCATCTTGGTCATAAGGCTGATCTTTAAGGTATGATTCACAATGAACCAAGGCCTCATCTAAGCGTTCTTGCTCAAATAAATACCGAGTTTTGGCGAATTTATAACTCCAACCCCAAGGCGCGGCCGCGATGATTTCGTCGTAAGTAGCCAATACATCCTTGGGGCGTTTTTTAAACTTAAAGTACTCAATGATAACGTGATACGAATTAATATCAAATTCCTTTTTTAGTTTCTTCCGTGCTTTTTTGTACTCCTTTTCCCGTTCCTTGTCAGAATCTGGTTGGTATGATTCAGGTTTGTAACTATCATCCTCGATGTACTCCTCCATCTGATCCTTCCAGAAGGCTTTTTTGTGGGTTTCTAAGAAGATTTTTACATACTGTTTCACCTCTTCATTGCGGCCTTTTTCTTTCAAAAAGCCTAGGTATTTATCCAATAAGTCTATGTTTTCGGGCGACACCAAAAGCATCTTTTTCAAATGCTCCAAATAGGCACTTTCCTCCTGCTCTTTGTTTATTTTAACCAACCTGAAATAATGCTCCAACAAGGTAGGGCAAGTGGCCACATCCATTTCACTTAGCAATGCTTCAGTACGATCGCTTTTGTTGTTGAGTGTATAAAATTTGGCCAATAAAAACTTCGTAAAGGCTGCTGCCTGCCCGCCCTCTTGCAAACTGGAAAAATGGGCTTCTCCATCTTCCGAGTCTTTGCTTTTTACAAAGGCTTTGGAGAGCAAGTATTGTTTACCCAAGTCTTGAGGTGCGGACTTCACCTGTTGTTTAAAATACTCAAGAAAAGGATTTTTAGCCACTTTTATGGGTGTAGTCAACTTACCAGGCGCATAAACACCTGCCCATTCAGTGCCAATATCTTGGATGGTTTTACCAGATTCTACATCTGCCAAGCGGAGCAAAAACTGAGTAGGTTCATTGGCATTATAATCATAGTTAATTGGCTCATATTCACCTTCTTCCACATTAGATGTCCTATATATATCATTGAAAATAACTGAAATACGGGCATCGTTTTTCTCCAAAGGAAACTCTGACAATTTCACCAAGATCCTGTGCGTGCCTTTGGTCAATGCGAGGGGAAGGGTTTCGCCGTCCCACTCCGTAATAGCGGCTGTACGGTTTGACTGAAAAATCAATTGATCGTCCACCCAGATTTTCATAGGCATACTCCTAGTGATGTGGAGGTTTGCTTTTAAATCTTTTTCAAGGTTCAAAAAAGTATTAGCATAATAAGTTGCCAATTTCCTAGATCTAGGCAGGCTATTAAAGTCAATCAGTTGAAATGGGTGTCGGGGATCCAATTTTACCCACCCAAAATTAACATTATAAGCATTGGTGAATGATTCATTGATACCAAAAGTCTTTTCCTCCACCACTGTTGGTGTCATAAATCCGCTACCCGATTCATTGTAAAAAGGCCCTGTAATAGCCCATTTCCAGTCTGGAATATAGGCTTTTGCACTATTGATTGATCCTTTAATGTCTCGTTTTTGCCACAAAGAATCGGCTCGAAGGTTTAAAAAAGACAACCGGAGTGTCTCTGGCATTGGTTTCGCTAAAAAAACCTCGTGATTTTGCTTGAAAAATGTGCTAAAAAGCCAAGCGTAATGAGATTGCCAATCCAAAGTCATTAAATCATTGACCAATGATTCGTATAAATTGGCATCTTGAGTGGTTTCACTCAAAAATAATAAACCAATAAGAGCCGATTCGTCTTTAGAGTTTTGTTTGATAGCCTGCTCAAAAGCAGGTTTGGCCGCTACAAAATTATTTTGGGCAATTAGATCCCACCCATTTTGAGCAGAAACATGGATGGAAATAAATAACAGCAGTGGTAATAATGGGAAACGCATAGGTATAACGATCAATGAAAAAACGTAAAGAATAGTTTTTGATTTTGTAACGCAATATTAAGGCACTAAGTTATTAAAGTGCTTAAAACCTAGATATTTTTTTTGTTTTTGTTGCCGATACCAACAAAAAAGGGACTACATTGTTATTTATGTATGTCAACATACAACATTACCACCCGCCATCAAGGCCAAATGGCCTTTGAATCAGAAATTGATACCCATAAAATAATCATGGATACCACTGTGGAAGGTGGTGGAGCAAACAGTGGCCCATCCCCAAAAAAATTACTCCTGGCCACTTTGGCAGGTTGTACTGGGATAGATGTGGTTGCATTGCTCCAAAAAATGCGCGTAGCCTATTCCGACTTTGAAATAACAACCAATGCTGAACTCACAGAAGAACACCCCAAAGTTTTTTCAAATATCGAAATCATCTATCGCATCAAAACAGCCCCCGAAAACCACGAAAAAGTGGAAAAAGCAGTATCCCTTTCCAAGGAAAAATACTGCGGCATTTCGGCTATGCTCCGCAAAAACAGTCCAATTGAGTATCGAATAGAGTATCTTTAAAGACCTATCTTCACTCGATGCTTTTGGAACACTACCTCATCTCCGGGGTATAGTTTTTTCCGTTTTTGAGTCTCTAATTGGCCATTTACTTGCACCAATCCATTAGAGATGACAACATTTGCTTCCCCGCCGGTGGAAACAAATCGCAATACTTTTAGTAAATTATTCAGCGTGATAAAAGGATGATCCCCCAATTGAAATTCAGACATGATTATTTTTTCCTAAGTTGAACCGAGATAGCCTCTATTGTTTTTCCAGATTTCTTTTCCGAACCACAAAACACACCATCCGATGCTTTTGCAATCGCAGGCACATCTTTCAGCCTTGCACTGTATTCCACACTATACTTGGGAGCAGCACTTCCTTCCAAAGAAATCGCAAAACCGATCATCCGCTGCCGCCCGCTGGCCGCGCCTACATAAATATCTTCTGCTGTGTTTTCAATAATACCCAATCCCGGTATGTTTGCCTTATATTTTAGAATAAGTCCTTTGGGTTTTGGATTTAGTTTGAGTCGAATACCCAACACCTTTTTAGCAGGTGTGAATTGGCCAGTCATCGTGCCGCCCGGCTGCAAACCAATATCGCCGACGCTGCTAAAACGAATACTACCTTCTATATTTGCCGAAGCCGTGGCAGATTTCTTATTTTTTGCATTTTCTACAGCCATTGCCGCATCTATACGCCCATAACCATACCAAACGCTATGACCACTTGGTTGATATTCGCCCTCTTCTTTATCAATTTTGGTACACGATTGTCTGATCACATCTTTTACTTGTGAGGGGGTCAGGCTAGGATTGGCACCCAAGATCAACGCAACTACCCCAGCCATACCTGGACAAGCACCGCTGGTACCCCCAAATTTGTCTGTATAGTTGGTTTCATTATACCCGACACCCGCTTGTCGGTCGGTGGTACGCAAACCTTGACTGGTAGGAGCCAAATGCTTAAATGGTTTCCAAGCAAAATCTCCGCTCGGAAAACTCACCCAAACAGAGTCCCCAAAGTCGCTGTAAACGCTTCGTTTACCACTATCGTTGCAAGCAGCCACTGCAATCACACCCGGATAACTACAATATCCATCATTACTAATGTCTTCATTCCCATTGCCAGCAGCAAACAATACTACCGAGCCCTTACCGCCCCGTCCTTTGGTAAGCGCGTATTCAATAGCCAGCCTAGTACTATCCGGCAGTGCCGTCATCCGTGAATGCAGGGGATCCTCGGGATTCCACCACTCACCATCCGATGGACCCCATGAGCAAGATATAACATCGGCTCCATGATCGGCAGCCCACGCAAAAGCATTGGCTTCCGCCATACTTCCCAAACCGCTCCGCAACCGAATCGGCATCAAGAAGGCTTCTGGGGCAGTGCCACTGGCACCATCAGAAAGACCCGCAGCGCAAGCCATACCTGCACAAGGCGTACCATGTATATCATCAGTGGCTTTAGGCTTGGCATCTAGTCCATTGGTTGTTGCATCAAATGGATGCACTACCCTACCCTTGAATTCTGGGTGATCCGTATCAATCCCATCATCAATGATGGCGATCGTGATACCCTTGCCCCGGGTAGTTTTCCAAGCCTTTTCTATATTGACGTGCTGATCTATTTCTTTATCCTTAATTTTAGTTTTGGTCAAGTGCCACTGTAAAGGATGAATATTTTTGAACCTTCGTTCTTGAACCAGTTCCGGGTGACAAAACTCTACACCTGCTTCTTTCAATATTTGCTCCGCCAAATCAAACACCTTTAAACCCATGCCTTCAGAAGCCTGTACAAAATAGGAGTTGGTTGCAAAAACCAATTTGTTTTTGATTCGAAGATTATACTTTTCTATCAACTTGAGGCATTCCACTTCAAGTAGTGAATCTTTAAACTTTACGAAAAAATTTTCGGTGTAGAGCATTACCTCCCCACTTTCAGAATCTTGCAAAACGCGGCCAGCAAACCTAATATTTTCTTCTTGCTTCAGGGCCGTTCGGGTTTCATCGCGCTTGCTCATACTTGATTCAAGTCCACTATCGTCTTCTTGGTTTACACGGCGCACAGTCACGCCTGCTTCAGGAAACTTGGCTACTTCTGTCGAATCTTGGATCAATTCTCTACTTCTGAGACTAATATTGAGCGATTCCAAGGATTGATTATCTTTTGTTCTGATGGCCACCAGATCAGGACTTTCTACCAATTCAATGGTTTTGCCCGTTTTCCCGCCATATTTTACTTTGTACATTGTTAAAAATCGTTTGAGATGGTTGATAGATTATGGATGATTTCAAAGTTAAGTAACGTCATTTTTTCAAGTGTAGTACCGCTATCAAGGTCGTATATCATGGCAAATGTATGAAGCATCACACAATTGACCGATCAAATTAAAGAACACTACTATATTTGCTAATATTTTCAAATGTTTTTTAGACCTTTGCAGACCAAGTACCAGAAATAAATAAATGAATGGAGACAAAATACGAGCCATAAATGTGAAGGAACGAACAAATATATAAATGAATTTTATTTCACAAATAACACGCGATATTTCACGCGCATTCAGTCCTGAACTTCCCCCTGAATTGGGGAACATGGACGAACACCTAGATTTTATCATCCCTCAGGTGGTACAATATGGAGAGGATTTGCGTGAGGAACATTTTTGGTTGACCAAACGCTGGAAAGAAGTACGCGACGAAGATGGGTTCCATGAAGCCATCTTACACATATTTAATCCAGGTGGAGAATATTTATTATCGCTTGATGGCAATCTTATCAAAGGATCTTGGCGGCAACTGGGTGGATATAATTCTCTGATTATCGAAATAGGAGGCCGGAGTGAATTATTTGATCTTCGTTTCTTAAATCTTGACTTTATTATCCTAACCAAACACGGAGATCAAGGCAGAAAGAACCTACGTCGCTACTTTTTTTTGGTACATGAATCTGCCAGTAAAGGCAATGGGCGCGAATTGGAGTGGAGGCAACTAATGGAAAAATTATTTAATACGTGGAGAGAGAACAGCCTGAGTATTGGCTCTTGGGTCCTGTTCATTCTACTTTTAGGGGTGATTCTCTACCTATCTTTCTCTTAAAAAATACCCAAAAAATGGTATTTTTAGGCTGTTTGGCACATTAGTTGTAAAACTTTAACACATAAATGCGGTATAAGTTTGCAGAAAGTCGTATTTTTGTTCCGCATTTACCAATTGCGTCATCTCTCCTTCCAATCTAACCCCCCGGTTATGTGTGGCTAAAGGCAGTTACTTTAATTAGTTTTACCGTCGAAAAGTACATTTTAATTTTTAATCCAGAACTGACACTATATCCGGTTTCAAACAATTTAAATCGAGTTCCAATGGGACAAATCATTACCAATTATCTCAATTTCCGCGTTTGCAAGCACTATTCTTTAGTCTTCGCCGCGCTCTTCTTGTTCGCATTTTCCGGACAATCACAGGTGCAAGTCACCGTAACCGCCTCAAATATCAATTGCTTTGGCTCCAATACTGGTTCCGCTACAGCAATAGGTTCAGGAGGTTGGGCCCCTTACACCTACGCATGGAGTAATGGCGCCACTACATCCACCATCAATGGCCTTGCGCCTGGCACGTATTCAGTTACGGTCACTGATATTGACCTTGGTTTTGGAGTAGGAAGTGTCACTATCACACAGCCCAACAATTTCGGTGTATTGATCCATACTGATCAGCCTCAATTGTGTTCTGTCGCTCCTGATGGTAAGATTTCGGCAGTGCCGTTTGGCGGTGTCGCACCATTTATCTATTCTTGGAGCAATGGACAGGCGACTCCAGTTATTACAGGTTTATCCGCTGGTACTTATACCGTCACCATCACTGATGCGGTAGGATGCACGGCCACTGGAAGTGGTATTATTCTCTATAACGGAGAAGGCATTTGGTTGGGCGATATGACTGTAAATGTTAAATGTGCTGGCCAAGCCAATGGCTCCATCTCTGTGATGGCCATGACTGGCACACCTCCTTATATGTATATATGGCAAGGAGGCCAAACCACTTCAACCCTAACAGGCTTGAGCGCAGGGCAATACCGCGTAACCGTAACTGACCTCAACGGTTGTTCTGCAACCCGTGTCATGAATGTATCGGCTCCGCCTACATTGACGGCTACTGTCACTTCTACAAACGCCAATTGTGGCGTGACGGGTACCGCAACTGTTACCCCTGGTGGAGGTACCCCAACATACAGCGTTTCTTGGAGTATAGGCTCCAACAATACTACTATTTCTGCCATGCCAGGTACCTATACTGTCACAGTTACGGATGCCAATCTATGTACTGTTACTGCAAGTATCACCATCAATGGTAATTCTTCTTCTATCACAGTCAACACTAACTTAACAAGCAGCGCAGGCTGTACCATTGGTGGTACAGCCACCGCCACAGGAAGTGGTGGTAGTGGCAACTACTCATACAGTTGGGACAATGGTAACACTACCGCTTCCGCTACCAACCTAACAGTGGGGCCTCATACAGTAACTATAACAGATGTTACGACTGGTTGTATCGGTACTGGCCAAGTGACGGTCACTGCTGCCCCAACACTTACTGTTACGGCCACGCTATTGGCCAATGCAACTTGTCTCTCTCCTGGTAGTGCTAATGCTACTGCGGTAGGTGGCACAGCCCCTTATTCTTACAAATGGGATAATAACGCTCTTACGGCTACGGCTTCCTTGAGTGCAGGTGTACACTCTGTTACGGCCACTGATAGCAAAGGTTGTATTGCCACTGCTATGGTAACCATCGGACAATCACAAGGCCCAAGTTTATCTGCTACCGTAAATACCAATGCAACTTGTACTACAGGCGGCAATGCTACGGTGACAGCCACAAGCGGTACAGGCCCTTA
The DNA here is from genome assembly GCA_031373665.1 of Saprospiraceae bacterium. Classification (GTDB taxonomy): domain Bacteria; phylum Bacteroidota; class Bacteroidia; order Chitinophagales; family Saprospiraceae; genus M3007. The sequence goes on along the minus strand of JANMMZ010000012.1, from coordinate 24,282 downwards.
TGTGTATCTTTGGGATAATGGCGTGACTACTCAAACATCAGCTAACCTATCGGCTGGTCCACACAAAGTAACAGTAACAGATGCTGCTGGTTGTGCTACTATTGCGATGGTGACCATCACACAAGCCAACGCACCAACTGCCATCATTGCTAACAGCACCAATACTGGATGTACTACACCTAATGGCTCTGCTACAGTAGCCGCTACTGGCGGTACTACACCTTATGCCTATAAGTGGAGCAACAATGCTACTACTGCTGTGATTATCAACCTAAGTGCTGGCACTTATACCGTTACAGTAACAGATGCCGCTGGTTGTACCAAGAGCGTTTCTGTAAGTATTGCGAGTTCTTTGCCACCATCTGTAGTGATCTGTGCTTCTGCCAATGCTAAGTGTGACCAGCCAGGTAGTGCTACTGCCTGCGTTACCAATGGTACGGGTGCTTATACCTATAAATGGGATAACAATGAAACGACTGCCACTGCGGTGAACCTAACTGCTGGTGCACACTCCGTGACTGTTACAGATGCTGCAGGTTGTACTGCTTCCGCTTCTGTAAACATCGGATTCTCTAATAATGGTGTGAGTATCGGTGATTATGTTTGGTATGATTCTGATCAGGATGGTTTCCAAGACGATTCTGAAACCAATGGCGTAAACGGTGTTACCGTTATGCTTAAAAAAGCAGGCCCAGATGGTTTATTCGGAACTGCTGATGATATTACGGTTCAGACTAAAGTAACTGGAGCCAACGGTAAATATAAGTTTGAATGTGTAACGCCTGGTAGCTACATTTTGATGTTCACAGGCATCCCTTCTGGATTTGAGTTTACGATCAAAGACAATGTGGCTGGCAATGATTGCAAAGACAGCGACGTAAACACCTCTACTGGTAAGACTTCTTCTTTCCAAGTATTAGCAGGTCAACCAGAGAATCTTTGTTTTGATGTGGGTATCCACGATGATTGCGACAATGTCCTAAATGCTGGTGCTATCTGCTGCGACCAAACAATCTGCGAAGGCCAAACACCTGCTTTGTTGTATGGTTCATTGCCTCCAGTTGGTGGTTCAGGTGCTATTCAATTCCAGTGGTTGCAGTTGATTACTTTCCCATCTGGTCCACAGTGGGTTGGTATCACAGGTGCTACTGGCGAATCTTATCAGCCTGGTCCATTGTTCACCACTACTTCATTTATGCGTTGCGCTCGTCGTGCAGGTTGTACATACTTCCACGAAACTGGTGCTGTGACAATCACCGTAAAGCCTGCTGGCTCTCCTGGTTGTCCTAACTTCATTCAAGATTTCGTGGTGGCTCCAGGTACTGGCAATACCACTACTTTGCTTGATTGGACAACCTACCCTGAAGCAGATGAGTTTATGTACACCGTACAGTACTCTGTTGATATTCAGAACTGGCAGTCTATCAAAACCATCATGGGTAACGGCGATTTGACTCAGCCTAACAAATATGAGTATGAGCACCAGACGCCACTCTCTGGTAAAAACTTTTACCGTATCAAGCGTACGACCAAGAGCAACTTGGTTTCGTTCTCTGATATTCGCGAACTTGACTTGACAGTGTCTCCTATAGATGCCCTTTTGATCACACCAAATCCTGTGGTTGATGAACTATTGATCAAGAATATCATGCAATACACCAATGATGTCACTATTGATCTAGTGAATACCAACGGTGCCTTGCTAGAGCGTAAAGTGATCAAAGCAGGTGAAATGATGTCAGACATCATCAATGTTCGTAATCTTCCATCTGGTTTGTACTTCGTCCGTGTTGACCTTGGCAATGGCGAAAGGAAAACATTGAAAGTCACTAAAATGAAATAATTACTTGATTTAGTTCAAGGTTAAGAACATGTTGTTCAAATAATTTATCCCTCGCCATGTATGTGGCGGGGGATTTTTTATTGATTACCCTTTAAAACATTAAAAATTAGTGTAACTTTGCGCTATATTTTATTCACGCCAAACAGTATCATTATGTCTGAAGAAACAGAAAATCCAGTACCCAACGAACAACAACCGGCTAAGCCTAAGCCTGTAGTGCCTAAAAAACCAGCATTTAGCCAATTTGCTACCAATGCCAATAACTTTAGGTCTTCCAAATCAGGAAACCCGAGCAACAGGGGTAAATCATTTAAAGGTGGTGGAGTAAAGAAAGGTAAGTAACCGACTACGTCACCTCCCTTTTTCGTTCTCTATTATCAAAGTATTCCGATATTGCTGATTTTGAAATAAGCCAGTTTCTGCCTTCTTTGAAGGCGTCTATTTTGCCTTGCCTTGCTAAAAGACTCAAATATTCTTGCCCATAAGGTACATCGGGCTCGCTGACGAAATCTGAAATGGGTCGGTATTCTTCATAAGTATTGGTCAGGTTGCTTAGGTAAATATCTATAGATCGCTCTAATGCCTGCATGACGACCAGCAAAATCTTTGAATAATCGCCTGAATTGGCCTTATTCAATGCATTGTAGTATTTTTTTCGGTCATTGCGTAGGATAATAGCCGGAGGGTAGCCTTCTTTCATCAATAAAAGATTGAACAGGAGCCGAACGGTACGACCGTTTCCATCAAAAAATGGATGTATCCATACAAATCGGTGATGGAAAATACTGACTTTAACCACCAGTGGCAAGGTATTGCCCACGTCATTTATCCAATCAACGAGTTCATCCATCAATGTATCCACTTTGAGGGCGTTTGGTGGCACAAAATTGGCTCCTGCTATACGTACACCTGAGTTACGATACCTACCAGCGAATTCTTTCTCTATTTTTTGTAGTACCAATCCGTTTATCTCCATAATATCGTTCGCACTCAATTTGGAATGATCCGATATAAGTGATTCCACAAATTCAATGGCTTCCTGATGATTGACGGCTTCAAAGTGTTCGCGCAGCGATTTTCCTTTGATGGTCATACCCTCTTCAATCACCATTTTGGTCTCTTGCAACGTCAATGTATTGCCCTCTATACTATTGGAATGGTAAGTCCATTCCAAAGAAAGGCTTTCTTGTATGCGTTTTACGGCATAACTCGGTAGTGGACGCATGGCATCCAATTGGGACTTTTTTTCTTGGATTCTTAACAAGTGCTTATCCAATCCGTCAAACTGATATGGGTAGGTTTTCCAATTCATCCCACAAAGGTAATCCTTAATATCGGATAACTCAAATTTTTTTTCTATCCGATATTAAGAAACAATAAAACAATTATTTTTTACCTTTTTTGGGTAATACCGCTGACTGGCTTTCGGCTGGCTCGTCAGGCACCTCGCTTGGATCTGGGAGGGTGTCGCGCTTAGGAGGGGGCTTGGTAGCAATGATTTTGGCTTCTGCCCTGTTTTTCAAGACTTTCTCGATCAAGTTGGCATTTTTCATGCGCTCTTCTATCGGTTTTCTGGCTGTAGCGATGGTATCGTTTAGGTATCGTTCCAGCATTAATCCGGCTATTGGCGCGGCAAAAGATGCCCCCCATCCAGCGTTTTCTACATATACTGCTATAGCAATCTTAGGATTGGATAAGGGTGCAAAGGCAAAAAACACAGAGTGGTCATCGCCCTGTGGATTTTGGCTAGTACCTGTCTTTCCACATACTTGGATACCGGGTACTTGAGCAATACGAGCCGTACCACGGCTGACACATTGAGCCATACCTTCTTGTACCAAATCAAAGTATCTTGCCTCAATATCTACTTTATTTTTCTGATAATACTTAGGCGGAATAGGCGTGCCATCTCGAAATTTCATAGCAAGGTGCGGCGAAATCCAGTACCCTCTATTGGCAATACATGCTGCTAGATTGGCCATCTGCAAGGTGGTCATTTGAATTTCGCCCTGTCCAATACCCAAAGACATGATAGTGGGTGAATGCCAACTACCATGAGTACGTGGATATATTTTATCATAATAGGTCGAACTGGGTATATTTCCAGCACTCTCGCTGGGGTAATCAATGCCTAATTTCACACCCAATCCAAATTGGTTGGCCAATTTGGTAAACTGATCCAAGCCTTGGTGCGGGTTGTTGTAGCCGTATTTATCAACTATATTCCTAAATTCATTGAAATAATAAGAGTTGCAAGAGATTGCAAGGGCATCTACCACATTTTTAAGCGGTGGGTGCGCGTGCGCACACTTATAGAGTCGGCCACCATAATAATAGCCTCCACGACATACATAACCTGCATCGGGGTTGATCGTGCCTTGCTGTAGGCCGACCAGCGTCACTATCGTTTTAAATATAGATCCTGGAGGGTATTTTGCCATCACTGTTCGGTCAAAAAACGGCTTTAATGGATCAGTCAACAATTGGCTGAATATCTGCCCTCTTTCTTGGGTCATGGTCAGCAGGTTCGGATCGTAAGTAGGGCCACTAATCATACACAAAATCTGACCTGTTTGTGGCTCAATAGCCACGATACTCCCCGTTTTATTTTGCAACAATTGCTCACCATAGTATTGGAGATCAATATCAATGGAAGAAAACAGATCATGGCCAGGAACAGCGGCGGTATCGAGCATACCTTCTTTATACTTCCCTACGATACGTCCAAAATTATCTTTCAGCAAGTTTGATGCTCCTTTATACCCCTTGAGGTATTTTTCATATTCAGATTCCAATCCAGCCGCTCCCAAGTATTCCCCTGACTCATACTGCCCTTTGGATCGCTCTATATCTCTAGGGTCAGCTTCATTGATATAGCCCAGTACATGCGCTCCTGCATGGTAAGGGTAGCCCCTAATATTGCGAACCTGCACAAAGAATCCGGGAAATTCGTAGAGACTTTCCTGTAAGCGCGCATAAACATCAAAATGAAGTTTTTTTAAGAATACAAATGGGACTTTTTTAGAAAATTTGCCACTTGACCAGTCCTTGGTGATATTTTGCTTAAATTCAGCGGGTGTTATCTTAAGAATGGCGCAAAACTTAGGAATGTCCATTTTTTTTAGATCCACTTGGCTGTAAATAGCCATCACATCGTAGGTAGCCTCGTTGTTGACGATTAACTTCCCATTGCGGTCAAATACCAATCCACGGGGTGGATACACGCGCATTTGTTCAATCGTAGTAGCATCAGCTCGGCGACGAAATGAATCATCCCAAAGTTGCAACTGCGCCGCTTTCAGGATCAAAGCAACTGCACAAATAATAAACATTATCTGAATGTTATTATGGCGATCTAAACCGGATTTGAGCATGGTTACTATTGTTTAGGATTGAACATCACAGCATATAGTATCACAAACAGCATGGTCAACGCCCAAGCAGCCAGTGTTTTCACAGATATGGTCGCTAAATATACAAAGGTAAAGGAATCTACCGAGAAATACCAAAAAAGATAGAGGATAAAAAACATAGCAGAGCCTTGTATAAAGGTCTGCCAACCAACATTTGCTGGCGAAAAAATAGGTTCTTTACCTTGATAGCCTCCTTGTGGCCCAAAGGTCATAAAGACCACTGACCGAATAATACCCCCAAAAGCACCCGCACTCGCATGTACCCCTGGTGTACCGTAAAACATATCCACAAACATACCGATTAAAAAGCCTAGCAACACTAATACAGGGGGCTTCATCTGCATAGGCAACAACAAAATAAACAGGGGATACAGTAATATATTAAAATAAGAGCCTATGGACAAGGTGACTTGCTTTAACAGCAACACTTGCAACATAGACAATCCCAAAAACCTCAATATATGATTGATACTACTGTTCATTTTTTACGCGCTGCTCAAGCGCCTCTATTTTATCGGTAAATAAGTTGTTCACGACATGCACATCCTGAACCGTGGCCATGCTTTGGCTCAAACGGATTTTTATATTAAAAAAGTATGGATTTTCACTATCAATAACAGGCTCTTCTTCTACTTTCCCGATCGGTATGCCTTTAGGGAATATTTGGGAGAGGCCACTGGTTTCTACCATGTCTCCTGGCTTAACAGGAAAATGCTTGGGAATATATTTCAAAAGCATTATTTCGGGATCGCCTCCCTCCCAGATCAAGGAGCCAAAGGCATTGCCATACTTAGGCAAGCAGGCAGAGATCTTGGTTTGGGAATGTAAAATTGACATGGCCATACTAAAATCGGAGTCTATGTACCGGAGAATTCCCACAATCCCTTTAGGAGTGACAATACCAGTGTTTTTTGCTAATTTATCATTGGCACCCCGATTGAGCATCAACCAATTGCTCGAACCACTAATATTATTACTGATTACCCTAGCGGCGATAAACTCGTACAAGGGTCTCACGGTTTTGCGCCTGATTGAGTCTTGAGCAATCAAGGAATCAAAACGCACTACAAAAAACGTGTCGCGGTATGGAACTTGTACGGATTTCGCATTGGATAATTGCTCTTGTAAGAGAGCATTTTCCCGAACTAGGCTATCTACACGGGCATTTAAGCCGATGTAATCCATTGTCTTTTGTCGCCGTTCGAGTATAGAACCACCTATTTTTCCAGCAGTGTGTCCCCATACCGCTCCCTGTTTATCATTGAATGCCACAATGATAAAAAAGCATACGACCTGTGTCAGTACAAAGACTACAAAACCGCCATTTTTGAATAAAAGCCGGAGCAGGTTGCCCATTTAATTGGTTGGATAAGAAACGACAACAATATGTGTCGTTCAGACTAAAGCAAAAAACTTATACGCTCTTACGATCAATCAAGAAAGAATATTGATGCGAGTTGCGTAAAGCCATACCAGTGCCACGTACTACAGCACGCAATGGATCGTCGGCAATATGCACATTCAGTTTTGTCTTTTGCTCCAGACGCTTATCCAAGCCCCTCAATAAAGCACCACCTCCTGTAAGGTAAAGGCCAGTTTTGTAAATATCGGAGGCCAATTCCGGAGGTGTCAATTCGAGTGCCTTCAAAACAGCATCTTCGATTTTGCTGATGCTCTTATCCAAAGCATAAGCAACCTCTTGGTAACTTATTTTGATTTGCTTAGGGATACCCGTCATCAAATCACGGCCATTCACGGCATAATCTGGTGGAGGATTATCCAATTCGTGTAAGGCAGAACCACAATGGATTTTGATTTGCTCGGAAGTGCGCTCACCGATCAAGATGTTGTGCTCGCGCTTCATATAGCCCATGATATCATTGGTGAGTTCATCGCCCGCGATGCGGATAGATTGGTCACAAACAATACCTGATAGCGCAATTACTGCAATTTCGGTGGTACCACCGCCAATGTCAATAATCATGTTACCAATGGGTTCTTCTATATTCAACCCTATGCCCAAGGCAGCAGCCATAGGCTCATGGATCAAATAAGTCTCTTTGCTGTCCACGTGGTCGGCAGAGTCAAAAACGGCACGTTTTTCTACTTCAGTGATACCACTAGGGATACAAATAACCATTTTCAAGTGGCTGAATAAGCCATTACGCTTACCAGTCATTTTGATTAGACCCTGTATCATGGCTTCAGCAGCCTGAAAATCAGCGATTACCCCATCTTTCAAAGGGCGTATGGTTTTGATATTTTCATGCGTCTTTTCATGCATCTGCATGGCCTTATGGCCTACTGCGATGGTTTGCTGGGTTCTTCTATCTATTGCTATAATAGAGGGTTCATCTACTATAACCTCATCGTTGACCATGATTAAGGTGTTTGCTGTGCCTAAGTCAACTGCTAATTCCTGCTTAAAAAACTTTAAAAAATTGAACACGATACCTGATGGAATATAAAATGTGAATCTACAAATTTGGGACAAAACATGATTTAGAAGAATGAAGCAAAAATTACCTCACACCATAAAAACCGCGCAAAAATAGTAGGTTTTTTGCTATTTTACTAATTTTTACAAATGTTTTAATTTTTTTTATCCTGCCACCACTGTCCAAAAATCTTCCTTCTGAAGATATCGTTGGGCAAGTTCCTGAACTTGCTCCGCTGTGATGGTTCTGATGGTTTCGGCAAGGCGGTCGTAACTGTCCCAAGGGAGGTCGTCCACGATCATACCGCGTACCACTTCTGAGATGTTAATAGGCCCATCCAAACCATTGAGAAGCATACCCAAAAGATAATTGCGCACCATGCTCAATTCCTCTTCTGAGACTGGCTTATCTCTCAATTTTTTCATTTCAGCATAAATAGCCCTCAGTGTACTCGCGGCATTAACCTTATTGACCTCTGTGGCTATATATAGGCATCCATCCAAATGCATGGAATCTAGGGTAGAATAGATATTGTAGGTAAAGCCTTTCTTTTCGCGAATATTCATCATCAAACGGGAGCCAAAATAGCCACCGAGTATTGTATTTAGCACAAATAACCCTCCAAAGTCGGGATGATTGCGTTGAAAGCCTTTCCTACCTATTTTTATAGCCGTTTGCATGGACTCTGGTTGTGCAATATTGATGCGCTTGGGTTTGCCTGCTATAGGCTCATAGACATGTGCCTCATGGGTCACTGTGCCGGGGCGGGTAAACTGTCCCAAGTGCTGATTGAGCAACCCAAACACCTCATCGTCAATGCGGCCACTGGCAATAATCAAGACATTGTCGGGGCGATACCAACGTTCGTAATGGCGAATCAAATCTGTTCGATCCAAATTTTGATAATCGGTGGCTACCGAATTATAGCCATAGGGGTGGTCCTTTCCAAATATCAATTCAGTGACGTGGCGATAAGCCAACACTTCCGCCTTTTCCAACTCTACGGTGAGTTCCTGAATACTGGTGCTACGAAAGGTCTCTAACTCTTTTTCTGGAAATTCAGGCTTGGTAATGATCTCTGCAAAAGTAGGGATCAATTGAGCGGCGTATTTTCTGAGAGAAAAAAGTATGAAATTGGAGGTATCAAGATTTACAGGGATCCCGATGGAACCTCCATAAAAATCAAAGTGTTCTGCTATTTCTGCACTGTTTCTACCAGCACTACCCTCTCGCAGTAATTGTGCCGTAGCCCTTGCAGCCAAACGTTTATGCTCTTCGGGGCGACCAGCCCTAAAAACCAATTCTATTTTTACAATTTCTTGCCCCGGAAAATCAAGCACATAAACCGGAATTCCATTATCCAATTGGAGGATATTGGGTTGGGGCAGGTTGAGTGTTTTGACTTCGTATGTGGGTGGGGCTAATTTTCGATTCAACATCCCTTATTTCAGTAAAATATAAATTAAGGGTGCAAACGTACGGGAAAGTTAAGAAGTGGATTAATTTTGCCCCTTCTTTCTCAATAGAATATGTCGAATATCATCATAAATATACAAAAAGCGGTTGCCGAAGCAGTATTTCAGTGTTATGGCGAGCAAACCGAGCCTGCGAAAGTGCAGGTAAACCCAACACCCTCCGATTTTACGGGTGACTATTCCGTGGTTATTTTTCCATTTGTAAAAGTTTCTAAAAAATCTCCCGATGCCACTGCACAAGAAATCGGAACCATATTGGTGGAGACAGTACCGGAATTAAAGGCTTTTAATGTGATCAAAGGTTTCTTAAATTTAGAGATCAGCGATGCCTATTGGAACGCGTTTCTTCATGCGGCTTTAGCCAATCCTACTTATGGGAGACACCCTAAAAATGGGCACAAAGTGATGGTGGAATTTTCTTCTCCCAACACCAATAAACCCCTCCACTTGGGTCACGTTAGGAATATATTGCTGGGTTGGTCTTGTGCTCAATTGCAAGAGGCTGCTGGCAGCGAGGTGGTAAAAGTTCAGATCATCAATGATCGTGGTGTGGCTATTTGCAAAAGCATGGTCTCGTGGAAACGCTACAGCAATGGAAACACTCCTGAAACCCTAGGCCAAAAAGGCGACCATTTTGTGGGCGATGCCTACGTACTATTTGATGGAAAGGTAAAGGAAGAATATGAACAGTGGCAGCAAACAGAAGCCGCCCAACAGTTTTTTCAAGAAAAGCACAAACCTACTCAAACGGAAAAGGACTTTTTTAAGGATTATAAAAACAAGTGGTTCAATGAGTTTTCGGAGTTGGGTACCGATGTACGCGAAATGTTGTTGCTGTGGGAGCAGGGCGACCCCGAAACCATGGATTTATGGCGCAAAATGAACGGTTGGGTGTATAGTGGGTTTGACAAAACCTACCATGACCTAGGTGTTTCATTTGATAAATTGTACTACGAAAGCAATACTTATTTGCTTGGAAAGGACATCGTGGAAGATGGCCTAAAAAAGGCCGTTTTTTTTAAAAAAGAAGATGGTTCTGTATGGGTAGATCTGACTGATGCTGGACATGACGAAAAGGTGGTTTTGCGCGCCGACGGCACTTCCGTTTATATCACTCAGGATCTCGGTACGGCGCGTATGCGATACGAGGACTTTGGGTGCGACCGCGTGGTGTATGTGGTAGCAGATGAGCAAAATTATCATTTTCAGGTACTATTTGAAGTATTGAAACGGCTTGAAGAGCCTTATGCCGCTGGTCTGCACCACTTGTCATACGGTCTTGTAGAGTTGCCTACCGGACGTATGAAAACACGGGAAGGTACGGTAGTAGATGCCGATGAACTGATGGAGGAATTGATCAATATTGCAACGGCACAATCAGTAGAACGTGGGGAACTTGATGCTCTTAGTGCCGAGGAACGCCGCGAGACTGTCAGAAAAGTAGCAATGGGTGCTTTGAAATTTTTCATTATCAAGGTTCACCCTAAGAAAAGAATGATTTTTAATCCCGAAGAGACGGTTGATTTGCAGGGACAAACGGGGCCATATATACAGTTTAGTTATGTACGTATCAATAGCCTGATGCAGCGGGTAGCCAAAGAGCAAGTTGACTTGGGTGCAGCGGCGGCTTACCATGATATTCAACCTCAGGAAAAGGAGTTGCTTCGGGCTCTACATGACTACCCAGCCTTGGTGCTACATGCGGCCAAGGAATACGATCCTTCTTTGATTGCCAATTACTGCTATGCCTTGGCCAAGGCTTATCACAAATTTTGGCATGATTTAAGCGTATTTAATGCTGATACTCCGGAGGCTCGTGCATTTCGCCTCCAATTGAGCAGCAGTACTGGTCGTGTATTGAAATCGGCCATGCAATTAATTGGCATTGAAATGCCTGAAAAAATGTAATTTATCTCTTAAGTAACAGTTATTATTTCACTGCTACTAAAACACATAACTACTTTGATAGACTTACTTACGCAACTATTAGACTTTATCCGCCATTTAGATGTCCATTTAGAGACGCTCATGCGCGAATACCAATTGGGAACCTATTTGATTTTGGCCCTCATCATTTTTTGTGAAACGGGATTGGTCGTGACTCCTTTTTTACCGGGTGATTCCTTGCTTTTTGCCGCAGGGGCAATCACTGCCAAAACGGGCATTTTAAATATTTGGGTGTTGATTCCTTTGCTTTTTGTTGCTGCTATTCTGGGCGACAATACCAATTATTTTTTTGGGCGTTTTTTGGGAGATAAGATCTTTACAAAGGATTATTGGTTTCTAAAACGTAAATACATTGATAAAACCCAATCATTTTACGAGGAATATGGAGGCAGAACCCTTGTTATTGCACGATTTGTGCCAATTGTTCGTACTTTTGCTCCGTTTGTAGCGGGTGTAGGAAAAATGCGTTATTCCAGTTTTATCACTTATTGTCTGACTGGAGGTTTTGTGTGGGTGACCTTATTGACCTTGGCTGGATATTTCTTGGGCTCGCACCCATTTGTGAAGGAAAATTTTGAATTGGTTATCTTTGCGGTGATCGGCATTTCATTATTACCGATTTTGATTGAGTTTTGGAGACATCGTAAAGCAAAGTCATAGGTTGGATTGTTGTCATTGGCGGATTATATATTCGGGATTATGATGAACAATGATCTTAAATCAGTGTCATCTGGCTCGATTTCAGAATACTAGCGCACCGTACAAATCATATAACAGTTCTTATAAAAGTTCGCTTAATTAAGTTCAAGGATGAAAATGTTTAAACTACGGGATAATCGAAACAATATTTGCCCCTCATCGCCGCCTTCCCGACCTATGGTTTCCCTATCGGCGGGATTGTACTCGGCGGCTCTTCGGGGGATGGGGTTTGGGGGCGGTTGCACCGCCCCCAAACCCCCTTGGCTTTCACCAGAAACTTCTTAAAACATTTTTTATAAGAAAGCCCTGAACCATATAAACCCTGTGAATGAAACAAATGGAATAAGTATTACGTTTGTAATTGAAATATAAGAATAGGTAATCTTTGTAAAACTAAATATTAAAAACGTATGAGACTATTACCAGCAATTGTGCTTATTGTTTGGTTTGGCTTAGAGACGAACCCGCTCTTGGCTCAAAAAATTGACACCTTGGATCATACCCAAAATGCGGGAAAGGTCATTTGGCTCGATCGTCAGTATGATTTTGGGAGTATTCCTTCTGATGCTACTGTGACCCATGATTTCAGGATCAAAAACGTCAGCACGGAAACCCTGATCCTGTTGGAAGCCAAAAGTACTTGCCCTTGTATCCATGCCGAATGGCCAAGTCAGGGTATAGCACCCAATGAAATAGGGGTCATCAAAGTGACTTTTGACCCTGCTGGTCGCGATGGGATCATTTATAAGATCCTGCGGGTCCGCACCAATTTTGATTCAAACGAATCTATTGTCTTAGCCGTCAGCGGCAAGGTAGTTTCGGAGAAATAATTCATCAACAAATAAAAAAAATCAGCCAATGCGACAGTACTTCTCTCAAATATTCGGCATCTTAGCTCTTATTGCAGGCTTTTGTTTAGTTTCTGCATTCACCATTTCTGAAAAAGAGGAATACGGAAAGGCCGGCTATTATGCCGATTCCTTACACGGCCGTAAAACCGCCAGCGGTGAAAAATACGATAAAAATGAACTTTCTTGTGCCCACAAGTCATTGCCATTTGGCACTAAACTCAAGGTCACTCGTTTAGATAATCAAAAATCTGTGATTGTTCGGGTGAATGACCGGGGTCCATTTTCAGAAGGTTATGTGATTGACCTTTCGAGAAAGGCTGCTGAAAAGATTGACCTTATCAAAAAAGGGGTTGCCAAGGTAAAGGTGGAAATCATTGAAGCGGAAGGCAAAAAATCATCTAAGTTCAAATCTCTGAAAGAGGAAGAAGAAGATGGCGACAGCGACGAAGATAGTCCTGTTCCGGCTTCTAAAAAGAAAACTAAATTGATTGCCAAAGGTGTTTCTAAAGCGGCAGTCCCAGTACAATACAGTTATAGCAGTGATGAGGATCCAAAACCAAAGCCTGCTAAAACCAAGATTGAAGAGGGTCGCGCCAAGAAGACGGAACTCTATAAGATTGACATTAAAAAGGCGGCTAAAAAAGGTTTTGGTGTTCAGGTGAGTACGCTTAGCGATGCTGACAACGTATTACCAATTATCCAACGCTTGGAGCGGATCTGGCCGGGCAAGGTATTGGTGTGCACGGGTCAAAATGACCAAGATGAACTGAGTTATCGCGTGGTGATCGGTCCATTCAATGACAAAAAAGCGGCTTTAGCCGAGCAAAAAAGAGCGAGTACCAAGGGTTATCCAAAAAGTTTCTTGATTGACTTGGAAACTTTGTAGATATTTTAATCGCGCTTAGATTTCGGAAGTTTATAGAACTTCCGAAATCTTGTGGTTCATTTCATCGTTGTAAGGTCAATTGACCTCCCCTACCAAACTAGTTTTTCTTAATCTTCTCCGCCTCTTCCTTCAATCGTTTTAGTTGCTCTTCAGCAGCCTTCACATCAGCCTGCAATTGGGTCAACTTTTTATTTTCTTCGCCTTGTCTTTGGCGGGCTTCTTCTGTTTTACGGTTTTCATCGGCAATTACCCTAGCCGCTTCGGCTTTTGAACGGCCTACTTCTTCTACTGCTTGCGCTTTAATATCAGCCACTGCTTTGGTTTCGCTGTCACGGGTTAGAGCGATGGCTGCTGCTGATTCCTGCCGTGCTTTCTGTACGCCTTCTGCGCCGTCTTTTTGAGCCATACCAACCTCTTCTGCCGATTTTTTACGGGCATCTTCTGATTCGCGGGCATATTGCATCCGTTTATCTTCTGCTTCTTTACGGGCTTTTGCGACCTCGGTAGCGGCCTGTTGGCGGGTATCGGTCACTTCTTTGCGCGAGCGTTCTTGTGCATCTACCACTTCTTTGGCAAAAGCGGCTTTTTTATCAGAAGCCTCTCGCTGGGCTAAGGTGACTGTTTCTATGGCCTGCTGCTTGGCACTGGCTACTTCTTTGGCCGCACTTTCGCGAGCAATGGCAACCATGCTGGCAGCGTCATCTTTTGCTTTGGCAACTACCTCGGCAGCCTCTTGCTTTATTCTAGCAGCATTTTCGCGGGCATTTTTAACTTCTTCTGCTGCTTTTTGATTAGCGGCGGCTATTTCGGAGGCCCCTTTTTCGCGGGTGGCAACTACCTCGTCGGCCAATTTTTGGCGCAAGCGAGCACTGTTTTCACGGGCTATGCGTACACTGTCAGCTTCGACTGTTTTTACCGCTAATACTGCTTGTGCGCTCTGGCGTTTGGCTTCTGAAATACTGTTGGCTGATTCTTGCTGGGCTCTGACGGCGGCTTCTCTAGCGGTGGCAACATCATTGGCGGCTCTTTCTTTGGCAGCGGCTATTTCGGCAGCGGCTTTTTCGCGAGAAGAAGCAACCTCAGCAGCAGAACTACTCACATTTTCTTGTTGTTTTTTCTTGGCCTCCATGACGGCAGCGGCAGCCTCTGCCTGTATTTGCTTGATTTTATCATCGGCTGTAAGCTTGGACGTACTGACTTCGGAAGCATATTCTTTTTGTGCTTCGTTGGCTTTGCTGTTGGCTTCGAGTACTTTCGCCTTCGCTTCTTCTTGGGCTTTGGCTACTTCTTGTTGGCTGCGTTCGCGGGCTTTGGCCACTTCGTTGGCACTTTCTTGCTTTACTTTGGCCTCCTGCTCTTTGGCAGCAGCTATTGACTTTGCCAGTTCTTCCTGTATTTTAACCAATTCCTGTTCTGCTTTTTTCCGTGACCCAGCCACTTCGATGGCGATGGAATCGCGTTGTGCCTTTGATTTTGACTGCGATAAAGCAATGGCTTTGGTTTCTTCTGCTTGTACTTGTTGTACTGTTTGAGCAGCCTTTTGCTTACTTTCAATCACCCCTTGGGCAATTGCAGCCCTTTCATCGTCGGCTTTCTTTTGCTGTGACTGTACTTCTCCGCGCATACGCTCTATTTCTTCCGACGAACGCTTGCGGGCTTCAGCTACTTCAGTGGCTGCCACCTCTTTTTGCTTGGCCACGTTCTCCTTGAGTTCGGCTATTTCGTTGGTACTATTTTGCTGAATGAGTGCTTTTTCTTCGGCAGCCTTACGGCGGGTTTCTGCTAGGTCGGTTGCGGATTTTTGACGCTCTAACACTGAGTTTTCACGAGTTTTGGCAATTTCATTGGCGGTTTCTTCTCTGATTTTCAGGATTTGATCTGCTGCACTCTTTTTGGTCTCAACTACGTCTTCGGTGGTTTTATTTTGTTCCACTTTGGCTTTTTCGCGAGCCTCCATCACAATACGACTATTTTCGTCACGAATCCGCTTGAGTTCTTCATCGGCATTGGTACGAGCACTCGAAATCTCATCGTTGTACTGGAGTTTGCTTTGCTCCAACTTTTCTTTGATATTGGCGACTTCTTTAGCGGCGTTTTCTCTGGCTTTTTGCACTTCTTCCGCTGAGGCGACCCTTGCTTTTTGAATTTCCTCGCCGGCTTCGCGGCGGGCAGCGTCCACGTTCAGGTTGATTTTAGTAACTGCGGAATCGGCTTTGTTTTTGCTAATTGAAATATAGGCTTGTGCCTCTACCTTCGATTTCTCTATTTCGGCAAGGCTTGCTTTTCGTGCCTCTAAAACTTCATTGGAGTATTCCAACTTCTTTTGGTTGGCAGCCTCGCGAGCGGCGGCAACTTCTTGCTGCAATTGCTTTTTGATGGCTTCTGCCTTGTCTTTTTCTGCTTTTATTTCATTTTGAAGCCTTTCTTTGGTCTTTTCAAGATCATTGCGAAGGCCAGTCACTTCGGGGTCGGATGAGTTGCCGCCGCCGCCAGAAGGCCGAGTGCCACCAGAAGATGGCTTTGTGCCACCGCTGGATGTACCACCACCACTCGTGCTACCGCCTGAATCGGAAGAGCGAACGACTGCCGCACCGGGCGTATCAACCACTGTTGCTTTGTCTAAGATATTATTGAAGCAGGAGATCATTTTTTTAAATTCCCCTTGGCGATCTGCGTTAATGGTGAACTTATACTTCTGCCGATCTACAAAGTTGATAAAAGTGATACCCGTAATATTGGCATTTGCCAACCAACTGATGGCATCTAGATCCATTTTAAGGTTGTTCCGGTGCGTGGGCACGGCATCTGTACCCAGTTCGTCCATGTTTGCAAATTTGTAAATCTTTTCTTTACCTCCAGCATCAATGAACATGACTTGATCATCTTGATTGAACTCGATACCTCCTTCGGAGGTCATGCGGCTAAAGATGCCCTTTTCATTGGTAAAAAATTCAATGGAGTAGTTGTACCCACCCCTAACAACGATCGTAAGTCGGGAGGTCTGCGCAATCTGGATTCCTGATATTTTTTTATTTTCTTTGATAATTGTATTGCATTCTTGAGCCCGAATCGGGGCTAAAGATGCAACCAAAATTAAAAATAGGGATGCTAAAACACGAAATGAGAACTGCATGGGCGGTGTAAATTGCTTTATGATTGGACAATAATTGTTTTGTTTGCGCGGCAAATTAAGTCTTTTTTTGCAACTAAAACAAAAGATGTTGGATCGAAACGAAAAGTTGCCCTAATAATTGACTTAAAGACCAATATTATTACAAAATTAACTTCTGATTTTTAGAAAGTTAGCCCTAATGAATCTCTAAGTGGCGCAAACTTGTTGCTGTTCTCAGACCAGTAAGCCTCTGTACGTGATTTTTTGAGGGTGCCTTTGCTTGTTAATTTGGCGTTGTCCACTTCTTCCCATCCAAGTATGCGGAATGGGAATGTATTTTCATACCGAATAGATAAGGCTCTGGGCAAACCAGCGTAGTTGACGCGTAGGGTATTGTCTTTAATCCCTTTCTCTATTTGAATATCGGCATCTTGTGGTTGATAGGCTTTGTGCCGTAGGCGGCTGAAAGTTGCAGCAGGAATCATGCTCACTTTACCCGTAGGAATGGCATCAGGATTGATCCTGATTCGAGACCAAAGGTCGTCTTCCAGAAGAACCACTGGAAGTTTTATTTCCGTATCGCCTTCTGATTCAAAATATGAATAAGATTGAACGAGGTAACCATCTTTCTTCAAATTGGTTTGAAAAAAAACATGGCCACACCAGTCTTGTACAGAAGTGGTGGTTTTAAGGGTTGGGCTTCCATCTACGGGCGTAAAAACAGATTGCATGATAGAATAATCATAAATACCGGTCTTAAAACGGCGAATGCTGTTCAATTTAAGTACGCCTTGACGATCCTCGCCAGCGGCGGCAGGGTCATCCAGTTTTACTTGTTTTTGTTTGCTCAGGTCTTCGGTTACAAATATATTCACTTGCTGTGCTTGGCGAATTTCGCCATAACGGTCTTGTACCACGTCAAATGTGCTGATCTCAGCCTTGCCTTGGTACCAATATTCATTAAACCCAGATGGTAGGGGTTGCGATGTAAGTTTGGCAGCGGTGACAGGCTGCGTAACAACAGAACCTGACTTGGATGGATTGGTGCAACCAATGAAACAGGGTATTGCGAAAAGAAGATATATATATTTCATAAAATAATTTAATTAGTGACGGACATAGTACCAGACCATGAAGGCTGCAAAGATCAGGATCAATAGGATTAAGCCTACCAACCCAAGTTGTAGGAATTTGATGCCCCTTCTACGCTTTCTGCGGGTTGGCTCCAAACGTTTTTCGAGTTTTTGCCATACTTGCTCTGGTGGGCGTTCGTGCAGTTTTGACTCGTTTTCTTTAAAAAAGTTGAATAAATCAGACATAGCCTTTTTTGATCAATAGGTTGCGCAATTTTTCTTTTGCCAAAATCAATTGGCTTTTACTGGTATTGATACTGATGCCTAAAAGGTCGGCAATCTCTTGGTGCTTATAGCCTTCCAACACATACAAATTGAATACTGTACGATACCCATTGGGTAATTGCTCTAGCAATTCTAAGATTTCGCGGGCAGAAATATCGGCCTCTATATCAAAACTATCGGGTTCTTCCAGCACTTGAATACTATCGCCGGGGAATACGAGGTATTGACTTTTTCGAAGCATCATCAAGGCTTCATTGGCTACAATGCGCCGCATCCAGCCCTCAAAACTGCCTGTATTGCCGAAAGAATCAATAGAGGCAAAGATTTTGTACAACCCGCTTACCAAGGCTTCTTCGGCCTCCTCGCGACGATTGAGATAGCGGCGACAGACGCTGAACAACAAGGGTGAATAGCGGTCGTAGAGCCACCGTTGGGCTGCACCATCTTGTTGACGGAGTTTATCTATGAGTTCAGTATGCTCCAATGTTACGGTCGTTGATATTTCATTTACTGATGAGGTCTCGGCCAAATAGGATTTTGGGTTTCCAATAGGTAGAGGTGGTTACATTTTCGACTATGACTCCTCGGCTGGTGGTACTATGTACGCACACAATGCCATCTTTACTGTTTTTTACGACCATAGCCACGTGTTGTATGCGTGTTTCGTCACCAAAAAATACTAGATCGCCCGGCAGCAATTTGTCTAAAGGTTTTTTGCGACCCTCCTTGGCTTGGACAGACGAAGCGGAAGATGCTTTTATTTTAAATTCTTTGAGCACATAGGACGTGAATCCAGAACAATCAAACCCTGTACTCGGGGCGGTTCCAGCATATTTATACGAGGTTCCAACGTATTTTTGAGCATAGTCGGTTATTTTGCGTCGGTACATCATAGAAGATGAATTGGTCTCTACAGACTTTGAAGTACTCCTTGAAGTGTTACACGCAGTCAATAAAGAGGCAATCATTAAAAAAAACAAGAATTTTCTCATACTAAACAAAAGGTGTTTGAAGCAGCAAAGCAACGAATAATTGAGCGAAATATGAACACTGAACGAGAAAAGGACTAAAAAATTACTTAAACGTAAAACAGCCGCGCCCAAAACATGTTTGAGCGCGGCTGCTATTTAGTAACGGTGAAAGTCGCAAAAAATTATAATTACTAAACAGGAGTAGTTGAACTTGTAATTGTAACTTGTTCATGTTCAACCCCATTGGTACCACCTTGTCCAACCATCCAAACGTAATCGTGTTTTTGAGACCAACTGTATGTACAGCACAATAATTAGGATGGGGAGAATGAGATGTTTCATGTTTTGATTATTTATTTGGTGTGACGGGGAGTTTTTGTACAGTGGTTTTCCCAAACTTGTCACAAATGTAGGCAAAATATATACCAGCTAGTAGTGGGTTCTACTTATTTTTCAACGCCAGATTCAAGAAACAAATGCACCTTTTTGTGAAAATATAAAAATTGAAACAAGGCTAAAAATCGCTTGGTAATTGGGATATTTGAGGTTTTTAAAAAAAATATAAAAAAAATTTGATAGGTTTATTTGGACAACCGTATATTGCATCCAAATTCTAAATGACATTATGTCTGACACCTCCACTCATACATATTCAGTGCCTCAATGCTTGTGCTACTTGCCAAGTATTGAGGTGCTTTCGTTTGGTTGCAGCTACCCAACTATTTTGGGGTGGGTTTACCTTCAAAAGTTTCAGGGAATCACATTGTAATTAAATAAATATCAATGATTTATGATTAACCAAACACGAAAAGATGCTTGGGAAGATTTACAAAAAATTATTCCTCTGGTAATAGCCGCTGTTTTTATGGCCATGGCATTTTACTGGTACGGAACAGAAAAGTCATTTTTTACGGCATTTATTTTTACGGCTTATGGTGGGATATTGAATTATTACCCTCTGATTAGAGCCAAAACTATTTTGGGCATCTCGTTGCATTTCACCTTGGTTGGGTTGGTCTGCCTTTCAGCCCTATATTTTTACAATAAATCTACTAATCCAAGAGATTTTAGTCCTGAGGCTGATCAAGTATATGCTCGCTTTTTAGACCGGGATGAGACCCTCAAATATCCATGTGCGGTAGAGGTAATATTATCTGGGGTTTCTGTAGGAAATTTCAAGCGTGATGATATTTTGCGAGTTTGTAAAAGCAAACAAGAAAAGGTATTGACTGAAACCCTAGATGAATTCTGTCAAGAAAATGAACTCACTGCAAAACAAGAGGCTCAAATTCTAATAAAGATTAAAGAGAAATATATGTTAGTCATGGAAAATTCGAGACAGTCGTATCTTAACGATGCGCTCTTCTGTCTCAAAGTAAATTATGATTTAAATATGTATTTGGAGACTCCCACAGATCAGCATCGTATTGAGATCGTTCAAAAATATAATATAAAACAAAATACTCTAGTCAAAGACATCACTCAGCCCAATTTCCCAACCTCACCACCTGATGGGCTATTTTGGACTTGGTTTTCAAAGAGTCATTTTTACAATATTCATACGATTAAAATTCTCGAAATTACAAAATCATCAGACAGTATAAATGAAGTTTCATTCCAAAAAATAAATTGATTTTATGAAAATAAAAATTATTTCTTTTCTACTTTTACTTTTAATATTGATCCCTATAAAGGGACAAACGCAGGAATCTGGTACTGATGAACTCAAACAACGAGCAATCGAAGCCGCTCAATTGCTTGAGAATGCAATTAAGGAAGTTATCGAATACGGTAAGAAAGGCTGGGATGCGACCACCCTTATAGAAGACACTATTTTACCTAATTTTATTACTGATGGAACTATCCAAACTAAATCTTTGAGCGGTATTACTAATACCTCTACTTATAAACGGTATTTTGAGAAAATACATAAACGAGCGTTGAAAGATCCTGATATTGAAGTGGACTTCATTAGTATTGAGGTACTTACAATAGATAAATTTCGCTTTAAAACAAAAGTAAGATTTAAACAGCGCTACGAAACAGGTGTCTATTGTGATATTACGATAAAAGAAACGGAAATCAAAATGGTTCCTACTAGTGATGGCTCTTTTAGAGCAGTGATCGGCAATACTGTCATTCCACATGGAGTCCCTGTAAAGCCATGTAAAGATCAATAAAATGCTAAAACTTATGAAATCAATCGCTGTATCAATTAATATGCTTTTGGCCAGTATGATATATATTTCAGGGCTATCAGCACAATCTGATTGTAAAGATATTGTAAAAGAACAGTACTTTACAATTATTAAACAGTATTTTGGCAATCTCAACGAAATTCGCACAATAAAAGGTCAATATGAGAAAACTGAACCATACAAGTCTTTTAAAGCACTTTTTGAATCTGAAAAAACTGACTTACCACAAGATTTTATTCATAAGAGTTACAATAGAAATTTGGCGGATAACATGAGTATTGGTAACTATGTGCTAGAGTTTAGGAAGTATTGGGGGGGGAATGAAGAGGGGTTTCAAATTCCAGAGTATAAAAAAATCTATTGTGGCAAAATTAAGAATGAATACGTTTTCATCTTTGATAAAGCGATTGATGGAATAGCATTAATTAAAGAAGTACCAACTCCTGATGAAATTTCTACATTACAAACAATAGAAATGATTTTTAATCCAGAAAATAAAAAAATTAAATCTATAAATATTATCACCAATAGGGAATCGGTATTTAATGCAGATAACGATGATGATCGTGTATTGGATATTTGGCAGGGTTATGAATGTGACCTATGCAGAGGTGAAAAGGGATATTTGACTACTGATGGCTGCAAAGATTCGGATTGTGACCAAATAAAAGATGAAGAAGATGAATGTGATATGGAAAGAGGCCCTCGTTGTACAAAAGGATGCCCAGATGGTGATGATGATTGTGTCACTGATTCCAAAGATGAAAACTTAAAAGTAAAGGGGACAATTAAGTGCCTTGGTGATCTGGATAGTGATGGCGATGGAGTCTGTGACTATAAAGATAAATGTAATAGTACTTATGGCAAGAAACGGAATGGTTGCCTGCGTGAGTCAAAACCTTATTTGCTCTCTATTAAGCCGAGTTACGGTATGGCAATCCCTCTGGGATCATTTGCTTCTAGCAAGCCTTTAGTAGGAGTTGATTATAACTGGGAAAAAGAGGCAGGCTTCGCATCTAGAACCTGGAATTCTTCGTTTTTTGGACTTTCTTTAGATGTTTACCCATTTCGGCATATAGGTTTTGTTACGGAGTGGACTTACTGGAATATGCCTCTATCTGCCGATATCTTCGGTAAAAATCTAAATACATATTACAGTCGTAGAGTGCCTAATTATGATATCACCTACTCTTCAACACAAGAATACAAAGGATTACTTGGGTTAATTAAGATACCATTGGGGTATTTTGAAGAGAAGTTTTCGATTAAACTAGAACCGACAGTTGGCTACTCTTTTCGAGCCTTTTCCGGTGGAGATTTGGGCATCTTGATTGCTTTAAGAAATCAGGAAGATGTATCTACTAATATTACCCTTGTGCCAGAAAGGATGCTGGTAAAAGGTATAAACCTTGCCTGCTCGGTGCAATTAGAATGGAATGAACGACTAATCGGCCTCGATTTACGAGTAGGTTATTTAGAAGGTGCCCTGCCAAAACCCTCCAGTATTCAGTTACTTCCGGCGACTAATCCTATATTAGTTGGTGCTAATAAGTTTCAGATGCTCGGTATTTCGCTTGGTGCTAATATATCTTTATTTGAATCAAATAATCAAAATTACTAAGATGTAAATCGACATCTACTGTTGCCTCTTATTTTTAAAGGCTAAATTTTTAATATCCAATGGCTACAATTCGACTAGTTCCTTTATTTCTATCAGCAATTGGGCTTTTATGCTTAACAAGATGCTCTAATAAAAACTGTCCCGTGGGAGACTTTGACATAACGGGGGCCAACTCCGTAGCTCCTGCCACTGTATCATTTAAGGCAGTTTCTGCATCAAACTTTGATAATATCAGTTGGTCATTTGGGGACTCTAACGTGGGATCTACGGAAACCGAACCGTCACATCTTTATATACTCCCTGGAGTATATACCGTGACAATGCGATTGTCTGCTAATAACAGTTGTGATGATCATATTGTGACTAAGGAGGTCAACATATTAGCGGCTGCAGCACCTATCGCAAATTTCGAGGTGCAACTACCTCAACCTGCGCATGCACCTTGTACGACAATACTCAATAATCTATCCCAAAATGCCAGCACTTATCTCTGGGATTTTGGAGTGGCTGGGGCTTCATCCACCCAGCAGAATGCAACCTACACCTATCAACAACCAGGTACATATGAGGTAAAACTGACAGCTTCAGTAGGTTCACAATCCTCTACTACAAGTCGTACCATAGTGGTAACAGATCCTGCTCAACCTATCATCCCGATAGCGAATTTTGAAATCAATAACAACCTTTGTGAGGCTCCTTGTGTAGTTAGTTTTATTAATGCTTCAGTAAATGCAGTTAGTTATAGTTGGGATTTTGGTGATAATAGTACCAGTACCGGGCTGAATCCTTCTCATTCATATAACGCTCCGAATACATATACCGTAAAATTAACGGCTACTAGCAGTACCAATGCTACTGATACAGAAACAAAAACTGTGACTGTAAAAGCATTAGATACAACTGAAACAGTACTAAGAAAAGTGACACTTAAAAAAGTGGGGCAATACGGCTGCTTCTTGGATGGATTACCTGATTTATCTTTTAAATTAATGGTAGAAAATGGCTCCAATGATGTCTTTAGCGGAATCTCTGGCGGAGTATTTGCAAATGCCACCACTCCGCTCGTCTGGACTATGCAAAATCCTATACTAGACAAGACAAAAACTTACTATTTTGAATTTTTCAGTAACGATACTTCACCTGTTTGTGTAATGGGTAAATCTGGGTTGTTAATTATGCCAAATTACAATTTTAATGGAGACTTACAAGTTGATTTGACAGACTTCGTAACTGGATGGGAAGTACTAATTGACCTAAAAAACCAATAGTTCTGCATATATTATTACCATTCTACAATCTAATAGATTCAACACCAATACAATTTTCTACTAAGTAACGGTAAAAAAATAACTTATCCTTTTTAACTGATTGCTTATCGCCCAAACTGCCCATCTTTTTAGTTAAATAGCCCCACTATTCACCCAAAAAGATAGTTATTTGGTCAAAAATCAATCTACCTAAAAAGAACAG
>JANMMZ010000003.1:0-22856 GCA_031373665.1 Saprospiraceae bacterium | reverse complement strand
AAAAACAACGCTAACAGAAGAAAGGAAAGTCGAAAAGAGGTAAAAAAAACAAAATTGGGGCAATCTAAATGGAAAATCGCTGGGTAATGACTAAAAATGAACATGAGCCACCCCAAAATTCGGGATGACTCATGTTTTTTTATTTTATTTTGAAGGCGCTTGTGCCTACACGCTTGCCTCTATTATATATTTCAACCAAGTACTTACCCTTTCCTGGCGTATCAGTGCCAATATTCCAATGCCCGCAGGCTTCGCCTTCTCGTTGATTATACTGGAAGGTAGTAGCCATCGTAAATCGAAATTCCGTATTGCTGTCTTTATCAGTCATTATGCCAGATCCTTGGTCTTCTCTGAATATTGTTGCGCCCATTGGGTCAACAATTTTGATGAAAACTTTTTCATCTCCCATGGGTATCAAATCGTTTTTGCCATATTGGAAACAAATTTTGATTTGATCCGCCGACTTTCTGGATGAGGTATTTTTTTCTTTGCCCTTCTTATTGATTGTCACGGTTTGGGCGGTTACGTTACTTATCGTCAAGTATTTATTTGATTCAATATGGGCATTTAAGTCGAAATTATCTTGCTCAACCTTTGATTTTTCTGATACTAAAGCAGCCTTGGCTATTTGAGCCTCTTCTAATTGAGCCCGTACCTCATTAATTCCTTTTTCATATTGCTGCCGTTCTGATTCATATTGTTGTTTTTCGGAAGATAAGATGGCAACTTGATTATTTAAAGTAGTTACCTTTTCCTTCATTATGGTTAGATCCGAAATAGCAGCATTTTTTTGATGGGTCAAAGCCTCTATTTCACGCCTAGCCAATTTCAGATCTCCATTTAAGTGAACTTTTTGGGAAATTTCAAAGTTTTTATGTTCAAGTTCAGATTGTAACTCATTTATTCTTTTGATTGACTTAGGATCCACTAGTTTTAGGCTGTCTAACTGGGTATTTATTGCAGCATTTTGGGCTTTTAACGCTGCCAAGACTTGTTCTTTTTCGCTCAATTGATTTTGAAGGCCGCCTCTGCTTCCTCGAAATACATACAAGGCAATATTTGCGATGGTTAAAAGCAGGAAAAGTGCTAGTATAATCGTAAGATTTTTTCGAAAGGGATTGGGCTTGCTGGGTTGTGCTGGCGCAGTAATAGGACTGTTGTACATAACTTAAATAATATGAATATGATGAATATAAAATAAGCCACTTTTAGAATAAATTCATGTTGTGGTTCACCATATAGAGCATGAAACAATCTCTTTATTAGCAAAAATCGGATAATATCTTTCAATATTATCCGATTTTTGAGTATCAATCTTCCAGTGCTTTCCAATCTCTGTAAATGCTTTGCTTTCGATTGCCATCCTGATATCGGACGATGGCAACGTTATTAAATCCGAGGCTTTGCGCTTTTTTTGCCACTGATCTGGCTTTTTTCTCTGTATCAAAATCACCAAGCATGACTCTTGTCATTTTGAGGTCGGGCATGAGCAATTCAATGTCTAACCGGGCTTGTTTTTTCAAGTCCAAGTACTCTGTTTTATCAACTATGTAATTGGCTGTAAGATGTACTTGTACTTTGTAGTATTCTCCTTGTTTGGCAGGAGCATCGGTCTTAAATTCACTGAGATCATAACTTTCCGTACCACGACGTATAGCATACGCAGGTTGGGTTTTGGGCAACGAACCGATGTTCTCTGGCGATTTGGGTGTCGTTGGATTATAGGTTGTTTGAGGCCGAACTACATTGTTTTGAGGGGTGCTTTTTTTCCCTGTGTTGTTCGACAGACTTCCTTCTGAAGCAGTACTCCCTACATTTCCAGACCGGTAAATAGGTTTGACTAGTTTTCGCGCATCCGCCATATTGATCATCATCACAGCATCTGGGTGCTCTTGGAGGTGCTTTTTTAAGGTAAGTTGCCCTATCAACGAGGCTGCAATAAAATGGTCTATTTGGGGGTTTTGGTTTGATTTGCCGCCATTAAACTGCTGATAGAGTGCTTTTCGCATGGTTGGGTAAGGCTCTTCTGCAAGTAGATCGGATACATTGGAAGGCAAAGATTGTAAGTCGCCGCCTAGCATGGTGGTTTCTAAAAAATAACTGGTTTTAATTTTGCCTTCGTTGTCCAATGTATAATAACCTAGGAAAGCATGGCCCGGTACAAAAATCAGTACTGAAGGAATACTAATAGCCTCTAGGCAAGACGCAAAAAGAGCGGTTCCATCTATGCAATTGGCTTGTGTTTCATCCATTACATCCTCCAAAAGTCGGATGCGTTGACTGGCCACCTCCTTATTGGTTTGGCCGTTGTTGGTGATACTGCTATATGAAATACCCTTGTCGCGCAGGAGTTTCCAAAAGGCATAAACTTGAGACACGGCACCTTCATCCCCGCCCTGAATGCCCGAAAAATCGCGAATCAAGCCTTTTTGTCTAATATCCTTCATAAACTCTTTTACTTTTGGATGGCCCTCATTGACATAGGCGGCTGCCAAAAATTTTAAATCTATAGGGTCACCTTTATAGTCGTAGGAAAAAAGGGGACAATCATCCAATGCTCTCAAGTTTGCCGTGGCAGTCTGGTTAGTCGTTTTGCCGTTTAAGGTGACTTTGAATGTAAAATCAAGGGGTGTGGCCTGATTTAGGCCACGCAGTTTCTCATAATTCCAAGATATTTTAGGAAAAATGGCATATTGTCGGCCTTTTTTCGCAAGGTTGAAGGTTTCAGAGGCCTTTCTTGTGAATTCGGTTTCATCTATTTCTATGCTTATTTCCGAATTGCTTTTAGGCGCATTGACCAATATGCCAGCTATGCTTAATGGGTCGCCTAAATAGTCTTCGGTCTTTGGAAATGTTTTGGGGTCTATAGTTCCCATACTGAGCAAGTAGGAGGGGAAAATATTTTTGCCCCAATCTATGTATGGTTCCCACCCACTGGCATGAGTGATGGTGCGGGCTATGCGTGGTGTGGCTTGACCGGGCGCGGCTACGCTTCCGCCTGGCATGGGCATGATTTCGGTTGGCGGCCCTTGAGGGAATATACGTACGCCCACCAAGGCTGCACTATGCCCTACCAAGGCTACGCCTGACCTTGATATGGTATTGTAAATCGAATTGAACGTATAGTAACCACCTGCACTGGCGCAGCCTTCTGGCTCTAAAGGATAAACACCACTACCGCCTCCGGTCTGGATGCTATACGTAATTTGGTAATCTTTGCAAAATAGTCGGTTAAAATTAACCTCCACAAAGGCCCTGCGCACATTGCCCTTATCGCGTACAATGGCTGCTTTGTACTCGTTTGGGGTACGACTGACTTCCAATCCCCATTCGTTGTATTCGACCCTTGTAAATGACCAGATTCCTTCTAGCGGGTCTAGTTGGTGATAGTTGTTGTTCAAATAAGCATATAAATGGCGGTCGTCTCCATTGAAAAACTCTTTGTTGTTTTTCGTGATGGTGGTCTGAGCAATTCCTCCAAATGTGAATAGGAGGCTAAATACGAAGGAAAGTAATATTTTTTTCATAAAAAAATTGATTTTTTCATAACTGATGCCGAATATATGGGTAGAGTTGGAGAGGGGTGGGATTTTAGCAAGGATGGTGAAATTTATTCTACCAAGATAAACGCCCCCCAGTCTTTTATACCAATATATTTTTTTCGTGTTATCTTTTGGGCGTTTCTAAAGGATTCCTCAATTGGAAGTTTTTTTACCAAGTACTCGCGATAAAACGTAGTCATGAAGTACGCACTTGGTTCGTCGGGAATAGACCAAAGCGTAGCGATGACTTTATCAACTCCGGCAATTTTAAATGCTCGGGGCAATCCCATTACTCCTTCACCTCCTACGATGTCGCCCAGTCCAGTGTCGCAAGCAGATAGCACTGCCAATTGGCAGCCCTTCAAGTTTAATGGAATTATTTCTGCCGCCAGCCACAAGCCATCTTCTCTACCTACACGGGCACGACCTTCTTTCCAAGCATAATTTGAGCCAGCCAATGCAAGCCCAGATCGAACCATGGGATCATTGATTCCAATGCTATGATAGTTTTTAAATATTTTGTTTTCCTTTAAATCGTAGGGTTTCTCGAATGCAAAACCATGCGTTGCAAGGTGGATAAAATCAGGGATAATCATGGAAAGGCTTCTTTTGATCGCTTCTTCAGTGGCCTCGTTTTCTTCAAACTGTGTGGTGGTGATAGAGGCTCGATTACAAAATCTGAGAATATTCCGCTTTTCAGTTTTACTACCCTCCAACGGAGTCAAGTGGTCGCGTTTTTTATTTGAACGTTCTTTTCTTAAAAAGTAGGCGTGCAAATCCCTATTATTGGAATTTTGTTGACCCTGTACGGATTGGTTTTCTTTATCAAAGTCTATATTTCCTACTATTAAGCCTGTTTTGGGATAGGCAAAAGGTTTTTTGGTACGATTGATCAAGTCGCGTGTAGAAGTAAGATTGTGCAGGTTAAATTGATCCATTAATAACATGCCTTGAGGCGTATTAATCGCATGAAATGCGACTTTAGAGAGCAGCCCCGATGGGGATATGAATATGGAATTTACGCCTTTCAACAAATCCTTCAATGGTCCCCAAATAAGGCTATACAATGACATTTTAATATCATTTTGCCCAGAATTAGTTATGTCTTCTCTATAAGAATATATTTTTTGTGGATCTTCAAGTGCCAAAAACTCTTTTAGATCTGCCTCATTGCAAAGTAGAATCATTTTAGGCTGATCCCAATCGCTGCGTAGTATCAATGCTGCGTATATTATAGTATCAGAACCTAACTCTGGGAAACGAACAAATTCTATGGCAGCCTCATCCAATTGCAGAGAAGACTGAACATCTTTCCAAGTATAAGAAAATTGTTTGGAGAATGAGACAATCCTAATTTTTTTTAATTCATTAAGCATTGCCATTGTATCTCCACGATTCCCAGACCCAAATTTATATCCGGCCCAATACGCAACAAACTCCATTGAATCTTGGTAAATTTGACCTATTTCAAAACTAAGGCTTGATCTAATCTGATCTATTTTTTCAAAGTCATTCGCTGAAAACAGGCTACGATCTTGGCTAAAATAAATACTATCATGTAATTTGGAGAGTAGGTAATAGCGATCTTTTAGGTAAGGTACAGTTGATGTATCAACCAGATTACGAATTGTTTTTGCCAATTTAATTCCAACATTAGACTGATTTATGGCTTCATTATATGCTTCTTTGGCTAGACCTGAATCATATTTATGACAAAGAGCAAGTGTATATTCAGCATGAGTGCTTCTACTATAAAGTATTTCTTGTATCTTGCTTTCATGATGCTTCCATAGTGTCCGAAAAGCACTATTACGAATTTCACTCATTTTCTCAAAGTAGTATAGTGCTGAATCTTTTTGATGCTCGAAATAGAATATTTTTGATAAGTTTGCACACATATTTTCATCATCCCAATGAAATCCAGCATTTCTATATTTTTGATAAAAAAACTTTGCATTTGTATATTCACCCGCTCTAAAATAGGCATCGCCTAATTTTTTGAATAAGTTGAGGCATCCCGTATAACTAGGGTTTCCTGCATATTGTTCGCTGTACATAAATCCATATTGGTACTTGTATGAATATCCATTCTGAAATTTTTGGTCACAACAATCATTTGTTTTGAGCATTAACTCCAGCGGTAATTTGCTTTCAATGTTTAATTTTGAGGCTAGAATATCAAAAATTTCGATAAAATCATCTTCTAGGTTTGGACATTTTTCTACATTTTTAAGATATTGGTAATGTTGATCAAAAGAATTAAATGATGTTTCATACATTTCCATTTTCAGGGTGATCCATGCAGTCATTAATGTTACAAAAAGATTAGTCCTTTTAACAATGTCTGAAGTGTCGCTCATGTTGAGATTGAAGGTTCCCGATTCAAACACTGTTTTCCAGTAGTTGTTCGCAGCCTCAAATTCTCCATTTTTCATCAGAAAACTAAGGTATTTGGTGTCCCAAGACAATTTTTCGGCGATGTTATATTGTGGCTGTCTTCTGATTGAAAGACTACTTTTCCAAAGCGAATCAACCTCATTGAAATCAAAATTTGGCAATTTTCTATTGTTTTCTATGCACAATTCTATGGATTTAGAGTAGCGGCAATCGGCCTTTTTTAGCCTCATATTGTATTTGTTCAACAAGTAACTGGCAAAAACAATACTTTTTAATGATAGTGCTCTATTCAAGCCTTCTATTTGGTGTCCGCAAGAATCCCAATAGATACGCCACTTCATTGCATTATAATCAGTGAGCCAGAATGTATCTAAAGATTGCTTAATGTCTGGCCAGAACCTTGGTTTTTCCTTCCACTCTAATACTTCTAATAGGTATAAAGCAGAAGGCTGACGCACTACTGCGGTGTCAGCCAGTATTCCATGAATGAATATATTGGTGGTTAAGTCGGATGCTTTTTTACCCTGAGTATTTTGAGTGTTGATGTCGCTGCCTGCTGCAATGAGTATGGCCACAGTATAAGGCAAATTTAGTGCAGCGGCTCTTAGTAAAGGCGTATAACCAAATTGATCCTTTAGATTTATGGGTAATTCCATCTCTATCGCTCTTTCTACACCTGTCAGATTTTGATTGACTATTAAATTGAACCAGATTTGGTTTTGTTCATCGACAGATAATTTAGGCGTAAGGTACTTCATACAGGCTTTCTGGTTTCTAAAAACTGCCCAATCCATGGGTGACCAACCATCATTTTTTCTGGTTAGAGGATTCCACTCCAATGCATTATAAGGCAGATTTAGACTGTCAATAAAATACCTAAGTATATCCAGTTTCCCTTCTCCTGCTGCAATACAAACTAAGTTGCCATAGTAGCCACCGCAGGTATCATCTAGGCAAATAGTGCCTTGTAGATCCAATCTTGATCCTTGCTCTACCAAGTAACGAACGATAGAAAGGTCGCTTTTGTAGGCAGCCCACATCAAAGGAGAGGCACCACGATCATCACAGCGGTTTAATACGCGCTTTTTTTGCTTGATTCGGGCTTGCATACCCGATAAGTCATTTTGCTGAATGGCCTCCAGTAAACGTAAATCAACCTGAGCCAATACAGTTTGGTTTAGTATCAAATAAATTGCTAAACCTATCAAATATATTTTATGTTTCATTATTCAACCAGGATAAATGATGCCCAATCTTTAGGGTCAGAAAAGTTTTTTGAAGATCGAAGTTCTTTTTGGGTGGATATAAGTGCCTCTCTAAGGCTTGTCTGTCCACCGAGCCATTTCTTAAACAGACGATTGGTAAATTCTGACGATGATTGATCGCCTACTTTCCAAAGACTGACGACTACTTTTTCTACTCCTGCTAGTTTGAAGGCTCTTATGAGACCAAATATACCTTGAGTGCCAGTATTATCCCCCAATCCTGTCTCACAAGCAGACAATACCACTAGTTTTACACCTCGCAGATCCAATTGTGCAATCTCTTCGGCCAGCAAAATTCCGTCTTCACGGTCTGGGAAAGGTTTGCCACTTAACCAAGCCTTATTGCCGCCAGCCATGACCAGACCACTTCTATACATGGGGTCGTGTAAGGTTTCGTATTTATTGGTGACCCTAGTGCCATCTCTTGGAGGCGGGAATGCGTAGCCGTGAGTAGAGACAATGATTACATCAGGTTGAGAGATGCCATCACAATATATTTCACCGATGGCTTTGAAATTTTCTTCGCTGGCATTAGAACCAGTATATTGCCAAACTTTTAACCCGCCGTTTAGGGCTGTATTGCCAATCTGAATAACTTCATTTTTTGAGCAATCTAAGTAGTGCCATTGGTTGGCCAAGTAGCGTTTCCCTTTACTCAAATAGCAATCCTGATCATTGGTCTGTACGTGGGCTTTTACGCTGAAAGAATCGGGTAGTTGACAAGTGATTTTTGGTATATTGGGTAAAGCATCATAATCTATCCCTCCGAATGTAACTATTTTTTGGGGTTTGGTTTCTGGGCGTGTTTTGAATCTGTTTACTAGATCGCGGGTACTAATGAGAGTTATTAATTGGTACTGATCCATCAGAGCTGATCCATTCGGAAGGGCAATAGCAGAGAAGTTAACATGGAACAATGGCCCATCAGGAGATAAACAAATTTTATTTATTCCTTTGGTCAAATGCTCCAAAGGGCTCCAAAGTAATTCATAAAGGGGTGAATTTGTACTATATAGGTCATTCGGATCAGCGTTGTTGAGTATTGAATCTAGGTTGGTTTGAGTACATAAGTTTATCATGATTGGGGCTGTCATACTTTTCTTATACACCAATACTGATATTTGTTTGATATTTGAAAATGGTAGTGTGAAACATACGAATTCTAAGATACATTCATCAGTGTCCAAATGAGACGACATTTGATGCGGAAATAATACGGGCTGGTTATACTTTTTGCTTATTTCTTCTGTTTTGAAACTCAGAACCCAAGCAAATTGGGCTGACAAACTATTAACATAAGAGGCATGTTCCAATTGACTACCTAATTTGTATTTCAATCTTAAATTCCTTTCGATAGTTAGGTTTTGAAAAAAATTAGGCTCAAAAAAAACACTCCCTTCATCGGATAACCAACTGAAAAGGCGAAGGCTTTTTGCTTTTTCTAACCATGCATAAGTCAATGCCAATGCACTCAGCGTATCCGATTGAAACACGGAGGCAGCATTATAAACGATGTTTTCATCGGATCCAGGCTCGTCAGAATCCGTGTCGTGATATCGCCCAGATTGGCTCCATACATCTACTTCTACACCAGGTCTCTTTAAGAAAACATTGGTAGTCCGGATAATGGCTGATAAAAGCCCATCATTTTGAGTCGCAATAGATAAAAGTTTTAGGTGTTGATCGTGATATTCATCATTTTCAAAATTGATAGCAGTGAGAAATTTAAAATACTGACCAATGGACTCCAAGTACTTGCCTTGATTGGCCAAGCATATAGAATACTTAAAATATAAGTCGCCTATTTTTTTACGCCCCAAACTATCGGGTGGGCTGATACTATCGGGTGCAATATGGTGCTGTCTTTTGAAAATGGTGATGGCTCGTTCATATAGGTCTCCAGATTTATAAAATTCGTTATTTACTAAATAAAGGTTGCCCAATAATGAAAGATTTTCGACGAGTTCCAAGGAGTCTGTTACTGGTAAATTGAGCAAAAACTCATGCTTTTTAGAAAGAATGGCGGTCGCTTCCGATTTTTTTCCCGATCTTAGATTTGCATAGATTTTTTTTACATCAAGATCATCAAAGGTAAAAAATGTAGAATTATCAGGTTTTGCTAATTGGATTTTATTCAAAAAATAGCACGTACCTTCAGGATCACTATCATAACTAGCGTCATCGGCCAAATTCTGCCAATAACTATCTCTAGGATTTACAGATTTGGTGCGCTCGGCATAGTTCAATAGTTCGCTTAGTTGTGGGTCTTTTTGTAGGCTATCAGGAAGTTGACTTATTGGAGGAAAGGTAGCCCCTTTCATAAGCAACTGATTTCTAAAACTTATCTTTATGTGGTCTGTGGCATTCCACATTTCTGTGAGATTTTTGGCCGCTTCGGCACTTATTTCTTCACCTGTGAATGGATTAATTTTAATCTCTTTGTAAAGCATTTCACGCCGAATAGCATAGTATAGGGCGTTATAAATAGGATGTTTATGCCATGTATTGATATCAACTCCTCTTTCAAGCAAAAGTAGGGTCATATATTGATCTCCATAATTTGCTGCGTGATGGATGATGTGCATTTCGTCTGGGTTGGTAGGAACAGGTATTTGAATCCCTTTTTCCATGAAGTAGTAACTAATGATCGAATGCTCATTCAGATAAGCATAGCGCAAACAGGAGCCATTATTGACACTAATATCAGCTCCAATTTGCGCCAGATACATCACTGACTTAGTAGCACCTGCGCTCGATGCCCATTCTAATGCTGTCCATCCATCGTATTTTTTAGTGATAGGATTATATTCTTTGTCTGCTTTCATCCAATCCCAGCCTTTTTCCTCTATAAAATACCTTAATATATCTACCTTATTATTGCCCGCTGCAATACTTGAGATATTTCCATAATAAGACTCTTTCAAGGAGTCTATATAAATGACACCCTTGGGTCTTAAATTATTACCAGCACCACAACTATCTATCAAGTATTTTACCATAGGCAGGCTTCCTTTATACACCGCCCACATGAGCGGAGTAGCACCATCCTCATCCATAGTATTGAGGAGAAATCGGTTGTCACGAAGGCATTTTTTGACCACATCAAGTTGGTCGTTTTTGATCCCATTAAAGAAACGGTCATTGATTTGAGCGAATAAACTAGTACCCAAAAGTAAAAAGGTGAGTAAAAAAAGGTGTTTTTTCATATTGTTTTATTTGTAATGTATGATACGGTAAATATTAAGGACATGGCCATCACCTGATTTCCTGATGTATAAATCATAAGAAGTTCCCTCAGGTAAAGGAATATTATAAAAAATACCAGATCCAGTAGTAAAACCAAGGCAGGTTTCGCTCATTTTGACCTCAGTTGAGGCCATGCGTTGAAATACCAATGGAGTGAATCTGGTGCCTAAGTATAGTAAGGTGTTCCCGGCTTGGATACCTTTACTGGTTGATGCCTCTTTGAACCAATTCATATCGTTGGTAGTGTCAATATTATTGAAGACTGAGCAGATACTTGTGCTATTAGGTGCTTTTTTACTTTTGCTGAGTACCAGTAGGTTGGCTTTAGCAAAACCAGAAACACCCGATTTTGGATTGGCCAATTCATGGAGTTCTTTTTTTGCAGAATCACTGGTTTCATCATATATAAGCAGCGCAAGGGATCGCAATAACCGCATTTGAGCGTATGCTTTTTGGTCGGTCGTGCCTTTATATTTCTCTATCCATAAGTATAAATCATCGGTAATACCATTTTTTTGCTTGATGACATCAACGGTATAAAGAGCCAGGTACGCGTCAAAGAAATTATTGTCCAGCGCAAGAGCCCTTCTGAAATATACACTTGCTGAATCCAATAATGGTTTAGCAACGGCCCATTGATTTGCTCCCCGCTCACTCCGTTTTAAGGCTTTTTCCATAAAATCAGAGCCTTCTATTTCTACTGGAAATAGAAATTTAATGCCTGTTCTTTTAATCGCTTGTAGTAACCAGGTCAAGCCAATATTATAGTTTAACTCTTTGAAATATGCTAAATCACGCGCTGTTTTTAAGAAACATTCTCTGGATTGTCTGAATTGGTCTTCGGTGCCGGCACTTATCAGGAGGCAAGATCCTGCTTCAAAATAAAGAATACTCTCTTCCAATATTTGAATGAGTTTATCATTGGTTTTTTTCCGCTCTTCTTTACTGCTATACCCCGCCATATTGCTTTCGGGTAAGATGATTTCATAAACATCAGATAGTATTTTTCCAGCATTTCCATATTCTGAAAATAATAGCGCGCCTAGCAAACCATGCAAATCGGCATCAAATTCTTCTTGAAATTTACAACCATTATCTCCAGTAAAACCGATCCCTCCACTCTTATCCCCCCTGATGTAATGCCAGATTTCATGGCCAATGATAATGGCCAATGCATCATCCAAGAATGCTTTTTGATGGGGTAAATATTTCTGTTTGAGTGGCTCAATCACCAATTCCTCGCTGATGAGAATGATATCATTAATAATGGATGCTTTATCGCTATTTTTTCCGATTTTTATAGTTGGGTGTTTCCCTTGCCCACCCAAGCGATTAAATATTTTATCGCCAATGTCTTGGAGATAAGCCTCCGTAATATCAAATGGCCGACTTTTTCCGGGTACTTCAAAAATAAACAAAAAGAGTAATAAGTATTTCATACCTGTAGATTTATCTTGATATATTATTATAGTACTGAATCGCGATAGATTGCCTAACTGAGTACTCTGATTCCCATGCTTCATCGGGCGTGATAGATAATAGTTTTTTCAAAGTTTCTTTCGCTGATGCGATGTCATTTTTCTGGATATAGCACCGCGCCAACAGTATTTCTGCATCCCATTGAGTAGATGGAAATGCCGCGTTTTGCGCTATCTCATGGAGACTATGAATAGCCGCATCAATCTCCCCTTTTTCAAACTTTAGATAAGTATCTAAATAAGCATAAATCTCATCTTTTTCTCCTCTGAATTGAGATAATAGGTCTTCTGCTTCTACATATTGTTTTTTAGAAATAAGGTTTCCAACCATTGTTAAGGTGTCGTTTCTTAGTATTCCTTTTGCCCCCCTTGGAATACCAAGGCGAACAAGTTCACTTTGGTCTAATTTTGCCATCTGGCGAGTCGGGCTTTGCTGCCAAACCCACCCTGCCACCAACACCATCACTAAACCCGCTGCTACTGCCCACCGCCGCCACAATCCACCCTTTACCGCACTCATAGGGATAGCCACTGGAGAAGGGACTTCCTGATCAGCTATTTCGGCCTCCACCTGCTTGCGGGTGGCCTCAAAAAAACCTTCTTGCTCCAACTTCTGGTGTAGTGCCTCTAGTTCCGTTTTATTTGGGGCTGAATTTGCTTCAAAAGCCTGAAAAAACAACTGATATTCCAGCCATTCGGCTGCGAAAGCCTCGTCTTGAACTAAGCGTTTTTTAAACTGGAGTATCTCTGGTGCGGTGAGCCTGTTTTGGGTATATTGCTCGAATATATCGAGATATTGAAACTGTTGCATAATATACTGATATTGATTTAAATACGTGATATAATAATTTTGGTTTGAGGTATTAACTAGTGTGCTATGCTTGTTGATTTTTAGCACTACCTTGACTTTTGGCTTTTAGAGCCGATTTATGGCGGTCAAAAACAGACTTTAGCCACCTGGCTTTGTCTGGAAATCGGCGATATAACGCAGCGCGCAAATCTTCAAACCCTCGGGTTTTGTCCACATTAATACTGTTTCGGGTATCCTTAGTGTTCCATAGTGCTCTGCAATGGGCGGCTATTTGATCCGAAAATTCGGCTTCTGTAAATGGATTCCCCAGGAACCTCAAGTTAAAGTATAAAGTCAAAATCGTTTTTCGACGCTGGCTCAAGTCTTCCAGACAGGTTCTTACGATGCCCCAATGCTCGGGGTCATACTTGAGTTCATCGATCCGTTCCAAATCGAAGTCAGACATTTCCTCATCTGTATATGATTCATTTTGGGGGTCTGAATGAATATCAGGGTTAATCGCAATTGAATCGTCGTCGGCCTCCATCGCCTCCGATTCGTATTGAAACGCTTGATTAAAATCAGTAGGAATAAACCGATTTTTACGTTTGCAATCGTGCATATACTTGGTTTTGGCCACCCACAAAAAATAAGCGCCTAGGTTATTTATATCTGCCCTGACATCCAATAACCCTTTCATAGTAAGCCAAGCATCGTGAAAAGCGTCGAGCGCATCGGCTTCTGAGCCTCTATTGGCCATCACCCATTTCAGAAATGGAGACCATTGTGTTCGGTAAAGTTGTTCCATCATAGTTGACACGATATTTATTGATATATAAGGTAGAGTAAGTAGGTGGATATATTTTAGCAATAGTCCCCCAAAATATTAAAAAAATTTTTCGCCTTTGCTATCACCTAAAAAACTTAATGCCTCGGTGTCTTTGTGGCTAAAAATAAAATCTCTGAAAATTTGCTGCGACTTGCTAAAATCTCCACACACCAAAACTCTTCCTACCAAAGCGGTTGAATTTCCGCAGCGCAATTATTTTTTCACAAACATAAGATATATTTAAAATGAAACAAGTTATTTTTTCACTCTTTTTCTCATTCGTTTTTTTGACCGCCGATGCCCAAGAGTCAGGACCCATATTTGGAATTGAAACACAGGTAGGCCGCCACAAACTAAGAATATCTGATTCTTACCAAGACGCTTTTAGCCAAGTCACAGGCGTATCCTATAATACCTCCAAAGGAACAGGCATAGGTGGAGGTCTCCGGATTGGTTATAACTTCGGTGAATATTTTTCCATCCTTTTAGCACCTTCGGCTGTGCAGAAGCCTATCGCATATGAGACTGCTGAAAATGGGGAGTTTGAGTTTCTTGACCGTGATGGCGCACCATTTACTGCTGTTGGATTTGTAAAATGGAAAGAGGTATATACTTCCGTGCATATTCCATTGATGCTTCGGGCTACGATACCGATTGGAGGGCGTTTTGGATTGACATTCAGTGGTGGTGGTGGTGTCAATGTATTAGTGAAAGGCAAAGGCGAAGCAGTCATCGAAACTCAGGCCAAAACCATCCCCGTGGACGATTATACAATTAAATTTGGCAAAAGCCGCACAGATGACTACAACAACATCAATGCCAGCGTCGTATTTGCCCCAGGTTTCGTGTTTAAATTAGACGATGAAGGCCGGTTCCGGCTATTTGTGGAAGCGCGTTTCGATGTAGGGCTAAAAGATATGTACACCGAAAAGCGAAAAGATTTTTTAGAGGCAGAAGGAATAGACATTCTAGGAACACGTAAAATGAGCAGTACTTTTTTTACCCTTGGTGCAGAATATACCTTGCCAACTTGGAACTAACTAATTTATTATATTTTAATATGAAAAACTGCCTGAATTGCGCCACCCTAAACGAATCAAATGTGGAGTCTTGTGTGAAATGCCGAATGAAAGGATATTTTACTGAGATAGACGATGCCCAGAAGGTTGACACCTATGCTGAGTTTCCAGAAACTCACCTCAATCCGTGCCGCAATTGCGGTGCGGATGCTTTGGGGTTGGTAAGATGCCCTGTATGTCATTATCCTCTAAATACAACACAAAAATTGACGGCTTTAAATGTACCCCTAGGGTCAATACAGAAGTTCATATTATTTCATCAAATACATAAAAACTAAGAACATGGCACGTCGTGAAATACAAGTATTTAATATGTCATTTTTGGATATGATGACCAATTTTTTAGGTGCTGTTATCATCCTTTTCCTTTTGGCGGCTCAAAATGTATCAAAGTCGCCCGGATCAGGCATGGTACGAAAAGTAGAAGGCAGTTTTGATCAAGATCGGCTGATTGTACATGGGCAAGTACCCAATGCTGCCCTTGGCGACACCTTGATGCTGATCTTGAAAGACAATGATCCCGTACTCAGATCCAATGCCATAGCAAGTATCGGGAATAGTGGTATTGGCAGGCGTGAGGAAAGAAAATATGTAGATACTACTGGTATGCGGATAGCCAAATTGCCCGTAAATCAACGGCCAGAAGCAATCTTTATAGAGTCTGCTACTACTTCCGATTGCAATGACGCTAGAACAACAGATAAAACAAACGACGACACCTATACCATCACCCTAAAAGCACTCAAATTGGGTAAGGCGAGTAGTGGCTATACCGTAGATGGAAGAACAGCGACGTATCAAAATCAAGTTGTGCTGGGGCCTTATAAGATGAGCGAAGGCAAAAAGAAACTAGTGGTAAAAGACGCTATGGATGGAATTTTGACCAAAGAAATAGAAATAAATCCACCCACACCTTGCAAATCCAATGTTCCCCCGCCCCCACCGCCCCCACTCCCTGCGGCACCAAAAGTACCAGGGAAGGTTAATTTTTATGTGAGTTGGGAAGACCCTAACGACAAAGTAAACATATACGTCAGAAAAGGCCGAAAGTGGGTGTTTGGCGGCCGACCTTCAGATTCTTCTATTGGAGAATTTAGCGAATTGCGAAGCAATACAGGTCCATTCAATCGCAAAAATACCAACGTAGAAACCGTACGACAAATGAATCAATTTATCCCCGGAGTTTATGAGGTGTATGCTCATTTGCGCGAAGACCGAAGATCTAAAACCAAAGAAATCCCAATCTCGCTTTGGATAATCAATGAAAAATTCCCTTACGAATCAAAGGAATATACCTATAAACTCAACCCAACTGACAATAACCCACGTAATAGCGGCGGGAAACTGCTCAAAACCGTAGAAATCACGACAGAAGGAAAATTCATTATTCGATAGACAACTTAATAATACTCACAACATGAATCAGCAAATTTTTTCTAACACCCGTGCCGTAAATCTGGCCATCAGCATATTGGCAGCCATTATTTTCTGGCAGATGATGAGTTTTTTGGCAGACCTAACCAAAGAGACCAGTCTGTATTCCTTATTTCGGGTCTTTGGTGGCCCCGGTGTGGCTTTTGTGAAAGTCCTAGCTTATTTGGCCTTCATATTTGGCGTACTCGAACTCCGCGATCGTACTAGACAAATAACAAAAGAGCAAATGGGATTCCAATTAGGGCTTTTGCCTCTTCAAGAGCAATTGGTACTCACGCCTGATGAAGTAGGCGAAATCAAACGTCAAACCCTTCAATTGGAGCAAAAAGGCCAATACTATTTCGTTCCTATAATCATCAAAAAAACGTGTACCCAGTACCGCAACGACAACAGCATCAGCGATACCATGCAAGCATTAGACGGACATCTGGATGCTGGGCAGAAGGAACAAGAAGGCAAATTAGAGACCGTACGTTATATCATTCAGACAGTGCCCATGTTAGGATTTATTGGTACTATTATCGAGTTGACCTCGTCCTTACGGCTGGTAAAGAATTTTCAGAAAACAGGTGATATAACAGAGGTAAGTAATGCCTTATATAGTGCCTTTGATGCGACCCTCGTCGCCTTGGGTTTAACCATTATTCTTACATTTTTATACCATCGCCACATCGAGTCATTGGATGTATTTTTTGCTCAAGTAAAAAATTACATCATGGATAACCTAATATCACGAATATATAGTAGGTAATACTTAGGAAGGCTACCAAGAATGGGCAAACAGTTTAGTTACTGTTTGCCCATTTTTGGTTAGTTCACCAACTTTTACATTTTAGAATGTTGGCAACTTAAATAAAAAAGGCGTCTCCCTTTGGAAACGCCTGACCTCTGAAGAAGCCTTAATTAATAAACTGGCGCAAAGAAACTTACCTAACATAAATTATATGTTAGGTTTACGTTAAATTAATGTAAACACCATGAAGGCAGATTAATAAAAAGACTTAATATCAATTTAACATAGAAAAGACTATTGATACAGAGATTTACATTCACCTTTGTCCCATTATTTGTTTTAATCCTTACTTTAATTAATAAATTAAACTATATTATACTAACAATGCAAGTCGTCCTCGATCGTCCACTGATTGGTGTAATGTCTTGATTCACAATGTTTAAGTTTCTTATTTTTCGAAACCCCACCCCACTACTTGCACCATCTCCTTACTATTTATTGGCATCATATAAGCACGAGACACTATTGCGCTTGTGGGTTTCGTTTAATTATTAATGTACAAATCAGTCAAATCAACTATTTAATACATATAAAATGTTTTTAGGATTTATCTTTGGATTAGACACCACCTCTTCGATCTTCCTGATCTTGTGTATCGCAGCGGTATGTCTATATGAAGCCATCAATGGTTTTCATGATACGGCCAATGCCGTTGCAACCGTTATTTACACCAAAACACTCAAACCCAATTTTGCAGTAATTTGGTCTGGCGTTTGGAATTTTTTGGGCGTATTTGCGGGCGGTATAGCCGTCGCAATGGGCATGATTAAAATGCTTCCCCTTAATGATTTGATGGCTACCAGCCTTGGTGAAAATATTGCCTTGGTACTGGCTATATTGTTTACGGCCATTATTTGGAATCTGGGTACCTGGTATTTTGGAATACCATGCTCTTCCTCGCACACCATGATTGGTGCTTTGTTGGGCGGCGGCTTTGCCTTCTGGAAAATTCATGGCGGTAGCGGTGTAAACTGGGCTAAAGCCCAAGATGTGGGCTTGTCCCTACTATTTTCACCAGTATTTGGCTTTAGTATGGCCATTTTATTGATGTTTCTGATGAAGACCTACATTAAAAAGAACAAAGCCATATTTAAAGAACCTGACCCCAAAAAGCCACCTCCGATCTGGATACGGGTTATATTGATTGCCACTTGTACCTTGGTTAGTTTTTTCCACGGATCCAATGATGGACAAAAAGGAGTAGGCCTTATGTTGGTGGTATTGATTGCCTTTATGCCCATGCAATTTGCCTTGGATTCTAAAATACCTGTTTCTGATATTCGAAATTCTATAGTTAAGATCGAAGCAGGCGTTCGTGGTACAGCCACTGACAGCCTCCTAAGTTCAGATACCAAAAGTCTGCTCGAAAAAACAGCTAAAGCAAAGGTCTTGGCAGATAAAGTATTGGCTGGTGGTGATAAAAAAGATGTGTTAGAACTCCGCAAACAACTTCAAACCATTGATAAGGAAGTAGGACTCGCCATCAAAAGCGGCGTGGTCACCAAAGAGGCCAGTAAGATTATCAAACCTGATTTAGGTATATTGAAAAGCACTTATGAGTTTGCCCCAATTTGGGTACTTGTCTTGATTTCATTATCACTTGGTGTCGGTACTATGATCGGCTGGAAGCGTATTGTGGTTACCATCGGTGAAAAAATAGGTAAGAGCCACTTGACTTATGCACAAGGTGCATCGGCAGAATTGATTGCTAGTATGACCATCGGTTTGAGTACTTATTTTGGATTGCCAGTTTCTACCACCCACGTACTTTCGTCAGGTATAGCGGGTACGATGGTTGCTTCAGGGGGAATATCCAACCTTCAGAAAAAAACCATCTCTAATATAGCATTGGCTTGGGTACTGACACTCCCCGTTACTTTTATTAGTGCCGCACTCATGTACTTGTTGTTTAGGTTGTTTGTTTAATCTTTAGTACAAATTTAAAAGAGGGTTAATCTTTAAAAGATATATGAGTCATCCCATTAGTTGGGGTGGCTCATTTTTTTGCATTTTTTTAGACACTCCGGATTACAATTTATCCAATTGCGCCAACAACCATTCTTTCTCGGTCAAAGGTTCTTCTGCCTCTATTTGTTGGCGCAAGACAGATACGGCTATTTTATCAAATCGGTTGATCGTGACTAGTTTATGGGTATGCTTAATCAAATTCAAATAATTTTCCTTGTGGTAGCCCATTACTCGTTTCCGATGTATGAATGCTTGCAAGGCTGCAATATGACTGTGCAATACCTCTGTTTCTTCCAGTTCATAATAGATTTTCAGGGTCAGAGCCTTTGCTGGCAGATTCAATAGTAGGTCTCGATAGTTAGCATTTTGAAGCCACCCAAGCGATTCTTGTAATTTCCCTTTAGAATAAGCCAGTTTGGCGGCATTGAAACTAAAAGTACTATCGCGATAAGTACGCTCCAAAGTGTTTTTATAACTGTGCATAAAATTTTCGACCCATTCAAACTCCTGACATTGAAGCCCTGCCGCCACAATATTATGGTAGGTAAACCGTGATAAGTGCCCATTTTCAAATAAAGTAGATTGATCAAGACCTTCTTGATAAAGCGTAAGTGCTTCCCTGAAATAGGCTTTTTGACTAGCATTTATCTGCCTTACACAGTAATTAAGTGCAAAAAGGTGGAGTTCCCGAAGTTCTGGCGTTGAAAACTTGGTGGGATGCTCAATCAATACCGATTTCAAACACTGAAAATAATATTCAGCCTCTCCGCCCTGCAAGAGCATCCGATAGGCATGATAATAAGCCGCTATCACGGACTGTACTTCCAAATCAATAGACTCTACATAAACAATCACTTCGGGTAGGTATGAAACTTTCAGTGCCGATTTATAAATCTTTTGTCGGTTCAACAACAGACAAATTTGTCTCAGTTTTCGAGACACCCACGCCTGATCCAACAAGTCAAACATTTCCTGAACCGGCCGCTCATCAGAAATATCAGTGATGTGATCTCCATAGTATTTTTCAAAAAATACTTGATACCCCCATTGTGAATAATCGGCATTGCGCAATTTTTGCGTTTTGAGCGTAGTTTCTGCATTCAATAAAGCATCTTCATAAAAGTCTTTCAAATCACGTTGCTTATAATGTTGCACCAATAGCCAAGCATTAGTAAGTGGCTGATTGGCCAACTCTTCCTGTATGCAAAACTGTTGCAATAGTTTTGATAAATAATTGGAGACCAAATGTAGTTCGCGGGGTATCAAGTCTGTCTTTCCAGCAAATGATTCCCAGGCCAATTGCTTGTCTAAAGCCGTTTCGGAAGGATATTTCGATAAAAAGTCAAATAACAAAATGACATCTTGGCGACTATTAAAATAAGGTGATTGGAGAAATTTTTTAAAATTTCGCTTTTCTACCTTACTTAATTGCTGTATTATGCGTATTATTTTCATCTTCTGAATGCTTAAATATTGAGTCAAATGCTTTAAAAGTATTGAAAAGCAATAACTTGTGCAAAGATACGTCAAAAAAGTGTTCGATAAATCATGAAATTTGTTTTTGCGGGCTCTAAAAGTTAGTCGCACTTTTGTACCATCAAATTAGACAATAAAACATCGTACGATCTATTTTCACATTATTCCGGCTTTTCCCGGTTCAACTTTTGTCCTATGAAAAAAGAAATTTTATCTTCTCTCACCAAACAGTTTCTGTTTTTGGTATTTATGATGTGCTTGTTTAGCCTGCCCGTTCAGGTATTTGCACAAGATCCCTGTGTCAACGACACAGAACCCCCAGGGTGTACCCCACCTGCATCGGTAGTACTCAATGGATGCTACTTCAGCAACTTTGACCCTGTTTATTTGCAAGCC
Source organism: Saprospiraceae bacterium (assembly GCA_031373665.1). Classification (GTDB taxonomy): domain Bacteria; phylum Bacteroidota; class Bacteroidia; order Chitinophagales; family Saprospiraceae; genus M3007. The sequence goes on along the minus strand of JANMMZ010000003.1, from coordinate 2,163 downwards.
CAATATGGCTCGGCTACCGCCACCGACAACTGCACAGCCACCATCACCAATGAAATCGTGATCTTGAATGGATTAGGCACTATCTATGATTCCATTTGTCATAAAGGCACTTACAGAAGGGTATTTGTGGCGACTGACTTGGCGGGCAACACCACCTCATGTACCCAAAATATCACGGTCAATCCGAATCTAGGATTCAGTGTTGATTTCCCTGCCGATGAGTTTGACTACTGCAACAATTCCGATTTTAGTCAGCCCCAAGTACAGTCAACTGGATGCCAAACAATGGGAATGGCTTATTCTGATCAAGTGTTCACTCAAGGTGATACCACCAGAATAGAACGGACTTGGACTATTATCAATTGGTGTCAATATAATCCAAACAGTGGTACGGTCGTAATCCCTCGACAAGATACCAATGCTGATGGAAACACTGGGGATGCTTTTACCCTCGTTTATGATGGGGCAAACATGCTTTACAACAGCATGGTCATCGCCTCTGGCACACCTGACAAATCTATATCTTATACCCAAATCATAAAGTGCCTTTCTGTGGAAATACGCGGCACTGTTTTCTTTGATACCAACGAAGACTGTGATCGCGATAATGGAGAAATACCGCTTCAAGGTTGGAAAGTAAGGGCAGAAAGCATTCCTTCTGGCAGGGAGGTGACGGTCAGTACTGGCTCCAATGGCACTATATACAACTATATAATCAGGCTCGATCTAGCACTCACTGATACCGCTGTAAGAGTATATGTACTATCATCAGTCAATGTTGGCCAAACCTGTATCAGTGAATATATCTACGATTTGAGTAACCTCAGTAGCAATACAGTGTATGTGAATGACTATCCCGTCTATTTCAATGAAGATTGCCCGGTTTTGACGGTTGACATTGGTTCGCCAGACCTCACTAGATGTTTCAATAACTATTACTTTGTATCTTATGCCAATTATGGGGGAGTCACAGCCACCAATGCTTATGTAGATGTCACGTTAGATCCTTTGATTTCGTATGTAGGATCGTCTATTCCTCAAACCAGCCTCGGCAACAACCAATATCGTTTCCAATTGGGCAATATCGCTACTGCTACCCAAAGCGGGTTTTCAATTAATGTGCTAGTATCTTGCGATGCTACATTAGGCCAATTGCATTGCACTGAAGCACATATATATCCTGATAGCACTTGCGACGATATGGCATGGCAGGGGCCTATTATTGTGGCTTCGGCTACTTGTGATGGTGACTCTGTGAAACTAAAACTTCAAAATGTCGGCCAAGAAGATATGACCCAAGAATTGGAGTTTTTGATCGTGGAAGATGTCATCATGTACCGCAATGACCCTTTCCAACTGGATAAAAATGAAAGCCTCTACTTCACCATGCCTGCCAATGGCAATACGTGGCATCTGAATGCAGAACAGGTGATTGGCAATCCATTGGGTAGTTACACTTATGCTACGGTGGAAGGTTGCGGCACCAATGCACAAGGTGGGTTCACTACGGGAGTGGCAGGGCTATTTGCGAGTAGTACTACTTCATTCTCCATAGATACAGACTGTCAACCCAACGGAGGATCCTTTGATCCCAATGATAAGCAGGCTGCTCCTATTGGCTATGGCGCATCACATTTTATGTTCCCTAATACGGATCTTGAATACCTCATCAGGTTTCAAAATACAGGGACTGATACCGCCTTCACAGTGGTGATTGAAGATAAACTTTCAGCGCATTTGGCCCGTGGCTCTGTACGCCCAGGAGCGTCATCACATCCATACTCTTTCTCTATGGATAATACTGGAATAATGCGTTTCCGCTTTGATCAGATTATGTTGCCTGATAGCACCACCAATTTGGCGGGTTCTAATGGTTTTGTTACCTATAAAGTAGCCCAAAATCCAGATCTTGCCGACAATACCGTGATTGAAAATACGGCAGCGATTTATTTCGACTACAACGAACCTGTGATTACCAATATGACGTTCCACACGATTCGCCGCGATTTCATGACGGTGAAAACAATAGAAACAACTTGGCCAGGAGCCAGTGTTCATGTTTTCCCCAATCCTGCTCAAGACCTTATTTTCTTCAAAGTAGAAGGCATTGATCAATCAGATTGGAACTTGGAAATATTTGATGCCATGGGACGGTCAGTGCTG
>JANMMZ010000053.1:0-3008 GCA_031373665.1 Saprospiraceae bacterium | reverse complement strand
GGTTTGATGAAATCCTTTGATTTTCATTGTTTAGACATCTTTTCACTCGGAGACATCTGTTTACTAAGATTTTAAAATCAACTACTTAGAGTGTTTAACCCATGATTCGCATGACGAAGTGATTTTAAAGGGAGTGCGGAGTCGCCAGTTTTTTGTTGGCAGCATGGCGTTCTTTATCGCGTTTGGTTTTTTTATCCAAACTTTTTTGAAGGGCATCGGTAAGGCTGATACCAGTCTGATTGGCCAAGCAAATGAGTACAAACAGCACATCTGCCATTTCTTCGGCCAAATCATCGGGGGCGGAGGTCTCCAATTCTGGTGTTTTGAATGATTGCTCTCCGTATAGCCTCGACATGAGCCGAGCCACTTCGCCAACTTCTTCCATTAAGATGGCGGTATTGGTCAGTTCGTTGTAATATCTAATCCCAATGGTATTAATCCATTGATCTACGGTGCGTTGTGCCTCCTCTATGGTCATAATATCCGTACTTCTACCCGTTGGTTTTGTTTGCGACCTTCCAGTGTTTTATTGGATGCCACTGGGTATTTCCAGCCTTGGCCTATGTATTGGAGGCGACTGGCAGATATGCCTTTTCCGATCAGCCATTCCACAACTGATTTGGCACGGTTGGTAGAAAGTTGCTGTGCCAAACTTTTGCTCAATAAGTTGTTGGTATGGCCTTCCACCAATACGACCAAATCGGGGTTTTTATTCAAAACTAAAAGCAGATCGTCCAATTGTTGGATGCTTTCTGACCTCAATTCATATTTGTTGGCATCAAACAATACCTTGTCCAAGCGAAAGGTAACACCCGTTTTGAGTTTTTGATTGATGATTTCACTCAAGGGCGGTGGTGATTCCAAGGGTTTTACAACGGGGGGTTCTGCGATAGGGCCTCCTTTTTTTTCAGTGTTGTTGGCCATTGATGGCTCTGTTGCAGGGGGTACTACTGGAGGCTCCACCAGTTTGATCGGGGAGGCATTGTCAATTAATATATTTCCGTTGTAAAACGTAGTGACAGGAGTATTATAGTATGCCTCTAAAATGATGTACGAATAACTTTTTTTGGGCTTGAACTTGAATTTTCGTGTTTTCCAAGTAGTATGCTTGATTGGTGCCGTTTCTGCCAACACTTCGCCTTTTTCACCAGCACTATTTCCTGCCCAAATAATAAGTTTGGCGGGTTCTGAGAATGGTTTTAGGTCATTCGCATCAACACTTAATCCGCTTTTGAGGGTGATAGAATGCGCTAAGTCAAGCGAAAACTCGTACTCTTTTCCTTTTATTAAAGGGCTGCTCAAGCGTTGGCCTACGGATTCCCAAGTCTTTTTTTCGCGGACGACCAATCCAAGGTATGAATTGCCATGGCTTGGGGGTAACATTACTTTGAATTCCCCCGGCTGAATATCGGGCGAGGATTCAGTCAGCGGACCACAGTCGAACCAGCCGGACATGTTGAAGACACCTCCAATGCCTCCGCTCTGCGGAATACCCTCAAAAGAAGGATTGGTCAAGTAAATAATTTTTTTCTGTGCCACAGCAGTGCCACAAAAAAACAGACCAATGATCAAAAAGTGAAGCCTACTCAAAATTGGATTTATAATTTAATTAACTAACAACATAGAAACGTACTAACCACCTTTTTGATTGTGCAAATACTCCTGAATAAATGCAGCATAGCGAGGATCTTTGTTTAGAATCTCTTCATTCCCAAGCAACAACACGTGTTGCCTTGCACGGGTGAGTGCCACATTTAGTTTTCGATCTACCCCTTCGCTGCTCAAACTAACTAGGTTGCCCAATTGCATGGCCGAGTGTACGCAGGTAGATATAATTATGACATCGCGGGCACCTCCTTGGTAACGCTCCACGGTATCAATCGTTATTTCATCGGGATCTAAGCCTAATTCTGTTAGGCTTAGCCTGATTTGAGCGATCTGCGCCCGCCAAGGCGTGATGATGCCCAATGATTTTGTGGGTTGCCAAGGCAAACCATTGTGCTCATAGAGTTGCTTGAAAAAGGCCACCATTTGTGCTGCTTTGGCTGCTTCTCCAGCATGTGTTTTTTGTCCAGACAAGGCGTTTTCTGCCGCTACTTCTACAAATAACACCCGATTCGATGCCCATTTTTTTGCTTCAGCACTTGATTTTTTGGGTATTTTATACTGTAATCCTATATGTTGATAAGATGGCGCATCTTTTTCATCATCTGATAATGTTTTAAGATGGCCTTCATAAAACCATTTATTTGGGAAGGCCATAATATCTGCGTGCATCCGTCCTTGCCGATCCAATAGTGCGTAAGCATCCGTCATTTGTTGCGATACATAACGGTGGTACATGCGCTCAAAATAAGAGTCCCGTAAATCCGTCAAGCCGATAGCATTTAAGTCTGCATCCACTACACGAGTATTGCGTTGTGACTGCGTTGTGACGGCAGGTAGTTGCCTATGGTCACCGATTAATACATAATTTTCAAATCTTGTGAGCAAACCAATCAATTGTGGCTCTAAAATCTGGGACGCCTCATCTACGATCAACCGTTGAAATTTTTTCAGCCTCAACAGTCCCTCACTTTGGCCAAATGAAGCCACCGTACTGACAACGATCCTATGGTGCTCCAAAATAGCCCTCAATTCTGCGCGAGTCTGCACTGCCGATATTTTTTCACTCAATAATTGTGCCTTATATGGTTCCGCGGTCGCGTGTTTGCCTCCAATTCTAAAATACTGTTCCCTAATATCGCCTCCAATCGTTTCCAAGGCTTCACATATTTCATCAACTGCGCGGTTGGTATAAGCCAGCAGCAATAAATTGTCTTTGGTATTTTGTAAAATATCGGCTGCCATGTTTCTTAGCATGACGCTCGTTTTGCCAGTGCCGGGAGGCCCCCATAGGATGACTCCACCAACTCCTCCCCCGACCCCTCCTCTGAAAAGGAGGGGGGGCGTAGAGGGGACGTAGGGCGCCCCTCTACGCCCCCCCTCCTTTTCAGAGGAGGGGTCGG
>JANMMZ010000117.1:0-3057 GCA_031373665.1 Saprospiraceae bacterium | reverse complement strand
GTAAAAGAATAACTGTTCTTTTTAGGTAGATTGATTTTTGACCAAATAACTATCTTTTTGGGCGAATAGTGGGGCTATTTAACTAAAAAGATGGGCAGTTTGGGCGATAAGCAATCAGTTAAAAAGGATAAGTTATTTTTTACCGTTACTTAATACAGTTATTATTTCGCCGTCACCTAGTAACAGACCTTCATATAAGTCCCAGTTTCCCAATTGAATGCATAGCGTTCTACGGTATTGGCTGGTACCGAACGCGGTACGTCATTGTCAGGCATGGTGCCTCGCGATACGATTTCAAAGTCCCACCACCCAGTTTCGGTATCCACGGTGGTTACAAAATGCATGGATTTGTCGTAGGTAAATGATTTTTCTGATTCTGCCCCCAGTTCACTGGTGTTGTCTTCGTGCAAGGTCAGGTTAAAAACCTTTTCTACGTTTTCGAGGTCGAAATAACTGCACATTTCAGTATAAACCCCTTGTCCGCTCCACTCCATAGCCAACCCGAGCACCCATTGGTCTCTGCCAAACTGGATCAAATTGACCTCCCCATTTTGACCGAAACTACCCAGCAGAGTGAAGTGCTTTTTAAAACGCTCCAATATCCAACGTTCTCCCTTGGCCGAACTATTGAACAGTGCTACACTCAGGTCAACGCCGCAGGATTGGCAGTTGTCCAAATTACCTGCAGATTTATAATTGAGGGTTTCAAAAACTACTGCTGCCCTTCTTACGCCAAAGGTTTCGTAATAAAACACTGTGTCCACGCGGGTGTGCAACAAACCGTCATATGACCAATTGGCATCCAAACGATCAGAAAAACTTTCTGGAGCCCAAAGAATATCGCCATCGGGCGATATAGAATCAGAATCAAAGCAAGTGCTCAATAAAGTGATGGGGTCATTTAAATCAAACTCTGGCAACACCATTATTTGGGCCGTCGAAGCGGAAGAAAATGAAAAGAGTAAGCCTAGGAGGATAATAAATCGGTACATGATTATGGAAATAATGCGTGGGTAGCCAAGTACAAATCACTTGTCTGAAGTCACAATTTTTGAATGAGCATTGAAATTACCCCACAAAGGTAAAGAAATAATACCGATTTTACCCAATATTCCACTCCATAGTATGCCCCGAGCGTACCGGCTCAATCTGCCTGAATGCCCTAAGTTTTTTAAGCAATTTGCACAATTTCAAATTGAGGCTAGGGTTTGCAGTGAAAAAATGACCATTGATGGTCAGCCAATCCTTTTTCTTTTGCACTTCCGTTAACTCCTTGTAAATCACCTTTCGGCACTTATCAAACGGCGCACGCCAATATATGGCCTCATCAGTCATCGCAAATCCCTCTTTGCAAGACCCTTTCAGCGATAAGTCGCAGATGAAAAAGACTTTCTCCTTGCCTTGGGCAAATAGAAAACTTTTGCAGGCATTGGACAATAGATTCTTATCCATGGATATGAAATCAAAATGAAAAACCTCTTCTTCGTGGTCAAAGTCCAGAAAATCGGAAATCATGTTCTTTACATCCGTTTTGCCAGTAGGGATTCGCTCGTATTTCAGGATACTCGAAGGCAGAATCACGCCATTAAGGTCTGGACAAAACTGAATAATGAAATAATCGAGCAAGCCCTCAAACGCAGCACTTACCCGACGATCAATATCGCGGAGGGCTTCGTTGCCAAAGCGTTCCCATTGGGTCATGGCCTCTTCGGCTATTTGTTTAGAGCGCAATTCATAGATGTCTCTGAATCGGGATTGATAAAATCGCTCCACATAATCACTGTAGTAACTGATGTCGTGTTCTTCATCTATTCGTTTGCGCAGGCTTTTAAAAAACAAGGCTTTCACCTGATCATTCAGGGTCTCAGAATCAAATTCAAATTCAAAAACAGGTTCGTAGTCCCTGGATTCGGATTGCTTTTTTCCTGCATAATGAAAGCCGCAATGGTGGCAAAATACGGACGATACCGGGCTGTGTTGATAACATGCCGGACAAGCCTTTGTTTTCTCAATAATTTCGTCGCCACAGCGGTGGCAATACTTCGCACCGTGAATGATTTCAGCGGCGCAATTGTTACAGGTACGCATAGCCAAAGTAATATTTGCTGCAAAGATAAAACAAATTGTTTTATAAATTGGTGTTTGTTTAATTTTTTTTGTTTGTTTTTATAAAAAAATAGTTTTTGGTTTTGAAATCTGATGTTTTTGGTTCAACATTGCTCCAAATTCCACTTTGTCACTATTAGTAGGCTGGACTTTGGGGCATTCTATACGGGGTCACTCAACTTAACAGCCTACGATGGCGATCTCACAACTGAGGCATTGTTTTTTCATATTGCGAAGGTATGGAAAAACAGGAGATTAAGTGTTTGGTTTTTTTTAATCGTTTATAAACGTTTATAATCGTTTACTATCCGATAATAAACGATTAAAACACTTATCTTTCGTAAAATATTGATTTTTAGTTGTTTGAAAAATGTGATTACCTATATGTTTGTACAAATTTTTAACTACTTACTCTATGAAAGTTATCGTACGTCCTTCAGAAATCAACGATTTCCCTAAGTTTGCTGTAAAAAATGTGGCTTTTGACCCAGAATTTACGGTATTAATGAGACAAATCAAAGGTGCTTGTTGGTCACCTGTATTGGGGTCGTGGCATATCCCTCGAAATGCAGAGACTTGGGAGGCATTGAATATGATTTTCAAAGGTCATCTGATAATCTTAGAAGAGGGTAAAATAACACAGGCTGCTCCCAAGCCTACTGAAGAAGGAACTAAAAAGTCGCTAAAAAACGATGATACAAAGCCATATAAAGTCCCTAATCCAGTCCCATTCCAACTAGCAGGTATGGATCACATTATCATTCGATTTGCCACGAGTGTGCCGAATCGTTTTTTTGTGTCCATCAATGCGCTGCGCACCGACTGGCTCAATATTTTAAAAGGAATAGAGGGTAGAATATGGCATCAGGACATCAAGCACTGGAGTTTTTCAGACACGAGAGAGAATAAAGAATCCATTATTAGTATAGTGGGTTTGCCCGCGATCCGGGT
>JANMMZ010000105.1:0-48856 GCA_031373665.1 Saprospiraceae bacterium | reverse complement strand
CAAATTGGTCGTCAATTCCGACTTTTTTTGGCAAGAAGTATCTTGGACTGTTACAGATCCAGCAACCGGTACAGTAATCCAAGGCAGTGTACCTGATAGCAGTACCCATATATATGAATATTGCGTCCCCGACTCGTCCTGCACCGAGTTCAAAATGTCTGATACATACGGGGATGGCATGCTCCCTGATGGTTATTATCGGCTCTATTTTAATGATTCTTTGATTTTTGAAAACCTCGATGGAGAATTTCAATACAATCAAGTCACCATATTTAACTGTGAACCCGGCACTTATTGCGATTACGGTTTCCCGATCCAAACAGGCAACCATGAGGCACCTTGGCCCACCGAAAGTTGGTATAAATTCGCTCCAGACTCCACCGGTATTTATGAAATCAGCACCTGCGATTCTCTGAACACCTGCCCCAGCAAAATATGGGTCTATAACACCTGTAAGTTCATCACCAACACCCAAGCCGGTACTCTATTTTATTCAGATGGAGGCTGCACCAATGGAGCCTTTGCGAGCCTGCATTTGGAAGGTGGGAAAAAATACCAAATTCGCTTGGCTTTTGTTGGATCCGATTCCTGTGTACATGAAAACCTCCGGTTTTCTTTGACATACAAAGGCCCCATCGTAGGTTGTACCGACCCATTGGCTTGCAATTACGACCCATTGGCCACCATTAGCGATTCTACCTGTATCTATCCTGGTGATCCAGAATGCCCCGATGCACCCGATTTGGTGGTACTCGAAGATGTGCTTCGCAACTCTATGAACCTAGTAACCATGACCAATGGTGATGTTTGCGCCGTGGAAGAAGGCTGTTTGCGGGGTGTAGGCACCCGGTATTTAATCAATTTCACGACCCACATCAAAAATATTGGAACCAAAGATTATTTCATTGGCCAAACCCCCGATGATACCAATACGCCTACCGACCAATTCCTTTGGGATCCATGCCACCAACATTGGCACTATAGGGGCTATGCAGAATACGTATTGTTTCAACAAAATGGCGACCGTGTACCCGTAGGATCAAAAAATGGGTTTTGCGTACTTGACCTAGAGTGCAATGATGGCGGTCAAGGCAAATATACTTGCGAAAACATGGGTATCTCCAATCAATGTGGCGACATTTACGATGCAGGGCTACCCTGCCAGTGGGTTGATATCACAGGCATCAGTCCCGGCACTTACACATTGGTCGTTCGAGTCAATTGGGATCAAAGTCCCGATGTAGCAGGCAATATTGAATCAGATTTTGAAAACAACTGGGCTCAAGCCTGTTTCAACCTGACCTATACCGGAGCCACGCCCAATGTAGAATTTTTGGACGATGAATGTCCTGCTTACTACGATTGTTTAGGCACCCTGTTTGGCGATGCACAACCCGATTGTGAAGGTGTCTGCAATGGTACTGCCCTCCGGGGTGACTGGAACCAAGACACCATGCGCACCATCCAAGACATAGAAGCCTATTTGGAAGCCGCTTTGTACGAAAATCCAGAAGTCACCAATTGTCGCGACCTACAAGCCAACGGCAACCTTGATTTATACGATGCCGCCCTCTTACAAGAGTGCGAAATACATGCTAACGATCCCCAGTATTGGCTCCTGCGATTCCCTTGCACATTCCCAACAGGTACTGATCTGCCCAATGAACCAGTCACTTTAAAACTGACCGCCCTAGACACCGTCGCCAAAACCGTTGATGTGATGATCTTAAACGCCATCAATCGAGTGTTAGGGTACGAATTCAGTATTGCGGGCTTGAAAATCGAATCACTGGTTGATCTTTCACCAGATTTTGAGGGCGATTTGCAATTCGATTCTACTGGCGAAATCATGGCCTTGTCATACACTGAAAAGAGCATCAAAAAGAACACCGCTTTTACTAAATTCCTACGAATCCACTACTCCACCTTAACCAATAATGAAATTTGCATTAGTGAAATCACTACCATTGTCAATAGTAAATACCAGCGTTCTACCCCCAACATCGGCTCTTGTATCAATACCTCCGTGGCGGCACCAGAAATCGAAAAAGTCGCTTACGACATCTATGTACAGCCCAATCCGTTTTCTGAAAGCACCACCTTATATTTCAACAATGAAGCAGGAGAATCCTTGCGCGTTACCCTATCCGATTTGACGGGTCGGGTGGTGCGTTCATTCGATGGCGTACGCGATGACACTGTCGTTTTTGAACGCAATGGTTTGCCCGCTGGCACCTACATCTACACTGTTTTGGGTGCTAAAGGTAGTGTTTCGGGGAAGATCGTGGCTTGGTAGGCCATGGGAAAAATCCGATGACATCAAGTCCAAGGCTTCAACTTAAAAATTCAATTGCGCTGATCAGTTAGTGATCCAAGGACGTCAATTCATCAGATGACTAACTGATCAGCCCATGAGTAGTGTTAGTTGACTTCAAGTCCAATGTCGTCAACGTAGCACATCCAAACATGTTGTAACCGCTCGTTTTAACGGGCGGATAATGAGATAACACCAACCACATCTATCTTCTTTACAGAACATTGGACGTCAAGTCATCAGACGACTAATTGGTCGGCCTCCAAGCAGTGCTGTGGTGGCTTTTAGGCTTCAAACCGTTTTATAATAAAAAAATACCATTCAGTATAAAATAAAATACCAAAAAGTATAAAAAATAATACCAATTGGTTTATTTTTGCACCATGATTCAAAAGCAACGTAAATACCCTGGGAAAAGGAAGTCGGAATTGACCCGCCAATTCATCATTGAAGAGACTGCCGTACTGTTCAACCAAAAAGGATATAGTGGAACCAGTATGCACGACCTGACCCAAGCCACAGGCTTGAGCAAAGGCAGTATTTATGGCAATTTTGAAGACAAAGACGCGGTTGCAATCGCGGCTTTTGATTATAATTTCCAGCAAATGTTCCATCATTTGGGCGAACTCTTGGTTTCAAAACAAGGCCACCATACCCGATTATTTGCACTGCCAGAGGTATATTTGGATATGTACCCGTGGCTGGTTGAGCGCGGCGGATGTCCCCTCCTCAATACTGGCATGGATGCCGACGATGCCCACCCCAGGCTCAAAGAAAAAGTAAAGACCGCCATGGAGACCCTACTCAAAGGCTTGGAGGGACTGCTCAAAACAGGGATCAGCAAAGGCGAACTCAAAGAGGATTTGGATATTCCATATTGGACTCACGTGATATACGCCATCATACAAGGCGGAATAGTCCTGTCAAAAACGACAGAACAACCTGTCTATCTCGAAAATGCTATGATACACTTGAACGAAATTATACAAACAAAACTTAAAAAATGAATAAATCTGAGATCATCGCCCTCATCGCCACCGAAATGGAGGCCATACTCGATACCGCCAAACAGATGGATGACCACACATTTTTTTTAGGTATCGCCGGGAAATGGAGCATCGCCGAAAATATCGAACACCTCCATTTATCCGTCAAGCCATTGAATCAAGCATTGATACTACCTTTCTTTGCATTCCGCTGGCTATTTGGTCGCCCCAGTCGCACTTCTCGAACCTTTGAGGGGTTAAGCGAAAAATATACCCAAAAACTTTCCGCAGGAGGTCGCGCTACCAAGGCGTTTATCCCTAGGGCTACGGGCACTAAAGCCGAAATTTTGATGCGATTTGAAAAAACGCACCGAATGTTTCTATCCAAAATCCAACACATCGCTGAGTCAGATTTGGAAGGTCATATCTTGCCTCACCCCTTACTCGGCAAACTTACCCTCCTCGAAATGTTATTTTTTACAGCATTTCATATCCGACACCACCATAATATTGTCTTGAAAGCGTTATAACTAATTTTTCAGACAAATCTATGTGTACCACTGTATTCGCGTTGTTTTTCTCATTTTGGGCATCATCAGTAACACCAGTCACGCCCCATACGGAAGGGTTGGTGGTCTATTTTTATAATATTACCCCTCATAAGGGGCCTATATATGTGGCTATTTACAATGATGCCAATTCTTTTTTAAACGAACAAAAAGCCCTAGAGAAAAAAGTAGTACCCATTACAAATGGGACAAACATTAGTACTTATTTTCCAAATTTGGGACAAGGCACCTATGCCATCAGTTGTTACCAAGACCTCAACAACAATGGAAAACTGGATAAAAATCTACTAGGTATTCCTTCCGAGCCTTATGGATTTTCAAACAATGTCAGATCTAAGTTTAGGGCTGCCTCTTGGCAAGAAAGTCGATTTTATATCAAAGATCAACAAAATAATATTTCCCTTAGATTAGAAAAGTGGTAATACTTAAAACAAAAAAGAGTAAAAGAGGCATTTTTTTGTTAAATTTTGAAGAAAGCACATATAAACTAACATTCAATTCTAACTTTGCACCCTTCCTGAGTAGTCCAAATGTAAATTTCTTTTAATCTTTTCTATTTCTACTCATAATCTTACACAACACGACGTGAATCAGAAAGACAGTGATCTCCAGCGGCGACTGGATCGTATTCGGAAATTGGCACTTTCCCGCAAAGGCAAATTAGTTTCCATCAGTATTGTTACCTCAATCCTTGTTTTTGCAGCAGTGCTGCAATTTCCACAATTACAAAAAGCAGCGGCTTTTGCCTTTGCTGAACCCATACCTACGCCAGTACGAGCACCTGAATTGCGATGGGGCTTAGATATGCTTCAATATCAAGTGGAATCAGACAAACTAAAATCTGGCGATGTACTGGGCGAGATTTTATTAAAGCAAGGGATGACCTACCCCAATGTAGCCAAATTGGTAGAAAACTGCAAGGGCAAATTCAATATCAACGCCATGCGTGCTGGCAAACCCCTCCATTTTTTGAGGGGCAAACAGCAAAATCAGACCCAACCTGCTTACATGGTGTATGAGCCCAATGCTTACGAATATGCAGTATTCCAGTTGCAAGAACCCTATCAAGTTGAATTGACCCAACGCCCCAAGCGCACAGAAATAGTCGCTGCTTCCGGGGTATTAGAAACCTCTTTTTGGCAAGCCCTTACCGACAATGGGTTGAACGATGAGTTGGCCGATGGGATGATTGATATTTTGGCTTCTTCCGTTGATTTTTACCACCAAAAGCAAGGCGATCGCTTCAAAGTTGTTTATGAACAACACATTGTAGAAGGAAAACCAGTAGGTACTGGTAAAATTATTGCGGCTATATATACCCGCGATGGAAAAGACTCTTACGCCTTCCATTACGATAAGCCCGGAGAAAAAACCGATTATTTCGATTTTGATGGTCGTCCTGCCCGTAAAGCATTCTTAAAATCTCCTGTAAAATTTAGCCGCATTTCAAGCCGGTACAACCCCAATCGGCTTCATCCGGTATTGGGGTATCACAAAGCACACTTCGGCACTGACTATGCAGCCCCTTATGGCACCCCTATTATGACGGTGGCAGAAGGGGTGGTGGTAGAAGCAACTCGTCGTGGTGGCAATGGCAATTTTGTACGTATCAGGCATAACAATACCTACGAAACCCAATACTTGCACATGAATGGTTTTGCCAAAGGAATGCGCCCCGGTGCAAGGGTTGCCCAAGGACAAACCATTGGTTATGTAGGCTCTACAGGTCTTGCTACAGGGCCACACGTATGCTTTAGGTTCTGGAAAAATGGACAACAAGTAGATCACCTTCGACTAAACCTTCCCCAACCCGACCCTATGACGGGTATGGCATTGGAGGCATACAAAGTTACCAGAGATAAATTGATTGCTATGCTCAACTCAGCAGAGTACCGCACTCGGGATCAAATCTTTGGCGCGCAGCCTGATTTTATTAATGTAATGCCATAGGTAATAAAGTGCTAAAAATCAACGTACTAAAACGGGCTAAAAAGTAAATGTATTTTTATTAAATAAAAAGTTTGTTTTTTAAAAACAAAAAGTTTTACCTTTGCTATCGCATTCAAATAAAGAATGGCTTGAAATTCAATATCTGATTTCACTTTCTTAAATTTTCATCCGATGGGTAAGACTAAACAATATTTTGACCCGGAGAGCACCAATACTCAACACGAATTTTGCGGACGGGAGACTCAGCGTACCACCACCACGACACAGGAGCCAACCATTGTCACGGTTTCTTATGATTCAGTACATACATTTAAGGCTGTTTCAATCGCTGCTATAAAACACAAAGCCGTACCAGCCAAGCGTTGGAAACGCCCCATGGTAGCTCTGCAATACCAACTTGGACGTTTTATACCTCAAGATGTCAGCCTAAAACTAGTGGGACAGGTTGCTATAGTGGCTATCGCTTGCTGTTACGTCTTGTTTGATTCCGACACTGGTATTTCACCAGTACAACTATCTCTGACCGATCAAAGTGGTATCAAAAGTGAGGCGAATGCTAAGGCAAAACCAGCCGCTCAAAAAAATAATTGGACATCAAAAAACGAAGCATCACCCGTAGCAGACAATGAACTTTATGCCACTCAGGTGAAAGATTATATTGGTCGCTTTGAAAAAATTGCCCGAACAGAGATGTCCGTCTTTGGAATTCCTGCCAGTATTAGCCTTGCGCAGGGCTTGGTAGAGAGTAGGGCAGGGTTGAGTAAGTTGGCGGTCAATAACAACAATCACTTTGGGATTAAGTGTTTTTCGCGGAAATGCCGCAAAGGGCATTGCAGTAATTTTACAGATGATACGCACAAAGACTTTTTCCGAAAATTTCAGAATCCTTGGGAAAGTTGGCGCGAACACAGCCGACTATTATCGCAGGGGCGTTACAAAAAACTACAACAGTACGGATCTGATTATAAAAAATGGGCTTATGGTCTCAAATCGGTGGGCTATGCCACCGATCGTACTTATGCGGAGAAACTTATTGGTATTATTGAGCGATATGATTTGTATCGGTATGACCGATAAGCACAGGGAACGTGACTTAAACGACATTGGCTCTATCCTACCCGTTTTCGATAATTCAACATCGCCAATACATTAAATAAAATTGCAAAACCGATCAACCAAAACATACGGTACTTTAGGTCATAGAGCGTACTTCCCTTGAGCATGACGCTACGCATTACATCCACAAAATGCGATACTGGGTTGGCCCAAGCAATGCTCTTTGCCCAAAGGGGCATACTTTCTATGGGCGTATATAGACCGCTCAAAAGTACAAACATCATCATAAAAAAGAACGAAAACAAGGTAGCCTGCTGTTGAGTATCTGAAAAAGTGGCCAATAACTGACCAATACCAAGGGCGGCTATGAGATACACCATCGCAAATAGATAGATCGTGACATAACTGCCTGCTGCCACCAACCCAAATGCCAAAAAGCATACGATCAAACCAATGGTCAGTGATACCAACCCAAGCAACCAAAAAGGAATCAATTTGGCCAATAGGAACTGATAACTTTTCACAGGTGTGACGTTCATTTGCTCCATGGTGCCGATTTCTTTTTCCCGCACAATATTGAGTGCGCACATCATACTGCCCACCATAATGAGCAACAAAGCCAATATGCCTGGTGCCATATAGTGCCTATAATTGAAGCCAGGATTGTACCAATACTGGGTGCTTATGTTGAGCATGGGTACAGGATTGAACCGGGGCAGTTGTACAAAATCTTCGCGAATCTCTTGATTCACCTGTTGGATGATTTGACCACTGTAATTGATGGCCAAACCAGCCTTCATTACATCTACCGCATCGGCTTTAAAATATACTTTGGCTTCATCTTCTCGCACCAAATCGCGCTCAAAACGCTGCGGGATCTCCAGTATCATATCCACCCGATTGTTGTCTAAAGCTTCTTGGGCTGTAGCGGCATCTTTGGGTGTTTCCACCAATTGGAAATACCCCGATGCGCCCAACCGCGATATGATTTTTTGAGAATAGGTAGAGTGATCCCAGTCCAATACAGCCAACTGTATATTCTTGACCTCAAAATCGGCGGCCAACGGAATCAAGATCAATTGCATGATCGGTGCCGCCAACATCAAACGGATAATGGAGGGATTGCGAAATATTTGCCTAAATTCCTTATTTAATAGTGCTTTTAGCATCGGTAGTGTTTTTTAAAGCCTCATTTTAAACGAACGAACGGCCATGCCCAATAGGAATACCGTCATTCCCGCCATGACCAAGGTGTCTTTCCAAACCTGCGAAAATCCAAGCCCTTTGATCATCACAGATTTCAGGATATTGAAAAAATAACGGGTTGGTACTATTTTACTAATGTATTGCAAGGGCAAAGGCATGTTTTCTAAAGGAAACATGAACCCACTGAACACTAATGAGGGCAACATAAGCCCCACCAATGAGATGAACAAGGCCGTTTGTTGAGAATCTGTACGGGTGCTGATGAGCAAGCCTAAGGAAAGTGCCAAGAGTACAAATAATCCGCATTCTGCTACCAGTAACAATAAATTTCCGCGCATAGGTAAACCCAAAACAGTGTATGAAATCAAGAGGATCATGGCAACATTGATCAGTCCTACCAATAAAAAAGGAATGGCTTTGGCAACAATCATCATCCAAGGGCGTACGGGTGATACCAATATCAATTCCATGGTGCCAGTTTCTTTTTCGCGGACTATGGCGACGGCGGTAAGCATAGAGCAGAGCAAAATAAGGATGAGTACCATGACCCCGGGCACGAAGTTGAAGGCACTTTTCAACTGAGGGTTGTAGGCCAATTGGGCTTCCATTTGGATCCGGTAAGGCAGTTTTTGGTGGGTCAAGAGTTCATCTTGGTAAGCCCTGATGATGCTTGAAATATAAAACGCCACGGTGTTTCCAGTATTGGTATCAGAAGCATCGGCGATGATCTGTACAGAAGCCGTATTGGTGTGGAGCAAACTCTTTTGAAACCCTTCTTGAAACACCACCACTGCCCGGGCTTTACCTTGGCGAAACAAGAGATCGGCTCCTTCTGGGTTGTCCAAGTACTCTGTAACCGTAAAATAACGACTGGCATCCAAACGCTGGATTAGGGTACGAGTGACCTCGTCTTTGGATAAATCCACGATGGCAATCCGCGAGTTTTTCACCTCAGTGCTAAGCGCAAATCCGTACATGAGCAACATAACAATCGGCATTCCGATAAGTACCGCCAAACTCCTTCGGTCGCGCAAGACGTGTCGAAACTCTTTCTTTAAAAATGCTAAAAAAACTTTCATATGATTTTAAGATTTGAAGTAGCCGCCAATTTTAGAAATACCTCGTTCATATCATCGGCCTCAAATTGGGTTTTCAGTGCTTTGGGCGTATCCAAGGCTGCTATCCGCCCATCCACCATGATAGAAACCCGGTCACAATACTCCGCTTCATCCATATAGTGGGTGGTGACAAATAGGGTGGCTCCTTTGGCGGAAGCTGCATAAATCATTTCCCAAAATTGCCTTCTGGTGATCGGATCCACACCGCCTGTCGGTTCATCTAAGAATACCAATTGAGGCTCATGGAGCATGGCTACCGAAAAAGAGAGTTTTTGTTTCCATCCCAAGGGCAAATTGCTGACCAAGGTTTTGCGTTGATCTACAAATTCCAGTTGTACCAGTAGCGCATCCGTTTTTTCTTTAAGTATAGCCTTGCTTAGCCCATATATACTGCCAAATAAGTGGATGTTTTCTTCAACAGTTAAGTCTTCATACAGCGAAAACCGCTGAGACATATACCCAATCCGTTTTTTGATTTCTTCCGACTGGGTATATACATCAAACCCCAGCACTTGGGCTTTGCCAGAGCTCGGCAACAGCAACCCACTCAGCATTTTCATGGCCGTGGATTTCCCTGCCCCGTTGGCACCTAGAAAACCGAATATTTCACCGGTCTTCACTGAAAAACTAATATGATCTACGGCGGTAAACTTTCCGAAAACCCTCGTCAGTTGCGTTGCTTCTATGATATTGCTCATTTGTATTTTAGTTTTGTGTGCGCAATAATTCAATGAAAATGTCTTCAATATCTGGGGCAATAGCCTTTATTTCGATGTTTTCTAAGCCTTTTTTCTTCAAATAGGCCTCTAAATGAGGAGCGGTCATTCCATCATGAAAACGGACATGGTGGCTTTCGCCAAAGGCGAAACAAGACAACGTGCCGGGCCAAGAACGCACCGTTTCCAATAAAGCAAACATATGTGGCCCTTGGATGCTGTACAGCGGAAGGGCATGGCGATTGATGATGCCTTCCGGGCTATCTTGATCGAGTATTTGGCCTTTTTGGAGGAGGGCAATGCGGTCGCAACGCCGTGCCTCATCCATATAAGGAGTAGAAACCACGATAGTCAATCCTTGCTGCTTCAACAATTGGAGCATGTCCCAAAACTCTTGGCGCGACACTGGATCTACGCCCGTAGTGGGCTCATCCAACAACAGTAGTGTAGGGCGGTGTACCAAGGCGCAGCACAAGGCCAGTTTTTGTTTCATACCGCCAGAAAGTTGCCCGGCTCTACGATTTTTGAATGGCTCTATATGACTGTAAATGGGCTTTATTCGCTCATAATTCTCTGCAATGGTCGTCCCAAAGACGGCAGCAAAAAACTCCAAATTTTCAAGGATACTCAAGTCTTGATACAGCGAAAATCGCCCAGGCATATAGCCAATGGATCGGCGGATGAGGGCATAATCGCGCACCACATCGGCACCCGCTATATCGGCAGTGCCGCTGTCAGGCTGAACCAAGGTGGCCAATATCCGAAATAAGGTAGTTTTGCCAGCCCCATCAGGGCCTATGAGACCAAATAGTTCTCCTTCAGCAATCTCGATATTGATCCCATCTAGTGCCGTCAGTTTGCCGTCGCGATAGGTTTTGGTGATGTTTTTAATGGAAATCATACCGTGTTATTTACCAGTTCCTTGAAAAAATACGTCGCCATACATCCCAATTTTCAAGAACCCATCATTCGGGGTACTGATTTTAAGCGCGTACACCAAATTAGCCCTTTCATTTTTGGTTTGTATGCTCTTGGGCGTAAATTCGGCTTTATCAGAAACCCAAGTAATGATACCTGCATAGTCTTTGGGGTTGGCATCGCCTTGTCCAATTTGTACTTTCACCGTTTGGCCGATCTTGATCGCGGCCAATTGATCGCCAGTCACATAGCTCCTAAGGGTGAGGGTATCCAAATTGGCAATCTTGTAGAGTGCCTTGCCGGGTGCGGCCATTTCAAAGCCTTCCACGTATTTGCTCAATACAGTTCCATTGATCGGATTGACTATTTTGCAGCGGCGCAACTGGTCGTCCAATTGTGCCTTGCGTACACCCAAGGGCTGCTTTTCACTCAGAATACCCCTATTTATTAAGGCAGTGTTTTGATCCTGTGATTTGATCTGTTGGTTCAATACGCCTATTTGGCGTTGGGCGGCCGCGATTTGCTTCTCTAAAATGGCCATTTGGCCGTTTACATCATCCAATTGTTTGGCTGGTGCTGCTTGCGCGGCCACCAGTTTTTTCAAACGTGTTTGCTCTACTTGGATCACGCGCCATTGCTCTTTTTGGGTGGCAATTTGGCTCTCCTGTAAGGCAATCTGTTCTTTCAAAACCTGAGTTTGTGGACCAGATTCGGTTTGGCGAAGGTCTAAGGCGCGTTCATTGGCAAAAATTTGGTCTTTTTGCAAACTCAACTGCTGACAATCAATCGCACCGACTTCTTGTCCGGCCTTGAGTTGTTGCCCTTCCTGTACGGAAAACCGTTGCAGTACGCCCGCCGATTCCGCAGAAATGATGACTTCTTGGGCTTCAAAAATGCCCGATGCGTCGTGGTTTCCGTTGTTTTTGCCACAAGCGAACATGCTTATAACCAATGCGATATAAATTGTATTTTTCATATTTTAATTATTTTTTACTGATAACTGTTCATTGTAGTACTGTTAAAGATTTCCATTCATAAACACCAATTGCAATTGCGCCTGTACCAGTTGTACCTCGTGGATGATCGCATTGAGTTTGGCAGTAGTCAAGTTGGTGGTTTCAGTCAGGTATTCAGAGGGCGTAACCACCCCATTTTCCAATTGGATGGCAGCTGTGGCGGCTATTTGATCGCGTAGGTTTATGATGCCCTGATCCTTTTCCATTACTTTTCTGATTCGCCGTATCTCTTGGCCTTGCTGTATTTGACGAACAGATAACTGCCTCAAAAACTGCTCTTTTTGGAGGCCAATTCGTTCACTTTGCAGTCGAAATTGTTGGTTCTCTTTACGGATACCACCATTGTACAACCCACTTAAGTTCCACCTAAAATTGACACCCAATATGGCGTAGGGCTCAAAATCATTGGATAAAAAATTGAGGCCGGGTCGGGCGTAGCCCAAAGTAGCGAGGGCATTGAATCGAGGCATGATCTTACTGCGCGTGGCCTCTTGTTGTGCTACCGTACCAGCCTGTTGCAAAGAAAATAAGGCCAATTCAGGGCGTTCAGCATTTATATTGGCGGCAAAATCCATGTTTGGCAAGGCCAAAGAATCGGTACTGCTGACAGGCAAACCTGTCAATAAAGACAGCCCTTCAATGGCACTGGTACGTCGGAAAAGAGCCTCTGTTTCGAGTTGTTCCATCTCCAATAGCCGAGCATCAAAAGCCATAACATAGGCAGGAATCCCGATCCCATTATCCACTTGCTCTTGGGTACGGGTGCGGCGAGCAACGATGTCTTTTTTAGAAACAATCAAGGCCTGTTCTTGCTTTTGTGCTAAGAGTGCCGCGCAATACAATTGCAGAATCTGCTCTCTAGCAGCATAGCGGTCTGTCCGAACCCGCTGTTGTTCTATCTGAGTTTGAGCCGTTTGTATTTTGGTCAAGTGGGCTGTTTGCCCCCCATCCCAAATGGGTTGTATCACCTCAAGGGTCAAGCGATATTGATCCTTACTGATGGTTGGCCCTTCAAAATTAGGCAATGGGATCGAAATAGCCGTCACCTCTGACTGCCAAGTGGCCGTGCCGTTGAAGGTTGTCTGGGGCATATAATTGGTGCGCAATTGCGCGATGGCGGCTCGGTGGGCTGCTTCTATGAGCGGCTCTTGTTTCGATAATGGGGTATAGGTCTCTGCGGCTGTCAGGCATTGCTCTAAAGTATAGGGTGTTTGGGCACAGGTGGCAACGCCATAAAAAACCAACAAAATGGAGATAAAAAACCTAATAAAATGCATGTGCTATTGAGTTGAGTGATGGTTGTTTATAAACTGTTTTAAAAGAATATAAAAGGCCTTTTTAACTAGCCAGATTAACCAATTGGTTAATTTTGGAACAAAGAAAAACCTTTTTGTGATAGAAAAAGGTGGAGATCAACGAACTGACCCAAAAAATCAATGAAGTGTCAAGATAGATCGGGCAAATTGCATGACATGAATGTGTCGCTCTGACAATATTCGGTCATATGATTCGGGCTTTAAATCGAAGGAGGCACTAAATAGGGGTCTCGCTAAGAATGGAAAAATACACATGCCCACCAATGTAATTAGAAATTGGTGGGGATCTACAGGCTTGATGGTTCCTTTGGCTATTTCAGATTGTATCAACTGGGCTACCTCTTTACCGATTTTGATTTTGATTGTTTCTGCCAATTTAGGATTTCGGTTCAATGTACTGATGATAAACGCCGGTAAAGATGGATTTTTGCGCAACATCCCAAGGTAAGCCATCACGAATCGGTCTATTTTATCAAAAAATGGAATACTGTCGTCGTGCAGTGTCGCCGTGATCTGTGGGATAAATTGCTGCATTTTGTATTGGAATACCAACTCAAAAAGTTTGTCCTTGCTGCGAAAATAGTAATGCAGCATGGCTTTGTTGATCCCGGCTTTATCTGCAATATGCTGCATCCTTGCCCCGGCGAAGCCCTCTTCCAAAAATACATTTTCTGCGGCCTCCAAAATGCGTTGCTCTGTATTAATTTCGTTTTCCATATTATCAACCAATTGATTTAACCAAATGGTTAACGCAAAGGTATGCACATTTTACTTTGCTGCGCAATTTATTTTTTAAATTTTAGTTGTTTTTTCTGATATTCAATCGCGCGAATATGAATTAGGAACGGTGCTGGAAAAAGGTACTGATTCAGGGTTCAGATTTTGGCCTTAGATTTCCTGTTTTTGGGGCATGAGCAGACGAGAAGCAAGTAAACCTTGCTTCTCGGGCGTGAACATGCGAAGCATACACCCAGATATTTAAGTAGCAGTGAAAAAACAATCAAGTAATATATTAAAAAAATGTTCCAATGTGCCATAGAATTCCAGATGGGTCATGTACGAAACACTCCCTCCCCCAATCATATGCTCGAATGGGGACTAGTTTTACACTTTTATATTTGGCCGTCAAGTTCAAGGCAAAAAGATCTTGCCAATAACGCTCAACATCTTCAACCTCCAGAAAAACCATTGAATTATTTACCCAATCTTGAACGTAAGCATCTTGTAAATAAAAGCCCAATCCCTCCGTTTCAAAATAAGACATATTATGTCCCAAAACACTTTCTTGAAAGCCCCAGTCGCGATAAAAACTCCTGGACTCTTCAAAGTTCTTCGCGCCTATAAATGGCCGAATTGATTTATGTTTATGATCCATTTTTTTTAGTTTTTGTAATTTCTGTTACCGCACCACTGCCAACATCCGTACCGCCCGCCCATTCAATCCAACAGCATAGTTGCCAATTGGCAGATGGCTCAATCGCAGCGGTATTTGGTGTTGTCCGGCTGTGTAGTCTTGCGCTGCTACGGTATGCACTACCCGTCCCGACATATCCCTGACCTCCACACTGGTTCGGGTATTGCTTTTAAAATTCACTTTAAGGGTACTATTTCCGGTGCTAGGATTAGGGAATACCGACATAGAAACAACATGCGTCGGCAACAGATTAGTACTGCTGAATGGAGCCATATCAGCCTGCCAAACGCCTAAACCATAGGAAGCAACCCTGAGTTTTCGATCGGCACTGATACCTAAGTGCATGGCCAACAAGGCTTGTGGCGCACCTGCCGAAAACAAAGACCAACTGGCTCCAGCATCGGAAGAAAACCAAACCCCAAGGTCATTGCCAACATAGAGGTTATTAGATTGAAGGGGATCTATCAATATACTATTGGTGGGTACATCAGGCAATCCATTGTCTATAGCCGTCCAAGTGATGCCATTGTTGTCGGAGCGAAACACGTGTTCGGTATTAAAACCAGCAAAAACGGCATAAACCATGCCCGGACTAGCATTATCCCATGCAATATCCATACAAAGCCGATCTGGGAGTCCAGTGAGTTCTATATTCTCTGGAATGGTACCATTGAGCCTGATTTTGCGCACCCGTGCCGTCAGGCTACCCAAAGGCGCGGTGCTATACATGATCTCTTCTATATCATTTGGATTGGAGGCGATGGTCAATACTATATCGCCTTCTTCAGTCAAGAATCCACTACTGGCATTATCCCAAGTGTTGCCTAAATCAAAAGATCTGAACAAACTTTGGGCACCTGCGTATAGTACATTCGGATCGGCTGGAGCAATCTCAAAAGCACCATTGAAGGCTGGTTGCTCATTGTCCATTTCAGCCGAACTGATCCAATTCCAAGCATTTCCAGAATCATCACTCCGGGCTATATTCAAGTACTGAGAAGAACCAAACATGATTTGGTCATTGTCAGGATGAATGGTTGCACACTGTCCGTCACCGCCCAGCACCCTTGTCCAAGCATCAGATCCAGTATAGAAAGCCGTAGAGTTGTCTTGCATCCCTCCGATACTGAGGTTTGGATTGGTGGTTGAATGCCCCATAGTAGCATAAAACTGCTGGGTTTGATAGCCCCCATTGCGGCCTGCGTGCTTTTCGCCGGCATCATAAGAAACAAAAATACCGCCATCGGTCACAAAATACACCTTATTAGGGTCATTTTCCGTGAAATAAACCCTGTGAATATCAGCATGAACATAGTTAGTGGGGCCTTCGGGGCCACCAACCGGCACTTGCCCAAATGTCCAAGCACTCCATTGTGTCTTTTTGGTGGCATTGAGTCCGCCATTGGTTGATTTCCAAGAGTCAATACCGACCCAGATCAGCACATTTGGATCATCGGGTTTTACCGCCACATCGTGCGAGTACCAACCCTGATAAGAGCAAACATTGCTACTGTTGACCTTGTTCCAAGTATTACCGCCATTGATGGATTTATAGAGTCCTTCTTGAGCAAAGGCATTACCGACGGATGCATAGACAATTTGGGGGTTTGATTTGCTGATCGAAACCAAGGTTTTGCCGCCATATTGAGCCGGCAAACCGCTGCTCAATTGCTGCCAATTAGTACCAGCGTTTTGAGTTCTGAATATACCACTCACCGCTTCATCATCCAATGATCCATAAGTGACAAACATGATCGAAGTATCCGTCGGATGCATTTCTATATCAACGGCCATTTTACGATCCAGTGCCAATTGCCAGGAGTTGCCAGCATCATAACTTCGATACAAACCTTCTGTAGTAGCAGCATACACCGTGGCAGGGCGCAACCGATTGATTTTAATGTCTTGAACCCCACGCAATTGACCATAACTCCAGTCCAAACTTTTGATCCAAGTACCGCCCCCGTCGGTTGACTTCAAGATACCGATTCCGTAAGTACCCCTCGTCGTGCGAAATGCCACATTGGGCGCCGAATTTTCGGCATTATAGACCTCACCTGTACCGGCATATATAGTGTTTGGATTGATCGGATCTATCGCCAACGCGCTCACGCCTAGCACCGGAAACCCTGTTTCCACCCGCTGCCAAGCATTCACGCCACGGCCTGCCGAAAGGCTCTTCCAGATTCCACCCGAAGCACTACCAGCCCAGAGTATATTGGTATCTTGAGGGTGAAATGCCAGACATAGTGTCCGGCCACCTATGTTTTTAGGGCCAATGGCCTCCCAAGTGTTGTCGCGGTCATTGCGGTTTTGAGCAGCACCTTGCATGAGTGCTAAAGCCTCTGTGTATTTTTCAGTGTGAAATACTCCATCGGGGTAAGTACGAGCCATGTTCCAAAATTGGAAAGAAGCCCCTGCGCCCGAAGGCCGCTTGGGGGCGGGTGTTAGGCTTTTCCAAGTAAAATATGATGCGGCTCCAAGGGCAGCAAGTACTATGGTGGCAAAAATGTGTTTTTTCATTGTTGTGTTGTTTTATTGTCGCATTTTGTAATATTAACAATCAGTCCACCCAACATTAGGGGCGGCTATGACTCCACAAAGATATACCAGAAACCAACAACAAAGCAACAGAAACCAAAATCGGCCAAAATAGACAAAAAAAACTCCGGTAGGGGTTGCTACCGGAGTCCAGACACGCTATTGCGGAATGTTTAAATTACTTATTTAGCAATTTGAACATTGACAGCATTCATACCTTTTTTGCCACGTTCTTTTTCAAACGTGACGACATCTCCTTCTCTGATTTTATCAACCAAACCAGAAACGTGAACGAATACTTCTTCACCATTGGATTCCTCAGTAATAAAACCAAAACCTTTGGTTTCATTAAAAAACTTTACAGTTCCTTTAAACATTGTAATAGAAAAAAATAAAAAATGGCATTATTGCCACTACAAAGGTACGACCTTTGTCTCAAACTTGCAAAAGTGCATTTTGGCCTCAATCCTTGTTTTTTATCTTTTATTTGTTTTTTTGAAATAATCCATTATTTATTCTATACTTTTTTACATTTAATTATTTTAATTCTAAATTTCTTTTGAAAAATTTTGCCCTTTTTGAATATATTAACGTTCATACCCACCTCCCAACTGGGCAAAACAACGTTTTTGAGGTCACCAACTTATATTTTGCCCAATCTCCTCCCGTTGTCCAATCCCCCATCTCACTTGGATTGCACCCTTGGTATTTGGGAGATTACAGCCGTGAATCGGCTTCTTCGTGGTTTTCTGATCGGTCGAGCCAAGGGCAGGTAGTGGCCATTGGAGAGTCAGGGTTGGACAAAGTCACGGATACCGATTGGGGGCTGCAAGTAAAAGCATTTGAACAAAGTATAGCGTGGGCCATTGCAACATCCAAGCCCTTGGTAGTACACTGCGTGAGGGCTTACCAAGCGTGTCTCCAAATTTTGAAAGCGCATAAAGACTCATTGCCTACGGTTATTTTTCATGGGTATCACAAAAATATAGAAACGGCTCGCCCGCTTTTGGACGCGGGCTATTACCTCTCCTTTGGCAAAGCCTTGTGTAGCGAACACAGTGCCGCCGCTACTGTGTTCGCTTGGATGCCCGCAGATCTATTCCTATTGGAGACCGATCATGCCTCCATTAGCATTGAGGATGTGTATCAACGTGCAGCCTCAATAAGGGGTCTATCTCTGAGTGATTTGCAGGCGCAGGTACGAGACAATGCAAAGATATTACTACATTGAAATACCAATCATAAGTTGAGTATTGTAGTACGTGCTTTTGAAAAAACTATTCACCACTTCTATCCGCAAAGGGCGGATGGCCTTCCAGCCAATATTTTCAAAACCTGCCGTCACCTCCCAAAACGGCAATTGTTGTCCCCTTCTGTTTTCACTCACCACTTGATCGGTATAGTAAATACTCGCACCAAATACTTCTTTCCAGTTTAGTTTTCGAATCAGCGGTAGTTTATCCAAGAGCCATCCCTCCATATGATGCTCAAAATGAGCCTCTACGACGGGTCTTTTAGACGAGAACTCATAATAAGGCAACGTGCTAAAGCCTTGATTGTAGGTTTCAGGATTGCGCACAAAAGTTTGGTTGCCCAAAGGGTGATATAAATCCATGAATCCCGTATTGCGGC
Source organism: Saprospiraceae bacterium (assembly GCA_031373665.1). Classification (GTDB taxonomy): domain Bacteria; phylum Bacteroidota; class Bacteroidia; order Chitinophagales; family Saprospiraceae; genus M3007. The sequence goes on along the minus strand of JANMMZ010000105.1, from coordinate 30,104 downwards.
TCTGCAAAAATGCCGAAATACTAATATTCCAATCGGAATGTCCAACCAAGCCCCATGAAAAATCGTTTTTCTGAAGTTTTGCCTGTACCCAATCAAAATTGGCACCGCTACCTGCGATACCCGGAATCGCTTTTCGGTATTTAAGCGTCAAGTCAGGCCACCGAGTACCATCATAGCGGCGAAACGAGGGATAAGTACTGTACGTCTGCCCAAACCGAATGCGAGCAAACAGATCAATCATAAACAAATCAGGAAAAGGCGTACCTGCTCCTACATTTGATATTGGGTCATTAGAACTATACGCTTTGTCGTCTTTTTTATACCAAGTATAGTCGGTGTTATTGACCAAGCGGCGGCGCTGCGCCCATTCCAACCCACCACGGAATAGAATGCCTGGCGTAACCATTTGCGACCATTCGGCTCGAGCATAGGTTTTATCGTACAGTTTCAAGTAGTTCTCCTGTGAAAACAAGGTATAAGAGGTATTGGTGGTTAGGTCTATCGGATTTCTATCACTAAATTGCGCCACCTTTGAGCCACCTTCTACGGTCAGCGTCTTGAAGTAAATACTTTCAAACCGCCGTTGAATGCGGAGGCCACCACGCAGTTTTTTTTCAGAAAATCCATAATTGATGTGTCCTTTGGCTTTCCAAAATCGGGTACTCAAATCATCATTGTTCAATTGTATTTCGGGTTCTATGTTCAGTGCCAAACCCTGAACAGTATTAAATTGTACCCAACTAAATACCCCAGGATATGAAACCGAACGGTGCTTAAATGAATTGCTCCAAGTATAACCGCCCAATAGATTTATGAGTCTGAATTTATTGCTCTTTTTGTCCATACTATCCAAATACAACTCGGATTTCCATATCTTTTGAAGGCTGTCCTTTTTTACATAATCCACGCGTTCATCTTTGGTGAGCGGTATAGGTCTGATAGAGGCCCAGTAAATGGTATCTTTTTTTAAGGCGGTCTGCTCTATCTTGAATGACTCGCGGTCAAAGAAGCCTTGGTCAAACTTGGGGGTAACGTCATAATTGGAAAAAATACTATTGTACGCTCCGCCGACTTTGAACCCAAAAATGCCAAATTTGAAGGAAGTAACTTGCGATATCAACGCCCATCCATCGGGTGATTGGATCGGTACAAAAGACTGTTGGATCCGCATGGTATCCAGTACGGGCTGTTTGATTGCTGCTCCTGTCAAGATCAGGTCGGCACCTGCCAAATTCCAATACCCATCCACGATGTATAAGATGCCACTGAAGGTCGGATCTGCGGATCGCTTGGGCACGACCTTTATTTTACAAATTTCATAACCACTTTCGTCTTTGGAGCGACCTAGCAAGAAAAAATTGTAATAACTAAAGGCATTACTGGCCAAAGGCGATAATATATCGCGCTCTATGTTGATATGCTCGCTGTAGATATCAAATTCGGTAAGGGTAGATCGGTTGAGGCTAAAACCATTTTCAGAACCACTGACTTTACTCGAAATCATTATTTCTTTTTTGTGTTCTGGGTTGCGCTGGCTATATACTTTTGACACTGATTCCGATAGGTAAATGATGCCTTGGCGATTGGTATCTAAGATCCCACCCATGTTACCAACGTCTTGACCCATTATTTTTTTGGGCGCATCTGCCAAACGATACATACCTTTGATATAAACATCGTAGATTTGGTCGCTGAAACGATCTTTGTAATACTTCCGTTTTGCAATAGCCTCCCGCATGATGCGCACTGCTGGATCGTCGCCCGTGATGACTACTTCCGATAGTTCGAGGTCTGATGGCTCTAACTTGACTTGCAAGCGGAGAGGCTTGTTACCGAGGGTGACTTTTTCGATATGTTGTCTGTATCCTAGGTATTGAAACACAATTTCGTAGGTGCCGGGATCAACCTGCAATTTGAAAAAACCATCGCTGTTGGCTACTGTCCCATTGCTGGTATTGCGTACATAAACAGTAGCAAATGCCAAAGGATCGCCTTTCTCGTCTTGTACTGTACCAGTGATTTGTGCGGAAACGAAAAATGGAAAAAGAAAAATAAAACTAAGAAATCGAATCATAAAAGGCGTTTTTTGCATAAGTTGAATGAAAAATACAATTAAGTTAGCATTTAAAAAGGTATCAAGCACCGATCCACCAACCAAGGGCATACTGGCAGTGAGTGGGGGGCTTGATTCGGTTGTATTGGCGCATCTGTTCAAACTGGAGGCCATCCCATTTTCAATAGCCCATTGCAATTTTCAGTTGCGGGGTTCAGAATCTGACACGGATGCCCAGTTTGTAAGCGAATTGGCAGACTCTATGGGCGTATCTTGTTACATGACGCAATTTGAAACCAAAAGTTACGCCGAGGAACACGGTATTTCCACCCAAATGGCGGCTCGTATCTTGCGTTATCAATGGTTTGAATCTTTAGCCTTAGAGCACAGTGCGGAGTGGATAGCCACTGCCCATCACCTGAACGATCAAGTAGAGACCACCTTGCTCAACTTTGCCCGTGGTACTGGTTTGCCCGGATTGACAGGTATGCGTGAAAACACTCCCTTACCATACGCCCAGCACAGTACGCACTTGGTTTTATTAAGGCCATTGCTTACCACAACACGCGCCGAATTGGAGACTTTTGCCACAGCGCACAACATCGTCTGGCGCGAAGATAGTTCTAACCACAGCGATCACTACCAAAGGAATTATATTAGGCACCACCTTGTTCCGCATTTTCAGGCATTGAACAATAATTTTATCCATACGGTTTCGCGAAATATCCATCGTTTGCAAAGTACGGATGAAAATCTTGGTTTTTTGCTAAACCACTATTTAAAATTCGACGAAAGTACGAATCAGATAGACACCGTCCTACTTAAAGCCCTACCGGCACCCGATCAGGCACTGCACTTGCTTTTACATAAACATGGATTCACCGAAGACCAGTCCCGCCAAGCGGCGGCTCATCTTTCAGATGGCCAATTGGATATTGTTTCTGATACTGGTTGTCGCCTATTGATCCATCAAAAAGTGATTCAAATCATATCCAATCAACCCAAACTCAAGGCGATAGCCTTGCAAATACATGAAAATGACTTGATGGTGCGGCTTCCTAATCAAGAAAACCTGTTTTTGATCCACAGCGAACCCTTACCTCCTTTCCCTGACGGGAAAGATAGCATTATCATAGATGCTGCTTTGGTCAAATATCCTTTGACTTGGCGCAATTGGCAATCGGGTGATGCCTTTCAGCCTTTTGGAATGGGCGGGAAACACCAAAAATTGCAAGATTTTTTCACCAATCTAAAACTTTCTCCCTTGGAAAAAGAGGAAATTAGGATTTTGGTCAATGGTGATGACACTATTATTTGGGTATTGGGGTATAGGTCAAGTGAGGCTTATAAAATCACATCAAAAACGGTGAAGGCTTTGAAAATTGTGAGGGGTTAACTTTGGTTTCTCGTTCCTTACCTTATATTTGCCCCATATTTGTCTCATGAAAGCATTGCAAAAAATTATAACTCCTAATATATATCATGCTCCGAAGAGTACTTGAAACAGAACAAAAGGCACTGGAAATCAACTTGAACGACCGTATTTACGGCGCATTCGCCGAAATAGGTGCGGGTCAAGAAGTCGCGCGGCATTTTTTTCAAGTAGGTGCGGCGGCTGGCACCATTGCCAAAACCATGAGTGCATACGACAAAACCGTCTCGGACGAGGTATATGGCGTAGAAGAGAAGGGACGATACGTGTGCGAAGCACGGGTGTATAAAATGCTCGAACACGAGTATGAACTCATGGAATCGAGGTTGCGCATAGTGCGCCCCGAACAGAGTTTTTTTGCTTTCGCCGATTCGGTCGCGGCCATCAATTATCAAAAAACGATCAATGGAAATGGTTGGTTGGGTCTGCGGTTTCAGTTGTCGGCCGACAAAGCACCCAACAATGTGGTGCTACACGTTCGGATGCTCGACTCCGATAACCGGCTTCAGCAGCAGGCTATTGGCATATTGGGGGTCAACCTGATTTATGGTTGTTACCGCTATCATAGCCACCCCGAAATGCTCGTACAATCACTCATGGACAACCTACATGGTCGTGTCACAATTGATATGCTCCGTTTGGAAGGGCCTGATTTTGAGGAAGTTGATAATCGTTTGGTTTGCCTTTGGGTCGTGAAAAACGGGTTGAGCAAAGTCTGTATTTTTGGGCCTGACAGCAGACCTCTGCATGCTAGTGAGTTTTTGTACAAAAAATCCATCTTAGTGGCTCGTGGCAGTTATCGCCCCCCTACATTGGTGCAACAAGATATGACCCGCCAAGCCTATCATCAATTCAAGCGGGATTCCGATTTGAACTCCGATAATGCTTTTTTTATGACAGAAATCACTTTGGATAACCTAAGTGCAGATGGGGGCATAGACGAACAGGACTATATGGATCGCGTCGAGTTGCTTTGTGCTTTGCGACAAACGGTCATCATTTCCAACTGTGTACAGCACAAACGACTGATCGCTTATTTTGCAGATTACAAGGTTCAGCAGATTGGTTTGGCTATGGGTGCCCGCAAGTTACAGCGTATTATTCAAGAGACCTACGAAAATAATTTAGATAATTTATTGGGTGCCTTTGGAGTGCTTTTTCCGCGCAATGTGCGGTTTTATATATACCCCGCCAAGCCCGAAGACAGTGACACACTCATGACCTCTAAAACGATAGAAGTGCCACATCCTATCCACTTTTTGTATGATCACTTGATCGAAAACCGCAATATTACCGATGTCACAGGCTTCAATCCAGATATTCTGCACATCTACCATAGTGTGGTGTTGCGCATGATTCAGGAGGGCAAATTGGGTTGGGAACAGAAAGTGCCCACAGAGGTGGCGCACCTTATAAAAACCAAAAGACTGTTTGGTTACGTAAGTTAGGCTGCTTAAACAATAACTGGGCATTTTGTGTTTGCACATTTCTATAATGTCGTGGTACGGACTTGCAAGAATAAATTTCCACATTCCTGCATTACATTTAAAGTGAGTTCTTACTTTTGACACTTTTATGGATACTCATCACACGACCCAACTTGATTGGTGCGAGTGAATCAACAGATATATTAACAACTTTTTTTGATGAATAACGAAACTTACTTAGATGTCACGGCCGATTTTTATCGCGATGCCGCGCTCACGCCCAATGTAGGGCTTTGCTGTACTACCACTCCTGTTTGGCAGTTGCCTGATCTGGATATGCCTAAGCGAATGCAACAAATGAACTACGGTTGTGGATCCACGGTCAATCCAAGGGATTTGGTAAAAAGCCCTACAGTGCTGTACGTAGGTGTTGGTGGAGGTATGGAACTGCTACAGTTTGCTTATTTCAGCCGCCGCGAGGCAGCCGTCATCGGGGTGGATATGGTGGGCGAAATGCTGGATGCCAGCCGTGAAAATTTCAAAGAGGCGGAGCGATTAAATCCTTGGTTTAAATCCAATTTTGTGGATTTGCGCAAGGGTGATGCCCTCAACCTGCCTATTGAAGACAACAGTGTAGATGTGGCCGCTCAAAATTGTTTGTTCAATATATTCAAGGTAGATGACCTCAAAAAGGCACTTTCTGAAATGTACCGGGTGCTAAAACCCAACGGTCGCCTCATCATGTCGGATCCTACCTGCGAAACCCGTATGCCTGAAACGTTGCTCAATGACGACCGCTTGCGAGCCGAGTGCTTGAGCGGCGCATTGCCTTTGAAAGATTATATCAAACTCATCACTGATGTAGGCTTCGGTACAGTGGAGATCCGTGCGAAACGCCCTTACCGCCTTTTATCGCCCAATCATTACAATACCGATCGCCTTATATACATTGAGAGCGTAGAAGTTTGTGCCATTAAAGACCCAATGCCTGCCGATGGACCTTGTGTATTCACTGGTAAAACGGCCATTTATTATGGTGCAGACGAAACTTTTGACGATAACAAAGGACATTACCTTACCCGCAATATGCCCTTACCGGTATGTGATAAGACCGCCAATGCATTGGCATCCCTGCGCCGCGAAGACCTCTTTATTTCTGATTCTACTTTCTTTTATGATGGCGGCGGTTGCTGCTAATTAATTAAATAATTTATGAGCAACGAAAAGACATATTTTGAGCCAGCAGATTTGGCTAATTTTGGAAAAATCGGCGAATGGCAAGAACCCATGGGAAAAAAATTCTTCGATTATTACAATGAAGTAATGCAAGAAGGAGCCCTTACTGCCCGTGAAAAGGCTTTGATTGCGTTGGCCGTATCGCACGCCATGCAATGCCCTTACTGTATAGATGCCTATACGACTACATGTCTCAAAACCGGAGCCGATGAAGAGCAAATGATGGAAGCAGTACACGTTGCTGCTACTATGAAGGCTGGCATTACGTTGGTTTACTCTACGCAAATGATGAAACATGCGAAAAAACTAAGCATGTAATTCCAAAATACAACGTAAATTAAAGATAAATGTCCATTCATCAACGTACAAAATCACTTTCTGCGAGGGGAGATGCCTTGTCGGATACTTTTTTTCAATTGAAGGTACTCAATGGCAAAGAACTGACTGATGCTAAATTTGTGCCTTTTGTACAAAAAATTGCAGAAGCGGGCTATCAACAACTGTTGCCCTCGCGCATTGATATATTTCAGGTAAATATCGGAAAACTGTGCAATCAGACCTGCGCTCACTGTCACGTGGACGCTGGCCCTGATAAAAAAGCAGAAAATATGTCTAGGGAGACCCTTGAAATCTGCCTAGATATTTTGTCGCGTTACGATATACAAACAGTAGATATCACAGGCGGTGCCCCCGAAATGAACCCGCACTTTCGATGGTTTGTAGAGTCTTGCCGCAAATTGGGTAAGACAGTGATGGATCGGTGCAACCTGACCATCATCAAAGCCAATAAGAAATACCACGACTTGCCTCAGTGGTTTGCGGAGCATCAGGTACATATTGTGTCTTCATTGCCGTCATTTAGCAAAGGCCAAACCGATGCACAGCGCGGTGATGGGGTTTTTGAAGACTCTATCGAAGCCCTTCAACTGCTCAATGCTGTCGGGTACGGACAAGAAGGCTCTGGATTGATGCTAGATTTGGTGTATAACCCTTCGGGTGCGTTTTTGCCTTCGGGGCAGGATTCGTTGGAAAAAGAATTTAAGCGGCAACTCAAGCGTAAGTACAATATTGATTTCAATCGGCTTTTTGCCATTACCAATATGCCGATCAGTCGGTTCTTGGATTACTTGATCGAATCCAAGAATTATGAAGATTACATGACCGAATTGGTCAATGCTTTCAATCCTGCTGCCATCGCCAATGTCATGTGCCGCAACACCATTTCAGTGAGTTGGGATGGGTACATGTATGATTGTGACTTCAATCAAATGTTGGATCTAAAAGTAGCCGCACCCGATGGGGCTACCCATATTAGCCAATTTGACTACGAGAAACTGGCTCAACGATCCATCGTACTCAATCAGCACTGTTTTGGTTGCACGGCTGGTGCAGGGTCTTCTTGCGGCGGGGAGGTAGCCTAATGCTCAATCATCGGCGGCCGCTGATGCTGCCGCTGATGATTGAGTCAATGGCCTGTGCTAAGGCGTGGTCTTTTTGAGTGACTGTGTTGCCTGAATCATGTGTGGTCAAACGTATCTCTACTGTGTTCCACACATTGCTCCACCAAGGGTGGTGGTTCATCTGCTCTGCTACGAGCGCAACTTGTATCATAAAGTCAAAGGCTTCTTGAAAGTCTTTGAACTTGAATGTTGCTTGTAATTGGTTCTCTTTTTCTATCCACATAATATATTCCTGCCTCCACCAAAAGAGCCATTAGCGTTCTCTGATTTTCAAACGCATACCCACTTTCAGGGTAGTAATAGCATTAAGGGTTTTCAAGCGTTCGGCAGAGGTAGCATACTGTCGAGCAATATCTTCCAATGATTCATTGCGCTGCACTGTATGGTATTGGTATTGGTCATCACCATCAGAAGGCTTCTGACGACGCATAGACTGTACATCAGGCTGCGCCTGCTGTTTGGGTGCTGGCGTAGCATCGGGCTTGGTAGCCACTGGAGTAGAGCCCGGCTTAGAGTTCTCTTTAGCGGGTTTGGTACTTGATTGCACCTTGGCTTTATTACCATCTACTTTGATGGCACCGCTGTGCTTCTGTACCAATACTGGATACCAAAGTTTGAGCACTTGGTTTGGATACACAAAACTGGTGGTGAGTTTGTTCCAGGTACGCAATTGATCGCCACATAGCCCCATTCGAGAGGCAAAGAAGTCTATATGTTCGGCCTGTGCCACGGTCACTTGGGTATCATAATAGCGGCCATCGCCAAAATCTTCGCCCGCACCAGTGGGACTATCCCAGACATATTTGTGCGCACCACTCACGGTATTCAGGTAACGAATGAAAGCAGGCATGACGCGCTGTGGTACGATCACATAATGCCCCATATTGGTAGGTGGCACATAATCCCGCTTAAACCCAGGATTAAGTTCTTTAATCATGCTATATGGAATACCAGTGGCTTCTGAAATATCGCGAAAAGAAATCCCTTCAAAAACATTGACATAGGCTGTCAATTGCTGATCGAAATCAACCTCATTGGGGCGAAGGCCATGTATATTGTAATAATTGCAAAGGTAGGTTGCTGCAATAAAAGCCGGCACGTAATTGCTTGTCTCGGAGGGCAAGTATCGTTGTATTGACCAGAAATTGCGGCTGCCAGCGCGGCGGATAGCGGCGTTTACGCGGCCAGGGCCACTATTGTAAGCAGCTAAAGCCAAAGCCCAATCACCAAAATCTTCATGCAGGTCTCTCAAATAACGTGCAGCGGCATCCGTACTTTTCACAGGGTTGCTGCGATCTTCTACAGCACTATTAGAACGAAGTCCATAATCGCTACCAGTAGCCGGCATAAACTGCCACAAACCTGTTGCCCCTACCCTTGATACTGCTTTTGCACTGAGTGCCGATTCTACGACGGCTAAATATTTAAGGTCGAGGGGTAACCCATATTCCTTCAACTTTTGTTCAAAAAGTGGAAAATAAGTAAGGCGACGACCCAACATGATACGGGCTTTTTCTGATTTTTGATATACATAATTTTTAATATATCCTCGAACCACACCGTTGGTTCGCACATCCACACAACTACTTAAATAAGAAAGTCGTTCCCGAATATCTTTGTCGGTTAAGCTGGCATACTCTGCCACGCCTTTTGCCACTAATTCATTGTCTGTGGTGTCACTAGGTGATTCTAAATCTGCTGTTTCTTCTTCTTGCGCTACCAAAGGTGCTGCATAAAATAGGGTTAAAAACAGGGCTGTTGCAATAACAGCGAAGTTTTTCAACTGCATAATACTTGTAATATAAAAGGTTAATGCCTTATCGCAGCGAACTGCGACTGTGTCCAATCAAAAAAGAAGTTGAATACATTTGGAAATGGACATACATTTTTGGGCGGAGAATCTTTAAAACGAACAACTTAAATAATTATTGCATCCAAAGAAAAGAGCCCTAAAAATACCCCTAAAAACATATGTGAAGCATGCCTTACCAAAACGGTGCGCAAAAGTCGGGCTAAAATCTGAAACCAGAAACTATTATATGTTAAAATTGAAAACCATTTACAAATTTAACTTGCAGCAACCAAAAGAAAAGACTAGTCCACCACCACATCCATCACCAATATCACCTCATCACTCAACGCTACGGTATCACCAACTACCGTCTCTGTAAGTATCAATGAGTTGGCCAATACTTCCGCTTTGATATAGTCTCCAAATTGTGCAATGGCTTCCGTCACTGCCTCGTGGGTCTGTATAGTCACCGCAATGCGGTCGGTGACACTGAAATCTTTTTCCTTCCGAATCGTTTGGATTCGGTTCACCAAATCACGAGCAGTACCTTCGGCCATTAAGGCTTCGGTAAGGTTGACATCCAACGCCACGGTCAAAGCCCCTTCAGAGGCGACCTTCCATCCCGGCAAATCTTCTGTAGTGATCACCAGATCTTCTGGCACAATGACATACTCTATTCCATTGGCCACCACCAGTTTCTGACCTTGTTGTTCCAGCATATTGATATCCTCATTTGAAAACTGCGCGATTAAATCGGCTGCTGCTTTCATGTCTTTTCCAAGTTTAGCACCCAAGGTTTTGAAGTTGGCTTTGGCTGCTTTTTTCAACAAACCAGACGAATCTGTGATGTATTCCAAGGATTTAACATTGATTTCATTCAAAATTAAATCTTTCACATCATTTACCTCGGCTATAAAAGCCTCATCTAATACCGGGAGCATAACCCTTTGCAAGGGTTGGCGCACGCGCAATTTTTCTTTTTTACGCACACTGAATGCCAACGAACAAATGCGTTGTGCATAGTCCATCCGCTTCTCCAGATCAGGATCAATTTTAGAGGGATCAGGCTGAACCAGATCGGTCAAATGCACCGATTCATGGCGAAGGGGCGTGTTGTTGCGCTTGGCGGCCTCCTTGATCGGGGCAGTCAGGTTGCGGTACAACCAATCGGAGAAAAACGGTGCCAACGAAGACATCAATTGAGATGTCACCATTAAGCATTCAAACAATGTTTGATAGGCGGCGGTTTTATCGGCACTTAGCTCACCTTTCCAAAAACGGCGGCGACCCAAGCGTACATACCAATTGCTCAAATGTTCGTCCACAAAGGTTTCGATGGCGCGGGCGGCGCGGGTAGGCTCATAATCGTCCATTTCCTTTCGGTATTCCGCTACCAAAGAGTACAATTTAGAAATCACCCACCGATCCAGTTCTGTTCGTTCAGTATAAGGCATGACATTAGACTCGTCCATTTTCCACCCATCTAAATTGGCATAGAGCGCGAAGAAATTATAGGTATTATATAACGTACCAAAGAGTTTGTTCCGGGTTTCCAAAATACCTTCTTCACTAAACTTTAGGTTGTCCCAAGGGGAGGCATTAGCAAGCATGTACCAACGGGTGGCATCAGCCCCATAAGTGTCTATGGTGGTGAATGGATCTACGACATTCCCTTTAGATTTCGACATTTTATTGCCTTCTTTATCAAGTACCAATCCATTGGAGACCACGTTTTTGAAAGCCACCCCTCGCATATTAGCCACATCGGGCTCTATTCCATGCTTGCGCAATTCGGCATGTATTTCTTCTTTCACCATACCGCTAATGGCATGTAGCGTATAAAACCATCCACGGGTCTGATCTACGCCTTCGGCTATGAAGTCGGCGGGATAGTTTCGTGCAAATTCTTCGACATTTTCAAAAGGAAAATGCCATTGTGCAAAAGGCATTGAGCCTGAATCAAACCAGACATCAATCAAATCTAATTCGCGATGCATGGCCCTGCCTGTGGGAGATACCAATATTACTTGATCTATATAAGGTCGGTGCAAATCATCAGGAGTACTTTGTTCTAGGTGCAAAGCGGCATTGGCCTTATTGATGGCCTCTGTCAGTTCTGCTATGCTACCGATGGCGGTTTCTTCTTCCCCGTCTTCAGTGCGCCAGATGGGCAAAGGCACGCCCCAGTACCGAGAGCGGGATAGATTCCAATCTTGAAGATTGTCCAACCAAGTGCCAAATCGGCCAGTTCCGGTGCTTTCTGGCTTCCAATTGATGGTTTTATTGAGTGCCGACAACCGCTCGCGCATGGCTGAAGCCCTGATAAACCAAGAATCCAAGGGGTAATACAGTACAGGCTTGTCAGTACGCCAACAATGCGGGTAATTATGTAAGTATTTTTCGATTTTGAAGGCTTTATTGTCTTCTTTTAATCGCAAAGCGATGAGCAAGTCAGTTGCTTTAAATTCTTTATCTGCCGTGACTTCTTTGGCATAGTACTCTGCTTTTACGTATCGGCCTCCAAATTCTTCGCCCATTTCTGCTACAAATCTGCCCTGCCTATCTACTAATGGGAAAGGCTGCAAAGGATCTTTTTCATTGGGTATCCCGATCATGGGGATACCGGCTTCTTTGGCCACGCGCATATCGTCAGCACCAAAATAAGGAGCCGTGTGTACGACTCCAGTACCGTCTTCGGTGGTTACAAAATCGCCCCCAATGACCCGAAATGCTTTTTCTTCTAGTTCAGGTGAGGTGACATAGGGTAATAATTGTTCGTACCGAAACCCTATAAGGTCTTTACCTTTTAAGGTGCGGACTACTCGGTATGGAATGGCCGGTTTTTTGGCCGTGGTATCAAAAGGTTCCATGGGTAGATCTGCATTTTCAAGACTAAAATAGCCTGAAAGGCGAGATTTTGCCAAAATAACACTGATCGGCAGTGCATTGTAGGGGCTGTAGGTCTCTACTTTCACATATTCAATGTCAGGGCCTACCGTGAGCGCTACATTGCTGGGAAGAGTCCAAGGGGTGGTAGTCCAAGCAAGTATGCGGAGGTCTTCACCTTCGTTGTCAAAGAACGACTTGGAGGCATCATCGAGGCGCACTTTAAACATGGCCACAACACTTGTATCGGTCACTTCTTTGTAGCAACCTGGCATATTGAGTTCATGGGTGCTGAGTCCAGTACCGGCTGCTGGGCTGAATGGCTGGATGGTAAATCCTTTGTACATGAGCGATTGACCGCTTAGGGTTTTCTTTTCATAAAGCCGCTTCAGAAGCCACCAAACTGACTCGATATAGTTGTTCTCAAACGTTATATAGGGATCATTGAGATCCACCCAATATCCCATGCGGCGGGTAATGTCGTCCCAAAGATCTTTATAGCGCATCACAGTGGCTTTACAAGCCTGATTGTACTCGTCAACACTGATTTTAGTACCAATGTCCTCTTTGGTGATACCAAGTTCTTTTTCTACTTGCAATTCTATGGGCAATCCATGCGTATCCCATCCGCCTTTCCGCTCTACACGGTGGCCTTTGAGGGTCTGATACCGGCAGAATATATCTTTGACCGTCCGAGCCATCACGTGGTGAATACCGGGTTTTCCATTGGCCGAAGGAGGCCCTTCATAGAATACGAAGGTATTGTCCAAGGGCCTTTGGCTTACAGACTTTTCAAATATTTGTTCGTCTTGCCAAAATTGCTGTATTTCTGCATCAATGGCTGGAAGGTTGAGGTGTTTAAATTCTTTATACATATGAGAACTTCGATTATCTTATCGAGATGAAAAACAACAACCCCGTTCGGTGCGCACCGAACGGGGTTGTTGTTTTGATTTAAACAGCATTACCGCGTCAAGTGCGTTCACGTTGGCGAATAATAATACCATCAGAAATTATATGAAAATAAGTCATGCTGTTTAATTGCGGGGCAAAGTTAGGAATGTTTCTGAAAATGTGGGTATTTTTAGGGATTTTTTTTCTGGTAGGTGTTGTTGGGCCTCCAATGATTGTACACTTTTTTGCTCAAAAACTGGTAAAGGAGGCCAATACGGTTTGGGATCAAAACGGGTGGACTTCTGCTGATTCAGACCAATTGAGTAAGGGCCATTTACACACACCATAGATTGCAATGCGCATTATATTGTTAGCGAAGATCGTCATTTTAATATACTTAGTAACGGTGAAATAATAACTGTTCTTTTTAGGTAGATTGGGTTTTGCCCAAATAACTATCTTTTCGCGCTAATAGTGGTGCTATTTAAGGGAAAAGATGGGCAGTTTGGGTGAAAACCAATCAGTTAAAAAGGATAAGTTATTTTTTTGCCGTTACTTAGCAAAGTACCTTTCCTTAGCCTAAAAGTGTTGGATATTAAAGGGTTTAAGTTGGTTGTTTAGGCTCACCTCACTCCAACACCACCACCCCACTCTCCCAATCTATCAAAACAGTAGCAGCACTTTTCAAGGCAATACTCACTTTTTTTCCATTTTTCAAGGTAATCTCTCGGATACCACCCGTGGCCGTGTGCAATAAAATCAGTTGATCGTGCGCGTAGGTGAAATCGTTTTTCTCTTGATAGATATGGCAACCTGCTTCGCGAAAAACATTGCGAAATACATCGGATTTTTGAAGCGGGAAAGCCGCAAAAACGGAAGTATGGGTTTTAAACTTACGCCGCGCCACGACGACCTCGTTTTTACCATTGGTGACCTGCGCCAAAGGCGTACTTTGTAAATCATTAATTGCGACTGCTGGTTCCAGCAATCCGTCAAAAGTATAGGCAACATCGCCCATTTGAATACTGGGCTTGGCAGGAGCCACAAAAGTAGTGCATGGGATTCCAGTAAGTGCGGTGACGAAAGCCAATTTATTTTCAGTACCGTCCAAATAGCCCGGCAAATAGTTCCAAATAATGGTGCGTCCTTGTTGGGCGACTTTGTCCATGATAAATGTCCGCTGTTCGATGGTCATTTTATAACAATTGACAAACATGACGGCCTTGTATTGACTTAAATCCACCTTATCTAAATCAAATAGATATATGTGATCGCCCACCACCCCGCAACGCATGGCATCTTCTACGCCTTGATCTATGACGGATTCGCTGATGGCCGTTTTCTTGTTTTTCAGGTAATAAAAATGTGATTGATCGTATACATACAGCACATCGGCTACCGACAGGTAAGGTTGGTGGCGTTGTTGTTCAAAAAAGGCCCGATCTGCTTTGATATTGGGTAAATACAAAGGACTATCCCACCATCCGGTACTCCGCTGAGGGCCAAAATCATAGTACCACATGCCCATGCCACGCAACAGCGGCAACAGGGTACTACGCCTCAAAATGGCGGCATAATTGGTGTCTGACAACTCGGCGGAACGAACAAAATCCAAGGCTCGATTGGCTTGTAGGTATCCATTATCCACTTCGTCCATCCAAAGTTTATGGTGGAGGCGGGTACTTTCCACGAGTCCGCGCGCGTGACTAGAGCCGCCTAGTTTTCGGCTGTTTTCCCAGTAGGTTTGGGGTGCAGCGAGGTAGTCAATATCAGGACAATTTAAGATCCGCTCGATCATAATATGGCCGCCTATGGCTTGGCGACTAAACGTGCTGTGGAGGTATCCATAAAAAACACCAACAATCAACGGCCGCCCCCAATGCTGTTTGGCCAATCGGCAAAAATACTCAATGTCTTCTACCACTACTTCTTGCTGAGCCTTGAAGTAATCTATAACCCGCTGTTCTTTTGCAGCCGTTCGAAATATGCCATCTGTCGTTAGGTTTCGCTCCGTAGTGTCTGGAACCGTAGCATTTTCAAGGGTAAATATTGTAGAATTCCAGTTTTTTTGTAAGTTTTCAGTAGTTTGATACTGTTTTTGAAGCCATTTTCTGAAATAATCGGTCATGGAAGATCCAGTATCTGGCTCATGTTTGATGAATCCCCAATAGTGCCACTCCCCATATACACCCCCTGCTAGGTGCAGGCCTATGACGGATTTTCCTTCAGGTGTGGTGGCAAACCGCTTGCAAAATTCGACCAGTTTTTCTCCTGCTTCCTTCCGCCAAACGGAGGATGCCAGACTGGCCCGCAAGGGTCTGTCAATATCACCATCTTCCATGTTGAATGGAGGGCCATAATTGCGTTGATCCACTTTACCATTGGCGTAAGTGGTGCACTCATTTGGGTGTTGTACATTCCACCAAAAAGGGGCATTGAGATGTAGACGAATCACGATGCTGGCATCGGGGCAAACATCAAGTACGCCCCGAACCTGTTTTTGAGCCTTGGTGAGGTCTAATTGATCTTGGCCAGGCATCCATAAATCTTCAAAATGCAGATCCACTTGAAATAAACGAATGCCTGATTCGCAAAAACTTTGAAGGTTTCGACTAGGCCGCTCTTCCCAAGACCATCGCCCCCCATAAGCATGGGTGAGTGCGTACATCATTGGGCTTACTGGTACTTTGTCTATGAATATAGTGGGTCTCCCTTGGTAATCGGCTATTTGGGCTGATTGAGCAGGCTTTTTATTGGATACTTGGGCATGGGTGGTTTGGCACCATATGAATAGGAGTAGGAATAATAGACTTGGTGGCTGGAGGCGGGTATAAAATGTATTCATTTTATATATTATTTATTTTTAGTACCTTTATCTAGTTATTTCACTTCGCCAATTGCTGGTGGTGGGGACAACACCAGCGACAAAAATTATTAATTGTTTAGGAGTATGTGATTTTCAATTTAGAAAGAATACTACATTTTTCCTTGCTTTTGTCACTTTTTCCGTCAAAAAAGTAACCAAAAAGACTTGGCTTTATATAAATTCCACGACTGCGCTACTCAAAAAAATGCTAAAACTTATCTTTCTAAAAAAACTCGCCTTATGAACGTACGGAGGCTATGTCTCGATACTTAGTCATGGCCCAAACAGTTTTTAAAAAGCCAAGTTTTGCCTGCGGCACGCATTTTTTTGAGTGCTCCGTCGGAATTTATATAAGGCCATTTAAGTAGGCTAAATAGCAACAGCCTTTTTGCCAGTAACGATGGAAGAGCAAGAATCATCAATTTCTTGACCTTAGCCTGACGGCTATGGTGGGGACAACAACAGCGGCAAAAGCGACCCCTCCGTTAGTCATCGGATGACTCTAACTCCACAGCCTTTCAATCCTTTCGAGATTATTTCCAAATTGCTAAGATAGATCCACCTCCGACCGATTCGGCACAGAGGATTGAGCCCCCATTCTAGTGACTGAAATGGCAGCAGCCCGACAAGCCAAATCAATGGCAGACTCCAGATCCATGCCTTCGGCTATGGCCACGGCCAAAGCGCCGTTGAAAGTATCGCCAGCCGCTGTGGTATCAATGGGTTCGACCTTTGGAGCCGATACCCAAAATTGGCGTTTTCGATCTTGAAAATAAGCACCCCTTGCCCCCAAAGTAATGAGGACTTGCTGTACGCCTTTATCCAGCAGACATGCTGCGATGTCGGCCAGAGACTCATCAGAATCCATTTCGATACCGGTTAAGATGGCCGCTTCTGTTTCGTTGGGTGTAATCAGGTGTATGTTTGGAAAAATACTATCGGGTAAGGTTTGGGCGGGCGCAGGGTTCAGGATCACTTTTTTGCCCAAGGCAGCCGCTTTTTGCACAGCGAAAGCCACTGTTTCAAGGGATATTTCCAACTGTATTAGTACTAGATCGGCCTCCACCATGGCCGCTGTAGCGTTTTCTATATCATTGGGATGGAGCAGGGCGTTGGCTCCGGGTGCGACCACTATTTCATTTTCTCCATCGGCATTGACTGTGATGAGGGCAACGCCGGAGGCGGATGCCGGATCGGTATAACAATACGTAGTGATGATCCCATCTTTGAGAAACCCGGCTATGGCCTGTTGACCAAATAGGTCGTCGCCAACCTTACAAATAAAGGTAGTGCGGCCACCCATACGGGCGGCCGCAACTGCTTGATTGGCTCCTTTACCGCCAGGAAACATAAAAAACTCGCCCCCAATGATCGTTTCGCCGGGGTCTGGAAACCGCGCCGTTTTGACGACCATATCAGTATTGGAACTGCCGATCACTAATATATTTGCCATGCTTTAATTTAGGTCTGATTTCAATTTACAACTCCGTATGACGATATTATAGTCATTTAGGTTGGCTGGGCTTGATAGGCCAATTAAGCAACTATTGCTGTCAAAATCAAACCAGTAGCGGACAGGACCTGCCCCTGAAGGAAATGCACCACACATAGCAGGAGGAATCACTGCCAAACCAGTACAACCATTGGCTAATGGAGTATTGATCAAGGCTTGGGCGGCACCGCAGGCGTGGCTACCAATATTGGTGACCCGCAATTGCTGGCCTATTTTTTGAACTTTGATCCATGCCCGTACGACTGGAGCCGTTGCGCCAGTTTTTGGGGTTATTTCTATTTTATAGACTTGAGCCTCCGGTAAAAAGGCCATCGGAAAACGGCCATTGGTATCAACACGTATGACGGTACAATCAGTATAGGCGCAAATGGTGTCGGTGGGAGCATCACAATGGATAACATCATCAATAATAACCCAATCCAAGGTTTTAGTGATTTTAGTAGTGCCAGATGCGCTAATTTTTTCAGTGGCATCCTCGTTGTACAGGGATGAGACCGTAATCTCATAGCTGCGATTTCTTTCCAAACCGTTTAATACGTATGATGTATCTTTGCCAATTCTTATGGTTTTCGTGGAAGTGGCCAAGGCCGCAGTATCGCGAAAACGCAGTTCATATCCAGTTGCCTCTTGTACGGATGACCAACTCAGTTTAAGGGATTTGTCGTTCTGTTCCACGCAGGTTAAGGTTTGGGGAGCGGGAAAAGAATCTGATCCTTTCATGAAGAAATAAGTACCGCCTCCGATGCCAGTGATCGTGGCCAATGCGAGAATAATCTTTTTAATATCCATTGTTTTTAATAATTTTGATGCAAAGAAATGGAAGAAAAATGATATTCATTTGCACAAAATCGCGAAACACTTCCAAAACAACCTGTTTCCTTATTATTTAGTCATTGCCTTATAGAGTATGTACGCCAGTCCTTTGATCCGAACCCTACAAATGCTCACCCTTGAAGAGTTGGAGTCCCTCCATCCTTTTGTGGCTTCCCCTATCTTTAACATTGACAGGAAGGGTGAAACCTTGCAACTTTTCGAGTATTTAAAGCGGTTTTATCCTGAGTTCAATCAACCTGAACTAGATCGGGACACCCTTTCTGTCCTTTTTTACGGGCATACTCAAAACCCATTAAATGCTCTCCAAAAAGCAATGTCCACCTTGTTCAATGTGGTCAAAAAATTTATAACCTTCAAATATACCATTGTCAGGGACGAAGCAGAAACGGATGCTACCATTTCATTGCATGAAATACAGCAGCAACTTTCTCTTTTGAGGTATTACGGGGAAAGACAGAGTAAGATTGAGAGGGGGCAACCACAACAACCTGAAATTGGTCGCAATCGCCGAGACAGGATAGATACGAACTACTTCATTAACCTTTATAACAAGACTCAAAAAGACTTAAACAATAAAATTGATTTTACCGATTTTTCAGAGTACGAGTTTTCAGATTATTATTATTTCAAATTCATGCTTCAGTTTGAAAAAGGGATTAATGATACCTTACAAGGAGAGCGAAGGAGTGATTGGAATTTACTAAATATTATAGAACAATTAGATGAATTTTATCTTGTTGCCAAATTACGGCTAGTCGCCATTCTAATTCACGGACAAAGGATGTCTCTTATTTTTCCTATAGGATCACCTGAACTCCAAAGGCTAGAAGAAATGAAAACAGAAACACTGGCATTGGTGGCCCACTTGGGCTATAATTTACATTCACAAAAGCCAGTTATTAAGATTTACTGCCTCTTACTTGATTTTTTAATGCAGATAGACCCCATAATGGCTCAAAGAAAATCAGAAGAACTGAACCAATATATTAAGGAATGGGCAGGGGTCTTGCCACGACGAAGACTAGCAGAAGTATATGGAATAGTATCTAGTTTTTGGCCAACCATTTATCGCCATACCAAAAACAAGGGCTTTCTCCAGATCATGTATGATCAGAATATTGAAAGGAATAAGATGTGGAGTGTCGAAAATAGAATGACTTGTGCCTTTTTTATGAATATGATGTCAGCATGTCTAAAAATGTCCAAATCACAAGAAGCCCGTACCTTCTGGAATCAAAACAAGGATCAAATCGTCATTCAAGATGAATACCAACGTTTGGTGGAAATCATGGAAGCCGCCATCTACTTTGAAGAAAACCAGTATAAAAAAGCCAATGAAACCCTTGGGCATTACTACCTTTTTTCTGATACCGACGATGTGTATCTTTATTCTTATGCGGCTTGTTTATGTGTCAAAATCCATTACGAACTCAACTTACTCGACGAAGATGATGCCATGCGCATGATACGTGCTACCAAGGCTCGTATAGAGCGAGACAAAAACCTGCCCAGACATAGGTGGTTGGAGCGAAAGGCATTCTTTGATGTAGCCAATCAACTTTATAAATTGAAAGAAGAACGCAGTTTTGATAAAAAAGCGGACATCAAAAGCCGTTTAATCAGCATCAGAACCTTTATGGATAATAACATTATTGTAGATTGGGAATGGCTGGAGTTAAAATATGATGCGTTGGCACAATATACCATTTCCTAAAGCAGCGGAAATCAAGTATAGGTACTCTTTGTAGTACCGATTTATTTAACTTTATAACCAACACAATCCTTGCCCATGAAGTTTTTTTACTTAATCTGCCTGATGGCCTTCGCTCAGACGGCTTCATCCCAACTAGTCATCAATATCATATCAGATTCCTCACCCAGTTGTGTTTTCTGTGATGGTTTCGCATCTGTCTCGACCGTCACCGGTGGTACCGCCCCTTACACTTATGCTTGGAACACTGGAGCCACGACCAAAGAAATTGGCGACCTATGTCCGGGCGTTTACATCGTCACTGTAACAGATGCTGCTGGTATAACAGGTACCGCCACCGTCGATATGTTCAACCAAGCGAACCCGCCCACTGTGTTCGGTCAAGTCACTCCTGTCTTTTGCTTTGGAAGTAACACTGGCAGTATTGATCTCAGTGTTAGTGGCGGCATCAACGGATATTATTATTTGTGGAGCAGTGGTTCTACCACACAAGATTTAAATAATCTCGGTGCTGGAAATTATTGCGTCACTGTAACTAATTTCGCAGGTTGTACCAGTTCTACCTGCTTTACAGTCGTATCGCCGTCAGCCTTGTGTGTCACGGCCACTCCTTCCCCGGCATCATGCAATGGCTTATCTAATAGTACTATCATCACTAGCATTGGTGGAGGCTCTCCTGGATACTCCTACTTGTGGAGTAATGGTTCTACCGCGCCAAATAATGGAGGGTTAACTGCTGGCACCTATACCACAACGATCACTGACGCTAACGGCTGCACCCAAACGGCTACTGCCACGATTACTCAACCTAGTCCTATTTCTGCGACCGCCACCGTTCAACAAGACCCAAGTAATCCTTTTGGTTCATCTATCTATACCACTGTGAGTGGAGGCACCCCAGGCTACACCTATGTGTGGTCTAACACCAGTACAACCGCCAATCTATCCAACCTTGGGCCTGGCACTTACTGCGTGACCATTACAGATGCCAATGGCTGCACCAAAACCACTTGTGCAACGGTAACCGGAGGGCCTTCCACCTCTTGTGTCGTGACTGCCGTGGGCACTAATATTACGCCAACAAGTCTGGGGGCGATCGCCACCACTATCAGTGGAAATGCACCATTCTTTTTTCAATGGTCGGGGCCAGGCGGTTATACCAGCATAGTATCCAACCCATCAAACCTAACCCTCGCAGGTACTTACTGTGTGACCATCACTACAGCTAATGGGTGTACAGCCTCTACTTGTGTCACCCTTGTTTCAGATGCTCCCCCGCTCTTTTTTACAACACAATCCAATCCAGCAGGGTGCAGCAATGCTTGCAATGGATCAGTCACTGTAACCATACCCAATGGCACACCACCCTATACCTATTATTCCACTCACTACAACAGTAATGGCCTTACAGAAATTGGGACAGAGTATCAAAGCCCTTTCACTATTTCTGGGTTGTGTGCGGGTACGATTATCATTACCGTGACAGATGAATCAGGCCAAAGTTCTACAAAAACTATTACCATACTCGGAGGCAGTGCCAATAGCACTCCATTGAATATTACGTCGTCCAATCCAGCCTACTGCAATGCACCCGGCACGGGTACGGCTGGCTCTACAGCCTGCGAAAAAGTATGCCCCAACACAACCGTTGTTTACACGGCGGAGGTATTACCTGGATGCAGCCAACCGATTGGTGGCTTTATTTGGACCATCAGTGGGGCACTTTCTTATAATATCAGTGCCAATACTAGGGAAGTAACTGTATTGTGGGGCGGAGCCGGATCGGGCTATGTGCAGGTCACCAATTTTGGTGGCGGCGGTACTAGTGCCTGTTTTATTGGATCTCGGTGCATTACCATCACTGATGAACCAGTGGCCAAGTTCAGTACCAACCCTCCTATATCTGCCAATGGCACCCTAACCGTATGTAAGGGTCAACACGTTTGGTTTGACAACGAAAGCCTCAATGGAGAACAGTATGAATGGCAATTTAGCGATGATCTTTCCAATACCTTTGTAACAGATGCCGAGCATACCTACAATATTCCGGGCATACACAGCGTCATGCTCATCGCCCGTACCGAGTGCTTGTGCGCTGATACCATATTGCTCGCAGTAGAAGTATTGAATACTGTTTCACCACTATTGGACTGTGTGAGTACCATTTGCCCCGGCGAAGAAGTAACCTATACCACCACCGCCGACTGTGGCAATTACAATTGGAACGTCTCTCCCAATGGGACTATCAGTAGCGGGGGCGGATCTTCAGATAACTCCGTTACAGTGCTTTGGGAAAATGGGCCAGATGGGATTATCAGCCTTGAGGTTTCTGCCTGTACAGGCAGTACTTGTCCTGCCAATACAGTGGTGCAAGTGCCTATTCTGAGCGATTTGGCAGAAATAGAAGGTGCTACCCGCGTTTGTCCGGGGGCAGAGGAGATTTATAGTATTGAAAAATTCAAGGGCAGTAATTATGTCTGGAAAGTAAAACCCAATACGGGAACCATACTGGAAGGCCAAGGCCGCGACAAGATCACCGTACTCTTCAAAGACGCTCCCACCGTGGATACTTGGGTGGCCGTTGAGTACGACAATTGTTACCTCGGTTGTAAAGGACGCGACACCATACTCATAAAAATAAGGCCTCCTTTTGGAATCAGCGGAGCCACCGAAAAATGCGATGGCACTTCCACCATTTATGCCGCTAAACAAATACCGGGCGGCCTTCCAGTGAGTTGCACTTGGCAGACGGTGCGCCCCAATGGCACCCAAGCACCTGATATATTGAATACCGCCACGGCTACCATCGCTTTCAGTGCAGGCCCCGGCAATTATCAGTTATATGCCTTCCCTGATGCCGTAGGCATTGGCAATACTTGTTCCGATAGTGCCTATTGGAAAGTCAGGGCGGCGGCCAATCCGCCTAAGTTGACCAGTATCAGCGGCCCTTCTGTGTTTTGCGCCGGAAAAACCTTGACTTATACAGCCAACGGCAGTTCACCCCTAAACAATATCATCTGGGCCCTCAAAAACTCAAACGGACCTGAAATAAGTGCCGAAGGCCCTGCTGCCAATGTAGAGTTTGTGAGTGGTAGCCCCAGATGGGTGGCAGCACATCAAGTCTCTGCCGATGCCCTAGGTTGCAAAAGTGACACGATCAGAAAATTGGTTACAGAGTTGCCACCATTTCAGGTGACTGGGAGTCTGGCACTTTGCCCCGGATCAGTGGGTATTTATACGGCTCCTAGTTATGTGGGTGTTGAGTACAATTGGATCATCAACCCGGCCACGGCTGGGGTCATCAAATCAGGCCAAGGCTCCAATATGGTGGAGGTATTTTGGCAAGAATCAGGATCACATACCATTCAAGCCGTGAGTTGTGGTCAAAATTCAAGCGTTCCGGTGACCATTTGGCCAACCCCTGTACCAAATCCCGTCCATCCGGTTGGTCTATGTCCGGGCGACGTAGCCACCCTGAGTTCTAGCGTGGCTTTCCCCAGTTATGAATGGAAAAATGTGAGCGGTGCGGTTATTTCTACTAGCAGTACCCACACCGTAGGTGCTGGCAACTATGCCTTGGTCGTCACTGATATCCACGGTTGCGTTGGCACCTCTGAGTTTTCTATTGATCAGTACCCTAATCCCAATGTGCGTATTTCGACCGCCGATCCAACGCGGGTTTGTACCGACTTAAACGTTCAGTTTACAGCCTTAGTGGATGAAGATGCTGAGTTTAATTTTGAATGGTTTCAAGATGGGGTTCCCCTTGGTATCAATAATGTACTGTACAGTACTACCGCTTTTGGCACCTATGCGGTTCAGGCCACCAATCAGTTTGGATGCAGTGCTCAAGAAGGGATGACCTTGGTCAAAGATTGCTCTCCACCGCCGCCAGGTGGCGGAAGTTGCCCTTGTACTGGCAATGGTGCTACTTGCCCCATATCTGAAATAAATATGAGCATTACAGCAACCTCCCGATGTGACTCTTTTGAGTTCAAAGGAGTCATAGGGCCTGATTACATGCCGGGGTCGGCTTTTTGGACTTTTAGGAGAGAAGGAATTGGCATTTTAGGGTCTTCAATCTCGCAAAATACAAGTTTTGTTTTCCCAAATGCGGGATTGTATATTGCTCAATTCAATATCAGAAAGAGCGATGGCAGTTTTTGCGCCATTGCCGACACGGTACCTGTTTGGGTGAGGGCTCAATTTGCCACTGTACCCAACTGTCCGGGGTCTTCCACAGCATTTGAAGACGAGAGTACTTTTTTGCCCGGTGCTTCTGCTCAGAGCACTTGGCACTGGGATTTCAACGATGTTGCTCAACCAACCTTAGACACTTCTTCGCAGATCAACCCGGGTTGGAAGTTCAACAATCCAGTCATTTACAATGTGCTACTCACTGTTACCGCTGAAAACGGTTGCACCAGTACCTTCAACAGCAATGTAAAAATTCCTGATTTCCCAGTAATACAGTTCCTACCCCAGTCCCTCACTTGTGCTGGCAATGCGAACCCATTATCCATCGTAGAAACTTCCGACTATGTACGCATGGAATGGAATTTTGGCGATCCGGGTTCTGGAACCCTCAACCAAACCGCTGGCACACCAGTGTATCACAATTATGCCACTGCGGGCAACTATGCCGCCAATGTCACCGTGACCAACGTAGCGGGTTGTATAGCCAGTGCCACCACGGTAGTCAACATCACCCCAAACAACCTTTCAGGATTGATTACTCCCCCCAATACGATCATTTGCGAAGGCAAATTTGTTACCTTGGTGGCACCTCCCGGAGGGCCGACTGCCACTTATCAATGGAGTACAGGCGTTACTACTAGTTCCATAGTAGCATTCACGGAAGGGGCTTACGATGTCACCATTACTACTGCCGATGGCTGCTCTTATAGTCCACCCGACAAGAAAGTAGAAATCAATCCTGCGCCTGACGGAGAAATTAAGTCTTTGACTTACAACGACTTAGGCCAAATAACAGGTTATGTAGAAGATTATTTGGAAGTATGTCACGGCGAAGATATCTATTTAGAGGTGTTTGACAATGGGTCATTCAATTACCTCTGGAGTGGAGGCTTGGGCGTAGGTGACGATCAATCATTCACCATAGAACGCGGCAACCTACTCGCTATCGGTGGGCACCAATATGCAGTAACCATCACCAATGCAACCAGTGGTTGCACTACTGTTACGTCCCCATTCGATGTGGAAGTGCGCCCAGTACCCACTGGATTTACGGCCACCGCCAATCAGTTTTGTGCAGGTACACCTAGTACCGTCAGTTATGTAGGGCCTAACAACCCCAGTTGGCAATTGATATGGAACAATGCCGAAGTAGGTACTTCCTTCCAAACCAATGATCCGGGGCACTTTTTTGTGCGCGCGATCAACGAATTTGGTTGTTCGGCCAATAGTAACACCATTACCATACACCCCGGACCAAATATTGATGCCATACCCGGAGGGTGCCATACCCGCTGTGATCCCGATACCTTGTGCATCACGCCTATGCCCGAAATCGCATCGTGGCAGTGGTACTTTGAAGGCAATCCAATACCGGGCCAGACTTCGCAGCAGTTTATTGCCAACGAAAGCGGCACTTATTACGTGGCATTGACCGACAATATGGGCTGTACTGCCATCAGTGGAGATTTGGAATTGACCCTTTTTACGGGGTATGGCGATGTTTTGGGGCAAGTCTGGTGTGATGTTAATGACAATGGAGTCATAGATGCTGGGGATACCTTGGTAAGCAATATACCAGTACAAATATGGCAATCGGGTACGATCATAAACAATGGAATATCTGGAGTCACTGGCGGGTTTACTTTTGCGAATATACTTGCCACAGATTATGTAACCTCGGTGGATACGGGGGCATTAGCCCCCAATTGGCAAATTGTGATTGGAGCCGACGATGTATCATTAGTAGGCTGTGATTCAAAAAACAGCGTAAAATTGCTTTTGCATTTTGAAGCCTGTGCGCCTATTGCTCAAACCATCAACACTACGGCTTGCTTTGGAACGACCTACGATTTTGGAGGAACGCCGATTCTAGCCGGAACCACTCAGGTATTCAATTATGTTACCAGTCTCCTCTGCGACTCTACTATTACAGTGAATGTGGCGGCTTTGCCATTAGCCAGTTCTACCCTCAATGCCACGGCTTGCCCAGGCGGCACTTATACGTATCAAGGGACAGCGATCAATGTGGGAGCCAGTCAAAATTTCACTTTGCCACATCCGATTACGGGTTGTGATTCTGTGGTGACAGTGAATGTGGCGGCTTTGCCATTAGCCAGTTCTACCCTCAATGCCACGGCTTGCCCAGGCGGTACTTACACCTACCAAGGGACAGCGATCAATGTGGGAGCCAGTCAAAGTTTCACTTTACTACATCCAGTCACGGGTTGTGATTCTGTGGTGACAGTGAATGTGGCGGCGTTACTCATTGCCAGTTCTACTTTGAATGCCACGGCTTGCCCGGGCGGTACTTACACCTACCAAGGGACAGCGATCAATGTGGGAGCCAGTCAAAATTTCACTTTAATACACCCCATTACGGGTTGTGATTCTGTGGTGACGGTGAATGTAGCGGCCTTACCCATAGCAAGTTCTATATTAGATGCCCGCGTTTGTCCCGGCGAAACCTTTATGTATCAAAATACTCCAGTTACTATTGGTACCAGTCAAGATTTCACCCTTCAACACGCCTTGACGGGTTGTGACTCTATTGTCACAGTGAATGTGACGGCCTTTAATGCCTTTGAGGAAATTGAAACCGTGACGATTTGTCCGGGTACTACTTATACCTTTGATGGAACTACGATGAGTCCCGGTGAAACGCGGACTTTTGAGTATCAAACCCATGAAGGATGCGACTCTACCATCACGATCAGCGTAGATGCCTATCCTGCTCTTGATTACAATTCGGCAGCGCAAGCCTCCTGCCCCAATATCGCCAATGGCAATATAACACTCAGCGATTTGGCAGGCGGAACACCACCTTTTGAAGCAAGCATCAATGGCGTTGATTGGCAAAATGACTTGATATTCAACGAGTTACCCGAAGGTAATTATACCGTTGCAGTCCGTGATGACGCGAATTGCTTATTTTATGACAGTATCCAGATCACGGCATCTTTACCCTTGGGGGTTATATTAACAGATGGTATTTTGCCCTGCGATTCTACGGCAGTGCTACTTGCGCCTGTGATTACGGGCGATACCACGGGGCTTCAATTTGTATGGAGTACGGGCGCGAAAACGCCTATTTTAGCCGTAGGCGAAACCGGGCAAGTATCGGTTTCAGTGAAAAACAAATGCGAAACAGTGCGCCGCGAAGCGAAAGTCGTCTGGGCGGACTCGGGAGAATGGGTCAATATATATGTACCCAATGTGTTTATGCCAGCGTCCAATAACCCCGAAAATGCGGTTTTCAAGCCGTTTTTCTTTGCAGGTATGACGGTACTGCGCTATGAATTTCAGGTGTATGACCGATGGGGCAACCTATTGTATAAAACCACCAACATGAATGATGGGTGGGAAGGCTCTTTCCGTTCTAAAAACATAGAACCTGGAGTACATGTCTGGATATTGGAGGCAGATCTCTCCTTTTGTGGAAAGGCTGTGACGCTTAGGAAAAAAGGAGATGTGACGGTGGTACGGTAACCGCTGGTTTCAGCAAGTTTTCGTTCCTATATTTTATGCGAATAATGGGTTAGTGTACTCGTTTGATTTTCAACACTTAGTCATCAGATGACTTGGAGTCATCAGATGACTAAGTGTTGAAAATCAAACATTTAGGAGGCTTAACCCATTATTCGCGTATTTTACTTAAAAATGCAGTGTCAATGGAGATAATCAGGCTAAAACCTAGTTGTTTCAATTCGACCTGCATTTTTTTCTTGCCCTCTATTTTTACAACATGGCCTTTTAGGCCGATGAGGTTACCTGCCGATATTTCTACGGCATCGCCAGTGGTGTAATTGCCTTGCACGGCTTCTATTTCGAGTTCATCTTCCAAGGTGATTCGCCTCAAAATGTCTATTTCA
Organism: Saprospiraceae bacterium; assembly: GCA_031373665.1. Taxonomy (GTDB): domain Bacteria; phylum Bacteroidota; class Bacteroidia; order Chitinophagales; family Saprospiraceae; genus M3007. The sequence continues at coordinate 1,934 of JANMMZ010000105.1, read as the reverse complement.
TGTTCAGGAATAGCGATGAGGTCTTTAGAAAACCGGACAAACCCGACCACGTTTTCAGTTTCTAAAACGGGAACATATTGGGGTTTTAATATTTTTACAAATACGTAGCAATTGATTAGAGGCTTCTCGATCATGCGCACCGATCGGGTATAGCGACGCATGAGTTTCTGAATGGGAACATAGGCATGTACGTCCTTTTTTTGAAGCATCCGTTGCACCAATTTTTCGCTTTTTGACCGCGTATTCACGGCAAACCATCGAGGTTCTGTGTCATGCAATTGATTTACTACGATTGGGATCATGGGTTAAAGATCGCGGTTTTGATGCCAAAAATTAATACGAACGCCTCCGCTGATCAGGTTGGTGTTCAAATCTAGGTCGTCTTTATCACTGTTTTTGCGGCGGTTCAGGTATTTCAGATCCAAGAACATGTTATGGTAAAATTGCCAAGAGACATCTAACCCAGCCAGTGTTATTTGTGCTGCGGTACCCTGACCGACTACATTGCCATAATCGCGTGGAATCACCTTATTGGAGAGGAGGGGATCAGTGCCCCAGTTTTCGGTCAATGTATTGTCACCTGTTTTAATATGAATAAGGCGGGCAGCCATAGTCCAGCGGTGGCTCGGTTGGTAACGAACGATTGCGATTACCTCCTTAAAATTAGATCCTAACGGGTGCGCCAAAGGCTGCCCGTAATGGGTATAACTATTCAAAGAATCGAAGTGCGAGTAGGTATAGGGTCGCACCAAATTATATTCCCCTTGTATATCTAAGTGCTTGACCCCAAAGGCATTGAAATACTTAATCCCAGTTTGAACGCCAAACTTATTGCCCCACCATCCTTTTTGCTCTGGTTTGGTGAGGGCAGAGAACAAAAATTCGTCCAAAATAAATTGTCCATATAATCGGACGCGCTTGAACACATCCCAGCGGGCATCAAAACCGACCAACACATTGTCAGGGCTGCCAAGAGAAGCCTCCACCGTTCGGTATAATATGACGGGATTTAGGTACTGAAACTCAAATTGGCGGCTACGGTTTAATACTGTTGCCTCAAAGATACCGGCAGACAATCGTGGGGTTAGTTTATAGTTTAGATAGTGGGCAGCTACGTATTTTTTGGGTAAAATTCCCCCTCCCGGATTGTTCAGGTATGAAACCGGAGATAATTCCATAAACAGATTTTGGTAATTGAATCGCCATACCCTTGTATTGAGTTTTAAGAAGAAAGTATTAGCCCCAAAATCTGACAAGAAGAGCGAACGATATCCATTGCCCAAAAAGTGATTGCCATGTCCCAATTGAAGGCCCACGTGTTTTGAGATTTTGAACCCCATATAGGCATTGGCCAACCAATAGTCATAACTCTGGGTGAGGTTAAAAATACTGCCCCGGTAATACTTATACACGCCAGCACCTGGCACTATTTTTTTTTGAATTTCTAGATCAGTCAGGTAATTGGGGAGTCGTTCTTGGTTTTCGATGATGGTAGAGGAAAAGAAAACCCGCCGATCAATATCGCCGCGTACTTCTATACCGCGCCTATTGGTAAATAGCAGTTCTGGATCGCCTTTTTGGCTGCCCAATGCTATGTCAATGATTGGGTTGATCCGCAACCGCAATGCGGGGGTGGAAACCTCAAAAAAATGGGCAGGTGTCTTATAAAACCAACCAAAGATGCCTCGTTTGGGCGGATCTAATAGTTTGATTGCTGGATCTATAAATTCAGAGTTATCATTTGCTATATCCGACAAGTTCTCTTGGGTAGTTTTATCTAAGTATGGCGATAGGCTATCCAGACTTTGGGCATGATCGGCTAGATCTTTCCGGCTCCAAAACTTTAATTCTGGATGCTCCGCACCATATTTGCCTGTCAATACTTGCACCCGCTCTAATTGGTCATACACGTTTGATCGCATGGGTACTCCTGC
>JANMMZ010000096.1:0-48248 GCA_031373665.1 Saprospiraceae bacterium | reverse complement strand
ATCGTTGTGTGAAACGATGCAATGTCACGGCTCCAGCCGTATGTGCTAGAAACTCCAATTCGTCCATGTGTTCCTGCGCAACTGTTTCAGTAATATTAGGTGTAATTAAACTAACGAGTACTGCATATTCCGTTTCTTGCTTGAGCGAGGCGGTCTTTTCGCCCATCGTCCATTCTTTTGCCATTCTTTATATTGCTTGTGTGCGTGAATTTAATACCCCGTAATATATTGCTCCAAATTTTTGATTCTACCTTCTTGCTCTCCAATGATCGCCGTCACCAAATCACCAATACTAAGCAGACCAACGACCCTTTCGTTTTCTACAACAGGAAGGTGGCGGATTCGCTTTTCCGACATCAATTTCATACAGTCATCCAACGATTGATTGGGCGATACGGTGAACACTCCGCTGGTCATTACCTCTGAAACAGGGGTTGTTTTGGCCTTTCGACCTTGGATAATCCCTTTTCTAGCGTAATCCCTTTCAGAAAAAATTCCGACTAGGATATCTGATTGGATAACCATGACAGCACCTATATTTTGTGCGGCCATCAGTTCGAGTGCATCAATCACGGGTTGCTCTGGCGTGACCGACCATATTTGGTTCAATGGTTTTCCTGCGAGTAATTGGCTGACTTTGATCATGAATACTGCATTTGAATGGTTAACGAACGAGAAGGTTACAACATTAGTTCCGTACAACATGTAAGTAATGTTGCCTGCAAAGTTAAACTAATTAATGGAATTTAGTATTAGAAATACTTAAAATTGATATTGGGCAAGATAAAAAGCCTCTTTTTGACGCATGATTGCGGCTTCTTTATCGGTTTTGTCGCCATAACCCGCCATGTGCAACATGGCATGAACCATCACGCGGCAGAGTTCGTTGAGTTGGGAGACTTGGTTGGTTTGGGCATTTTCTGTGACTCGGTCTATACTAATATAGACGTCTCCTGCTATGTCTTCATCTTCGGTATAATCAAAAGTAATGACATCGGTATAGTAGTCGTGCTGTAAGTATGCGATATTGACTTCCCTAAGTTTTTCGTCGGAACAAAAAATATAAACCACTTCATACAGTGATTTATGTTCGGCTTTTGCAGTGGATTCTAGCCAAGCGACGATAGCGGATTGGTTGGGCAACTCAAATGCCACATCATCTGTTTCAAACGAAACAGTGTATTCTGGAGGTGCCATTTCTGGCAGGTCTGGAAATTGCACGAAAAAATGCTGAAACTAATCTAATCTAAAACGCATTTCAACGGTGCTACCACCGCGTTTGAAACGGCATCCGTCGCTGAGATTCTGCATCAAATAAAGGCCACGGCCACCGCATTTTTCAAGGAACTCCGGACAAGTAGGATCAGGAACATTGTCCGGATCGAAACCTGTGCCTTCGTCAGAAACGCTGATAGAAAGGGCATCTTTTTGATGTCGAAGTGAAATAGAAACACACTTGCTCTGATCTGCATGATTCCCATGTAAGATCGCATTGGTGACCGCCTCTGTAAGGCTGATCAATATATTTCCTTGTGTGTCAGGCGAAAGATTATAGCGAGTAGCTACATCTTGAACAAATGGTTCGACTTTGGTTACATTTTGGGGGTCAGACGGTAAAGTCAAATTCGTGTGTAAGTCGCTCATCCGCAGTGAAGTGGTTTGAAATTTAATGAATACATATCGCTCAAATCGGTTTGGGTTGAAAAGAGTAATTGGTATTCGCCAAATTAGCACAGTAAAGTAACATTCCTAAGTACTACAAAATTCTAGTTTTGAAATAGAATCTCGACGGGTATTGAATTGTGATTAAACTGAAAAACGCTGCAATTTAAGGTTTTTTTAACACACAGCGCAAGGGGGTACTGAAAAAAAGTTTTTTCTTGCCTTTAAAAATACCCATTTTCGACAGTTTTTAGCCTGTTTTGTCACTTTTTAACAAAATTTTTTTTAGTTAAAGTTTTTGATACGGGAACTTTTCCTCAAATCACAGGATCAATTCTGTCTTATTTGGGAGATTGGGTATAGTATTTTCTACCTATTTTGATGTGCTTGTCCGCCCCTTTTGTAGGTAGTACTTCAATTAGGCCGCATCTCACCTGTTTCATACGTTAAGTGTCATGTATCAAGTCAGAGCATATTAGGCAGACACAATTTTTTTTCACTTTCATTTCACAAAATAACCGTATCTTTGCGCCCTTATGAGAAATACCCTTCTTTGGATAGTTTTTTCGGCAGTTATTACTGTTTTTTGCGCCTGCAAAGGCCCTTTTGAGAAAATTCGCACCAGCGGTGATGGAGAATTAATCCTCACCAAAGCATTTGAATACTACGAAAAAGGCCAGTACCAGCGGTCTCAAACCCTGTTTGACCTGGTATTGAACACCCTTCGCGGCGATGCTCGTGCAGAGAGAGCCTATTATTGTTATGCCTACACCCATTACCACCAGAAGCAATACCTGTTGGCGGCATACTATTTTAAGAATTTTTACAACACCTTTCTCAATTCGACCTATCGCGAAGAAGCGACATTCATGTCGGCCTATTCCAATTACTTGCTCTCTCCGACTTATCGCTTGGAGCAATCCAATTCATTGTCTGCTATTGAAGAGTTTCAGTTGTTTGCCAACCTTTTCCCAACCAGCAAACGCGTTGAAGAATGCAACAAACTCATTGACGAGTTGCGCCGTAAAATGGAAGAAAAAGCCTTCGCTGAAGGCCAATTATACTACAACCTCAAGCAATACCAATCGGCGGTAATATCATTCGATAACCTCCTCCGCGATTACCCTGAAAGCCCCGATGCTGAGCGCGTCCGTTTTCTAATTGCCAAAGCCGATTACCTATTGAGTGAAAACTCTGTAGTCGAAAAGAAGCAAGAACGCTATCAAGAGACCGTCGTGCGGTGCAATGACTTCCTAGAGAAATACCCCGAGGGTTCCTACAGTGAAGAAGTAAAAGGCATCAAGAAAGATGCGCAGAAAGCATCCGAAGCAACCAAAAAGCGATTAGAATCCATCAAATAAATAGTGTTCTATCAGCGTTATATCATACGCTTTTAGACCAATAAGATATTTCATTAGTATAAAATTATCATAAAATATGAGCGATATTAAAACCAAAGCACAAGGTTTAGATGCCAATGTGCAGCCCCGCAATGTGATGGAACTGGTTAACAAAACCGGTAATATCTATGAAAGTCTGGTTGTAGTGAGCAAACGCGCCCGCCAGATCTCTAGTGATTTGAAATGGGAAATTCAGCGTAAGTTGGAGGAGTTTGCTGTCAGCACCGATACCATCGAAGAGGTACAGGAAAACAAAGAGCAGATCGAAATTTCTAAGTTTTATGAGCGTCTGCCAAATACCGCTATTATTGCGACGAATGAGTTTCTCCAAGATGAAATTCAGTGGCGTTTTATGGACAAAGAAGAAGGATAAAGAACAGTAGTCTCACTTGATCGGTTTGCGATATATAGTGAACCAAGATCATTGAATTGTTTACTCAATCGGATTCTTTTTTGATGAAAAAAATAATATTGGGTATAAGTGGTAGCATCGCAGCGTACAAGTCGGCGGTGCTCACGCGGCTTTGGGTGAAGCAAGGTGCCGAGGTACAGGTACTGCTCACCAAAGCCGCTTCTGATTTTATACCGCCACTCACCCTATCCACCCTGTCCAAGCGACCCGTCTTGAGCGATGTGCACAGTGAGACCTCTTGGAATAACCACGTTGACCTAGGTCTATGGGCTGATGCGCTTGTGATAGCTCCCGCTACGGCCAATACCTTGGCAAAACTAGCCAATGGCCTCTGCGACAACATATTAAGCGCAGTCTATCTCTCGGCGCGGTGTCCGGTATTCGTGGCTCCGGCTATGGATGTGGACATGTGGCACCATCCCGCTACACAAGATAATATCCGAAGATTGGTTCAGCATGGGGTACACGTGATACCTGTAGTACATGGAGAGTTGGCAAGTGGGCTGATTGGCGAAGGCCGTATGGCCGAGCCAGAAGACATTGTCGCTTATGTCAACCACTGGTTTCAATCACGTCAAATACTGAAAGGCAAAAAGGCTATTGTCACCGCTGGCCCTACCTTCGAGGCATTGGATCCTGTACGGTTCATCGGCAACCATTCTTCCGGTAAAATGGGGATCGCCATTGCAGAAACCCTATCGGCTCATGGCGCGGAAGTGACCCTTATCTTGGGACCTAGTTCCCAAAAGACCCACGACCAATCCATCAACACCATCCGGGTACAGTCGGCTCAGCAAATGTACGAAGCCTGTGCGGCTATTTTTGACCAAACCGACATAGCAGTATTGGCAGCGGCAGTGGCCGATTATAAACCCAAAGTGCTTTCTGAGATCAAGATCAAAAAGAAAGACGAAGAACTGACCCTCGAACTCGCCAAAACCATAGATATAGCAGCCACCCTTGGTAAAATAAAACGGAATGGCCAAGTTATCGTTGGTTTTGCCCTCGAAACCAATGATGAAGAGTCGAATGCACTGTCAAAATTGCAGCGAAAAAACTTTGACTTCATTGTGCTAAACTCCATGCAGGATAAAGGAGCAGGATTTGGTCACGATACCAATAAAATCACGATTTTGCGACGATCTGGTATTAAAACCGCTTTCCCTCTGAAAAGTAAAACCGAGGTAGCCCAAGATATTGTGACAGAAATCATACAGACAGCCAACCCAAAAATGGTTTGATGCGTCATTGTTTCTAATTCTGCTTTAGCACTATAGTTAGATGAACGCGTACGCTAAGTTACCAAAACAGGACTAAAAAACGGTGAAACAACACTGTTTCTAACATTAACACTCAGAACTTGTTTTATATGTACAATAAGATAATATTATCCGTCATTTTTTGCATTTCCCTTGTTTCAGCAATGTTTGCCCAAGGCGAACTCATCACAACCGTGCGCGTTGCCACGCCCCAGTTGCAGCAGGCTGATCGCAAAATATTTGACGATATGGAGGTGCAATTGCGCGATTTTCTGAATACCACAAAATGGACTAACGATAGTTATGAGCCAGCGGAGCGCATAGAGTGCAATTTTATCATCACGATTTCAGAGGAGTTGGGTGGCAATGCCTATAAAGGCGAATTGGCGGTGCAGAGTACCCGCCCCGTGTTTGGAAGTGGGTATAAAACGGCTCTATTGTCGCATTTGGATAAAGATGTCACCTTTACTTATGAGCAAAATCAATCCATTGATTTTGTATTGGATGGGGTTCAAAATCAAAACTTACCTGCGCTAATGGCCTTTTATGCATATATCATTATCGGCCTTGATTACGACTCTTATTCCCTCAATGGTGGCGATCAATATTTTCTGAATGCCATGCAAGTCGTGACCAACATACAAAACTCTGCCACCAATAAATCAACAGGCTGGAGGCCTGGCGATGGCGGTAAAAATCGTAACCGTTATTGGTTGATTGAAAACATACTCAATCCTCGGGTAAAGCCTTACCGAACCGCTATGTACACCTATTATAGAAAAGGGTTAGACAATTTTATGAACAACATGGATTTGGGCAAGGTATCCATCATGCAGGCACTAGAAGAGGTAGATAAAGTGAACACCACCTATTTTAACTCTATGATTATTCAAATGTTTAGCAATGCCAAACGCGATGAATTGATAGAGATGTGGAAACTCGGTGGAAAACCGCAAAAAGACCGCGTTATCCAGATCATGAGTAAGATTGATCCTGCCAATGGATCCAAATACCGGGAAATTGGGTCTTAGGAATAGTACTGCTTACTCCCAACCTTTTCACGGAATAGGCTGTCTGTACAGGAAATTGGTTGAAAGCAACCCATAACTCTCTTTATATCCGCTGCGTGTGAAAAATTCGGTTCTATCTGTTGTATTTGTATTAGGGTTGGCTCTGATATTAGTACGCTGTGCACGCGAGACTATTATTGAAGTGCCTGACGAGCCATCAAGGATTGTGATGATCTCACATTTCACAGAAGGGCAGCCAGTACGGGTTAAAGTCACGTTAAGCCAACCTGTTTATAGTGGCAGAGAACCCCAAACGCCAGCAGTAGTGGATATTTCGTTATCTTCCAGAGGCGTATTTTTAGATAAGTTGAAGCGCAGTGACCCCGGGCAACCGATCTCTTGGTATAGCCGTGATACCATCCAGCCCAATACACCTTATACCTTAGTGGCGCGTATAGCAGGTATGCCAGTGGCCGAAGCCACCGATGAAGTACCTGTGCATGGCCGCTTAAAGCCAGTGCGGATCATTGATTCTTTGATCCGGACAGAAGATCTGGGCAATGGTAATATGGCCTTACGAGTGCCATTAGAACTTGAATTATTCGATCCTAGGGGTTCCAATCTTTATTTTGCTTTCAGTTTGATGCATGAGTTGGATGTCTATGATGTTTCTGAAGAGCCGCCTTTCCTTGATTATACGTCGTTCAAACCGAGTTTTTTCTTGGCCGATGGCCCTACGTTGGCGTTGCTACACGATATTCCTGAACCGATCGTACTCATTAATCGCAATTTTTGGAATGATGGTCGCCGCACCATCAATCTAACGGCCTATATCCCCTACAATGCTGAAAATGAAGTACCACGCAGCATTTTTGTAGAGTGGCGTACCCTCTCCGAATCCTTTTACCGATACCACCTCTCCGTAGCCCGTCAGGGCAATAACAACACGCCCTTGGCCGATCCCGATGCAGTGTTTAATAATGTCAAAAATGGGTATGGAAATGTATCGGCTTATTCTGTTTCGGTAGATACACTGATGCTTCCAAATTAAATTTTACATTTTGTTTCTCTGGAACCAACATTTATCTAATTTTGCGACCTAATATTTTTAAAGCCTAACTTAAATGAGTAAAATAACAGTAGTAGGTGCCGGTAATGTAGGCGCAACATGCGCAAATGTACTGGCACACGCCGATATTGTCAATGAAGTAGTACTAATTGACATTCAAGGAAATATGGCCAAGGGCAAAGCCCTTGATATGTGGCAGCAAGCGCCCATAGATGGATACTCTACCCGTTTGGTGGGTGGTGATGATTATGCATTGACCGCCAATTCTGACATCGTTATCATTACCGCTGGTATCCCGCGTAAGCCGGGCATGAGCCGCGATGATTTGATTTCGACCAATGCTAAGATCGTTACTTCAGTAACGCAAAACATCTTGAAACACACCAAAAACCCGATCATTATAGTGGTGTCAAATCCCCTAGATGTGATGACTTATGCGGTTTGGAAAGCCTCTGGTTTGAGCGACAAACGCGTATTGGGTATGGCTGGGGTATTGGACACTGCCCGTTACCGCGCTTTCTTGGCTGAAGAAATGGATATTTCACCCAAAGATATACAGGCTATGCTCATGGGCGGTCATGGCGATACGATGGTGCCACTGCCTCGGTATACAACGGTGAGCGGTATCCCAGTAACGGAATTGATCAAAAAAGAGAAATTGGATGCTATTCTTGAGCGCACCAAAGTAGGTGGCGGCGAATTGGTCAACCTCATGGGAACTTCGGCTTGGTATGCACCGGGTGCGGCAGCGGCTCAAATGGCTATTTCCATTATGAAAGATGAAAAGCGGATTTACCCTTGTTGTGTACGCCTCAATGGACAGTATCAATTGAAAGATATTTTTGTGGGCGCACCCGTAAAACTGGGCAAGAAAGGTATTCAGGAAATCATCAAACTACGCTTGAAAAAAGATGAACTGGCTTCATTACACCAATCTGCGGCTGCGGTAAAAGAAATCGTGGATGCTTTGGATGCTATGAAATTATTCTAAATGTAAAACTTCAGCGTATATGATAAATAAGGATAATGATTAGATCAATATATGCACTAAAAAACACTTCTTTTATGTCAAACCCAAAGATATGGGAACACATGCTGACCGTCAACGATGGTGTATCATTGGCTTCTTTGGCCAATGATGCACCTGTTTTGTTGGTGTTTTTGCGTTTTTTTGGCTGTTCTTTTTGCCGAGAGGCCATCAGCGACATTGCCAAAAGACGTAAAGTGCTGGAGTCAAACGGATTCAGAGTGGTATTTGTACACATGGCTGCCGATACAGAGATCGCTGAGAAATTTTTTAAAAAATACAAACTTTTCCCAACCGACCATATTGCTGATCCCGAAAAACGCTATTACCAAGCCTTTGGCCTAGGTAGAGGTACAGCGTCCCAATTGTTTGGATTTATGAACTGGGTTCGTGGATTTCAAGCAAGTGTCTTAGAAAACCACGGTGGAGCGGCTTCATTCAATGATACCGATCTGGGCGATGGGTTTCAGATGCCCGGGGTCTTTGTATTGCACAAAGGCGAGATCGTTCGGTCATATATACACCGCTATGCTTATGACCGCCCTGACTATGAGCAAATCTGCGAAATTTAAGAATCTACCCTACCGCTAATCTGTCAGGTGGCTCCAATGTAGCCTGTCAAAAATTCATTTCCGAAGATCTCCTACTGACAATCCGTCAGAATAAAGCCCTGTGGCACAACGATTGTTATTAGTATTGTCTCTTTAAAATACAATTTAATAAAGTACAATAGATCCATCACATGGGAAAAATCATAGGTATAGACTTAGGCACCACCAACTCTTGTGTGTCTGTTATGGTTGGCAATGAGCCAATCGTAATTCCTAACGACGAGGGAGCACGCACTACGCCATCAGTGGTTGGCTTTTTAGATAATGGCGAACGCAAAATTGGCGCACCTGCCAAACGTCAGGGCATCACCAATCCAAAGCGTACTGTATTCTCCATCAAGCGTTTCATGGGTATGCGCCATAGCGAATCTACCCGCGAAGTAGGCCGTATGCCATATAAAGTGGTGAAAGGTGACAACGATACCTGTCGCGTTGATATAGACGAACGTCTATACACTCCTCAGGAAATCAGCGCAATGATACTCCAAAAAATGAAAAAAATAGCAGAAGACTACCTTGGCGAACCGGTAACGGAAGCCGTGGTGACAGTGCCTGCTTACTTCAACGACTCTCAGCGTCAGGCCACCAAAGAGGCCGGTGCTATTGCAGGACTTGATGTAAAACGTATTGTAAACGAACCTACCGCTGCTGCCTTGGCTTATGGCCTTGACAAACGCGATAAAGATATGCGCATCGCGGTATATGACCTTGGCGGTGGTACTTTCGATATTTCGGTGCTAGAACTAGGCGGCGGCGTATTTGAAGTGAAATCAACCAACGGTGATACCCACCTCGGTGGCGACGACTTTGACTATGCTATCATAGAGTGGTTGGCTGCTGAATTTCAACGCCAAGAGAACATTGACCTTCGCAAAGACCCTATGGCCTTGCAACGCTTGAGAGAGGCTGCCGAAAAAGCAAAAATCGAACTTTCAGCGGGTATGGAGACTGAAATCAACTTGCCTTATATCACCGCAGTAGATGGGGTGCCTAAGCACTTGGTACTCAAACTCAGTCGTGCCAAATTTGAGCAAATGACGGATAGCCTCGTGCAGCGCACGTTGGAACCTTGCCGCAAAGCCCTACAGGATGCCGGCCTCCGCCCCAATGAGGTAGATGAGGTGATCTTGGTGGGTGGTTCTACCCGTATCCCTCGTATCCAAGAGGAGGTAGAGAAGTTTTTTGGTAAAAAGCCAAACCGCAGCGTGAATCCTGACGAAGTAGTAGCCATTGGTGCTGCCGTGCAAGGTGGGGTATTGAGCGGTTCGATCAATGATGTGTTGTTGCTCGACGTCACACCGCTTTCATTGGGTATCGAAACGATGGGGGGCATCTATGATGTTATCATTGAATCAAATACCACGGTACCAACTAAAAAATCAAAAACATATTCTACCGCTACTGATAATCAGCCACAGGTAGAGATTCATATATTGCAGGGCGAACGCCCCATGGCTCGCGACAACCGCTCGGTAGGCCGTTTCATCTTAGATGGGATTCCACCGTCACCACGTGGGGTGCCACAGATTGAAGTTGCCTTTGATATTGATGCCAATGGTATCATATCGGTATCAGCGATGGATAAGGGGACTCAGAAGCAGCAAAACATTAGGATAGAAGCCGGTACAGGGCTTTCTAAAGACGATATCGCACGGATGAAGGCGGAGGCTCAAGCCAATGCAGATTCAGACCGTCAGGTACGCGAACGTCAAGAAAAACTGAACGCTGCCGATACCCTTATTTTCCAGACTGAAAAACAACTCGGAGAGTTTGGCGATAAGGTGCCAGCACATCATAAGGAGAGTATAGAGCGCAATTTGCTAGAACTGCGGGAAGCACACAAGTCAGAAGATATCAATCGGATAGAGGCCGCTACACAGGCACTCACAGAGGCTTGGAATGTAGCCAGCCAAGACATCTACGCGGCTCAACAACAGGCCAGCGGCGGCGATGCAGCCGGTGCTGCGGGCGGGTCTGCTGGATCTGCCGCAAGTGGTGGCTCGGAAGCCCAAGATGTTGAGTTTGAAGAAGTAAAGAACTAATCGGTTTTTTAGAGATATGAAAGAGCTGCTCCTTGTTTGGGAGTGGCTCTTTTTGTTTGGGGGGATGGTGGGTTGGTTTCTGACATGCCGCACCCATTGTCTATGACTTGGAGCAGTGTTTTTCCAGCACCCGTCACAATCAATTGTATCTTGGTGACTCCTGCGCCAATCGCATTTCCATCAATTCTTTCACCACGGAGGCTGGCCGCTGTACGACTTCTCCAGCGGCTATTTGATTGGCTACGCTTTCTGGCAATAATTGAATCACATCTGCCATGGGGCAAATATAGGTGATTTCTTGATGCTTGGGAGCATTATTTGAACAGAGGTGTTATTTATTCACAAGCATGTTCAGTCAGTTCAATAATATTGTTTGATACATCAGCGCAGACTATGATTCTAAAGTGACCAGTACCTAATTGACCGAAGTCAACATAATATTTTTTTGTAAATGTATTGCTTTGTCCATCAAACCCATCGACAAGAAAGGTACCTCTGAATAATTGACCTGAATCTATGTTTTCAATTTTTATTAAGCAGTCAAAATCGTTAGTCTTTGACAAACAATTATGGTTCTCGTTATTGGGTACTGAATAAATCAGTTCAAAAGTGACTGGAATCCCATAGGGAATCCCAGCTAGTATTGTTTCTGTGTTTTTGATGTGAACGTTAGCAGAGATATGGTCAATAGTACACGTTATATCTTCAGCATTATTACAAGCAAAGCAATAAGTGCAGCACAAAAGGCAAATATAATTTTTTAGCATAAATTTACTGTTTTTCTTGCAATAATGTTTGTATCTCACTTTGTGATAATTTTCGGTCATAAATTCTGAGGTTATCAATTGACGTATTATTAAACGCTCCGATGCTAATTCTATCGTTAAAATTACAAGGGGAGATTTCTTTGCCTATATCTATAGTGTATATATTCCCTGCATCAATTAAGATACGGCCATTGCTGTTGTTTTCGAGTATTATTGTCACCATGTGCCACTGGCCATCATTCGCAAATTGCCCAGCACTATTGTGTGTAAAGGTGTTGCAAGTGTACATTGAAAATTTGTTCAAGTAATTTGCTTGATACCAACCTGAACTGGAATTAAACTCAAACGTATTGTCTGCTGCTGGGTTATCAGAATCTTGAGAATCAATGTAGAAACTATGAGTCCCTCCCCCTACAGCCCAAAAATTAATAGTCATTTCCGTTGTAGAATTAATTCCCGTTTGGAGTGAATTTGGTGTTATATTTGTAATGTACCCATTTTTCAAAGACGCGCCAACATCATCTACTCTATTTGGTGAATAATATGTGATGGTGTCTTCTGCACTTCCAGCCAAGGTATAATTCATCTCATCGGCCGGAGAATAATTGAATCTAAAATATTGCACTAAATTATTACTGACACTAATGGATGGCAAAGTCTGTGTACTAAACACATTACTCAAAAGGAAACTGCCTTCATTGCAAGTAATTTCACCTTTGAAAGATACCTCACTTACCGATGTTATGTTGTTTTTAGAAAACTTAATTATTTGTTGTATGGATTCTCCTGAGGGAATAGTGCCGTAAGAAAGTGGATTAGGTGTAACGTATTGAACACCATTTTGATCCAGATTTAGTTTTGTCTGCGTCGCAGCTACGTTTCCAATATTTTTTATTTCAATTTTAACTATTGCAATTTCATTTGGAGATAAATCACCTGTTAAGTTTTGAAAATTAGAAATAATTAAATTTGGCATAGGTACTTCCAAGGTTTTAATTATAAGAGATTGCGAGTATCCAATTAATCCAAACTGATTCTTCGCATATGATTTTACAAAATAAGTAGTGTTCGGCTCTAAATTACTAATGTTTGAAGAGTATGAATGGGTAAACACTGATTGCAGTGATCCAAATGAGGTCTTGCCCTCATTATTATTAATATCCAAATTGGGATTTGACGTAGACCATATATGTCCATATTCTTGAATATTCAATAAATTTGGGTCATTTATTAGCGCATTAACTTGAAACGCAGTACTTGAAATATTCTTGGTTTCTTCATTTAAAATAATAGGTGGGGTTATCATTTTAGTATTGAATGAAATGGCAATTGGATGATATCCATATTCAATCACCCCAGTAGATATGAATTCTCTTTTTAAATATACCCTAGCATGATAAGTTTTATTCTCTGTTAAACCACTTATTTCACTTTCAAAAGTCCCCACACCAGTTCGCTCACCTAGATAGGAAATACCTTCATTATTGTTAATAGTTGGTTCGTTTGATGTTGACGAAACCACATAGCCATAATCAATAATTTTAAAAGTACTTGCTTGTAGTTTTTTAAAATTTCCTTGAAATTTAACAGTATTATAGCCTAATGATGTGACCACACCATTACTTACTTCTACGCCTTCAATAACAAAATATATTGTATTGGGTTGCTCTGGCGGAGGAGTCGGTTCTGGGGGATCTGGTGTGCAAGACGGCATAAACAAACAAATTATAAACAAATAGATTTGGATAAATGCCATGAATAAAAAGGAAACTTTCTTTTTCATTTTATTTGAATTAATGCTTAAATAGTAAAATATTAAATATAATTAAAAGCCTACATCTAAACATGTGAGTAAAATATTAATTAGAAACAAATTCAATATACAGATTGATAGTCAATATATTAACTATCAATCTGTATAAAGAATATTCTCTCGATAATCTATTGAGGAGAAATGGTCACGGTATAATTAATGAGTTTGACATCTGGTTCGTCTATTCCTTTTTTATAATTTGGATTAGGAAGTACTGTTATAATCAAAGGTTGCTTATTTGGTTCGCTTAACCGTCCAGCAGATGCAATGTCGGGTGCAGAGGAGTTGTTCCCTTCGTTTCTTTCAGTGACTTGACCCTTATCATCACCAAAATTTATTAACCGGTATTGCCCTGGCGTATTAAAGGAGAACTCATAGTTTTGGTTTGCTTGATCACCAGCATTAATTCCTGGCACAACAAAGTTTGAATTATTTTTATTCTCACTAAAACTACCATTGGAACTTGCATCATAGTCAATTTTAACCCTCGATTCGCTTTCACCGGCCGATAGTGTTAAACAAGTAATAGAAGCATCGGCTATATTTCTGATCACATTAGGAATGTTAAAGGGTACACCAGCTAAAATAGTCGTCGTTCCTGTAATTAGTATGTCCGTTGTTAGATCTGCTAATGCATCCTTACATTCTGGATCTTTGCATTTGTCGCAAGATAAAAGTGTGGTAAAGGACAGTAGAATTACCATCGAAAGAGATTTAATTGTCATTTTGTTATTTATTTATGTATGATTGTTTTTATTATCAATACCTCTCAATGAGATATAATAATTATTCTGCAAAGGTGAGGATATGTCAATGACCTGACAATACCATATATATGCTATTTTTCAACTGTATATATCCTACCTTTGCCTAAAATTGAGATTATGAAATTTCTGTGTTATTTTTTCCTTTGTATATCTTTGGATTTAAGTGGGCAGGCACTCATTTTGACGGGAAACCAGCAAAATATTTTACTTGGTAAATATTGCAGGGTTTTCAAAGATTTAGATTCAAGTGCTAATACAACAAGCATTATGAAATTAGATCCAATGAAAGCCTTCACAGTGCCTAAAGAAAATAACTTAAACTTTGACTTTGGGATTGCCTCGTACTGGATTACTTTTGAAGTACTCAACAATAGTACTGAAACTGATTTTGTACTTGAAAGTAACTATGTTGGTCTATATGATCTAAGGCTTTACATAAAAGATGGGCATTCTTTGAAATTGATAGGAGAAAATGGACTACGAATGCCCCACAAACCTGAGAATAGTAGTATATTCTTCCATTTTGATGTGCAAATACCCTATAATACTCAACAGCGTTATTATCTTTTTTTTAATGTTGGGCAAAATGGAAATAGTTTTACGCTTCCATTAAAATTATTTGATGAAAAAACATTTGATGTTCATGCCACATCAAGCAATTTAATGAAAGGAGTTTTATTGGGTATCCTATCCATTTATTTACTTATCACCATTAGCCTGCACTTAATTTTAAAGCGGACAGAAACTTTTTGGTTATTTTGTGTGATTTTTTTATCATCGGGATACCTTCTACTTAATCAAGGAATATTATTGAATTTTCATTGGGTATTTTTCAGCAATATATATAGGATATTAGCAGGGTTCTTGTTAATCGGAGGCTATTCAGCATTTCTTCTGCTGTTTGTTTCTTTCATGAAAACCAATGGCTTTGTAAGTAAATGGTTCACAGTAGTTTATTATTTCAATTTCGTCAGACTTAGCATTTTCTTCTTGACTCTTCCCTCTTATGTCTGGGAAAATCAATATTTGCAATATTTTGATGAAAAAAGCCAATATTTATCTTGGATTCCGCCTATTATTATTTTATGTTTTAGTTACCTTTCATGGTCACACACTCGAAATAAACTCTTCGTACTGTTTCCGATCATTTATCTACCATTTTTAATAGTCGCCACCTTGCTTCAAATGAAAAGTCTAGGAATGATTTCGAGTGATTTTAGTTTTAGTAACCTATTTGTATTTTGTCTTCCCATTGATTTTACACTTTTCATCAGCTATTTTACATGGAAAGTAGTCTTGTTTAAAATAGAACACGCCAAACAAGAACTATTTATTGCCAAAGCAAAGTCGGACTCTCTCGAGAATCTTTTAAGAGGACAACAGGAAGAACGTCGCAGGATACGATTACGGCTGCACGATGGGCTTGGTATTTTATTAGCAAGCACTCGAATGCGTATATCAAAATTAGCGGCTAAAGATGCCTCGTTTATCAGCCTAGATACCGAAATTGCTGCTGCTGTTAACGAAATACGACAACTCAGTTACGATCTTGATCCTCAATCGTTAAGAGAAGGCCGATTAATCGAATCTGTGAAAGATACCTTAGGAAGAGCAAAGACTATTGCCCCCAACTTGCAATTGAATATCGAAGTGGAAGCAGGCTTTGATGAAGATAAGATTTCACACCCAATAAAAATTGCCTGTTTTTACATTGCTCAGGAATTAATATTCAACACTATTAAACATGCTAATGCCACTTTGTTGATGATCTCAATTGAAATAAGTCATCAGAATACCCTTTTATTACAAGTTATAGATGATGGAAAGGGGATTTTTTTATCTAAAAATAATCAATCAGGCATCGGTATCGAAAATATTAGGGCAAGGGTGGAGGTGGTTAATGGCAAGTTTGTAATGAATCAGCCATCAAAAGGAGGACTTATAAGTCGTGTTGAAATACCCCTCTAAATCTTATTTTCAAATGCCCATTTTACTAACTCTGCTGTACTATGAAGCCCAATTTTTGTCAAAATATTGCGCCGATGCGTATGAATTGTATGTGGACTAAGAAAAAGAAATTTTGCGATTACTTTAGTAGTCTTTCCTCCTGCTACCAATCGTACTATTTCAAGTTCGCGTTTTGAAAGTTCAAATTTAGACGTAAAAGTATCTAATAACTGTAAGTCACGTCGAATGTACTTTTCGGGGTACAATACATCTACACCAGAACTAATATATGGCTTGCTAGGTGTGCCAAATTTAAAAGCATAAAGAAGTTCATCAAGAGTTAAGTCTTTTGTTAAAAAACCACAAATTCCACCTTCAGTTGCCTTTTCCAAAATTCCATTTTGGGAATACATTGAAATTATAAATACTTTCAAATTTAAAAATGAATCCCTAATTTTTGGAAGTAAATCTAGCGCATTTTCGCCCCTTAGGTTAATGTCTAATAATAATAAGTCCGGATTATAGTGTTGTAGCGCAGGAAGCAAATCTTGATATCGCTGAACCAAATTTGGTAACACGACAAATGAATGTTCATCCTCTAATAGAATTTTTATACCGTTGAAAATCAACGTATGATCATCAGCAATTAAAATACGCATATATAGTTACATATTAATTCAATCAAGTCCTAATCGAATGCGCCGATTTCCGAAACGCCTTGTAAGCCCCTTTTCCAAACACGGTACCATTGAATGTTTCGGAAGGTGCGCGTTCGCGCTGGATATCTGGTGGGAGCTGGTGGAATTCATTGCACTTATCAGAACAACAACCGTGGTATTGATCTTTGCAATTGTCGCACTGTATGAATAAGATGTGGCAATGGTCGTTGGCACAGTTGGTGTGGGCATCGCAAAGGGCTCCACACTGGTGGCACTGGGCGATCACGTCGGCACTAATCCGTTCGCCGAGTCGTTCATCAAAGACGAAGTTTTTGCCAATAAATTGATTTTCAAGACCTTGTTCTTGTATTTGCCTGGCGTACTCAATGATGCCGCCTTCTAGTTGAAACACGTTTTCAAAGCCCCTATATTTCATATAGGCACTGGCCTTTTCGCAACGGATGCCTCCGGTGCAGTACATGAGTATTTTTTTGTCTTTGCGGTCTTCGAGCAACGCGGCTACCATTGGCAATTCTTCGCGGAAGGTGGTAGCATCGGGAGTGATGGCTCTTTCAAAATGGCCGACTTCGCTCTCGTAATGGTTGCGCATATCCACCACAATCGTATCGGGATCTTGGCTCAGGCGATTCCAGTTTTCTGCATTTAGGTGGGTGCCGGTATTGGCTGGGTTAAAACTAGGATCATCAATACCATCGGCAACTATTTTATCTTTTACCTTGATCGTGAGCGCAAAAAATGATTTACCATCGGCTTCTGCGGCGATGTTCAAGCGTATATTTTGAAACATCTCATAAGTATCCATGAGTACTTTGAATGCTTCCAACTGGTCATTGGGCACTGAAATCTGAGCATTAATGCCCTCGTGCGCTACATAGATACGGCCTAGCACGCCCAAGGCTTGGTATTTTAAAAACAGTTCGTTCCTAAAACCGAGCGGATCAGGAATCTGGGCATATTTATAATAGGAAAGTGTCACCCGTAGCACGTCGCTTTGTTGCAACTGTGCTTTCAATTCGCGGCGATTGACCCGATTGTGCAGTTTTTTGAGCGGTACGGATGTTTTTTTCTCTGACATAGTGTTACTCCTGTTTTCGGGAAGCACCATAAGTATCTATTAGAATATCGTCGTAGTGATCGGCCTTTTCAAATAGGTTTCGGATCAGTTTAATGCCCGACTCCTCGTTGAGATACCGATCAAAAATCAATAGAGACAAAACAATATCTTGTTCATGAACACTAAACGTAAGTGCTTGGCTGGAATAGTTTTCTTTCAATAAGTATTCGTATAGCGGCTGAACATTGCCTTTGGGTAATTCGCAGAGGATGGCATCTGACGAAAGCAATCCTGTTTTATCGTGATAAGCCATCAAAATGGTGGCACTCCCTTGCTTGATTTCCCAAGCATTGGGGCCAGATCGGCTCAATGATACATCATGGCCTATGGTGGTGATTAATGCTTCGATGGTGCGTGGCACTCCGGATGGTATAAACACCTCTACGGAACCCGGCAACTCCACTTTGTTCCCACAGATAGCACAGAAATTACGGTTTATTTTTTCAGCCGTTACCACGTTCATACAGGCCGTACAACGGCAGGCGTCTTCGCTTTGAGTGGCCTTATACAGCGTCAAAGAGTCTTGTAAATATCGCACAGGCAGTGAAAAACCAGTATTGTCGCCTTCCCTGATCACAAAGGTATTGATACCCACTACTTGCCCGTGTTCATCTACGAGGGGCCCGCCTGAATTGCCTGGATTTAAAGCAGCATCCACGTGTAAATACGGGATACCGTTCATGATTTCCTCTGTATTGGAAACAATTCCACTTTTAAGCGAAAATTTCAATCCGAAGGGGTGTCCTATGGCCATGACCGAGTCGCCTGCTTTGATGTTGGTATCCAATCCTAACTTCAATACTGGCAATTCTGAATCAGTTACGGGGCATTCCAAGAAAGCAAGGTCATATTTCTGATCGGCATAAAATACCCGCACCAATTGTTTTTTGAATTTGGAACTCTCTATTACCACTGAGCGATTGCCCTCCACCACGTGGTGATTGGTAACGATGAGCCCTTGTTCGTGCAAATAAAAACCCGTGCCAGTACTGTGGGGAGTAGCAATTTGAACGATGGCCTGCCTATATGTTTCTACAAATGCTTCGGTCATTCTGTTTTACTTAAATTCAGGTCTTTTATCATAGAAAGATAAGTTTTTCCGAAGAGCATTGGTGACCCAAAGTCTAAGGTATCCGTCATTGGTTTAAATGATCTGTAAGTATATTTATATTTCTGAACAATACCCTTAACGGCGTTCAATATCTCTTGCTTGTCTAAGCGGCCTTGCTCGTCGGAATACTTATTGGTGAAGCCTAAGGAACGGAAAAAGGTAGGCTCTGTAATTTCAAAATACAGGTGCAATAATTCGCGGTCGGGCAAGGGAGGGGCATGGTGAAACAATGCAAAACCTGCTATATATTGGGTCACGGCAAAGGCCAACTCATGGTGTCCTTGCTGCATGGGCCAATCAATATTGCGCAACTCACTGTCTATCAAGTGTACCATCACATCGTGATTCACCGGAGGGTTTACCCCAAAAGTGCTGCGGGTTCGGTACATTTCCTTGAAAAAATCTGATTTGGGGCGATCAATCATCTTTTGGTATTCCTTGCGGATATTTTGCACTTTTTGATGCTGGGGAACATTGTTTTTAGCAAAATAGATGCTGTAAATGCGTTCCAAAGTATCCATCGTAAAGCCTTCGGGCTTTATCAAATAGTCTAACTTAAAGGCCAATCCAAGGAAAAGGAAGGCATAAGTACCAGGAAAACGGTTCGGATCGGGCTTTGCGGCATCCAGTAATGCACAAGCATCTTTCATTTCCTTGATGAGGAAATTATATTTTGCTTCTTTTTCGGATTCTGGGATCTCCCCGTAAGCCTCCATTTCCCTGACTGGTGTCAAAGAATCCTTGAATTCGTCAAGTAAAAGATCATCTTGTTTGTCGGCGTGTATAGCTAGTTCGCGGAAGGCATAGAGCAACTTGTGCGGAGCCCCATCTACGGTGAAAGTATCAAATACAATGCACAGGTTTTGTTCTTGATCCAAGGCAAAGCGACTGAATTTTAGGTTGAAGTTGTACTCCATCAGTCGGCGCAAGAAAGCAACATCAGAAGTGTTGATTTTTGCGATTTTACTTTCTGCTTTGACCATATCGGTATCCATGACACCTTTGATGAGTTGAGACCCTTGCCAAAACTCAAAGTATAACACTCCATCGGCCTCGTGCCATTTGATATTATCATCCTTCGCATTGCGGAGGGAATCCAAAAACAAGCGGTAGGATTCCATCTGTTCATCACGCTCAAAAAGGTCTAAAGACTTATCATACTTCTGTTGCTGATCTGCTGATTTATAGGCATCAGAAAAGCGGCCAAACGGGATGTCAGGCGTAGATTTTTTTTGGGAATGACCAAAATTGAGTAAGCGGCGGATAAAATTCATCATAAAAGAGTGCCAAAAGTACTAAGAATCTATTTACCAGAAAGAATTAACTATTTTTTCTTAGATTTTATGACCTTTGCAGCGTTCAATCTTACATTTTGCAATTATTTATGAAACTTTTAGAAGGAAAAACAGCCCTTATCACTGGCGGCTCTCGCGGCATTGGCGAATCATTGGTTCGAAAATTTGTAGAACATGGCGCACAAGTAGCCTTTACATACGTCTCAGCGGGCTCTGCTACCCGGTCTGAGGCCTTGGCTGCCGAATTAGGCGGAGGTCAGGCAAAAGCATATCAAAGCGATGCAGGAGATTTCAATCAGGCAGAAGCGCTAATCGCTCAAGTCGTGAAAGATTTTGGGAAACTGGATATCGTCATCAACAATGCGGGCATCACCCGCGATACATTGATGCTGCGCATGACCGAGCAACAATGGGATGATGTGATACAAACCAACCTAAAGTCGGTTTTCAATATTACCAAACATGCTTTGAAGCCGATGATCCGAACAGGAGGCAGTATTATTAATATGAGTTCGGTAGTAGGTGTTTTTGGGCAACAAGGCCAAGCCAATTATGCGGCTTCTAAGGCGGGGATCATTGGATTTTCTAAGTCCATTGCCAAGGAATATGGATCAAGGGGAATCCGTTGCAATGCCGTAGCACCTGGTTTCATTGCTACTGAAATGACTGATGCTTTGGATGAAAAAACAAAAGAATCGTATTTGGCCAATATTCCATTGAAACGCTTGGGCGCGGGCGATGACATAGCCAATACTTGTGTCTTTTTAGCCTCCGATATGGGTGCTTATGTAACCGGACAGGTTCTCTCTGTCTGTGGTGGATTAAACTGCTAATTATTGGAATTGGAAAGCACGATATTGAATACGGCCGATTTTTCGCCTTTGCTATCAATACCGAAGCAAACTCCGTTTTCGATGAGGAGGGTTTTCATAAAGCCTTGGCGTAGGTTCTCTTCATGATATAAATCTACACAAATGACCTTGCCGCCATTCAAGGCGGTGAGGTCGGCCTGTAGGGTATGGCCGACTACCATCCGTTTAGCACCCCAGTTGGCCACGATGCGCTTCACTTCAGAGGTTCGCAACTTGTTTTTAGCAGCCCCACGATACCAGTACACGCCCACATACTGATCAAAGATCACTCTTGCTGCTTCACTATCTATTGTTTCTACTTGTTGTCCAAGGTACTGCCGACCAAGATGGTTAATATCTGTCAACGAGAGTCTGGTAGCCACCAATTCGGGGCTTAGTCCACCATGACAAAACAGGTAGTCCCCTATTTTTTCTAAGGAGTTTTTACTGCGCAACCAACGTCCAAGTTCGGTTTGTTTGTCATACCATCTGTTGTAGGGTTCACCTATGAGGGTGGCATTTTCAAGGTATTTTTTTCTAACATATTGCGCATTGCCTTGAAGGTTGAGTATCTCATGGTTACCGAGTATAAAGTGAACTTTGCCACCAGCGGCTTCGGCTTCGGCTTCTAATTTGTAAAGCAACCACAAGCATTCAGTTACATGGAGTCCACGATCAAAAAAATCGCCCAACAGCACCAAGTGGCCACTGCCATAAGTCCACTTAAAATCTTGACTCATGACCTTTGCACCGAGAAACATCATCTTCATGGCCTTGAAATTGCCTTCAATGTCTGACAATACCAGCATTTTTTCAGGTAGTGCAAATTGATCTTTTTCTTCCGTGCTTACGGTATGCATTTTAAAGGAAAACGTATCATTTGTTTCATCTACCTTACATCGTATCACCACATTGTTGCGATCATTATAGATTATAGTTTTGGCGACTGCTACGCTGTCTTTCCGCACCACCGCTTTCACAATTATGTTATTGCCTCTGTAAAACACATGCGGCCCATCGGTATCAGCCTTAGAAACATCGTAGGGATCGGAGTGCTCAACCGAATAGGCTGAAAACAACAAAGCCATTGCGGCGACAAGGCTGCAATAGCAAGTAAAGCGGAAGGAAAATCTGTTTTTTACAGCCATTAATACAAGTATAAAGCGCAAAACTTTCGGAAAGCATAGTGCCTCCCGAAAGTTTTGCGGCCTTTGATAATAAAAATTTAGAAGATCCGGCTGTACTTCAGCAAGAATCCACCAGTGTAACTAGGAGCCAAACCAAGGAATGGTCCAAGTGCATCAGGTGAAGTATTGGCTGGTACTTCCTTCACGATAGCCTGAGAGAAGTGATCATAGAACACATCGCCAAACAAAGAAAGGGCCAAACCTTTAAAAATCATCAGATCTGCACTGTTCTGCCAAAGCACATTGCCATTGAGATTTTCGGTGTAGTCGGCAAACCAAGCAAGTTTTGAACCAAAGGCTATACGGTCTTTGAAAAACTTATTGGTGTAAGCAGCCTTCAAATTAAAGCCCACCTGATTGCGCGAATGTTCGCCAGGTACGTTACCTAAACGGCCTGATGGAATCAATAGTTCATCGGCTACATAGATAATGTTCAAAGCAATCGGTGATACAAAAAACGACAAGTGGTCGTCATGCTTATACACGATACCGGGAGAAACCGCGATACGCACTGGTGATAAGAATTTTGACAATAGATTGGAGTCAACACCTTCCAAAAGGTTATCGCTATAAGTTGGCATGATTTGGGTTTCTGCAGTAACATCTAAAGCGGCAAAGATTTTACCTTTGGAGATATCGTAAGCATACCGTGATCCCAAACGCAATATATCCACGCTTTTTTGGTAAGGCTGGCTTTTGCCACCGATGCGCTGCGCGCCTAGTTGTAAAGCACCCGTATTTTCCCAAAAACTTTTTGCTGCTTTTTTAGTAGCAAAAAGGTTAACGAGTCCACCAAATCCCAGACGGTTGGTACCTGCACCAATTCTTGGATTGATGAGGCTCAAACCAGACAGATCTAAGCCTAAGCCACCACCTTTTTTCCAGCCCAACTCGGCTTTATCAGCGGATTCTTTTGCGGCTGCGGTCTTTTTTTCTGCTTCTGTTTGAGCAATGATAGTTGAAGCGAATGCAAACAAAGCGAATAATGTAAGTAATAATACTTTCTTCATGCGAATTAAAAAATAATTGTATATGGTTATGTTAAAAAAAATCTAAGACTCTTTACCCGCATCCAACAGGTCTTCTTCTTGTGCATCTGGATAAAATACTTCAACTTTTTCAGTAGTTATTTTACTCAAAGGGATTACAATAGCACGGTCGTTGGTTTGCAAAATCATAGAGGATGAATCCAGCATGACTACTTTGCCGCGTACCCCGATGATGCGCACATCGTCGCCTATCCTAATTTTATCACGATTGTAGTAACTTGCCAAATAATTGGACACTAAATCTTTGGAGGCGAAGCCATACCCTAGAGAAAAAGCAAGGGCACCAGCACCGATGATGACCGTCATATTAGAAGCGATAAATCCTGTGTCAATCTTTGCTTGCGCTAAAGCACTTACGGCTACAGTGAGAAACAAAAAATAAAAAACAATATTTGAGACCATTTTCGCCGACGGAATGCCTAGCGAAAATAAAGTCGTTTGTACTGCCCCGCGCAAAAGATCGGCCATAAATAGGCCGATGAGTAAAAAGACAAAAGCAGAAAATAGGTTTGGTAGATAATTGATGAGATCCCTTACCATATCAGTGATGGCAGGAATACCCAAGACATCAGTGGCAAAAATGATGAATCCTAACATGAGTACATAATATACCATGCTGGCAAGTACACCCGATATTTCGATGCGCATACCCGTTTTTTGAACCAAATCAATATCATTCAACTGCCCCGCCAAGCGATCAACCTGCGCTGCTGCCAATACTCGTTTAACTATTTTTTTGATAGTACTTGCGATGATCCAGCCAATCAATAAAATGATGAATGCAAAAATCATTTTGGGTATCGCGGCTGAAAAACGCGCTATCAATTCATTAAAGACTCCTTCTTGTAACTGTTTTATAAAATCCATGTATCGTAATATGTGCTCGAAGATTGCTTAAAAAAATAGGTTTTTTGTTAATTTTGGTCACAAATCGGTAAATGAGCATCCAAAAATAACAAAAACCTATTAAAAACTAGTAGAGTTGCCTAGGGGAGCGTCTCCATCCATCAGGATCGGTTGCCCCTGGGCCTGATGGTGGCATTGCTTCTCCTCCAACCATACGTGTAGCGGTATCAAGTGCGTTTGGGACGAACAATTCTACCACTTTTGAAAAAAAGGAAAAAGTGTGCACCTGGTGCGTGACACGTGGTTCGATGTCAGGAGGCAGCATGGCTTCTCTTTGAGCCTGCAACCTTTTCAAGTTATTATCCATGATCATCATTGAATTAAAACGGGGTATAAATAAATACTATAACTTATCCGAATCCCGCCCATATTGTTTGTATAATATAAAAATCTAAACTATTGGATCTTTGCCATACATATTTTCGTAGATGGCCTGCGTCTTTTGCTTTGCACGCATGATCTGCATTTTAACTGCACTTTCTGTTTTGCCGAGGATATCACCCATTTCTCTGATGGGTAGGTCATCTGCATATTTCATTAGCAAAATGGCTTTGTCGCCTGGAGGCAAGAGTTCCATCACCTTCTCTAATCTATTGGTCTCCATTTCCAATATCACACTGTCGGCTATCTCTACATCTGCTCCCTTGTGTACAGCACCCATATCTTCTGTAAATACCATCGGCATTTTTTTCTTTTTCCGAATTAGGTCAATACAATAATTATAGGTAATGGAATAAAGCCAAGTCGAAAATGAAGATTGCTCTGTAAATTTTGCAAGATTCAAAGTAACCTTAATGAAAACATCTTGGGTGGCATCGCGGGCAAGCCCTTCATCATTCAGCATAGATATACACTTACCGAATACCTTACCGGCGTACCGGCGGTATAAAGTAGAGAAATACAAGGGATTCTGATCTTTCAAGTATAATGCAATCAATTCGGAATCCGTGTATTCAACTTTGCGTCCTAATGTGGCTGCTTTAGCGGTCACTTTTTATGATTTGAGAATATTTACGTACTTTGATGGCGCAAAGAGACGAAAAAAGACTCAAACTTTATACAATTATCTTGTTTTTCTTTCAAATCGTTAATATGACGTTAACTTTTACCATTGGTCACAACTAATACAGATAAATATAAAAAATAATATAATTATTCTAATACCTAATTTAATAAAGATGCCCTTTCCCATACTTTTATCGTCAATTGAAGCATTATTCAAAAACTATTCAGAACTTTGGCCTCCATATGGCGACTAAAACATTTTTTTGTATTGATGCCCACACTTGCGGAAACCCCGTGAGATTGGTGGCTGGCGGCGGCCCTGTGCTTACAGGTAATAACATGAGTGAAAAACGGCAACATTTCCTTCGTGAATACGACTGGATACGTTGTGGGTTGATGTTTGAACCTCGTGGCCACGATATGATGAGTGGGAGTATTTTATATCCGCCCCATGATCCTGAACACGATATGGCGGTATTGTTTATTGAAACCAGTGGTTGTTTACCCATGTGTGGACATGGGATGATCGGAACAGTGACGGCTGCCTTAGAACACGGCCTTATTATGCCCAAAGTAGCGGGCCAACTGAGGCTGGAAACGCCCGCAGGGCTTGTACACGTCCGTTACGAACAAGAGGGCAAAAAAGTGAAGTCGGTACGCCTAACCAATGTGGCCGCCTATCTGGCCGTCGAGGATATTGGTATAGAATGCCCTGATCTGGGTCTTTTACGGCTTGATGTAGCGTATGGTGGTAATTTTTACGCTATTGTAGATCCTCAACCTAATTTCCGAGGCTTGGAGCACTATCGGGCGGATCAACTCATTACTTGGAGTCGGGAACTGCGCCGCCTGATCAACGAACAGCATCAGTTTGTACATCCTGAAAATGAAACCATCAGAGGGCTCAGCCACATACTATGGGCTGGCTCACCTATATCGGCTGAGGCCACGGCTCGCAATGCTGTTTTTTATGGTGACAAGGCGATTGATCGCTCGCCATGTGGTACTGGCACGAGCGCACGTATGGCTCAATGGTATGCTAAAGGTATGCTCAAATCCGGAGATTTGTTTGTCCACGAAAGTATTATTGGATCAAAATTCATCGGTCGCATCGAAGAAGAGACTTCTGTGGCGGGAAAACCCGCCATTAGACCCTCCATAGAAGGGTGGGCCATAGTTACGGGTTTCAATAATATTATCATTGATGACGATGACCCTTATGCGCATGGGTTTCAGGTGATTTAGAAAGACTCGATTAGCGTTGGTTTAGGTCATGCTCCAATATCCGCCGTACTTTGTAGCGCACATTGTTCCCCAGATCAGTAACCATAGACCAATCGCTCGGAGCGATGGGTATCCCTACTCCAACTATCGCATGAGGCAGGGCTCTTTCATCGCCAGCAGCAAAAGCCCAGATTTGATCAAAGTGTACATCTTCCGAGATGTGTTCATGGGTGATGATTTGTCCATTATTGGCATCAATTACTTTAAGTGCTATGCGAACTGTCGCATCTTTGGTAATGCGGGTTTCATTGACCGTCGCAGTTACGTTAGTGATTACAGGTGTTCGCTCTATGACTTTTCCGGTTGAATCGCGTTTGATGATAACATCCGTTTCAATATCTTTATTATAGGTAGTGATGTTGTCGTAACGGTGCTCTGAACCGGGATCCAAATAAAGGATGTTGCTGTGTACCAAGTAATCATATTGGCGGTCAGGTTTTGCATTCAAATCAAAGACTTGCCAGTCATGATGATTGAGGTATCCAGTGGAGGAGTAGATGGCGTTCCAAAATGGGATGCTATAGCAGTTTGTTCCAGTATTTTCTATCAGAAAATAAGTGGTGCCAAGTTGTAGCGCATCAGCAATCAATTGATCGGAGTCATTCCAGCGGGGATAATAATTCTTTTGAAGATCGGCTAATATTTGGTATGCTTCCCTTGCGACCAGTCTATTTTGGGTACGTGCCACTTGAATCTTGGCTTCTGCCTGTGCATATAGGTAATCAGCTGCTTGTTTCCGACTGTTGGCCTCTAAGACAAATATGTCTTCTACCAACTTGAATTGACCCGTATATCCACTTTTAGATCGGATGGGTAACATGGGGCGAAGTATTTCCTGCCGGGTATGTATTTGGCGGTGTAAATGATTGATATGCGGCCATTGGGCAGCCTCTTGAAGGTTATTAAGGGAATCAATATCTTGCAGGGCTTGATCGTTGGCAGCATGGAAGGCCAGTTCTAAGCCTTGGATGTGTGCTGTTTTGGAATGCGCCCGATCTACTTTGTTCGCGTAATGCTTGAAGGCACGGTGGTATTGTCCTTTTTCAAACATTTTGGTTGGCGTTTGACAGGCCATAAAGAGGAGCAACGCAAGGAAAAGAGCAGTCAATTTTTTCATAATCAGGAAGTATTTAATTCAATCCAAAATTATGGGCTTGCTCTGAAAGACAGTACGAAAATCTTGTTAATGTTTTGGGATATGGATGTTAAAGTGGGTGAAACTGCTTAATGTTTAGTTAAATTTGTGGTTTTAGGGTGTGTGTGTAAAAGGGTGTAGGGTGGATAAAAGGGCGATGCCCTTTTGTGGGTGATTGCGCCCCTTTGGGGCTTGGAGTGGAGTTTGAACTATTTGAACTTTAGTAGATTCAGCAGGTATTCACCATAGCCGCTTTTGATATATTTATGGCCTAGTTTTTCGAGGCCAGCATCGTCTATGAAGCCCATTTCCCAAGCGATTTCTTCGATACAGCCTATTTTCATGCCTTGACGGTCTTCTATGGTTTCAATAAAATGACTGGCTTGCATGAGGCTTTTGTGGGTGCCGGTGTCGAGCCAAGCATAGCCTCGACCCATGACGCGTACTTCTAATTTTCCTTGCTCTAAATAGGCTCTATTGACATCTGTAATTTCGTATTCGCCACGAGCGGAGGGCTTTAGATCGCGGGCAATTTGTATGACGGAATTGTCATAAAAGTATAGACCCGGTACAGCATAATGGCTTTTCGGATGGGTTGGTTTTTCTTCTATACTAAGGGCTTTAAAATTTTTATCAAAATCTACCACTCCATAACGCTCTGGATCGGCCACTTGATATGCGAATATGATACCGCCTTCGGGATGTTCGCAAGAGCGGAGCATTTCGCCCAAACCGGCTCCATAAAAAATATTATCGCCTAAGATCAACGCCGCACTGTCGGTACCAACGAAAGGCGCACCCAGCACAAAGGCTTGGGCTAGGCCATTGGGATCGTGTTGCTCGACGTATGAAAATGACATGCCCAGTTCATTCCCATCGCCAAACAGGGATCTGAATTTGGGTAAATCTTGGGGTGTAGAGATGATTAGTACTTCCCGAATACCTGAGAGCATCAGGGTGGAAAGCGGGTAGTATATCATGGGTTTGTCATAAATAGGCATCAGCTGTTTGCTGACCGCCAAGGTCAGGGGATAAAGTCGAGTGCCAAGCCCACCTGCTAGTATTATTCCTTTCATAATTTGTATGATAAAAAACGCCAGCAAAGTAACGGACTTTGTTGGCGTTTTTAAAATATTTCTCTAAAGCAAGCGTGAAACAATATGATTCGTGCGGATTCTACTCAACCTTAATCACACTTTTCTCCAAAATCTCCCGATAATAGTCTTCATAATGGGGCAGTATGTTGTGGATATCGAATCTTTTGGCTTGGGCTAAGGCATTGCGGCGAAACTGTGCCAACATCTCATCATCTTGGAGTAACATGATGGCGTACTGAGCCATTTCATCCACTTGGCCGGGGTCGCTCATGAATCCAGTTTCGCCATGTATGTTTACTTCTGGCAATCCACCGCCATTGGAGGAGACTACGGGTACTTCGCAGGCCATGGCTTCCAAGGCTGCTAGTCCAAAACTCTCACTTTCTGAAGGAATGATGAATAAATCGCAAATGGCTAAGAGTTCTTCAATGGCATCTTGTTTGCCCAAAAAACGAACTTCTCCGCAAATATTTAGTTCGCGGCAGAGCCGCTCGGCATTTTGTCGTTCTGGTCCATCGCCTATCATGAGCAGTTTGGATGGTACGACGGCACTGACCTGCTGAAAAATCAAAATGACATCTTCTACACGTTTTACTTTCCTGAAATTGGACGTGTGTACGAGTATTCTTTCTCCATCAGGGGCTATGATTTTTTTAAAATGCTCCTTATTGGTTTTTTTAAAGCGATCAAAATCTATAAAGTTATAGATCACTTTTATTTCTCGGTGTATATCAAACAAGGCGAGTGTATCATCTTTAAGGCTTTGGGAAACGGCAGTTACGCCATCGCTTTTATTGATGCTAAACTCTACTACTGGTGCAAAGGCATTGTTGTTGCCCACAAGGGTAATATCGGTACCGTGTAAGGTGGTGATGACGGGTACATATCGGCCTTGAGTAATCAGTATTTTTTTGGCCATGTAAGCGACTGCGGCATGGGGTATAGCATAATGCACATGCAATATATCTATGTTTTGATATTTGACCACATCTACTATTTTGGATGCCAAAGCAGTATCGTAGGGCGGGTATTCAAACAGTGGATAGTCTTCGTTGTCCACTTCGTGGTAAAACACATTGGCCTGAAAATGTGCCAAACGGACGGGTCGCCTATAGGTAATAAAATGTACTTCATGGCCCCGACGCGCCAAACCAAGACCCAATTCGGTGGCAATAACACCGGAACCACCGTAAGTGGGGTAACAAACGATCCCAATTTTCATAGAGGAAATGCTCAAAATATCAATGTTTGGAATGACAAACAATAAAAAAACACTAAGGTTGCAGGAATTGGTGGTTAGTAGTCGTTGGTGCGTAGGTTATTCGATGAGTGGGGGCAAATCGGAGGCAAGGGCATCCCATTTGTAAGACTTAGGTAGTCAAAATTAGGAAATTATTCATTGAGCCGCTGCTCAGTTAGTCATCTGATGACGCTAAGTTCATGAGTCGGCGTGGTACTTCACCACGCCGACAACACAAAAAAAACTTATTTTTTAGGCTTTTCCGCTTTTTCTCGCAACATATTGCGCTCGCTTTCCACGAGCATCAGGTCATTCTTTAGTTTTGACACCTGATTGGCCTTAGAATCTCTCTCAGCCTCTGTTTCTATCAGTTTCATGCGCAAGTCAGTCATTTCACTTTCTATTTTATGCACACGTTCAGTCAGGCTGGTTTTATCGGTGGTGAGGTCTGCCACCTGTTTTTGCAATCCTGTTACATTGTGAAATACATAGGCAAATAGCCATCCCAAAATGAAGGGGAGTATGCAAAGTCCGAGCCCTGTGGGCAGGTCTTCGCGGAAAGTGGATGCAAATAGAAATATAGTAGAGTATATCATAGATAATACTAATTTTAGATGATTAACGATTAACAGTGAGGACTACCCGGCGGTTTTGATGGCGACCATCTTCAGAACCATTGTCAGCCACGGGATCGGCTTCGCCCTTTGAGTCAGTTTTGATTCGATTGGCGGCTATGCCTAATTGTACCAGTACTTTTTCTACGGATTTGGCACGCCCGAGACCCAAGGCAAGGTTTTCTTGTGGTTCACCCACATCATCGGTGTATCCGGTGATCGCAAATGTAGTGGCGGATGCTTTGTGCTTTTCCACTAAATTTTTGAGGTAAGCATCTACGGCTGGATCCTTGTCTTTTTCTGTGGAGTTGAAGGGGAATAGAAACGTCACCGCATTATCTGACTCAATGATAGCACCCTCTTCTTTTTTGAGTACCATTTTGAGCCAAGAGAAGGTCGCATTTTCACGCGCCGCGCCTGTTTCCGTCCAGTCGTCTGATACTGATTTGGATGCTAAACGAATCCGGCTTTCGGGCATTTCAGGCATCATCAATGCTTGAATTGCTTTGGCCCTCGCCAAACCAAGATCTTTAATAGCAGCATCACCTACTTTTTCAGTACTTCGGTAAAGGCCTGTAATCAGTAAAGTATCACCTTGTCCACCTTTAGCGAGGAGCATTTTTTTCCACGCTTGAAAGTTGGAATCGGAGACAATCTGTGCAGCACCCCACCCAAATAGGGGACTGCCTGATGTTTGAAGTGCCATTTCAGTGGATGCGCCAGTACAACATTGACATTTGTAACAATGCCAATGGCGTACAGCCCACCACGAGTAACCCGCAAACACTAACAAAATTAACCACCAGGGAATTCTCATGTATAAGTATTTAAATTAAAAAAAATTATTGTTTGGGCAAATGTATGGTATTGCGCAATAATATTACAAAAAATATTTCAAATAAAAAATACCTATATAAAAAACCATTCCTTAGCCTTTTACAAACTTCCCAGATAGTACCCGTTGGTCAGACTTAATCTGTAGGGCGTAGATGCCGGGTCTAAGATGTTGAACCATGATGGTGATGGATTCGGCGGTGTTAAGGGTCTGCTCTAACTGTAAGCGGCCTTGTACATCAAATATGCGTACTTCATAGGTGGCTTGATCGGGCAAGCGCAACCTGAGTTGATCGTTTACTGGATTTGGATAAATGCCCACCGTCGTGGTTGGAGGTGCTTGGCTTGATACCATAGAAAACTCATCTACCACTTTGTCTATTGCCCTCAACAGTGAATACTCAATGATGCTACCAAAGGCATCCTGCCCTAGTTCCCAGATCATTACGCCCGATACTTCATTCAAGGCCAACATTGTCTTGTCTTCTATGGTTGGGATTCCGTTCCAATATTTTTGGCCGATATTGTCCAATTGTGCATAAAACGGATCTTGGGTAACAATGCCTCTAAAGGTGAAAGAGGCCACAGGTGTTACCCCAAAATCATAGCCATAAAAAGGCACGCCCAAGGTCAGTTTTTCAGGCGAAACGCCTTGGGTTTGCCAATAACTGACGCACTGCACGGCCCAAGCGTATGGGGAGTGTTGCCCAGGGCTATTGGGTGCCCAAGGGCCTGTTTTATCATAAATCATCATGTTTACCCAGTCGAAGGCTGCCAAAGCCTGGTTGTTTATCTTGGGGTATCGGTGATTGCCGGGCAAGGCAGCCGTGAGCGGGATGCCCAATGGCGTAAGTGCTGCTTTTAAATCCAAGATGAAAGGGCTGTACCAGTCTTTTACGTATTGCCATTCCAGATCCACGTCCACCCCATCTATGTTCTGGGTCTGCACATATTGTACTATTTTCTGGATAAATCCGGGGCGATTGGCTGGCAACGTCAGGGTATCCCAAGCATCTTCCCATGCCTGAGTCAGGTATCCGCCCCCAATAGAAATAAACACTTTGCAGCCGCTTTGATGGGCCTTGTTGACCGCAGGGGCGATATTGATACCCTCGCAAGACATGTTGCCTTGCATATCAGGGTTGGCAAACGCAATATTCACGTGGGTCACCCGCTCAAATTCAATATCGTTGATCCACGAAAAACGATAGGTCGGTAGGTAACCAATGACTTTGAAATCTTGCTGCGCAAACATAAAATGTGGTAGGGCGCAGAGTAGGAGTAGGAGGATTTTTTTGATCATGCCTTCGAGTTGAATTGACTTTTTTGATAAATACATTATGATTTAAACTCAAAGGTAGGAAAAGTCTAATATTCCAGAAAAATTGTTTTCTACTAATGTGCACCTATTCATAGGCACATTAGGCCGTAGCATATTCCATAAAACTACGCATAGAGGGCGCATGAAATGCCAAGACAATATCTGATTTAGGTACGCCTTTTTGTTCAATATCTCCTACAATGTCATAGTCCGAAGTATTGCGTTGCACCCAGATTTTATTATCTATGATGTCAAAGTGAAAAATAACTGAAAAAACCTGTTGGTCATTGCGCCAACCAGCATACAAGGCCTGATAGTGGTTATTTTCAGTGTCCATGATTAGACGAACTTGCATATCGTCAGGCTTATGCTTTTGCTTTAGTTCATCAGCAGCGTATGCAGTTAGTACTTCCTTGAGTATGGTACGATATTCTTTTAATCTATCCATTGTACAATTAAATTTTGAAAAGGGTCAAAAATAATCAATTTTATACTTTCTTCACGTAATCGTTTTTGAATAAAACGACCTTGGAACAAAACATGTTTTTGTGCAGAAACTGGTATTGCTAAATAAACAATGCGATCAGGCTCAAAATCTTCCAAAGCACTTCGATAATCAAGATATTGCCCCATTGCTTCGTGAAAATTATTCATAAACGACTTATTTAAAAAACTTTTGACCTCCACAGCAATCTTTACGCCACCTCGTTCAGCACCTAAAACCATTTCGCCTGCCAAATCAATTTCCAAATGACTACCATCTATTGGAATCCTAAGTGGATCATTGGTAATCTTCCAACTTTCTTTTTCAAGTGCCACTCTAACATTAAAATGAAATAAGTCTCTTGCCATAAAGCCTTTATTTTTTGCAAATCTAGGGTTTTTCTACCAACAAAAAAAAATTATTTTTCCCCTAAAATTATACAGACGTTATGATCTGTCCCCTGATTGCACATAGATCATGACAATATGGCTTTCGTACCTGTACCTATCCCGAAAATTATACCGCAAACTCCATAATCATCCTCTATCTTTGCCCCATCAACCACCACCATCATGTCTCTTCACCTACTCGGTATACGACACCACGGCCCTGGGTCTTCCAAACACGTATTGGATGCTCTGGAGACCATCAAGCCCGACATCATTTTGATAGAGGGGCCGCCCGAGGGCGAGCCTATGCTCTCGTGGGTGGCGCATGAAGACATGAAACCTCCCGTGGCATTGCTGGCTTATGTACCGGATGATCCCATGCAAGCGGTATTTTATCCATTCACCGATTTTTCTCCCGAGTGGAACGCTATTAAATATGGTATTCAACACAAGATCCCTGTTCGGTTTATTGATATGCCTTTAGTGCATAAATTGGTGAAAGAAGCACCCAAAAACCCCGAAACTATTGAAAACCAAGGCAGCGAACCCGTGGAGTCAGCACCGCCAGTCGAATCTATTCGCAGAAACCCCATTTCTTATTTTTCAGAGATCGCAGGGTTTGACGATGCCGAAGATTGGTGGGAGCACCAGTTTGAAATGACCCATCACCCATTGGAGGTATTTGAGGCCATTGCTAATATGATGACAGCCTTGAGAGTGCATACACCTGCTCGCAACGACCGCACCGAGCAAATTAGAGAAGCCTTCATGCGGCGTGGTATCCGTACTGCCCAGCGCGAAATGTATAGCACCATTGTAGTAGTGTGTGGTGCTTGGCACGTGCCAGCCTTAGCGGAAATGCCCACGCAAAAAGACGATGATGCCCTGCTCAAAAGCCTACCCAAAACCAAGGTAGATTTGACTTGGATACCTTGGACATCTGACCGACTTTCTTTTGAAAGTGGTTATGGGGCTGGGGTTAACGCTCCCGGTTGGTATCGGCACTGCTGGAATCATCCCAAAGATGACGGCTCCGTATGGCTCTCCCACAGTGCGCAGGTATTCCGAGCGCACAAAACCGATATTTCTTCGGCGCACATCATTGAAGCGGTGCGATTGTCTCACGCTTTGGCAGCACTGCGGGGGCTTTCAAAACCAGGACTTACCGAACACAATGAGTCCACTAGAACGGTGATGTGTATGGGCGATGAAATACTGATGCAACTGATACACAAAGACTTAATTGTGGGTACTGATAGTGGGCAAATACCCGAAGGTACGCCCCAAGTGCCGTTGCACCGTGATTTTGATCTCCAATGCAAGCGTTTTCGATTAAAACCCGAATCGGGCGAAAAACTCTTATCCCTCGACCTCCGTGAACCCAACGATCTTCAAAAAAGCCGTCTCCTTCACCGACTCATGGTACTGGGTGTGGACTGGGGCCACACCCAGTATGCTCGAGGCAAAGGCACTTTCAAAGAAGACTGGAACCTGCGGTGGTCTCCAGAACATATCATCAAATTGATTGAAAAAGCGGCTTGGGGGAACACCATAGAGGTAGCCTGCAACCAATATGTAATGCATGAGGCCACTCAATGTACTCAACTTGGGCAAATCACCAAATTGATACAAAAGGTGCTGCCATCCGAACTGCCTGAAGGCGTGCGGGTGGTGATGAAACGGATGGATGAACTAGCAGCCACCACCTCTGATACCGCTTTGCTGATGGATGCGTTTTTACCTTTAGTACAAGTGAGTCGCTACGGAAATGTCCGTAAAACGGACTTAGACACGGTTGTATTTATATTAGAAACGATATTCTACCGAATCGCCGCCAACCTCCCCATGAGTTGTACCGGTATTGATGAAGAACAAGCGGATACCTTCCATGTAAAGATCCTGGAAATGAATAGTGCTATCTTGCTTTTGGATGATGAGGCGTTAAAATCTGCTTGGAATGAAACCATTTTCAAGATTTTGGGTATCCAAAATGCTGCACCGATCATACATGGGTGCGTTTGCAAACTTCTATCTGATTCCAAATTCATGGATTCAGAAAGTACCGCTAAGGCATTCAGCAAGGCTCTTTCCACGGGCAGTGATCCAGTGTATGCCGCCAATTGGATCGAAGGTTTTTTAAAAGACAATGCCACTACCCTCATCTTGGACGATACCATCTGGGATATTATCAATGACTGGGTTGCCACCTTGAATCAAGATATTTTCATGCAAGTGATTCCCTTGTTGCGCCGCAGTTTTGCGGCCTATACCAGTGTGGAAAAACGAAAAATAGCAGAAAAGGCCAAACTAGGTACGATGCCTAAGGTAGCAATGGCTATTTCCACTCGGTTTGATCGGGAACGGGGTGAAGGGGTATTGCCTGTATTGGGGCGGGTGATGGGGCTTGTGCTTGGATCTTAAAAATAATCACACGAGGTCTTGATTTTGCGCCATGCCTTTTGTTCGTTTCCAAACAATCTTATTCGAGTATTGCCTACCGACCATGCAGGCCTGACCACACCCATTTTTTTACCCCTTGAAAACATCCTTAAACTATGACAACACCAGTAAAAACTCGGCAGGAAATAGCGCGTGAATATGGAATCTCAACAAAAACGCTACCAAGATGGATAAAAAACATGGAATATCTGCACATAAGCGCGACCTGATCACTCCGCTAATACTATCTGAAATATATTTAAAATTAGGGTGTCCAATGGAGTCCGTTTCAGTCCAAACGAGTCTGGAAATGAAAGATTGACCTTTGTGGAGCAAATTTGCATACACTATCACCGTTTTTCTTCTGGATACGCGACTAGGAGAAATCAAATTGAACAATTTACAATGAATGTCAATTCGATTCGTTGTGGTACATGTTCAAGGCAAGCAGATTTAAGATAACTCCGTTCTGTTAAGCCCGCATTGGCTAAGAGTTGATGAATGATGTAATACGACACTTCATCATCTCATGCAGCCAATTTTTGATGAAGTTCAACAGGTTTCAAGGCAACCCATTTTTCCTCAGGTTCTTGGTAAGTTGACCTAGATACTGACGTCGTTGTCGTTCGTTCAGGCTCTTTAAAAATTGTTGCTTTATATCCAGATTTTCAATTTCCATTATTTTCAATTTGAACCCAACGGTATATAAAATCGTTAAGTTGTTTTTTTAGCAGTACTAACCAGTTATATTTAGTATTTTATTCCTTGTTTTTCAATTGTGACGAACGTTTGTGCTGCCGAAGGTGCGACGTTTAGGAAGCGGTTGTCAACCATGCAAAGTTGAGCGATTCACTTATTTTTATGATTTTCGATGATTTGTGCAACCTCCA
Source organism: Saprospiraceae bacterium (assembly GCA_031373665.1). GTDB lineage: Bacteria > Bacteroidota > Bacteroidia > Chitinophagales > Saprospiraceae > M3007. Next base: position 11,537 of record JANMMZ010000096.1, on the reverse strand, counting down.
CTTCACTTTTTTTGGATATTTTCGCTATTTGTTGGTTACTAAGCCCCTCTTCATGCATGCCAATTATCATTTCTTCTTTACCTTCTTCCTTGGCTTTTTCAGCGACTTTTAACTTCTCCTGCACCTCGTCAGCCTCTTTTATTGTCACATTGTCATATGCGATTATCTCCTCTCTTGTCCATTGATACTTATCTGCTTCAATAAACGCGGTTTTTAGTCCTTCGTCTTCGTTGGCGAACGCTGGTATAACATGTAAGCCTGTAGCATTCTTAATGAAGAACGTCCATTTGTCAATCGGCGTGACCAATTCTTCTTCCTTTTTATCAAATTTTGGCAACTCAATGAAGGAAAACTGAATATCTTTCAGTAAGTGTTCCTGTGTATTTTTATTTAATATTAGATGTCGGGTATGATAGTCTGTATCTGTTCCAAATGGGAAATCTAAAATACCAATAAAATATGCAGGGTTGAGCAGAGGATACTTTTCACCTTCGTCAATTTGCATGGAATAGTCTCGTGACACGTAGTACTGAACTCGTTTGTCAAATCCTTTCTTATCGGCCACCTGCATCTCGACGACGAATTTACGGTTCAAGTGATCGGTCGCCCTTACATCAAGCACGGTCGCTTTTTCTCCCGCGATACGCGGGAATTGGTAAGGGTTGGCGAGCGTAACGTTAACAACTCGTTCGTCGCCCTGCAATTGCAAGGCTGCGTTTAGAAAAGAGATGAGCGGAGCCGTTTTTTGCTCGTTACCAAATATCTTGCGAAACGCGATGTCGTTTTTGATGTCTGCGAAGTCCATAAGTTAAAATTTGCAGCAAAGATACGAAAAATGCTCAAAATGATTTGCTTTTACCCCTTAAACAAAGAAAACTATACTGTCCTCTGCCAAGTCTTGTGCATTGATTACTTCGAGCCTTTCTGTCTTTCAAGCAATTATAACAATGCTTATGCGCAAGATTTGAAGGAGGGCAGTATAGTTCCCAAATAATTTACTAACCTGTATATTTTCGAGGCTTAAAAGACTTTCTTTTCCAATAATTCACAAGAGTCGTAAAAGGCTCCCAAGCATCATAACCTCTATGGTCATTAACGACTTGAATAAAGTTTGTAAGTATATCGTGCCACCTTATCAGCGCATTTCTAACCGACTCTTCAATTATTCGCTGGTCTCCAACTCTATTCCGGTACGCAACAGATATTGCTTCGAAGTGATTTAAGATCTCAATAAAGTGAAATCTCAATTCCCAAAGATTTTCTTTTTCGTTTGGCACGCTTGTATAGATGGATATAGCATCCTTCTTAGTAATTTCAACAGCATCACCTTTTTTATCTAAGTCCACTAACCCAGGGCGAATCATTTCTATCGCCTTTCTGTGTGAAAAAGTTTTATTATTCCACTCAACTATCAGATTAGTTGCATAATGTCTTCTATTCCAATCATGATTGGATTTGAGTGTCCAAAACGTTAGTATTAGACCCACTGCTGTTATTACAGGTATAATATTAGGAAACAACCAAGTTAGGTCTATGTTTAAGTATGTTAACATGATATTTTTAGTTTTTTATTTTATCGCCCAACGTTTGGCTAAACGCAGTAGTCCCGCATAGGGGCTATTGCCGTTTTAGCCTTTGTTCGCTACAGTTTTCTATTTTATTATTAGTTTACCCATTTGTTTATTGTTACTATCCTCAATTAGTACAAAGTAAATTCCTTGTGGAATCTTTATGTCTGCGCTATCAATAGCGCTGTAAATGGATAAATAAAGAAGTTGACCAATAGAATTATAAATTGAAATTTCAACATTTTTTGATGCTCCTTCTATCTTAATCTCTGAAATATTATCAATCGGATTCGGAAAGACTTTAAATGAATCATCGTTCCATAAAATCTCATCAGCATTTGTAATTATAAAGTTTTCAGGACAGTCATCTCCTTGAGTATTATAGCTTTTGTAAAATTGCCCAAAATTTGAAATTGAGCTATCTCCATCTCCAATGAATAACTGAGTTTGAGATTCTACTTCATAAGTAGATACCACATCTGAATTATTCTGATTTGAAAATTTGCCACTTACTAATTTGCCGCTTTCCCACCAATCGCTATTATATGAAAGTCCTAAATTAGTTACTGATGTCTGTCCATCGCCTTTCCTGATTTGGGTTTGATTACTATTTGTATTGTTTGGGTCATTAAAAGCTACATAAATTTCATCTGACCCATCTCCATCATAATCTCCACTTGAGATAGATTTAGTTATCCACCAATCACTACTATAAAACTCACCTTGATTGTCTATATCTGTAACTCCATCACCTTTTACAATTTTTGTACTTTTGCTGTTGTTGTCATAAATTGAATTAAGAGCAACAAATACTTCCGCAAAATCATCATTATCAAAATCTCCCGATGTCATCGAAGTAGTAATCCAATTTGAACTGCTATACAGTTGCCCAAAATTGGTGATTGAGGAATTCCCATCTCCTTTAACAATTTGAGTTACGTCGTCTCCACCATTGTTTGGGGCATTAAATGCAGTAATTATCTCGATGGCTCCATCATGGTCGTAATCACCAGATGTAAATTCAGATGTGTTCCACCAAGCATGCATATACAGAGAGCCAAAGTTAATTGCAGAATTAAAACCATTTCCTTTAAATATCATGGTGTTATAATCATCGTTGAAATCATTTAGTCCCATTATTATTTCATCTACCCCATTACCATCGAAATCATTCATTTCAATTGCACCTATTCGAGCGTATTTATTCTTATAAATTACCTTTGATAAATATGGTGATTTATTTGGCTCAGTTCTTGCCAGTTTAGTGAAATTGCTATAATTGAAGGCAACAAATAGTTCATCTATGCCATCTCCATTTATATCACCAGAGGTCATATCTACAATTTCTTCGCAGATTGGTTTTGTTCTAACCACAAAGTTGTTTCCTCCATTTATATAAGTAGTCGCATTATTTTTTGATGCAAACGTATCAATAGTTATTTCATCAGAATCTGGATGTGGGAAAGTGAAAATATTATTTTCTAAATATGTTCCATGGCTTGTCGGCTCAAAACAACATTCATCTGGGCAGTCGTCATCACCGTGCCAAGCATATACAAAAGCCTTGTCACCAGATTGCTCAATATAATTTCCTATAAAAGTATTATCATCGCTTCCACCTCTAAGGTTAAATGGATTTCCTGAACACAATCCAACATAATTGTTAATTATAGTGTTTCCTTTACTATAATGAGCAATATAAATGGCATGCACAAGAGGACGTGATTCATATTGTTGCCCGCTACTATTTATTAGAATTTTATCATTTTCTATTTTGTAAAATATATTTGATTCAACAAGATTATATGTTGAGGTATTTATTGCTAATGCTGAAAAACTTGCCTGTTCTCCAGACGAATGTTTATTGCCGATTTGAAGGAAGACATTATTTCTGATGGTGTTATGACTCGTGCCAGATTGACTAAAGAATACACAATTTTGTAAATCTGCTTCAAACACACCAAGTCTAATTCCCTGCAGATAGTTTTGGATTATTAATCCTTCAATAATTAGATTAGTTTGCTCATATTTATTGACTAAGCCAAAAAACCTGCCTTTCAGAGTGCCATCATTATTTAAGCCATCATATACGACCTTGTCATTTTCATACGAAGATATTTTCATTGTATGAAAAGGGGATGTTGTACTCCAATTTATTCCTGCATCTTCATATACTCCTTCTGTTATGTAAACAGTTATATCATCCGTTATATTTCCATTTGATGATAGGTTGTTTAATATGTAAGAATGTGCATCTTCAAGATTTAGAAATGTTCCTTCTATTGGCCCAGGAAAATTGGTAGGCGGTATTCCATTGACAGCAACGAAGAGAAATTTCTCTGCTCTCAAATTTGAGAATAATGTTAAAATTATAATATTTAGGATGACGTATTTATTCCTTGTTTTCATATTTTTATTTTTTTAATTGTAGCGAACTATGGTTTCTCGCAACTCCCCACATACCCCGAGTTGCGTGAAAATCCGCTTTGTCACCAGTCCAGTTGCGTGAATCCAACCAAATTCAGTTGGATTCACGCAACTCATCCGCCCAACCACCCCCCAACAAAAATGCGGATACCCAGCCCAAAAGACCAAGTATCCGCATTGTGTGCGAGCAAGATTGTATGATGTTTGGTGTGAGTGGGTCACATTCTGATATTTTGTTGGCACAAATATAAGCCAATTTTCATAACACCAAACAATCTAGGGTGTTTTTTTATTTTATCCCAACTATTTTTAGATGCTGTGTGACTCATCAAGGAAAAAGGCGTGTTTTTTTAAAAAAGCGATTTTCTTATGGACAAAGCATATTTAGCGTGCAAAATGGTTTGCACCAATTAGTTCTTTGAAATAATTTTACACTACCTTTTTTAATTCCTAGCATATTAAAATTTGCTTGTGTTGTAGTTAAAGTGTGTAGTATTCAGCATGTTGCTATACGGTGTGTGTTTATAAAAATTTACTGCTTGAAAATCATCTGTTTCTGCTTCTACATAGGCATCATCAAAACCGTTTTTCTTGCAATACTCAACCAAATGACAAATTAGCATCTTTCCTGCGCCTTTTCTTTGGTGTTCAGGCGACACGCCAACATCATATATGTAGGCCGTTGGCTTTTCTGAATAATATCTATGAATAACATAGACCGTCAGCCCGCCTATTACTTTTCCATTTAGTTTTATCACAAACACCAAAAAATCAGGGTTTGCAATAAGGCGCTTTAGATGTTGTTTGCCTGGAATTTTTAAATCAGGCATCTCGAAGACATCGGCAAAAATCCGAATTAATTCGATAAAGTCATCAATCTCTTGTGAGGTGAGTTTTTGAATTTTCATTTTCACATGTCGCTATTTTAAAACAGATAGAGGGAAGCCAGCCCCCCTCTATCTGTTATATTAAGTACATAGCCCAAGTACTCGAAAATCGAGCGCAAACAGCACCCCACTGCAACAACTCTACTACTTTTGAGCCTGTTCCAGTGCTTTCAATCGCTGTTCCAAAGCCGCATTTTGTTGCTTTATTTGTGCTTTCAATCCTTCATTTTCAGACTTCAAGGCATCTATTTGTGCTTGTTGCTGCTGAATGGCGGCTACTGTAACTGGTATGATCTCGCTGTATGCTACACCAAGGTTATCCGTTTGTTTCCATACTCCCAGCCCTTTTTCAGGGTCAATGACTACCCACTCCCGATTGCGCACGACTTCGGGAATGACCGTTTGTAACTGTTGAGCCAAGAAACCAATACGACGTGTATCGCCCTCGTGTCCATCTTGCCAGTAATAACTCACGGGTTTTAGTTTCATTAAGTCTGGCAGGCCATAAGTAAGCGGCAGGATATCGCGTTTGAGGTCGGCATCAGAAGTATTGATGGTACCATCGGTTGCCCAGACACTTGCCCAACGATAAGTAGCATTGCCAATGGTAGCACCATTATTGGTTTTAGGGCGCAATGTTGAATTGGAACTAATCTGAAAACTACCACCATCTTCTAAAGCCTCCACAGAGCCAAAGAATACGCCATCATCAAATTTCGCTTTGCCGGCTACGTGAAATTTGAACCCAGTAATAGGCACATTTGTGCCAATATTGACGCTTTTATCCGTACCATCATCAATAACTAAGGTGTTGTCGCTAGGAGTGCCGTTCGCTTCAAATGCAACCTGACCGTTGGGGCGCAATATTATATTGAAGGCTTGGCCTGCGTCGGCTAATTCGATTTTTCCTGACGAGACCCTCAGATTGCCTGATACCTCAATTTCGCCACTTACGCTTTGAGAGACATTGGAATTTCCCAAAGTTGTTCCATTCGTAAACCGTGGCAATACGCCCGCCAAACCGCTACCACCGATCCCACCAGCGCCAGCAGGGCCTTGTGGCCCTTGCGAGCCGACCTGCCCTTGTGGCCCTACTTGGCCTTGAGGGCCAGCAGGACCTTGTGAACCGGCAGGGCCTTGAGGGCCAGAGGCACCCACCGGCCCTTGTGGCCCAGGCACGCTACTACCAGATGATTTTGCATACAATGCGTAGGGCACGGACAGCAATTGCGAAGCACCAAAGTCTTCGATGGGCTCAAATATACCGTTGCTGTTAAAATCCACGGATACTGACAAAAAATAGGTATTGGTATTCCAGTCAACATTGCCCAGATCGTGGGGATTTCCGCCCTCTGGATTGCCATTGCCTACTACAGCACTAATAGCACCTTGCTGATTGACATTCAGGTTATGTGTTTCAGCAAAACGGATGGTGCCATTGGTGCCGCCTTCCAAAATTCGGAAACGGACTTGAAGCAATTGCCCGGTGCCGAAGGCCGTGCCATCAGGTTTGCGTGGTACTGCCTGATAATTAAATGCCTGTGGTTGTGCTTGTGCTATGACACATAAAAATATGGCCACTAGAGTGGCAAAAATTAATTTTTTCATCTTTAAAGATTGAGGAACGGGAAAACAATTGCTTATTATTTTCCCGTTCTTGATTTTGAAATAAGGAATGGTGCTGAAATAGAGTTACAGTGTGTGCAATAGTTTAGCCGCACCTATGGTAAGTCCCGCATCATCAAACACATGTAGCATGTATAAGCCAGCAGCCAGCCCTTGTAGGGGAATCTCGCCAAATTGATGGATCGTGTGTACATCGCCAACCATACGACCCAGCAAATCATAGACCTGTATGTGTAGCCTAATGTCCGTTTCGATAAACAAGAATTCCTTTGCAGGATTTGGATATACACGCCATTTTGTAGCGGACTTACCAGTAGGATCGTCGGTCGAAATGGTGGTAACCCATACTTGCTGAAAACCCTCGCCTAGGTAAATATTGTTGGCAATGTGGGGCGCAACAACGATCTCGCCTACTGACCAATCGAGAGAACCAGCCAGTGCTTGAGTGCTGCCCCCGCTTGTACTTACAACTTTGAGGGGTAAGGTTTGCGTCAATGATATGATAGGCATCAAGGCACACAAAAGGCATTGCAAAAGCAATTTTTTCATAAATTGTATTGTTTTTGAAGAATTTAAATAAGGAGGGGTCAATGACCAGACACAACCAACTTTATGCTTTTTTGTAAATTGGAAGTTTGTACGTGTAGGAAATAAATACCATTTGTCCATTCACTGGTAGGCAATTCCAAACTTTTGGTGTCGGATTCTAGCACTTGGTCAAAAGTCCATACGGCTCGTCCTGCAAGGTCATAAACACGTATTTGCACGGCTCCTAATTCAGGCAACTCAACAGTAAGTGTTGCGTTTTGGCCTATCGCCGTAGGGTTAGGGGAGACGCGTATTTCTAGTGGATCGGAGTCCAAAATTTCGCTGCGATCTCCGCCCGATACGAAGCCTGGCGCACAAAATTCTTGGGTGACTAGTTCTACTCTACGTCCGGGCAATATATTTGTCCATGTAAAAGGCGTTCGGTTAAATGGCCGCCATGTAGCCTCCCCTTGCAATGTTCTGACAACCGTGATTGGTTCGATATCGCAACCATTTGTACCATTTGTGCCATCTGAATTAATCCGTATGGTGTGCGTATCATTGAAAGCAGACCCAGTGAGTCGAGTACCACAGGTGACTAAGTAGCCATTAGATGCGCCTGTAACAGGAGCAATGCCACGGGTGTCGGTGAATTGTGGGCTAGAACTATCATAATAGTTGGTCCAGTCGGGCAATTCAGTACCATAAAAAGGTAGCACCATCGCAAATGTTCCACTAACAATCGTTCCAACCACGGGTTGGTAAACGATACTACCAGTGATAGCGGCCCTGGTGCCTGTTACATCCAGACTGATGGCAGTACCTGCAAACCCAGAAAATGATACATTTGGAGCGTAGGTTTTAGTGCTTGCAAGCCCGTTCAAGGGGGCTGCCCTAATCACCCAGAGCGTAGATGCTTGCAGCCCAGCCCTACCCACGGCCATCAATGCAGCAGGTTCGGTGACTCCATTGGCAGGTTTATAGACCACATCCATTCCAGCATCGGATGTAAAGCCACTGTCATAACTTCTGCGCCATATCTCTACGCCGGTACTTGCATTGACACAAGATAAAAACGTGTGGGGATTAACAGACCCTGCAGTCCAAAACCGCCCTGTCACCACGATGGTTGCTACACCAGATCGAAAAGCATTGCAGGCTTCGGTGGCTTCAAAACTTTGCCCTGAAGTAGTGGCATAGTAGCGATTAGACCATAACTGCCCCCCGGCACTACTGAACCTTGATACCGAAAAACGGTAATTATTGGCAACCACATTATATCCGTTAGCAGTGAGTACCACATCTCCATTAGACTGACGCTCTACGGAAACACCTGTTTCGTCGAGGTTGCCACTGGCATCATTGTTAGGCAGCACCTTCACCCACGTTGGCTGGCCACTGGTATTGGTACGGATCAGCAGTGCTTGCCTCCCATTGGCCGTACTTCTACTACCTGCTATAAAGTAGCCATTGTGTACGCCTGCCGCATCAAAGTCAAGATCAATAGCCGCACCGTAATAAGCAGTGTTGGGGTTTGCCAATTCATGTATAGTAGTGGTACCATTGAGGCTTATACTGCCCGTCGAGTTGAGCCGTGTAAGTAGGATTCGGCTTTCTGGGCCGTAACTGAGGGAGTTGGATAAAATCATGTAACGCCCATTTGGAATGGGCTTTCCGTCTTGTGGGGTTTCATTGTTGACTAAAGAGCCAAAGGTGCTTTCAAAGGGCTGCGCCGCGCTGGGACATGTAAGGTAGATTGTGCATAGAAATACTGCAATCATTTTGGAAAAAAACTGAATTCTCATTGTTTAATTAAATCGATTTTGGTGAAAAAAAATTGTTTCACAAAGGTGCGATTCAACACTCCGATGATATCAGGACAAATGTTCCAAATGATAGCATTCTTGTTCCAAGGGCTTAATTTTGTATTTTTTGCACAAATTCGGTAGGTGTCATGCCTTGTGTTTTTGAAAAAAGTCTGGAAAAATAATTGGGATCTGAAAATCCACATTGGAAAGCAACTTCGGCCACGGTCATGTTTTTTACGCTCAATAAGTTGCGGGCGTGTTCGAGGCGCAGGTTTTGGAGCAATTGTCCAGCTGAAAACCCTGTGACTTCAATGGTTTTACGATGGAGTTGGGTACGGCTCATGGTGAGTTCTTTGGCCAGTTGTTCGATAGAAAAATTTTCGTTTGCTAAATGCTCTTCTAGTACTTTATAAAGGTTTTTTAAAAATATAATTTCTGGTGCCGATGCTAAGGGAAGGGTACCTAAGTCTAATGCAGCCAATGCTTGACCGAAGTGTTGCCATGTTTTCTGCTTTGCAATCAAAACTTGCTTGCGCAGTAAAAGCCAAATGGCTACGCCCAAAAGTAATGCATAGCACAAATAGGCCCATCCTGTCTGCCACCAAGGAGGCCGAATGCGAAATTGGATACTGGCTCCGATTTCATTCCAAACACCTTCATTGTCAGATGCCTTTATCCGCAAGGTATAATATCCTGGCCGTAGGTGCGATAGTGACACTTCATTGCGGGTATCCAAATCATGCCACTGGTTATCAAGTGGATCAAGACGATAGGCGTAGCAGTTCTGTTCGGGATGGATGAAGTTTAAAGCAGCAAAGCGAAACACTAAACTGTTTTGCGCGTGCGAAAACGAAAGCGTCGGCGTGAAAATGGGCGATTCAGACAAATAGGGATCCACTTGTCCGATGTCTATTTTTTTATTAAAAAGGAGGATTTCTGTAAAAAAAATAGGTGGTGCAGCCTTGTTTTTTATATGCAAACTATCAGGATGAAAGACTACAAGCCCCTCGGTGCTGCCAAATAGAAGTGCGCCATCGGGGCGTTTCCAAGCCGAAGTCCAGTACAGCATAGGGCTTGGCAAACCATGAGCAGTGGTGAATGTTTGGATAGAATCGCTAGGCAGCGAAATTTTTGACAACCCATGACTCAGGTGTGCCACCCATATATTACCTGCTGCATCATCACGGATACTCATGATTTTATTGTCGGCCAAACCATCCGCTTTCAGAAAACGCCTAAATAGGGGTATATCGTCAGGATTCCAACGAGCGGATAAATGGTTTAATCCACCATCTGTACCAAACCAAAGTCCTCCAGTTTGGTCTTGCCAAATGGCCAAGACAATGTCGTTGCTAATGGATTGGAGATTTTGGGGGTTGTATCGAAATTGCTGGCTGCCTGAAATATTCCCATTTTTATCAAAAAAATAAACAAACACTCCTTCCGAGAGTGTGCCTGCCCATAGTCTATTTTGATTGTCAAAAAACAAGGAAAGGATACTGCTGGCTGGCTTTTTCAAGGTTGTCCCCGCCAAAGTCGAAATGGGTGAAGATAGTTCAGTGCGAGGACTAAAACATTCAAATAAATTATATCCACCGAGCCATAATCGCCCCCAAACATCTTTAGTAGCCGTCAGGCCAGTATTGTTGGAGCCACCTTTACCATCTGGAGCAATGGGGTATTGCTTTAGGGTCTTAGTGGAGGCATCTATTCTAAATAATCCATTTACTTTTGACATGGCCCAAAGGAAAGAGCCATTATCAACCAGTGTATGAAAATGATATGGCAAAAATTGCTCTAGTTCATGGCTGCCAATGGCCGATCTAAACAGCCCATCTTCGCTTGCAATCCACAAAAAATTACCGTATTCTAGTAGGTTTCTGATTTTTTTTAGGCCAAAAACTTTGGCATCATAGCGTTTGCTCCAATCCAGTTCAAAAGGATTTGTGCGGGGATACCAGTAACGGGCTCCTTTATTGGTCGCCTCCCAAATGGCTCCATTTGAGTCTTTCCAGATTCGGCTTAGGTTGAAATTTTGGGGAATATGAGGCATCTTGGTGGCCAGTTGAAAGTCATTGCGTTTCGCATCAAATCTGACCAAACCTTTGGGTGTTTGTACCCAAATATCACCATCTGGAGATCGGTGCAAACCCAAAATAAAATTGTGGGGTAGGCTGCGATTGTTATCTGGATTGTGTTGAAAGGTTTCAAACGTTTGCGTTATTTTATCAAAACGGCACAAACCATTGGCAGTGCCAACCCAAAGTATTTGCTCATCTTGCTCTAATAGGTGATTGACATGCGCGGAAGGAGGCCCAACTCGGATGTGTACCCCCGCAGCAGCATCCTCTTGTTTAGCGTGAAAATCTAACACTTGGAGTGTCACAGGGTCAAACCGCCGCAACCCATCACTAGTAGTGCCAAGCCACAAGATACCTGCCGAATCTTGGATTCCACAAGTGACTACATCATTGTTGGTTCCCTCTGGTTGGGGCGGCTTCTGAAATCGCTCGAATTTTTCTAACCTTGGATCGAACCGACAAAGCCCTGCCCCAAAGGTGCCGAACCAGAGAAAGCCTTTACGATCCTCCAACGTAAAATTGACCCAGTTGCCGCTCAGGCTATTGGTGTCAGAAGGATTATAACTGAAAGTCCGGATTTCATTTCCATCCCAACGGTTCACCCCATTTTGG
>JANMMZ010000066.1:0-16008 GCA_031373665.1 Saprospiraceae bacterium | reverse complement strand
CAACAAACCCAAACCAAAACTGTGTGGGGGGTCCCCCCCCCCCCCCCCCCCCACTACGCCAAACCACCCCCTCAATTTGATAAAACGCAACGGGCAAAACCTGCTGCGGCTCATCAACCAGTTGCTCGACCTGTCCAAATTGGAAAACAAGTCCTTCCAACTCCAGCTCAGACAGGGCGATATGGTACCCTACCTGCGCTACGTAACCGAGAGTTTCCATACGTATGCCAATTCCCGCAACCTCTCGCTGCGCTTTTTCACAACTGTGGAAAGCCTCGACATGGACTTTGACCCGGAACAGGTACAGCAGGTAATGGGCAACCTGCTGTCCAATGCGCTGAAGTTTACGCCATCGGGCGGGGAAATCAGGGTAGAACTGAGGAATGAGGCTGCTTCGTCCCTTATTATTTCCGTCTCCGATACGGGCATCGGCATCCCCGAAGCCGACCTGCCGCATATCTTCGACCGATTTTATCAGGTGGATGGCTCCGCTACCCGGCCCGGCGAGGGCACGGGCATCGGCCTGGCGCACACGCAGGAATTGGTGCGGCTGATGGGCGGCGATATTGCGGTGGAAAGCCGCACCAACCCTTCAGAAGGCAAGGGAGCGGGCAGCACCTTCACCGTGCGCCTGCCCATCCGTTTGGGCAGCGAGTCCGAGGGACAAAAAATCAGGCTGTTTGGGGAAACAGGGTACGAACTTCCTGCCAAAAAAAGGTACGATTCCCTGCACCAGCCCGCCACCGCATCCCACGCCACCGCCTTTCCCTTGGGCGAAGACCCAGACCGACCCCTCCTGCTCATCATAGAAGATAATCCCGACGTGGTGGACTACCTGAAAATGCTGCTCGAACCGGCCTACCAGCTTGATATCGCCTTTAATGGGCGTTTCGGCATCGAAAAGGCATTAGAAATCGTACCCGACCTCATCATCAGCGACGTAATGATGCCCGAAAAAGACGGCTACCAATTGCTGGAAACCTTGAAAAACGACGAACGCACCAGCCACGTCCCCATCCTGCTGCTGACGGCGAAGGCCGACGCCGCCTCCAAATTGGCCGGGCTGCGCCTTGGCGCCGACGCCTACCTGCCCAAACCCTTTGAAAAAGCGGAACTGCTGGCGACCTTGTCCATGATGTTAGAAAACCGGCGGCGGATGGCGGCGCATTTTGCGGCGGGGCATCAAGCGCCCATGGCGACGGCGAAAGAAAACGGTCCAACGCGCTTGGCCGAAGAAGCGCTGGCGCTGCAAACGATCCTGCCCGCCGTCAGCATCGCCGCCGAGGACGCGTTTTTGCAAAAAATCCGGGACATCGTGGCCGCAAACTATGCCGACGAAGACTTTGGGCTGCCCCAGCTGTGCGAAGCAATCGGCATGAGCCGTTCGCAGCTTTTCCGCAAGATGAAGGCATTGATAGAAGGCTCGCCTTCCGATTATATCCGCAGCTACCGTATGCAGCATGCCCTGCAACTGCTCCAAACTACCCAATACTCCGTGAAGGAGGTGGCCTACAAAGTGGGATTCAAGGACATCCCGCATTTTTCGAGGACTTTTCAGGAGACTTTTGGGGTGCCGCCGAGCGCGGCGAGTAAGTGATTCAGGTTGCGGCGCACGTAATCTTTTTACCAAAACACGCTTTAAAGCCCTTTTTTCGGCGAAACCGCCGGGAAAAGGGCTTTAATATTTTTATTTATAAGTAATTCATTTTAAATAAATTACAATCTTTATTTAATTTATATGCAACGAATCGGCAACACCATACAACGAATCGGCAAGCTTTTTTTCATGCCATGCAACGAATCGGTAAGAGAATGCAACGAATCGGCAAGGGGATTTGGGGGGTGAGCCTGCACCTTTGTTCCAGAAAGTTTCGGAATTTTCAAAATCAATCAATCACAAAGTGGAATAAAACATTCCACTAAAAACACAAAAAAATATGTCTGTGACGAAAAGCGCCATTGAGCAGGTTTATGACCAGTTAGCCACGATATTTGGTGGCACCAACCCCAATCAGTGCTTCACCATGCTGATGCCTGGTACCAACCTAAACCCCAGTACTTACTCGTACGATACCTCCAAACTAAAGCCTGACTTGGTCAAACGAGCCGAATCCGAATTAGTGGATCAAATGTTTGATATTGCCAAAGTGCAGGCTGGCAGTAATGGCCAGAGGTTATCATCGCAGTATCTTCAAGCACTGAGCGTGTTGGTACCAAACTTCAATCCGATGATGCCTGTACTGAAAAAAGACATGCGGGACTTCATCAATTCGCCCGTTCCAGAAGGGGCTTTGCTGGATGGAAAGCCGTATTCAGGTACGATTAAGGATTATTATTTCGCCTTATACGAAGACTGGATTAAGGTTAAACAAGATTGGGAAGAGAGAATCTATAAGCAAAAAGAAAGCCTGAAACTCAAAGACCCTGCTACTGCTGACGAGGAGTTTTTGGAGTGGTACGACTTGATAGCCGAAGGAGAACTTGCCCGTGTGGACGCTGCTATGGGCAAATTGCTGGCTACCTTCTCCCCATCGGATATGAATGCCATACTTGGTGCACTGGCCAGTGGCCCGGGTGGAGAACTCGATGAGGCAGCCAATATGGTACACAACCTTCGAATGGCTTCGCCCAATGGCGGGTATTTTTATCCGGTAGATTTGGTTCCCAACGACTGGTTTTTGGATCTTAAAAGCGATGAAGACCCTGTCAACTTGCTTAAAGACCCCGAATTCATAGCGGAAACGCTCAGTGTGAAGCGGCAGGGACTGATGGCCAGTATCAGTCAGGTGCAAGCCATCCTCAACCGGATGCCCTCAGAGGAGCAGGTTGAGGTGGGTGCCAAGGAGTTGAAAACAGCTCAATCGGAATACTCCAAGGCTCAGAGCAATCTACTCAATACATTCGCCGATAATATTGTTATTGCAGCGGAGATTTATCTATCAAAAAACTCGGATGATAAAGATACTAATGATCAAAAAGCAGCGAAGGTAACTGAAAAAGCAGGGAAGGTCAAAAATAATAAAAAACCATCGGGTACCCAGAAAACAACAATCACTGCCGCGGATGTTACAAACCTCATGGATGGGCAAAAAAAACTCGTAGAGGCGCAAACAAAATTACACGACAGCTGTCAGCTTGTGGCGGACAAGGCGATGAAAGTGGTGGGGCTGGAGGCATCACGTTTCCCGGATTTGCCCGTATTATTGGCCCGATTGCAGAGCCAACTAAGCGAAATCAATGATATGCGCCAACAACTGGTCATGAGTAGTTCCCGGCCAGATAGCGAACAACCGATATTGGGTGAATCACCTAGTGAATTCAAAGCGCTTTTTATTAATGCCGCCGGAGCTGCTACTGGGTCGGGTACTGCTGCTGCCGCCAAAATTGTGGTCAAAGATCTGATAGCAAGCAAAGCCCTGGCTACCTCAGAGGGTAACGCAGCAGCAGATGTAGCCCAAGCACTTCGTGAGGAATTAGGAAAAAGGATAGAGACCAAATCACAGGAATCTCCCGCCCCCACTGCGGCAGAATTAAGGACATATATTACTACAAACCTAAAAATTAGTGCTACTGATGATCCCATCAATACAGCCGCTAATGGGACAAGTTTGACTACAGCTCCTGCAATAGCAACTGCTGTAAAAGCCGCCATTGCTTTAGAAGCCAATAAGACGGCCGTCCGAAAAGTGGCAGCGGCAAAAATTCCACGCTTCTTACCAATATGGACAACAGTCGAGGCGTTCGCAGATACCTCCACTGCCAAACTCCTAGGAGATGCAATAGATGCTGTCGTCGTCCCCTCTTCCCCTCATGAGTCCAAAGCATCCAAAACATCGAATCGGTACATGGAACTCAAAATGTCGTTCACCAGCAGCGAAATGGAAAGAAGCTCGAGCCAAACAGACAGTGCGGACCAAACGAGTTGGAATGTCAGCGTATTTTGGGGGAGTGCCAGTGGTAGCCAGTCGAGTGCGAGTTCCGAACATAAGGAGAGTGCATTTGACAGTAGTACAGAAATACAGATTGCTTTCAAAGCCGCCAAAATTGATATACGCCGCGATTGGTTCAATCCGGGTTTATTCAAAATAAGCGACGATATGAGTCGCCTTTCGAGCACAAAAGTAGCCGACAAACCCAACAAGGACAACATTTTCCATACCAATAATGAGACCATTTTGCCTGCATTTCCGGTGGCATTTGTGGTGGCAAAGGATATCTCAATTTCATTCAAAGCCAGTACAAGTTCACTCGAAGCCGTTCACTCAGTGCTCGACCGCAAATCGGCAATTGGAGGTGGAATCTTCTGTTTTAGTGCTTCTCACTCGTCATCGTCGCATTCAGATTCTTCAAAAATGAGTTCTAAAACACAGGGCAATGTAATAACGATAAACATCCCGGGGCCGCAGATCTTAGGTTGGTTCCTTGAACTTACTCCTGAAGATAAGAGCCAAAAAATGGATACAACGACCAGGCCTACCAACAACGAGCTCACTATTGTTGAATATGTAAAACAGATCAAATCCACTCAAAAGGCCATTTCAGGAGGTAATTAACCTGTTAACCTGTAGATAGTAAGGAACGGTAAAAATAACTTCAGTGAAAGCCCCGCATTTTACCCGGGGAAAAACGGAAGTTATTTTTTACCGGCCCAACATCTTAGTTTTTAAGGGCAATGGTCAGCATAGCATTTGGCAAAAAACACAACAATAAAACATGAGTGCAATTGAACAGATTTATGAAGAGTTAGCACTGGTATTTGGTGGTACCAACCCCAATCAGTGCTTTACGATGCTGATGCCTAGTACCAACCTAAATCCCAATACTTACCGGTACGACACCTCCCAGCTTAAACCTGACTTGGTCAAACGAGCCGAATCAGAGTTGGTTGATCAAATGTTTGATATCGCCAGATTGTCGGGCAGTAGCAATGGCCAGAAGTTATCATCGCAATATCTTCAGGCACTGAGTGTGTTAGTCCCTAACTTCGATCCGAAGATGTCAGCGCGGAAAAAAGAAGTGTACGACATCCTCAATATGCCCGTTCCAGAGGGGGCTTTGCTGGGAGGCAAGCCGTATTCAGGTACCTTGAAGGACTACTACTTTGCTTTGCTCGAAGAGTGGACCATGGTCAAGCAAGCCTGGGAACAGAAAATGTATGAGAAAAAAGAAAGCCTGAAAAAAGAAAACCCTGCTACTGCCAACGAGGAGTTTGGGGAGTGGTATGATATGATTTCAGAAGGCGAACTGGCAAAAGTGAATGCCGCCATGGGCAAGTTGGTAGCGACTTTTCCTCCATCTGAGATGAATGCGATACTCGATGTGTTGGAGAGTGGCCCGGGTAGCGAACTCGACGAAGCGGCTAACCTCGCCCACAATATGCGGATGGCTTCACCCAATGGCGGATATTTTTATCCGGTCGAATTGGTTCCTAAGGACTGGTTTTTGGACCTAAAAAGCGACGAAGACCTTGTCAACTTACTTAAAGACCCCGAATTCATAGCCGACGCGCTCCGCGTGAAGCGGCAGGGACTGATGTCCGGCATCAGTCATGTGCAAGTCATCATCAGCCGGATGTCCTTAGAAGAGCAGATCTATCTGGGTGCCCCAAATCTGGCAGATGCGCAGTCTGCTTACTCCAAAACTCAGGTTGAATTCATCAACCAATATTCCGAAAATGCACTTATTGCAGCGGAGATTTATCTATCGAAAAACCCCGATGAGAAAGATGCCAGCGCCACCGACGAAGTGAATGAATACATAGATAAGGTCAACGAGAAAAAAAGGTCGGATAACCCAAAATCTATACTCAACGCCGAAGAGGTTCAAAAAATACTGGCCGGGCAAAAAGTACTCATGGGTAAGCAAGTGGAATTAGTCCGCTGCTTTCGGGAAGTGGCGAAAAGAGCGATGTCTAAGGTTGGGTTGGCGGCACATTTCCCGGATTTGCCCGTATGGTTGGCCCGCTTGCAGAGCCAACTAAATCAAATCAATGATCTGCGTCTGCAATTGGCCATGAGCAGTTCCCAACCCAATAGCGAACCTAAAGAATTGGGCCTCACATACGATGGATTGATAGCGCCTCTTATTACGGCAGCTGGAACTTCCACTGCTGAGCATACTGCTAGTGCTGCCAAAACTGATGTCAAAGAAAAAGCCGCAACCGAGGCCCTAAATACCCAAGCTGGTATAGCAGCAGCAGATGCGGCCCAAGCTGCTCGTGTGGCCATCGGAAATCGCATAGATGAAAAATCAAAAGTACTACTTCCCGCCAACCCCGACCCCTCTACCATCAGAGCCGCTGTGGCTTTATTAAAAGAATTTATTACTACAGACCTTAAGATTGCCAGTACTGATATCATCCATACAACCGCTAATGGCAAAGGTCTGGATACACCAGATAAAATAGCAACTGCTGTAAAGGCCGCCATTGAAGCAGATATAACTAATGTCAGAAAAAGTGCAGCGCTCTCAGCCATAGACCCGCGCCTCCTATCAGTATTGGCAAATGTCGATAAGGTGGCAGATGCCTCCGCTCGCAAAGATGTAGCAGATGCCATCAGTGGTGTCTCCGCCCATCCCTCCAATAATCAAGAGCCCAAAAATTACAATGTATCGAATCACTATACGGAACTCAAACTGTCATTTAGCAGCAGCGATATGCAAAAGTCCAATTTTGAGGTCAATTCATCGAGCCAGGCCAGTTGGGGCGTCAATCAGTTTTTTGGTAGCGCCAGTGGCAAACATTCCAACTCAGACGCGCTCAACCACGACAGTGCATTTGACAGTAGTAGTGAAATACAGGTTACTTTCAAAGCCGCCAAAATCGATATACGCCGCGATTGGTTCAATCCGGGTATATTCAAAAAAAGCGGCGATATGAGTCGCCTTTCGAACAAAAAAATAGCCAAAAAACGCGAATCCGACATTTTCCAAACCAATAATGACACCATATTACCAGCATTTCCGGTGGCATTTGTGGTGGCGAAGGATATCTCACTTTCGTTCAAAGCCAGCGAAAATTCACTTGATGCTGTTCACTCGATGATCGACAGCGTAGCGACCGTTGGCGGTAGATTCCTGTGTTTTAAGGCTTCGCACTCGTCATCGTCTCATACGGACTTATCGAAAATGAGTTCCAAAACACAGGGTCAGGTAGTAACGATAAACATCCCGGGGCCGCAGATATTAGGTTGGTTCCTTGAACTTACTCCTGAAGATAAGAGCAAAAAAATGGATCCAGCGACCAAGCCCAAATACGGTAAGATTACTATCGTTGAGTATGTAAAACAGATCAAAGCCACTTAAAAAAACATTTCGGCAGGTAATTAACCTGTTAACCTCTGGATGTAAGGAACGGTGTCAAAATAAAGTATCAAAGAAAACACCCAATGGCGGCGAAGGGCGGCGGTGGAAGGCCAAGCAAAGTAAAAAAAAGAAGCGCTCTTTTTTACACCCGGCTGAAAAGCCCAAACACACTCTAATAAAACATTGAAACTTTGGTCATAAATAGTTTGTTCTTTCAATATTACCAAGCAATTCAAATAATTTAATATATTTTCACCCCTCAAAATCCTTCACCTCATCATAAGGAATCAGATAAGTAATAATCTCTACCTTGCGGACGGTCGTGCGGCTTCATACACCTGCATTCACAAGACAATTAGGACGATCCTTGGTCGCAGCAAGTAGAAGATTTGGCAAAAATCATTCAGGCTTTGGGGATGGGAAAGCGCATGTTGTGGGAAATTCATCAGCTGCATTTTGTGGGTTACTTAAATTCTAAGTTAGGAACTAAACTTTTGCCCGCTCAACGGCGACGTTAGTACCGCTATTTAAAGCAGCAGCGCGACTTAAACAGCCATAATGAGGTAGTTCAAAAAGATATCGAGGATGCAAAAAAGGAAGCAGAAAATGAGACAAAATATACAGCAACAGAAAAAGGACTTAGGAAAGGTTTATCCGTAGAGATAGTTGCCGAAATCAATGGAGTGTGTGACATATTTGGGGTAATGACATATCAAGCCACCTTTATTTTGGGCATTTCATGCTCCTTTGCAATTACATAAGCCATAAAATCTTGCATATTATTGTTGATATAGGTAGCCCTTAGATCAAGCATGTGCTGTGCTCCTTTTTTATCTCAACGTGTTCCGCTTGTTGCCATGCGATCCTTTACTAGGTGTTTGCAAGTCGACTCAGCCATTGCCGAACTTATGGGGTATCCTTTTTCGAGATATTCCTTATAATCCATTTTGTGCTCGTGGTTGATAAAATAGTTCACTGTAGTACACAATTGTTCAAACTTACTGTCGGACAAGTCCGTTTTTTCTCCAATAGTCAACAGGTCATCTATTACCTTGCCCACCTTGCTGTCCAATAGGTCGCTCAAAACATCCTTTACCCAAGACTGCCGGCACTTTGATTTCTCGCCAAAGATCGCCGCTGCGGATGCCCAGACATATTCGCTGACATGTATAATGTCCAATATAATGGCATCTAACTGAGATTGGAGACCTTCCTCCTCCACGGCCTTCAAGACCTTTTTCCTCTAGCCCCGACCCTGCATCTATCGGTACTACAAATCGGCTTTGCTTGTTGCCCATGTTGGCTTTCACCAAACTGACCCCATACCTAACAGCCTTGGCCTGATCGTCCAAAAATCCCCTCCGATGGATATTCTCATGCCACCTACCATCTTTGGTTGTTTGATCCAAACCTTTATAATGAAGGCAAAGTAAGCATTGTACAAAACGTAGGGTACCCAAATCAGGACTATTCGCATTTCCGTTCGACAGATATATGGATGTCCGGTTCTGATTCAAATGAGTATTTAGATACCGGATGGGCCGGCCGACATTTGCAAAATTTGCATCCAGACTTCCCTGACGGTTATCCAAACCTTGACCATCCCGATCCCTTAGCCGTTCAAATTGGTTCGGTCGCTTCTTTGGCTTTGATGGGCAATAGCCTTCCCATGGGTGTCGCTATTTCCGACCCTCAGTCCTATTATCAATTTGTCAATGACCAAACAGAACCGACTCCAAACACACCTTACGGACAAGAACTTTCATTCATCAGGTTGGTTTCTCAACAAGCACAGACTTATTACGAGTCCATAAAAAATGCCGCTGACATTGGCAAAAACCTGTCTACCCTATATCCTACTTTGGGTGAAAACAATTTGGCTGACCAATTGCGTATCGTAGCCCAATTGATCAGCGGTGGATTGAGAACCCCTATTTATGTGGTCTCCCTCGAAGGTTTTGATACACACAGCAAGCAGGTAAATGAAATGGAAGGAACGATCTATGGTGCACACGCAGACCTTTTGCACAAAGTTTCAGCGGCTATCGGTGCTTTTCAGGATGATCTCCAACTGTTGGATATTGATGATCGTGTAGCCAGAATGACTTTTTCCGAGTTTGGACGAACCATAGCCTCCAATGGCAGCATTGGTACCGACCATGGTGCCGGTGCTCCGCTGTTTGTATTTGGTAAAAATGTAATATCCGGTATCATCGGGGCAATCCAATCATTCCAGATGAAGTTGGGCCATCAGAAGACATACCTATGGAGCATGATTTCAGGTCTGTTTATGCCAGTGCACTAAAAGATTGGTTTGGTTTACCTGATCCTGAAACAGCATTAGGCGATGCCTATCCTATCTTGCCAATATTCAAGACGCCGAGCGTAGGCATCGAACAGCCCGTGTGTTCAAAAATTGCCATCAATAACTATCCAAATCCGTTTGTTCAAGAGACAACTTTCACGTTCACCTCAAATGGAGGAGATGTTTTGATACAGATTACAGATATCAATGGCAAAGTCAGGCACACCGTTTTGGAAGGGAACTATCCTGCGGGCACACACACGGTTACATACAGGAGGAAAGACCTGCCCTCGGGTACTTATTTCTATTCTATTCGGGTGAATGGTGCGTTTAGTTCCAAGAAGCTGCTTGTGATTTAGTTGTATCGAAAAATGCAATTTTAGCGACGATTCGGTACCTTATAAAATGTCATTATATTTGCCCTATCATCCTATGGAGCAAGATGAGCGGGGTGAAAAAGCAATTATCGCGCAAAAAGCAAAAGAAGAAGGCCGAGATGAAAAAGAGGGCGAGGCAATACGGCAACAACACCAACCAACCAAATCCGGAAAACAACCGTCTATCTCAAAAACGACTTTTTTATGAAATATTTGCTTTTCTCTGTTGCACTCGTCCATTTTTCCTGCACGGTAAAAAATGACAACCCTCCATTGCCTTTTGCCGATTATGACTGCATGACTGAAAAAATCGAGCAATTCAAAACGACCCCCGATGCAATCGCTGTTTTGACCGTCGAAAAAAACGGGGAAACATTTTTCTTTTTAAAACATCTGGAATCGTGCGGGAGCGGTGCGGTTTACAATGACAATTGTGAAGTGGTCTGCCCAGATGGCAAACCAGCGTCAGGGGCATTCGACAATTGCCCACAGATCGAAGAATCGGAATGGATAGTTATTTGGGAAAAATAACGCCGACTTCAAGCCCCCCCGCTGGCCAAAGCCCACCCGCAAAGCCAACGCAGGGCAGCATAGCGTCCATGCCCCCGTCAGATTGTGAAAAAGCCCCACCAATCTCCAAAAAACAGTACATTGCATCCATATTGTGAACAATCAATCATACTGCTGCATGAAGTACCAAACCGGCCCAGAAACCCAGCAAATATCGGAGCGAAATGCTAGGTAAAATTACTCAATCAATGGGATTCTGCTATACTTGAACACTCACTCCGCTGGTTGTTGGCGGGGACGCCAACAACGGAAAAAGTAGGGTAAATTGAGCGCACTATGCTGTTGTATTTTAGTGATATGTATCACTTAGCCTTTTGGGGCTCTCCAAATATGAAGTCGTCCATCACAGAAACATCGTTACCTTTTATTATTCTCACATTCTATTACTTAGTTTGCAAGGTATTTTGATACCTTTGCGGCGCATGTCGAAATTATTAGAAAATGCATTGTTTTTAGCGTTTTTGAGTCAACTTTAGCGACAAAATATTGTTATTGATTTTATAAAATATACAGTTATGGAGCCATCCGGTTATTTACCCATCATTTTGCAATCCTTCGTAGCCTTGGGCTTCGTAGCCTTGGTTTTGATTGTCGTGCCTTATTTGGGGCCTAGCCTCAAGAGTAAGAAGAAAAATGAAAATTTTGAGTGCGGTATCGAATCTGAGGGCAATGCCCGTATTCCGGTATCCATTAAGTATTTCATGACTGCTATCCTTTTTGTACTGTTTGACGTGGAGGTAATCTTTTTTTATCCCTACGCTGTCAATTTTAAGGCTATGGGCTGGACAGGTTTTGGGGCGGTTGTCATGTTTGTGGCTGTATTTTTAATCGGATTCTACTACGTGCTTCGCAAAGGAGCCTTGGAGTGGGACAACTAATCTTAACGTTAATCATAACTATTCAATTATGTCAAATATATCAGAAATGCCTGAAGGATATGGCGGAGAGGGTTACTTTGCCACTTCCATCTCGAAAGCCGTAGGTTTGGCTCGTGCCAATTCAATCTGGCCTT
This sequence comes from Saprospiraceae bacterium, assembly GCA_031373665.1. Classification (GTDB taxonomy): domain Bacteria; phylum Bacteroidota; class Bacteroidia; order Chitinophagales; family Saprospiraceae; genus M3007. The sequence continues at coordinate 4,439 of JANMMZ010000066.1, read as the reverse complement.
TGCCATTTGCCACTTCTTGTTGCGGTATCGAGTTCATGGCTACCATGGGTACCAACTACGATTTGGCTCGTTTCGGAATGGAACGCCTATCGTTTTCACCACGCCAAGCCGACTTGCTCATGGTGATGGGTACCATCGCAAAAAAAATGGGCCCTGTACTCAAGCAAGTTTATACCCAAATGGCCGAACCCAAATGGGTGATTGCCGTAGGTGCTTGTGCGAGTTCTGGAGGCATATTCGATACTTACTCAGTGCTTCAGGGTATTGATAAAGTCATCCCTGTGGATGTTTACGTGCCGGGCTGCCCGCCTCGCCCTGAACAAATCATAGATGGGATTATGAAAATTCAGGAATTGGTGAAAAACGAGCCATTGCGCCGTCGCCATTCACCAGAGTACCAGCACCTTTTAGAGAAATATCAAATAGGATAGGAATTCGACTATTTGGCAATTGCCAAACAGCCGTCTCCATTACGTTATCGCGTTACCCATGTCAGTTACAAACGATATATTATTAGCCGCCATAGAGCGTCAGTTGCCGGGAGCAGTCACCAGTCATGGTGCTAGTTTTGGTATGCTAACCCTTGAGACCTCAAGGGAGAAAATCATTGAAGTGCTTCGTTTTGTCAAAGAAGACGACCTTTTGCAGTTCAATTTTCTGACTACTCTAAGTGCCGTGCATTACCCAAAGCAAACAGATCGTGAATTGAGCGTTGTCTATCATTTGCACAGTTTTGTAAATAATTTTCGATTCCGCATCAAAGTGTTTTTTTCCATAAATGATGCAAATACACCTTCTGCTACGGTGCTTTGGCCTTCGGCCAACTGGATGGAACGCCAAGAATACGATTTTTTTGGGGTTAACTTTACGGGTCATCCAGACCTGCGCCGTATCCTCAATGTGGACGATATGGAAGTGTTCCCGATGCGGAAAGAGTACAAACTTGAAGATGGTACTCGTACCGATAAAGATGACCGTTTCTTTGGCCGCGATGGCCACGAGGGACGTTCTTTCGATTAAGCCTCTCTGAATCTCATAGCAAATTATGCAAGTACAATCATATTTTTCGTCGCTCGACAGCCTAGATGGTGAATTGGCTACCCTTAACCTAGGGCCCACGCACCCAGCCACCCACGGCATTTTCCAAAATGTCTTGAAAATGGATGGAGAGCGCATCGTCTCTGCCGAACCAACCATCGGGTACATACACCGTGCCTTTGAAAAATTGGCCGAGCGTCGCCCTTACAATCAGATAACTCCCATCACGGATCGCCTCAATTATTGTTCTTCACCGATCAATAATATGGGATGGCACATGACGGTTGAAAAACTGATCGGTTGCGAATTGCCCAAAAGGGCGGAATACATGCGTGTCATCATCATGGAACTCTCCCGCATTGCTGATCACCTTATTTGCAACACCGTTATCGGCGTTGACACTGGGGCATTGACTGGGTTTACTTACATGTTTCAGGAGCGCGAGCGTATCTATGATATATTTGAAGAGGTCTGTGGTACACGTTTGACCACCAATATTGGACGGATAGGTGGGATGGAACGCGATTTCTCCCCTGCGTTTCACACCAAACTAAAGGATTTTCTAAAAACCTTTCCTAAGCGTTTTGAAGAATTCGGTGGATTGTTGGAGCGAAACCGTATTTTTATGGATCGCTGCATCGGTGCTGGCCCTATCACGGGCGAACGTGCCTTGGAATATGGATTTACGGGTCCCAATTTGAGGGCAGCAGGTGTTGACTACGATGTACGGGTTATGGAGCCGTATTGCAGTTATAACGATTTTGAGTTTGATGTGCCTATTGGCAAAGATGGCGATACTTACGATCGTTTTGTAGTACGCCAAGAAGAAATTCGCCAAAGCCTCCGCATCATACATCAGGCTTACGATAATTTGCCTGAAGGTCCATACCATGCCGATGTTCCAGCCTTTTATTTGCCAGAAAAACCCGATGTTTATACCAAAATGGAAGCCTTGATCTATCACTTTAAAGTAGTGATGCAAGAGACTCCCATCCCAGTAGGCGAAGTCTATCATGCCGTCGAAGGTGGCAATGGAGAATTGGGTTTTTACCTCATCAGCGATGGAGGTCGCACGCCTTACCGCCTACACTTCCGCCGCCCTTGTTTTATTTTTTACCAAGCATATCCTGAAATGATCCGTGGAGCCATGTTGTCAGATGCCATCTTGACCATGAGTTCTATGAACGTGATCGCTGGAGAATTGGACGCTTAAAGTATTATTAAAAAAAATGCAGATTTCTACTCATAACAGTACACCATTTAGTTACACACCCGAAGCCCTTGCTGAGGTGAAAGGTTTTATGCAAAACTACCCTGAAGGTCGCCATAAAAGCGCCATCATCAGGGCTTTGCACATTGCACAAGAGGAAAACAGCGGGTGGTTGAGCATCGCGGCTATGGATCATGTGGCTTCCGTATTCAGCATCACACCCATTGAAGTATATGAAGTGGCTACGTTTTATTCGATGTACAATTTGGAGCCTGTTGGAAAATACGTATTGGAGTTTTGCCAAACAGGGCCTTGCGCCATCGAAGGAGCGGAATCGCTCATCGAATACACCAAGAAAAAACTGGGTGTAGAAAAAAATAAGATCACCGAAGATGGGATGTTCACCATCAAGCAAGTAGAATGCTTGGGTGCTTGTGGATACGCACCTATGATGCAAGTGGGCGAGTTCTTTCATGAACACCTCAATGAAGCGAAAATTGATCAATTTATAGATGATTGCCGCGCTGGTAAAATTGATAAAGGAACTTGGAAAATGCATTGAGTCAATATGTGATGCATATTAATTTTTAATACTACCTATTAATGAAAATTGCTGTTTTTTTATTTGCCGCCTTCTTTGCTTTTGCTGCCTGCAAAAATGATGCTTCTCCCAAGACCGCGGAGGAGTTGCAAAAAATAAAGGCTGAACTAGAACTCAAGAAAAAAGAGTTGGCTGACAAACAAGCCATTTCTGATATCGAAAAAGAACTGTCGGACGTAGAAAAGCAGATTAAACAGGTGGACAAGGCTGGTAGGACCGAAACCACTGAACAGAAACCATCGGGTGCTGCCACAGAAACTGCAGTAGCGGCTCCTACAGCAGGAGGCGGATCGGGGACTAGATTATCTGCTACCCAAGGGACAATCAAAGGAACTGGGGTAAGTATGCGCAGCGATGCGACCATTAAGTCAGATAAAATATCTACTTTCAATGCTGGCGAAAAAGTAATCGTACTTGAAAATAGGAATGTAAACAATGATAATGAAGCCATTTTGACCAAACCCATTGCCCTTACAGTATCACAAACTGGGGTAGGGGATGCGGCCATCACATTACCCAAAGGGAAAGCAGTAGTCATAGAAAGTTACAATGCCGACGATAATAAGTATGCAGTCTCGTATCAAGATGCTAAAAATGGCAAATTATTTGCCCAAGTAGGGTCTGATGCCATTGAAACCATCACATACGCCACTTGGTACAAAGTAAAACGGTCAAATGGTCAAACCGGGTGGGTACTTGGAAAATTTTTAAACAACTAAAAGATTAATCACGTGGCTTTAAGTCAAACTCAAATAGAAGAAGTACTCAGGAAAAAACCTGAAAATCGCTATAAATATTTCATCAAAACCGTTGTAACGGAAGAAGAAGTATGGGGCTTGGCCGACGATGAAGGTTGGCTGATGCTAGAAGACGACGAAGATGACAGCGATGTCATTGCGGTCTTCCCTTCTGCGGAGTTTGCCGAAGTATTCAGGACCAAAGCAGGTTTTGAAGATTTCAGAGTAGAAGTCTTGGATCTATACGAGTTTTTTGAGTGGATGGAAGATTTTGACGAAGAAAAAATCAAGATTGCGGTATTTCCGACATCTGATTTTCAAAGTGCTGTGATGACCCCAGATCGGATCATTGCAGACTTCCAGATTGCTTTTGACAAAGAAGAATCAAACGAACGTCGTTCATAAAATATCATACGAAGCATATAATATGGGAAGGAAACTCCTGCTTGAACACGCCCATGTGGAGGGCATTAACACCTATGATGTTTATCGTAAGCACGGCGGTTACCGCTCTGTAGAGAAGGCATTAAAAACAATGTCACCCGAGGAAGTGGTGGAAGAAGTCAAGAAATCAGGCCTTCGCGGTCGTGGTGGTGCGGGCTTTCCAACTGGGATGAAATGGTCGTTTTTGGCAAAGCCAGAAGGCGTACCACGCTACCTTGTCTGCAATGCTGACGAGTCAGAGCCCGGTACTTTCAAGGATCGCTATTTGATGGAAAAAATCCCCCATCTGCTTATAGAAGGCATGATTACCTCTTCTTACGCCTTGGGAGCCAACACCTCTTATATATACATTCGTGGGGAGTACTCATGGATCGTGTTCATCCTTGAGAAGGCCATCAAAGAGGCGTAT
>JANMMZ010000052.1:0-23381 GCA_031373665.1 Saprospiraceae bacterium | reverse complement strand
ATGCGTTCTACCATGCGTTCTATGTTACTTTTGCAGTCGTGAAGCAACCCAGATAAAAATTGTCCACACAAGGAGATATTGTTGCTCGTATGGCAGACAAACAATTTACCATAGCCTTTCAAATATTCACCAATTTTTTTTCGTCAAATATTTTCATCCCGAAAGGTTCAATAAAAAACTTCAAAAACTTCGGGTTTCTCTCGAAATTTGATTTTGTTTCCTGAGTGCCAAAGTAGAACTAAGGTTCACTAAGTGTTTTAAAAAACAACTCTACGCGTTGAAAAAAAACAACCCTAGTGTTTATAAAAAACGATACATAGCCAGTTACCCCGCTGCGTTTGTTTGTCCTTTTTGTATCCGAGAGATTGAGCCGTCTCCGTCACGATTTGGTCGTCTTGCTCCAAAATACCCGATACCAATAGCCACCCACCCGGTTTGGTCAGGCTATACAATGTTGGAAGTGAATCTAAAATCACATTTCGGTTGATATTGGCTAATATCCCATCAAAATCGGAGCCAGTTACCTGATCCAAAGTTCCGCACCGAGCCGTGACATTGTGCACCTCATTGATTCGGCTGTTTTCTATGGTATTGAGGTATGATTCTTCTTCTATATCTATGGCCTCCAAGTGGGCGGCTCCTAGTTTTGAAGCCATGATGGCCAAAATCCCAGTGCCACATCCATAATCAAAGATGTGGGCATCTTGTACTGGGAGGTGCTCCAAAGCGGCCAAGCACTGCCAAGTGGTTTCGTGGTGCCCCGACCCAAAAGCCATTTTGGGATTGATCACGAGTTCCCATTTTGTATCGCGGATAGGCTCATGGAAATCAGCCCTGACGGCACAAAAATCGCCGACAATGACTGGGTGGAAATTGCTTTCCCAGATCTTGTTCCAGTTTTGGCCCGGAATAAATGTTTTAGTCCAAGTGAATTCAAACTGCTCTTGCACTTCTGCCAAAGTCGCCTCGGCTTCGGCCTCCGATGCTGCCGCTGGCAAATAGGCGTACAACCCCGTTTCGTGGTCTTCAAAAGTATCGAATGCGGCCTCCGCAATGAAGGCTACCAGCAGTTCTGCGGTTTCAGGGTCAGTGGTGATGGTGTATTTCCAGTAATCCATGTTATGATAATAATTTAAAATTCAAATTCTAGTTGTTGGCCCGGTTCTATCCAATTTCGTTGTTGTTCGCTTTCGCGGCGTAGGTTGGAGAGTCCGAGGCCGAGGAGCCGCACTTTGCGGGTGATGGCTTCGGTATCTGCAAGCAAAGGGGTGGCAAGGCGGAGCATTTCTTCGGCGGTTTGGATCTCGTGGTCGGTGGTTTTAGACCTGGTCACGGTTCGGAAATCGGCGTATTTTATTTTCAAGGTGAGGGTACGCCCGGGGTTTTCAGCCTTGGCGACGCGGCGCTCCAAGTTGTCGGCGATCTCTGACAATTGGTCTAGCATGGCTTCGGTGGTATCTAGGTCAATGGCAAACGTATTTTCGGTGCTGATGGATTTTCGTACCCAGTGACTGCGCACGGGTCGGTCGTCAATGCCGCGTACAATGTTGTAATAAAAACGGCCAGCCTTACCAAAGCGTCGAGCGAGGTCTATGAGGGTGCGTTGCTTGAGATCGAACCCGTTTTTGATTCCGATTTTATGCATTTTGGCAGCGGTGGCTTTGCCGATTCCGTGAAATTTTTCGACGGGTAGTTTCTCTAAAAATGCTTCTGCTTCCTGCGGCAAAATAACGGCTTGCCCGTTGGGCTTGTTGATGTCGGAGGCTATTTTTGCCAAAAACTTGCAATACGAAATGCCCGCCGAAGCCGTCAATTGGGTTGTTTCCGCAATACGGTGTCTTAACTCTTGGGCGATCAGGGTAGCCGAGGCTGGCCCCATTTTGGGGTGGGTAACATCTAAGTAGGCTTCATCTAAAGATAGTGGCTCTACAAAATCGGTGTATTCAAAAAACAAGGCCCTGATCTGTTGCGAAACGATCTTGTACATCTCAAAATTGTGGCGTACAAAGATCAATTGTGGGCAAAGTTGGCGGGCTTTCGCGCCTGACATGGCGGAGCGCACCCCAAATTTTCGAGCCTCATAACTGGCAGCGGCTACCACGCCCCGTGGGCCGTCGCCGCCCACAGCAATGGGCTTGCCTCGCAACGCTGGGTTGTCGCGCTGCTCTACTGATGCGAAAAAGGCATCCATGTCTATGTGAATAATCTTGCGGATTCTGCAAAATTACGAAGTTTTTGGGAAATTGTGGGTAGTATAGTTAATTCTACTTTGTCACTTTAATAATGTTGAACCCATACATTCCCCTCGATTTGTGTTCTACCACGCTTTGGGGCGCGGCGAGTGAAACGGAGACAAATACGCAAGCCAAACTAACTGAAAACCAAGTATTTCTATTGCTTTTTCAGTTTTGACAGGAGTTAATTTTCAGTTTACCAAGATCACTACAGGCTTTTTTGCTTTTGTCACTTTTTTCGTCAAAAAAGTAACCCAAAAGACTTGGCTTTATAGGAATTCCACGACTACGCTGCTCAAAAAATGCTAAACTTTGTCTTTTTAAAAAACTCGCCGCATGATCGTACTAGGGCTATGCCCTGATCCTACTCATGGCTCAAACAGTTTTTAAAAAAACAAAGTTTGCCTGCGGCCGCATTTTTTGATCGCTCCGTCGGAATTCCTATAAGGCCATTGAAGTAGGCAAAATAGCCACATCGCTTAATCCCTTTCTAAATAGTGCGTTTTATTTGCAGTACTTTAGGTTGTAAATCCTCAGTAGTGAATGTAATAGTAGTCATTCACGAAATTTATTGCATAGTCTAGCTGCAACTTTGCCCAAAACCACGTCTTTACATTTAGACATGACATTGGAGGAACTAGAATATCTGATCGCCGGATGCCAAACAGGCAATAGGCTTTTCCAACAGCGGATGTACCAGCAGTTTTACGCGCTCGGTATGTCGGTGTCAATGCGCTATGCCGAAACCAAACAAGAAGCAGAGGAAATATGCCACGATGGGTTTGTGAAAGCCTTTGGAAGTATCCACCTTTTGCAGGAGCCTGCGGCCATCAAAACGTGGCTTAGGCGTATATTTGTACATACGGCTATTGACCATTATCGAAAATCGAAACGGTTGATCGTCGGTTCTGAATCATTGGATGCTGCCGAAAGTATTTCACTTGAAAACAATGCCATTGCCAATATCAGTTGGGGTGAAAAACTAAGGCTGATACAGGCACTGTCGCCGGCTTATAGGCTGGCCTTCAATCTGTGCATCATAGAAGAGTATCCAGTGTCGGAAGCGGCTGAAATACTCGGGATAGCAGAAGGCACGGTGCGGGCAAATATAGCCAAAGCGCGATTTAAATTAAGAAAAATGCTTGAATTTGAACAAATTGAACATGAAAGATAAGGACATAGATAAATTTTTCAGTGATGATTTGAGCAGGGAATATCCCTATGAGCCCAAGGCTGGCGACTGGACGAAAGTGGCGCAAGACCTTGATCTCATAGTGCATACTGACCAAAATCGAGGGCGTTTTGCTCGATTGGTACTGCCGCTGTTGTTGAGTGTTTTGTTGGTCTCTATATTGGGCTATGGATGGTGGTATAGCCATCGGCAGGTGGAGATCTTGGGGCAAAAAGTGGCAGGTTTGGAATCCCAAATTTCAATGCTTAAAACCCAAGCAACGGTATCCGAAGATCAGGTTCGGGGCGTTGTGTCGTCCACCAGTGTTTTGCCGAAATCACTATCCTTTTCGATGCCGACGCAAAATATGGGTCAAACATCACTGAATCCAAGGGTATTTCCGCAGCAAATAGGTAATTTGACCCAGCATATGTTGGGCGTTGTTAAGGTAGAAACCACTGATATTGACACAGTAACTGCGGATCGTGGAGTCTCAGATTTTAATATACATTTGATCCAATCGGATCTGGAACCATTGCCTTCTATTGGTATCGCGGCGGTTGTGTTACAGCAAGCGAACCCAAAGATCAATGCGGTAGAAGGGTATATCTGGCCTCCGATCGTCCCGCTAAAAACGAAGCAATGGGGATTGGGGATTGTAGCAGGTGGTTATGGTAGTGAACAACATCGAGGTGGTTACGTAGCGGGCAAAACCATTGGGATCACTGGCCAATATGGGCTGAATAAACGTTGGCAACTAAGGGCTGGGGTGGTTTTTGACCTTGCGCATTCGTCTCGGCGACCACCGTTTAATAATTCTGATATTCCGATCCCTAGCGCACCTGCCGTGGGGTATAATCTGGATCGGTGGAAGACCCAACAAATGGGCGGAACGCTTTCTTTGGGGCTGAGGCGTGATTTTTTTGCGCACAAACGCCTGCATCCTTATCTCGGTGCGGATGTGCTGGGGACTTGGTTTTTTGCAGAAGACAATGATTTTGTTTTTGAAAAAAATACCGGTGGAGAGCCTCATTTGACTTTGAAAGGGGGCGATGGGAAAGGCAGATTTCAAGGGGATATGCAAATGGGTCTGGGGGTTAGTTATCGAATCAGGTCAGCCTTGTGCCTTAATTTGGAGACTGGTTGGCGGTCAAGTCTATCGGGACATCACCGAGGGTATGATGGGGGTGCGTTTTTGAATTTTAGTTTGTTGGTGCGATAAGTTCGGGTTGCAAACCCTTGTTAGCGGGTGTGTGGTTCGGGTTGCAAACCCTCACTAGCGATTTAATATATAGGTATTCAATATTTTTAATTTTCATTTTCATCTAAATTATGTTTAAAAAATGTTTTATTTTGGCACTGTTGTTTGCAGTTGCCATCGGAGGGCTTTGTGCCCAAAATGACACTATGCGTACTGTTTTCAAGCGCGATTCTGTCCGTTATTTGGGTATTTACGTGGCTCCTGAATATCAGTATAGCCAATCGTACGGTGACTTTACTTCTTATACTGGAGGTGCATTGATGTTGATTGTCAATAAAAGGCTGGCGTTTGGCCCTGCGGCTTATCACTTGGTGGAAGAGGCGTATTCGCCTACTGAAATTGCGCCATTCCGACTGCGTGCTGGTTTCGGAGGCCTCAAAGTGGAGCGCACGATCAGGCCAAATTCGGCTGTGCATGTGGGTTTTTCATTGTTACTTGGGGGCGGTTATGCCTCTGCTGACACGATGGGTCGTCGAAATTTCGATCACGATCACTCCAACGATAACAATAGAGATTTCCGTAATCGTGGCAACACGTATTTCATTGGTCAACCTGGCTTAACCTTGGAGGCCAATTTGTGGCGGAGGCTTAAAGTATTCACGGCTGCTAATTATCGTTTTGCTTCTAAGACATCGGGGTCAAGTGCTTTAGTCAATGCCTCGGCACTTCAAGGGTTTGGTATGAGTGCGGGTATTAAGTTGGGGGTGTTTGATTGGAAGGTTCGGAAACTTCGGAAGCCTCATATAGGAAAGAGGAAGTAGTTTTTATAGATATATCATCATGGTAGCAGCGGCTTAGTAGCGGTGAAATAATAACTGTTCTTTTTAGGTAGATTGGGTTTTGCTCAAATAACTATCTTTTTGTGCGAATAGTGGTGCTATTTAAGGAAAAAGATGGGCAATTTGGGTGAAAAGCAATCAGATAAAAAGGATAAGTTATTTTTTTACCGTTACTAAGCCGCTAAAAATTATAAAACTATTGATGGGTTACATTACCTCAGGTGGCCTTAATAATCCACAGATGGTTAAAGCCATTTTTAAAATTTGTTTTATTCTGCAGAATTCGGAATAGACTCAATGCTTTTCCAGCGCAGCCTCCACCTTTTTTTGTTGCTTCATCATGTCGTTATAGCGTTTTTGCACCTCTGGTTTTGGCGCTTCGTGCATATCGACAATAGCCCAGCCCAAAGCAGGGCGAACTGCTCCCGTATGATATTCCTGCCAGATGCCAAACGATCCTGCATAGACCATCATGGTATGCTCCTTCCCGTGATTGCTCATATAAACGGGTACTGATACTACGGATTCGGGCAGTTCTTTTGGCTCCACCATAGGCCCTTGATAAACGACGTATTCCTTGCCATTTTCGCCTTTTTTCCGCTTGATAAACTGACTAAAATCGTTTATGCCAATAAGAGGATTGCGCAGCATTTTACCATCCTTATTGACATATGGAAAAAACTTACTCACCCAACCTGTCAATACCGGAGCAGATGCGCAAACCAAGTCTTTTTTTTCCTCTTTTACGATATTTTTCCAAAAGTCAATATTTACCTGCCCGCGTGAGGCCGCCGTGAACTCACTTAGAATGGGCTTTAGGTCATCAGTCCACCATTGGAGATCATATTTTGCCAGTAGTGCAGCGCGGCGTTCGAGGTCTGCCCAGTCTTCCGGCGTACCTTCGAGCGTTATTTCAGGTATGCCACACATGACCGTACCCCAAAAGTCAAAATACTCCTGCATGGCACTCATCATGGATATGGAATACGCGACTTTAGCATCCGCTGTTGTGGTGCTGAAGTTTGCATTGATGGTTTCTGTGATATCAGGGCCAGTATAACGGGCAATCTGGTTATTGAGTTCATCCAGAAGATAATCCCACTCGCCACTATCTGGCTGAGGCCATCTTTCTAAGTTTACATTGAGTGTTTTTTTGCCATCGAACCCAACAAAATAGGGACGCATTTTTTCAGCATTGAGGGTGATGTGGTTAGAAAAGCCCTGACATATGGTCATCCATACGTCATCGGGAGAAAGAATCAGCGTTCTGTGCGTGGCATAAGCCTTTTCGATGGCTCCGTAAAAGGCATTGGGATACGTGGCTACAAGTGGCCTACGGTTGCGGGAGTAAGCCTCCAGACTTGGTACAACTATATTGGAGTCGAGCATACCCAAGTTATGCTGTAATTGCTCTTGTAATACCACAATGGCTGCTTCTCGATTCTTCTTATCTTTGATTTTTTTATTCAGCACTGCTGTCTGTCTGGAAAAGGAGTCATAAAGCAACTCAGAAGCCTTATTTTGGACTACATCAATGTGTTGCTGAACAAACTTTTTATTCAATAATTTTTTTAAAGGAATTTCCTCAAGTGCATGAGTCTCCTGCTCAACAGCACAGACTGCAAATGTCGTCTTTTGTGCATTGATGGATGTAAAGTAGGCAAACAGGAAGCAAATAGCGAAAAATAAAGTAATTTTTTTCATAATTATCTGATTTGGGTGAGAAAAACTGGGTTCAAGAATATTGGTGCTTCAAATTCGTATTATTGAAATGAACACATTTATAGTAATATTATTGTATAAAGTCTATTGATAAAATAAGAAAAAAATACTGAGGGGCCGCTTTTTTTTTGAAAAAAGGCTGCGTTTTTACCCCGTATAAATACCTGATTTTGAAAGGCAGGTATTTGTACTTGCATTCGTGTGGCGGCTTGCCCTTATTTTTGTGGTATTACTTTTACAAAAACTAACAATATGACAAAATTAATTGGCTCGTTTACTCCTTTTTTGTTGAAATTCACCAAGGATCACAGCACTGTGGATGGGGTGTATAAAGATGGTGGTCTCGATGTTAAACAACAGGTGAAAGCCATTTTAGATCATGCCAAAACGCTGTTGGCGGCTGGTGCCAAAGGGGTAGCCATCACGTACTCTGCCAACTACGGACAAACGCAAAAAATACACAATACATACGCTAATAATGGTTGGAATACCCAGACATCGGGTATAAATCAAGCGGAAGTAATCACAGCCATGGAAGATCTGATGGGTACGGACTATGCAGATATTCAAATGAATGTGCGGATAGCCCCTATCACTACGATGAGTTATACGGGTACTTTGACGGCGTATCAAATTGTATTACTTGACATCATTCGGATCAAGACCGATTTGCTCGATCAAGGCTGGGATGTGCTGGGTTGGAGGAATCAATCCACTGCCGCCAATAGATTTGCTGTTGGTGGTGGGGTGGCTGGAGGTTTGCCTCCTGATATTGACAACTTGATTCAAAGTGGGTTGAATTTGTATGCTGCTTTGTATGCGAGCGGGAATTGAGTAGCGATGAATACTATATACATGCCCGATGCAACGTCGGAAGGGCTTAAAAACCCTTCCGACGTTGCGGGCATTACGCAGTTAATCAAATGCATAAAACGAATCGCCTATCTCAATGGCTTTCTTGCGAGCGGTGTGGGCAGGGTATAATAGTAGTCACTAGTCAAAATCACTACACGCCTTTTTGCTTTTGTCACTTTTTTCGTCAAAAAAGTAACCCAAAAGACTTGGCTTTATAGAAATTCTACGACTACGCTGCTCAAAAAATGCTAAAATTTGTCTTTTTAAAAAAAACTCGCCGCATGATCGTTCGAGGGCTATACCCTGATTCTACTCATGGCTCAGACAGTTTTTAAAAAAACAAATTTTGCCTGCGGCCGCATTTTTTGATCGCTCCGTCGGAATTCCTATAAGGCCATTGAAGTAGGCAAAATAGCCACTTCTTTGAATCGCTTTTTAAATAGTGCCTCTTATTTAAAGTACTTTGCGGTATAACTTCAGAAGAGTTTTCTAAACCCTTCTGACGTTGCTGGCATTACGCAGTTAATCAAATGCATAAAACGAATCGCCAATTTCAATGGCTTTTGTGCGAGCGGCATCGCTCGTGTAGGCCATGACGATGATGAGGTTGGTGCTGCTTTTTTTGTCGAGCAAAGTGATAATCAGGGCTCCTATGCCATCTTTTGATCCTTCCACGAAGTAACCTACGAAGTCATGAATATTCAAGGCATCTGCGGCACTGATTTCATCGTATTTCATTTCTGTGGCGGCGGCTACGAGCGCTTCGGCGAGGGTCTCCTCGGTCACTGATTCGTCTTGGTCGGCATGAATGGTTATGAATAAATCACTGCCTTCGGCAGAAAACTCACTGGCATCATTGGCCGTGACTTTGAGGTTGGCGGGCGCACTGAATCCCACGCCGTGGGTGGCCCACTGCCAATCCTTTTGCGCAAATGCGGTGTTGAAAAAACAGATACAAGCCATAAAAATGGCCATTTTGAATGATTTTCTCATGTTGTATTATTAAGTTTAGTGAAAATTTAATATTGAATGGTGGCTGTTTTGCTCTTTGAAGCATGGGCAGCCTTAAAAGTATAACCCACTTTTGCAAAACTTGTCGAGTAGATTATGTAAAAAAAGAGTACTTTTGCAAGGTGCAGTTTTTCAGGCTAAACAAATTTCGATTATGATCACAGCATTAGATCAACTTGACAAAAATGGTTCTTATACCTACGCTGACTATCTGCTTTGGCAATTTGACGAGCGCGTAGAGTTACTGCGTGGAAAAATTCGCCAGATGGCCGCGCCTTCGCGCTATCATCAGGGCATTGCAGGTAATCTCTACCGAGGGTTAGCCAACGCACTGTGGAAAAGCCACTGTAAAGTCTATGTTGCCCCATTCGATGTGCGGCTGACCCGCATGCGCCATGACCAAGAAGTCACCACCGTTGTACAACCAGATCTTAGCGTCATCTGCGACCCTTCCAAATTAGATACCCGTGGCTGCAATGGTGCCCCTGATCTCATCATCGAAATCCTCTCACCAGGCAATAGCCGCACCGAAATGAAGGATAAATTTGAACTGTACCAAGAGGCTGGTGTCCTCGAATACTGGGTGGTTTCGCCCATCGAAAAAACCATTCAAATCTGGACACTCAATGAACAAGGTATTTACTTCAGCCTTCAACCCAAAGTGGAGGGCGACATCGTCACCACACCTATCATCCCAAATTTGGAAGTGGATGTGACGGAGGTGTTTTTGGATTGAGGTATTGAGTAAATTTCAGGTTTATGAGACCGTCTCTACAATGCTCAATGGCTACTTAGCCTCTTTGTAAAATTCAACTTTTGGTGGGCCTGTTACGCCGGAATCCATGATGACCTTTCTTTTCGCATCAGATGCCATGGCGGCACTGAATTTAGCCATATCATTGATATCGAATATAAGGTGTACCAAATTCGGGTCGTCAATGCCATGTGTGATGGCTACATCGGTCGAACCTTGCGATTTTCTGGCATCCAAACCCTCTGCATCAAATACTTTAAGCCAAGTATCAAAGTCCTTGACCGGTACAGTGATGGCTACCCATGGTTGGTCTGGAGCAGCTGATGGGGTAAATCGTACCACCTTGTAAAAGGCAATATCTGGCTTTGAAATAACGCCGTTTTTCTCCATCACGTCTTTAAGTCTTGGATCCGCTATAAATGTCTTTGCTTTCTGCACATCTGCAACGGTAAGCACCACCGACAGATTATTAGGGTTGTCTAACCCACGGCCTACGACGACCAACGACAGCCCATTGGCTTTTTGGATGGTCGAGTCAGCATCAAAAGCCTTGCGCCATACGGCGTAATCTTTGACGGTGTGGTTAATTTCTACTACATCAAAAGTAGTTTGTGCCATGCACCAGTTGGTGCAAAAGAAGAGGGTAACCGCAAGGGTTGCGAATCGGAAATAATTTTGAATGGTCATTGTTTAATTGTTTAATTGTTTAATATTATTTGCCTGCTTTGGATCGGTTTTCGGCTATCCCGTTTTTTTATAATTAATTGTACCCACAAGGCTCAGTGTCAGTTCAAAAAAACCAATATTTATAGGCGAATCGTAGAGCCTATTATTTTTCCATTATCAATTTTTGGGTCACACGCCCTGCACCACTTTGGATATCCATGAGGTACAATCCAGCAGGCAATGTGCTGATATTCAATTGTTTTTGCTTGGTTTGAAAATTATCTACCATTTTAGTATTATTTTTAATTGAAACAGATGCCAATGCACTAGCATAGAAGATTTTCTGCACTACCTTTGTTCCTGACTTACAATGACAGCACAAAAGTGTCGTCTATTTCAGTTTAATCCCTTGGGTATCTTCCCAACGGCGGCTTTTGGCTTCCCAACTCGGGCTTTTGGTTTCCGAACCTAATCGCTTGGGGGGAATGAACGGACTATAATAGAGTGCTAAGGTTAATAATATGAGAAAATTGCTTGTTCTTCTTTTACTCCCTACCCATTTACTATGGGCGCAAAATGCTCCATTGGATAGCCTTGAAGGGCTTTTTGCGCTTGAAAAAAGTACGGATCGTCAGTTTGATTTGCTCAAGCAGATGGTTGATCTATCTTTCGGGGTGGATTTTAAACAGGCACTGTATCAAGCAAAGCGGGGTGGTGCTTTGGCGGAAAAAGTAGGAGACCAAGATTGGCAGCCTAAATTTTACGAGATGCAGGGACGCATGCACGCCAATTTGCTACAACTGGACTCTGCCAAATTGCTACTAGACAAAGCCACACGTGGATACATTGCGGTAGGCAATAAAAAAGGTCAGGCGACAACTGCGTTTAAAATTTCATGGATATTCAAAAGGAAACACGAACTGGACAAGTCCATGGCCTACGATTTAGATGCCTTGCGCCTGATGGAAGAAATAAACGACCAAGGCGGCATTGCCGATGCGCTAGGTCGGGTAGCATGGGATCTTAACCTTCAGAATAGACCACAGGAGGGCTTGGAGTATGCGAAAAAAGCGATTGAAATTTGCAAAAAAAATGATCTGCAGAAAAAACTGATTGAATCTTTTCGCTTTGCTGGCGATGCCTGTATCACCATGGGTGACAACACACAGGCACTCGACTATTATGAACAGTCCCTTGCACTGACGCGGGTTTTAGACCCTGATTTGACCTCCATTGCCGACATTATAAATAGCAGGGGAAATGCGCTGAAACGCTTAGGCCGCTATGAAGAAGCGCTGAAAGATTACCGATTATGTCTAGCAAATTCTGAAAAATCCAACTATCCTGGCGGCATTCATACCGCTATCGCCAATCTCGGGGAAGTCAATCTGTTGATGGGTAAATACGCCGAAGCATTGCCTTATCAGTTAAAAACCATCGAATTGCAAGAAAAAAATGGTGATTTGACCGATTTGGTGGAGAACTACGGCCATGCTAGCAGTATTTATGAGTATTTAGGCGACTATAAATCAGCCTTGCGGTATCAGAAAAAAGCA
Source organism: Saprospiraceae bacterium (assembly GCA_031373665.1). Taxonomy (GTDB): domain Bacteria; phylum Bacteroidota; class Bacteroidia; order Chitinophagales; family Saprospiraceae; genus M3007. Next base: position 11,372 of record JANMMZ010000052.1, on the reverse strand, counting down.
CTGGTGCTACGCGACAGTACGGCCTCTCTACAAAGCGATGCCGCTATTTCGGAGATGCGTACCAAATACGAAACCGAAAAAAAAGAAGTCATCATAGCCACACAAGGCCAACAAATTTCCCAACAACGTATGGTGCAATGGCTCGGTTTTGGAGTAGTGGGCTTGCTCTCTACGCTGGCATTTTTGCTTTGGCGCAGTTATGCCAGCCGCACCCAAGCGAACCGACTTTTGGCAGCCACTAACAATCAACTCGCTACTAAAAATTCGGAAAATGAACTACTTTTGAAGGAGATTCACCACCGCGTTAAAAATAACCTCCAAACCATTTCCAGCCTCCTCAACCTTCAATCGGCCAGTATCAAAGACCCGAACGCCCTTGAGGCCGTGCAAGAGAGCCAAAGCCGGGTGCGCAGTATGGCACTCATCCATCAAAAACTGTATCAGGGCGAAAACCTCGCCGCCGTCAATATGAAAGACTATTTTGAGGCCATGGGACAATCTATGCTTCACTCATTTGGTGAAATAGGCAAACGGGTCACGCTCGAAGTGCCGATGAACGATCTCGAACTTGATGTGGATACCGCTATCCCACTCGGTCTCATCGCCAATGAACTGATCACCAACTCGCTCAAATATGCCTTCCCAGAAGGTCAAAAAGGACAAATAAAAATCAGCCTCACCGCTGAGCCAAACCAGCAATTTTGCCTCCGCATAGCCGATGATGGGGTGGGTAAAACTGATTTGACCGCCATACAAGGAACAGGATTTGGCAGCCGATTGATTCAATTGCTGGCTATGCAACTCAACGGAAACGTAGAAACAGACAGCACAAAAGGAATGGCAACCTTGGTGCGATTCAGTCCAATAGCCAAAGCAGCATAATGAATAGTTTTAAAATATTGATTGTAGAAGATGATATGATCACAGCCGCCGATATCTCGATGCAGCTGGATCAATTGGGCTACGAAGTATCTGGCATTACGCCGCGTGGCGAAGATGCCCTCAAAAGCATTGAGTCCACCCGCCCCGACTTGATATTGATGGATGTCAACCTGAAAGGTACTTTGGATGGGATTGAGACTGCCCGCCGAATTGCCGAAACACACGATATTCCGCTCATTTTCCTGACGGCTAATGCCGACAGTGTTACATTTGCCAGCGCAAAAGCCACCAAACCCTACGCTTTTATATCCAAACCCTTTCAAAAGACGGATCTTGAACACGCCATCGCGCTGGCCGTCGAGCGTATTACAGAAAATACAGGAACGACTTCTCCCGCATTGATGGTGAAAGAATTGACCGACGAGCCTTACTTGATGGACGATCGAATTTTTGTCCGTTACCAAGACAAAATGGTCAAATTATTCTTAAACGAAGTCTTGTTTGTGGAAGCCGATCGGAGTTATTGCAAAATCTATACTGATACCAAAGAATACTTGATTTCGGTGCCGCTCGGACATTTGGAGGAGAAACTCCCCAAGCGCAATTTCCTGCGGGTACACCGCTCTTTTGTAGTCAATTTGGAAAAAATAGACGCGCTCGGCGACCAGCAGGAATGGTTGGTGATGGGCAATAGAAATGTGCCGCTCAGCCGCAATTTTCGGGATGAGTTGGTGGCTCGGTTGCAGTTGATTTGATCTGCAAATTCTTGTGAGCGAGGTGTAAACGAGCACTAAAATTATCTTGTAAAAAGAGGTAGGATTTCTTGTGTTTTTCCGTAACTTCGCATCAAATTAATAAGAAATGAGATCATTCGATACATGGAATTATGAGCAAGTAGAAGATGCTTTTGGGCGCTCTCCTGTTAGCACGCTTCTAAAATACGAAGAATGACTCAATTCTGAAGAACGAGCAAGGCTATTATATCGGTATGCCGCCCGTTGTAGAAGGCGACAGGCTGACCACACCCATCATACCCAATTTAGAAGTAGATGTGACTGAAGTGTTTCAGGACTAAATAATCATTAATATGACTAAAGATATTTCCACAATTAGACAGGCAGGGTTCTTTAAAAAACACGAAACCCTTACAGATATTCAATTGCTCGATTCGCTTTACGACTTGCAAAAAGAAGAATATGCAAAGATCTTTAGCAAAGAAGCATTCTATAAAAAATATGGTATTCAAACTGACCGACAACTACTAGATCTGCTGGATGAACAACGTCAACGACTAGATATGCTCTATGAACAAGAAAAAGTGGTTTTCCAAAAGTCCTTCGGCAATGCATATTTCCTTCCAGAAAGAAGGACAGATATATATTCAATCATAAATCAAGATAGCGATAAATGCCTAACGGTAGATCCTGACGTAATCATAGGCTGTAATGCGTATGTGTTACTATTGCAGGATTTTTCTAAAGCATCGAATGCCCATTTTTTGCCATCGGGCATTGAGGAAATCTGGAGTTCTGAAGAAGGGCCGATTATGGTGCGTTTTATATTAAATGGACAAACCGCCTCCATCGAACTCGAATATTTGGATGATGATTATTATGATGAAAGCATTATCAGATTGATAAACGAGGAGATGAAAAAAGTATCAGATGATCAGTTTTACTACTGTTTTGGCCCTAGTGATGAGTGGGTCGGAACTAATCTGACCTATATTCGAGTGACCGAAGACGAAAAAAAGTTGCTTATAGACGAACTGGGATGGAGGTTCTACAACCAAGACAAGCCATATTTAGGACCAACTGACCTATAGTTAATTCTACTTTTATATAAATGCACAGATAATCCTATTTGTGCATAGCCTGTCCTATCCGTTTTTTGTGGCATTACTCACCTTTGTGGCATTCTTTTTTAACAAATAACAATCATATCTAAGATGAAGAAGTTAGTAATGACACTCCTATGTATGGCTTTTAGCCTCCTTGCCTTTGCGCAAAGTACTTTCACTGAAAAAATGTTTACCGACATGATGGGGCGCTATCAAAAAGAGACGGTACTCTTCCTTAAAACAGAAGCATCGCCCGACTTTATATTTCTCGGTTCAGATGGTCAAACCATGAATCATGCACAATTTTCGGCTTTTGTTCAAGGTGGTACATTCATTACCAATGAATTTACGGACTTAAAAATCCGACAATTTGACAATACTGCTATTGTAACCGGTATTTGGTCGCACAGCCACCAGTTGAAACACGATAATAGTTTTGTGGCTTATAAAGAATCGGTTACAGAGACTTTTGTCCAACAAAATGGCAAATGGTTGTTGGTGTCACATCAAGGCACGGTGGCACCAACTGTAAAAGCCGACGAAGAAGCAGCGATAAAAGCCGTCATCGAAAAAGAAACGGCTACTTGGCGAGCAGGTGACATCAAAGGTCACGCTGATTGTTGGCAGCCGCAGCCGTATAGCCGCATTTTGATCGCTATGACTGATGGTTCAACTATGGATGTACCCGCTGCCTTTATGCTTAATCCAACGCCCGGTATTATGGGCGGTGGCGGTACTTCTGTCAATACAAATTACCGCATCAGCATCAATGGCAATACCGCTTGGTCAAGCCACGACCAAGAAACAACTGAAAAAGATGGGCCAAAATCGAATACCTTCGAAATACGGATGTTAGAAAAAATCAATGGCGCATGGAAGATTGTTGGAGAGTCTGTTCATCATGTCAAGCCAAAATAATGTGGAGAAAAAGTTGAGGCGAGTGATCGGGTGATTTTAAATTCTCCCTTCGGTATTTAATTCGTTCGGGTACTTAAACCCATTTTTCATTAATTTTTTAAAAATAACAAAATGTTAAAATCCACTTTTTTAGCCACCTTTTTGGCTATCGTCTGCCTTACTTCTTGCGCAGACAACACCCCTAAAACGGCTACACAAACAGCCGAAACGCCTGCAACCACCGCTGACGATGCCGTAAAACGCGGTGCATATCTGGTGCAAATAACGGGTTGCAACGATTGTCATTCGGCAAAAAGAATGGGCACAAACGGCCCAGAAGTCATCCCAGAAACTATGCTCGCAGGCTATCCCGCCGACAGGCCAATTATGAAGTTCAAAGACCCAATTTTTAAGCAAGGCTTTGCGATGTTTTATCCCGATTTGACTGCTGCCGCTGGGCCGTGGGGTGTTTCCTTCGCAGGTAACTTAACACCCGACGAAACGGGCATCGGTAATTGGTCGGAAGAACAATTCAAAAAAGCCTTGACACAAGGTAAATACAAAGGCTTGGACGGCGGACGGATGCTGTTGCCACCGATGCCGTGGGTCAATTATACGACTATGGCGGATGCTGATGTGAAAGCGATATATGCTTATTTGAAAAGTATAAAACCCGTAAAAAACCTTGTACCTCAACCAATTACGCCTGAAAATATGTAATTTTGCCCATGTTTTCTTATGTTCGGGGAATTTCCAAAGTTCCCTGAACATACCTCAGCTCCCCGTATTTCCCCAAATCCAGCGCGTAAAATGGTCAATATTCAGTTTGAAATAATACAAAATGCACAAACGCATGATTTTATCGTGTCAGACTAAGATTTTTTCAAAAAAATAGATAGCCAAGCGAGATTGACGACCTTTTAGTTTGATATTGCGCGGGTATTTATTTTGCGCGGTCAGATGAGGCGTTTGTTCTTTTAGTTAAGTGCCCGCCAGTATGTTTTCAAACCAATTTTGATGAAAAAATTAGCCTTTCTGCTTCTTTTTATTCCCTTTACTACTTTTGCTCAAAAGGGCGATGTATTCCCTATTGATAGCCTGCCTACGGAGGGGGTGCTATTGGATAAAAATTGGAAATGGTGTGTGGGCGATAATCCAGATTTTGCAAAACCTGATTTTGATGATTCGGCTTGGATTCACATTGATCCGACGAAGGATATTTGGGATTTGACTCAAATGCCAAAAGATGGTCAAATTGGTTGGTTACGCTTACCCGTTAGGATAGACAGCACGATGACTCAACAACTGGCTTTAATGGTAGATCAAGTAGGGGCTTCTGACGTTTTTTTTAACGGAAAACACATTCATTCTTTTGGCGTTCTTAGCCAAAAACCGAATGAAATAAAGGCATTTAATCCCTTAAATTTGCCTATTGCGTTCCCTTTCACTAAAGATTCCATTCAAATTTTGTCGGTTAAAATGGGTTTTCAACCGCGTGTTGCCTACAGCACGCATTATGGCATGACAAATCCTGCCTTCAAATGCCGACTCATTACTGTGGATAATAGCGGTCTAAAATATTGGAATGACGTAAGTAGCGAGGTTATTAGAAATTATGCTAGAAGTGCTGTATTTGCCATTCTGACAATTCTCTTTTTCACACTCTTCTTATTTTTCACGACTCAGAAAGCCTATCTCTATTTTTCATTACATACATTTTTATTAGGTCTATCATGGTATGTATTCTCTATAATGAAATTGCCAAATTTCATTGAAAAATATTATATTTCCAATAATTTAGTACTGGTTTTACAGGTTATTGGGTTTTTATTTATGCTCACATCTGTTTATACTATTCTTGAACAAAAAAGGAGTTGGTCTTATAGCGGTTTAGTGGTTTTTGGTATCCTAAGTATCTTAAGCGGCTTATTTATTTATGGATGGGGTTGGATGATTTTTGGGCAAGTTTTTTCTAATTTGATAAATGCTGATATAACAAGGATTGCAATATTGGCAGCTCGAAAAAATAGAAAAGGAGCTTGGATAATCGTTTTTGGCAGTATCTGTTATCTGGTCTTTTGGTTTCTTTTTTCTTTACAATTCACGCATAATATTGGTACTTTAGGCTTGTTTCTTGATGAATACATATTTGACATATCATTAATGAGTATCCCTGTGACATTTGCTGTTTTTTTAGGTTTCGAGTTTGGTCAAACCAATCATTCTTTACAGCAGAAACTCATTGAAAACGATCATTTATCACAAGAAAAACAACAAATTCTTGCCACCCAAAATGAAACACTTGAGCAACAAGTCACAACCCGCACTGTCGAATTAGCGCATAAAAACCGCGAATTAGAAAATACACTCATTGAACTGCGTGTGACCCAAACCCAACTCATTGAAAAAGAAAAAATAGCAACCTCTGCTGCCATTCAATTGAAGGAGTTAGATGTAGTCAAAACGCGGCTTTACACCAATATCACCCACGAATTCCGCACGCCTTTGACCGTCATTCTCGGCATGGCGCAACAGGCGATGGACAAACCCCAAGAACACCTGAAAGAAGGGTTGACGATGATTACTAGAAATGGGCAAAATTTGCTCAATCTGGTCAATCAAATGCTCGATCTCAATAAGTTGGAAAGCGGTAAATTGGACTTGCAGTACCAACAAGTGGAGGTGGTCAGTTTTCTAAAATACATCGTCGAAAGCCTCCATTCTTTGGCAGAAAACAAAGGCATTACGATGCACTTTTTGACCGATTTGGACACTTTAACGATGGATATTGAAGAAAATCGTTTGCAACAAGTGGTATCTAATTTACTGTCAAATGCCGTGAAATTCACACCCAATGGCGGCAATATTTACATGACGGTTAGCAGACAAAATGACATACTTTCGCTAAAAGTAAAAGACACGGGCGTAGGGATTTCGGAAGAACAATTGCCCTATATTTTTGACCGATTTTATCAAGCCGACACTACCTCCACGCGCCACGGCGAAGGCACAGGCATAGGTCTGTCCTTGACCCGCGAATTGGTCAAACTGATGCACGGGGCGATTGCCGTCAAAAGTCATCTGCATAAAGGCAGTGAATTTGAAGTAACGCTACCGATTACGCATCTATCCAGCATCAAAGAAACCAACAGCGATGTGGTTCAAATGATTGAAAACAAAGATTTTTTCTCGGGAGAAAGCCCATTAATCCTTGAAAACCAAAGCATGGACGATGAAAAACCGCTTGTTTTGATTGCCGATGACAATGCCGATGTGCGGGCTTACATCGCTTCGTGTTTGGCAGCCGATTACCATCTTTTGATTGCCAAAGATGGTCGAGAATGTGAAGATATGGCTTTTGACAAAACGCCAGATTTGATAATTTCCGATGTGATGATGCCGTTTAAAGACGGTTTTGAAGTGTGTAAAACCTTAAAAACCGACGAACGTACCAGTCATATTCCCATCATTTTACTCACCGCAAAAGCCGATATTGACAGCAAGTTGCAAGGCTTTGAACGTGGTGCAGATGCTTATTTGATGAAACCGTTTAACAAAGAAGAATTGTTGTTGCGGGTTAAAAAACTCCTTGAATTACGCCAGCAATTGCAACAATTCTATCTGTCAACGGCAGGGCTAAAATTGGGTTCAAAAGCCGTTTTTACAGAGGGTGGTACGGAGGCTACTGATGAAAAAGCGATTGACAAAAACACGCCTTACCTTAATAGTTTTGACAATACATTTGTGATAAAAGTCAAAACAACCATTGAAAAACATATCAGCGATGCTGATTTTGATATTGAAAAATTAGCGCGTGCCTTAGCACTGAGTGTCTCGCAGGTGAATCGGAAATTAACTGCGTTGACAGGTTTTTCTACGAATAATTTTATGCGCTATGTCCGCTTAATAAAATCGAAAGAATTGTTGCTTCATTCGGGTTATAGCGTCACCGCCATTGCTTATGACAGTGGTTTTAATGACCCTGCTTATTTTATTCGGGTGTTTAAACAAGCGTTTGGTGTGACACCGCAAGTTTGGAGAGAACAGCATATTGAATAAGAATACTTGCTTGAAAACAGTAAAATAAAATAGTCCGCTTTATTACTCCTATCCGTTTCCGTCAATTTTCCGCAGTATAAGGCAATAAATACCTACCTTTGTGATCTTCTATTGATAAAAGTATTGATGACGATTAGGCTTACCACGCCCATCATACCCAACTTGGTAGTGGATGTGACGGAGGTGTTTATGGATTGAGAAACTTCCCCTTTTTATCCACATATTGCCAAGCATCGCTTGTCCAAACACTGTATTCGCCGTCTTTGACGGTTTTACAATTATTACTAACTTTGGCTTTGCCATTTTCAAAAGGAAAGGCACAATCAAACTGCGGTTTTATGACTATAGCGTAGGTGTGTTCGTCGGCATAACCGATTTTGTCGTCTTTCACAATCCTGAATAAGCCTTCTGAAGGATAATCGGGGCCATTGTCGTAAGGGAATATATTGTACAATACATTTTTTTTGCTGTCTCTGATGACCCATTGACCATTGGTGAGTTGGTGCTTTTCGAGTGTAGTGGTGGTGGTTTTTTGCAGATTTTCAGAGGTAGCCACAAACAACAGACACTCCTTAAAATCGGGGTGAACCGCTTCGCCCCAGTCGTCGAAAGCCTTGTATTGGGTCGAAATGCGATTGCCTGACTTGGAGATGAGCAGGTTTGAAAATTCCTCCATTTGTTGTTCGCTCTTTTTGGGGTCGCTATCATCGTATGCCCCTTTTAATCGGGCAAAAAAGACTCTCTTGCCTTCGTATTGGCCAGGATTTTTGAAGGCTTTTTTGGCCAAATCTGTGTATTTGTCTTTGCCGTTTTCCAACCACTGGTGTGTGGCGGAAATATACCCGTTGAACAAGGCCGGTTTGGAGAGTAAGGTATATAGCGCAAAGGATCCAAAAATATCTTTGCTAAAGAGGGTGCGTTCCCCGGTAGTGCGGTACTTTTTTGCGATGGCGGGTATCAATTCTTGCTCCATGTACAAAAGGAATTTGGCGTTATCATCGTCGGTGTTCATCCCAACCACGATCATCTCAGAGATGCCCTTTTCCTGATGGATGGCTTTGGCTGTGGCAGCCATTTCGCCAATTATTTTATCGCCTCCATTGAGTACATATAGCACTGCATATTTCTTTTTGGATTTACTGTAGCCTTCCGGAATTTGCACTTTGACGCTTACCTTTTTTTTCAAAATGGTAGAAGGGATACTGATTTCCTTAACTGGGGTATTTTGGGCGGCAAGGGTTGCTGCTTGAAAGAGGACAAATAAAATTGCCCATAAAACCTTGTTTTTGAATTGATTATTCATTGTTTTAAATTATTTTTTTGATAAAGCGTAGTGAATTTGGAATCTCAAAAGTATGGAATCATTTGATCTTCTACCCTATAAAATACGATTGATTGTTCTGCCGCCGCCCCGCACGATTTCCACTCGCTTTTTGAAAACTCAAAGAATCGGCAAATTCTGTTCAAAAACCTCTACCTTTGTAGTCTTCTATTTATTTTTATGCTTGGCTATCACCCAGTGAAAAAACCATTCAAATTTGGATGCTCGACGAACAGGGCATTTATATCAGTCGCCAACCCAAAGTTGAAGGTGACATAGGTACTACGCCCATTGTCCCCAATTTGGAGGTAAACGTAGCAGAGATATTTGAAGATTGAGCCACATTAAGTAGTTTTGAGTTTTAAGTTGCGCAACTGATTGATAATCAATTTGATGAAAAAGCCAAAGCGCGGATTATTTTTGCTCAACTACTTACCTCAAAGCAAGCGTATCCGTATTCCACATCCCATGTGTAGATAACCATTTGCCGTATGCGCCACGTTTGAGCAATTCTGTGTATTTTCCTCTTTCTACTACGATCGTTCCATCCGGCATTTTTATCTTCATTTGCAAACGCCCGATTTCGTACCCTAAGTCACCATTGCTGCCCGTTTCGGTTGTCGCTACTTCTGCGTCGAATGCGCCTGCTGCAATCGCACCTTCCCAATACTTTTGAATGTTGGCTCGTCCTTTCACGGGTGCTTCATTGGGTGGAAGAATCGTTGCATCTTCTGTGTAGCAATTGGCTGCGGCTACTGCGTCTTTTGCATTCAGGGCTTTTGCAAAATCTCTGTTCATTTGTGACAGTTCTTCGGCTGTTGCTGGTTTTGATTGATCTGCATTTGTTCAGCCAAAGAGGTTTGCCAAAAGGCAAAAAGCGATAAAAAATGTTGTTTTTTTCATTTTAAAAATTTGTTTTATTGTTAAAAAAACAGTGAAAATAGCAAGGAGATAAAACACTCTTTTTACTTACTTCGCAGACCTTCCAATTTTTTTCTTGTGTCTGGAATATCTTTAATGGATAAAGCCTTTTCAAACTGAATTGTAGCATTCGCTTTATCGCCTATAGCTATAAAATAATCGCCATAAGAATCATACACATTATGACTTTCGGGGTAATAGTCCACGTTGAGTTTGAAAAAACCTTCTGCTCTTTTGTAGTATTTACTTTTCAATGCTTCATAACCAAAGTAATTGATTTCCATTTCATCAGGCTTTGTTTGATACCCCATTTTTTGGGTTAGACTGGCATAATGGTTTTGGTATTTACCCGCCAAAACGCTTGTTGAATCCATAAAATCTTTAAACGAGAATTTCATTGGATAAAAATCGAAGAAAAAACGTAAAGCATCATACGTTGTAATGAGGGGTGCAGAACCGTGGGTATCTTCCCCGTAGTATTTGCCCCGATACTTTAAGCCGTTCTGTTTGTTGCTTTCTAATGCCGTTTGTAATGCTAAAATGGCTCGAATATGGTCTGTTTCCTTCGAATTATCTTTTACCACTTTTTTTGTGTCCATGCCCTCTTCCATCGTATTGGCAATGCCCAGATACAAGGATTTTCCTCCCAATTTCGCGTTTTTCAAGAACGTTTTGGTTTCTTTCAACAGTTTTTGATTGTCCCACGACATACTCGGATCAATTGTGACATAGGCATTGAACAAATTGTTATGATGCGTAAAAGTTTGCATCACTGCCAAACCACCAAACGAATGCCCAATGAGCATTTTATAAGGCGCTGTCGGGTATTTCGATTCAATAAAAGGCATGAGCTCTTTTTCTATGAATGCAATAAAATTTTCACCACCACCAGAGGTTCTTACAAAGGCACTATCGTTCATCATGGGTTCAACATCCATGTGTGTTGGGGTCAAATCCCTTGTTCTGTCTGTGTTCGGTATGCCCACCACGATCATTTTGGGGCACATTGTATTGCCATTGACGCTACTCAATTGCTGTATCATACCCACGACTGAGGAGAAATGGGCATCGCCGTCTAATAAATACACGACGGGATATTTTAGGTTGGCACCGTCAGGTACATAGACCCAAACCTTTCGTTGTTCGCCCAATATGTTGGATTGAAGGCTGTCAATGGTGCCTATTTCGACTTTGTTGCTGGTTTGAGCATTGCTATCACATAGTGCAAAAAAGAAGAGCACGAATGCTGCAATGAATGTTATATTTTTCATTTTTGAAAAACTTGTTTTATTGTTAAAAAAATTAGCGTTTTAACATGAGTCATCCCGAATTTTGAAGTCAAAATCTGGATTTTAACGTTAATTTGGTGCGTAGCACCTTGATATTTGGTGTGCCGGGCATGCCACTACTCTAACAGGTGCGAAGGTAAAACTTTTAGTCCTGAAAGAGCCG
>JANMMZ010000047.1:0-22122 GCA_031373665.1 Saprospiraceae bacterium | reverse complement strand
TTTAAAGTAGGGTGTTCCATTATCTTTTTATTTTAGACGATACAAAGACGGAACACCTTTTTTATTACTTTGTTCTTTTAAAGATCACTGGTTATCAAGTTATTACAAATTGTTAATTCCTAAACCTGATACGCATGCCCCCATACCCCCAGTTGCGTGAAAACCCGCTTTGTCACCCCCTGAGTTGCGTAAAGCCAACGGATTTGGGTTGGATAGCCGCAACCAAACAAAAATGTCCCAACGCTCGGCCAGAGGCACAAACATTGGGACATCAAGATGGTATGAACGAAGAGTAGGCATAAGATCATTTAGAAATCGGCAGTAAGATACAATGATATAATGAAATCTATCAAATATTTTTTCCCAATTTTAGAGGTTGTTTATTACATCTTCACTTATCTACGTAAAAAAAATGAGCCATCCAGCAAAACGCCGAATGACTCATTTCATCAAAAGTCTATAACTATTACGCTTATTTCTTACCGATCAATTTCTTGAAGCGATTTGCGCTACCGCCTAATTGAACTTTAACAGCCTCCAGGGTATTGAACATAATTTCCTGGTTTTTTGCTGCCAATTTCAGACCGCTTTTTACCGCTTTCTCGGTAACTTGCTGCCATTTTTCGCCATTCACCGTTACATTTTCGATAATTTCGTCGGCAGTTTCCAAAGCATAATTATTGGTGTTTTTAACTGCTTGTTTCAAACCAGCCAAACGCTCTGTTACGTTGATGCTTTCCATCGCTTCTTTTGCCAATTTAGTGGCCGTTGCGCGGAATTCTTTGGTGTTTTCTTTTGCATCAGCGATCATATCTGCTGCATTTTCTTTAAACTCCGTGCTTACTTTCTTTGCTAATTTAGTAGTAGTAGCACGCAATTCTTCGGCGTTTTCTTTAGCATCAGCCATTACATCAGTAGCCGTTGCTTTGATTTGAGCATTTACGTTTTTCGCCAATTTTGCGGCAGCAGTACGTACTTCTTTGGTATTTTCTTTTACGTCTTCCATTACTTCGGTAGCCGTTTCTTTGATTTCCTTGTTTACAGATTTAGCCGTTTCTTTGATTTTGTTTACGCTATCCGTAAAGTCAATTTTCGCGGCGGTTTCTTTAACGGCCTTGGTAGTCATGGTATTTATTTTTTCAGTACCATTTACTACGTTTATAATAAATTCTGCTGCGGTTTCTTTCACCTGATCATTTACGTTTTTAGCAGCAGTTGCTACTTTCTGCGTGTTTTTGGTGACCGTGTTCGCTGCTTTTTTGGTCGTTTTGGTGGTTGTTGCCTTTGCTGTATTTGCCATTTTATGCTACTTGTTTAAGTATTTTTAAATTTGATGCTGCAAAGGTGAGGAAGTGGAGTTACAGATAAGTTACAAAAAGGTGTAAGTGAAATTATTTTTACAAAATATTATAAACTCGTAATTTTTTTATACAATTGTTTGGTTTCAGGCAGTGGTTCAATCCCCATTTCCTCCATCAATACCTTTTCACATTGTTGGTAGGTTTTAATAGCCATTGGCCGATTGCCTTTGCGCAACCAGGCTTCCATCTGGATACGATAGGCATCTTCCCAGGCGGCATCAATGAGTAGTGCTTGCTGGGAAAGGCGGACACTTTCCATCGGGTTTTCGTCCAGCAATAGTTCACTCAATGTAATAATAGCACCCAGCGCCAATACTTGCAAGCGTTCTCTTTCATCGCAAGACCAATCCTCATAAATGCGATCGGGCAAATAAACACCCTTGTGGAGTGCTATAGCCTCGCGGTAGGCGGCATGAGCAAGGGCAGGGTGATCCGCAAAACATTGGTTACCCAAGGCAATATAACTTTCCATAGCATCAGCATCCACCCATATTTCTGCACGGTTGAGTTGGTAGGTCAGTCCTTGTCGGGCAATATAACGCGGATCAGAATGGCTTTTCCGAGTGGGTTCCAGTACTTTGTTAATACCATGTAGTGCTACTTTAAACGATTGGTCATCGGCATCCTCTTCCCAAAGCCGATCCATAATTTGCTCCTTGTGTTGTGCTTTGCGGTGGCGCGCCGTCACAAAATATTGAAACAACTGAACGGTTTTGTCGCGCCCCCATTCTTTGGGCGACACCCCTACCCCATCGCGGCTGACCTCAAACCCGCCCAGTGTATGCACCGAAATCGGGGCAGATACCCGTTGAGCCATGATGGCTTCCAATTGACTTTCAAATCCTAACATCACGTTTCGGGGTTATTTAGTTTTTTTTGAAAGCGTATCTACTTTTTTGTGGAGTGTCTGGATTTCGTTCGACATCATTTCTATGACTTGCATCATATTTTTAAAATCGGCTTTGGAAACACCTCGAAATTCGTCTATTTCCAATTTTTGACCAAGTGTATCCTCTATCCGTTGGTTGATGGCATCACTGACATGCGCCATTTGTTCTTGCATTTGGGCGACCTGCTTTTTAGGATCTTTCAAGGACTCGCGGACGAGTTTGGGCGTTTCAGCGGCTACGCGTTTCCAGAGGTCGTAACTTTTTGCCAAGATACCTTTTTGCTCTTCGGGCGATTTGTCTTCCATCTGCTGCATGGTGAGTTCGGCCAATTTTTCTTGTACAAAACCAATGGCTTCATCAAACTCGGAGAAACGCTTTTCGTCGCCACCCTGCACATGACGGATATTGCCGCGCCATTGGATTTGAGGCTCCCCTTGGTCGGTTTTGAATATTTTTTGGGTAAATCGCAGTACGAATGATGCAGTTTCGTCTTTTTTAGTAGCCATGTATATGGATGTTTGATGCAAAAATACAAAAAGCAGCCGAAAGTGATACATTATTGTTTACACGTTCCTAATTCTACTTTGGCACTCTAGTTGGATGAACTCAGTTATAGAGCAAGGATTCATCCCCCACCCACTTCAAAGCAGGGCTGATTGGTTCTCTAAACCTGGCCTCGGAGAGGCTCACCATTTGTAGAAAACACACGAAACATCCCAATTTTGACCTCGGATGAGGTCCTCCATTTGTTAAATCCATTGATTTCATTGATGATTTCAGCATCATTTTCAGCATTTTTTATACAAATGGGCGACCTCTACAGAGGTCGGGATGGTGGTAAAATGTAAACTCCTACAAATAGAGAGCCTCTCCGAGGCTGTTTTTTGAGAACCAATCAGTACTGCCTTGAAGAGCCTGTCCCGTACCTTTGGTCGGGAGGGTTGAGGGATAAATGTATCTGCTAGAGTACCAAAGTACAACTAAATAGTGTAAAAACATTTTTCCCGTATTTCCAAATTTAAGTAACTTCGCCCCAAGTTTTTCATTCCGCATACCGTAAATACACCTACAATCCAGCAGTATTATGAAAAAAAAGATCACTCAATTGCTCAACAATCCCGATATCCAGCCTATTTCTGGTATGGATGCCGCTTTTTTATATGCAGAAACACCTACCAGCCACATGCACGTAGGTTCTGTTATCATTATTGAAGGTTCTCTAAAATTTGAAGATTTTCGCGATATTATACATTCGAGGATTCACATGATTCAAAAATTGAGGCAACGATTGATGTATGTGCCACTAAGCGTTGATTATCCTTATTGGGTGGACGATCCTAATTTTGATATAGCACTGCATATTAATCATATTGCGCTGCCTAAACCAGGTGCTTGGAAACAATTGCGCAAAATTGCCTCTCAAAATTTTAGCGAACCACTGGATCAATCGCGTGCCTTGTGGTCTATGACCTTTGTGGAAGGTATTGATAATATTCCTCAAGTACCCGAAGGATCGGTAGCCATTATCTCCAAAATTCACCATGTAGCCCTAGATGGCGGTGCAGCGGGTGGCTTACTCGCGCTTTTCCTGGATATGACACCTGAAAAAGTGAATATTCCCGAACCAAGACCTTTCAAACCCAAACCATTACCTAACGAACTTTCATTGGTGATGAAAAGTGCGTTTAGTTTTGCAGAAGAGCCTTTGAAATTCCCGAAATTGATGTTCAATACGGTATCGGCCACCCTAAAAGCGGGCTTTCTGACGCGGGTACAACGCCTACAATTACCTACCGCGCCTTTTACGGCTCCGCATACACCTATTAATGGTATTATCTCTTCCCGTCGTTTGTGGAACTCGGCCATCCTTTCGCTGGATCGGGTGATTGCGCTCAAAAAAACGATGGGTAGCACCGTAAATGATGTGCTTTTGGCGATATGCGCTGGTGCGTTACGCCGTTATTTGGATGAAAAAGGAAAATTGCCTACCCAACCGCTGGTTGCCATGGTACCCATTTCGACCCGTGCAGCGGGAGATGATAACCTGGACAATCAACTTTCAGCGATGCTGGTTCAATTAGCGACCAATGTGGAAGATCCGATTGAACGCCTCGAAACCATCCAGGAAAATACATCCAGAGGAAAAACATACCAAGGAGCCATCGGGGCAAAAACACTGGCCGGAATGGCAGAAGCCGTACCATTTGGTGTGGCCAATCAGGCCGCGCGCCTGTACTCCCGTTTCCAAATTTCGGAAATGCACAAACCCGTTTTCAACGTTGCCATCACCAATGTACCAGGGCCCAATATGCCCCTTTATCTCAATGGCCACAAAATGCTGTCGGTAATGGGTTCAGCCCCGATTATTGATGGTATGGGATTGATTATCACTATATTAAGTTATAATAGCATTATCACCATCAGCCCCATTTCTGATGTAAAATCAATGCCGGATTTAGATGATTTTACCCGTTATTTGCGCGAATCGGCCAATGAATTGGAGGCCGCCATTTTGAAACATGGGAGGAAAAAACCAAAGGCAAAAGCAAAAAAAGAAGATCGCCCCGCATCGGATAAACTGTTTCTTGAACTGCACCAATTCTTGCAATCAATGCCCGATAATGGTAAACCAAAGAGCGGTTTATTCCAGTTCAATATTAAAGGCACTGTGCCTGCGGAGTGGGTAGTTGATATCAGTAAGTACCCGGGCAGCGCAACAGCAGGTAAAGCAGAAAACCCAGACACTACTTTTACGATTGAGGATGAACATTTGATGAAAATTGCCAGTGGACAATTGGATTTCCAAACAGCATTTATTCAAGGAAGACTCAGCGTGGACGGCGACTTTGCCATGGCCATGAAGGTGGGTCGGATTTTGGAAAAAATGAAAGAAGCAAAGAAATAAGCACCTACGTCAGCCTATTGCCCAAGTTCCTTCAAAAACAAAGTCCTTACACTGGCTATATTCCGTTCCAGATCCTCCAATTTCCAATCGCTGGTAGGGATAGGCGGCAGCACCACCACTTCTACGAGCGTTGGTTTGAAAATATTGCTGCCACGCGGCATCGCATCGTGGGCATTTTTAAGGATGATGGGAACGAGCGGCACACCTGCTTGCATCGCCAAGTGAAACGCACCTTTTTTAAACTGACCCAAAGTATAATCATAACTGCGCGTACCTTCTGGAAAAATCACGACCGACATGCCCGTTTTAAGGCTTTCAACGGCTGGTTTCATCGCTTCAATGGCTTTATCTTTATCCGTCCGATCTAAGAAAATAGTCCCCGAAGCCATTAGCATTTGGCCAATGATGGGCATTTTTTGCAGTTCTTTTTTGGCAACTCCGCGTGCGCCTTTTCGGATTAATTTGGCGGCAATCAAGAAATCCGCATTGCTTTGGTGATTAAGGATAAACACTGCCGGACGCTGCGACCATAAGTGTTCCTCGCCTTTTATCGCAAGACTAATGCCCGCAACAGCCGTCCCAAAATCGCCCAAACCAGCCATCATAGACTCTACGCCATCTTGCCACGACATAGTAGTTACACCCTTGGTCACACCTGCTAAGATAGCCGGAACAAACATACCTGCGGCCAAACCAGTACGCACCAAACTGGTGATTTGTGAAGGTTGCTCATCGTGAAAGCGATATACCGGCCAGTCGTTTTGAAAGGCCAATGCCGACAATTTAGCATCGGGGTTGAGGGGTGTTGGATGACCCACTATTTCCAATAACGGTAAATCCTCCGCACTATCGGTATAGAAATAACTCTTGGTGAGATCAAGATTGTATTCATTGGCCAACTGATTGCCTGCAATGGCTTTACCCATACCCCAACAGGCTGGCTCGATGATATTGCCCGTAAAAACGCCTTTTTTCACCTCCATGCGCGTACATTTCACCTTATCAATCCCCAAATCGCGGGCAATTGGATCCACTTGGTACGGTGTTGCCGCCGAAACAATAGCCACCGTATGGCCTTTGGCGATATGTGCGGCCACCAAAGCACGCGCTTCTGGGTAAATGGATTGCGCCAAATGCTTTTGATACACTTCTTCACCCACATCTATAAAAACTTGCTCTTTAACACCCGTAACTCCTTTGGCTCCAATCGCAGCCATACTCGCAAAATTGCCATTGCCCGTAGCGTAAGACAATACACCCGCAAACTGAGCCACCAATTCCTTGGGGGTCACCTTGCCACTTAACATACGTGTTTTGAAAAAATCCTTGGCCGAGAAACTTTTGATCAATGTCTTGTCCAAATCAAAAAATGCCCCGATATGCGCCCCAGATTCGCCCGCCATAATTTCGCTGGTAATACTTTCTGTGATCGAACCAGGCACAATATCGCGCTCCACTGGAACACTGGGCGACATATCCACTGGCCTCGACATGGTAATGCCCTGCAACCAATTGATGCGCTCCGCCACATCGCCCAATTGATCCAAAAACGCGGCTATTTCAGGCAATTTAGCGTCATCAAACGATGGGGTTAGTTTTAGGTTATTGACCAAACGAATACCATTTTGCAAAAAAGGCTTCGATACCGCTTCAATTCTACGGATTTGACCCTGCCAATGCATCTCTTCGCCAAGGAACAGGCAAAACTGTATAAATTTCTGATCGTCAATGGATTGTGTAGTATCCCAACCTTGCAACCCTTGCGCCACTACGCGATAGGCTTCTACATAATTGAACAATAAAACAGGCGATACTAAGAGTTTTTGTTCCTCCAACAATGCCCTGATGTCTATTTTTTTGCCAAAGATATTTTTTTGCCAGTGAGGGTCAATAAACGCCAAATCTGCTTCAATTTCATCCGTAAACTGTGGTTTTTTAGAATAAAAAAATTCAAATTTGAACAGATCACGCAAGAACATGATTTCCTTCCAAAACGCCAACAAACGGTCTTTTACGGGTAAATCAGCAATTTTTGCTAAAGCCAATTCAATAAAAGCACGGTGATACAACTGATGCACCGCCATATTGGCGTAATAAGTAGCAGGCAGGTAATTTTCTCGATAAATGGTATATTTTGCATTCAGGCTATCGCCTTGCTGCAAGAAAATATTGGCCTTTGTAAGCAATTGTAATGCCACCTGAACACTCTCCCCAATGGGTCGGCCACGATCCACCAAAGCATCTTTTTTATGGCTTTCGATCAATTGCATCAACGCCGAAATATCGCTTTCTATACCGCGTTTGGTAAGGGCAAATTTGCTCAATAATGCCGTACAAATCAAGGATGTAGTGGTGACTGGTGTAATTTGATTGACCCGATGCAACAAATCAAAAGCAAACAAAGAAATCGGATTTTTCATGTCTGGTGTTTGTTCATCATCGTCGGGTATGGGCACGTGATGCACATCAGCGATGGCTGTGGGCTCACCAATACGCAACGAAATACGGCCTAAATTACCTTCTAATTTGCGGATATAATTGACCATCCAAGTAAAACTCTCTGGTTTTTTATCCTTACCACGGCCTTCTTTGGTCATTTCATCCACATCGGGAATCAGGTCATATACAATAGAAACGGGTACGTATTTTACGGTATCCTTTGCATCTTGCTCGGCCTCTACTATATATTTGAGGATGCCCATCTGTGGCCAAACCAACTTGCCCGTGCGCGAGCGCGTACCTTCAATAGCCCACATAAAATGCGCTTGTTGATCCAATAAACTCGCAATATAATAGCGTAAAGTGGCCTTATAGATCAGATTATCCTTGAACGACCGACGGATAAAAATAACACCATTTTGTCGAGCAACCTGTCCTGCGCCCCAAAAATCGAGATTGATTCCCGCGAACATATATGGCAACGGGAGGCCATGTCGCGCCAATACCAAGGCCAACACCAGGGAATCAATATAAGATTTGTGGGTCATCACAAAAGCAATTGGGTGCTTGCGCATCACTTTGCTCAGTTGCTTTAATTCCGCAGGGTTGACATCTATATTTTTATCGTAACCTCGACTTAGCAGGTATTGGATGGTCTCTACAAAAATAGAATTGGAGAGTGGCTTATGCTCTGTATGCAGTTCCTTGAGGTAGGATCCTGCTTCTTTGGCTACGCTGTCAGGGCTTTCGCCGAGTTGAGTGGCCAATTTTTGTATTATTTTTTGAAAATTAGGGGCGTTCAATAGCATTTCTACTGCTGAGGCTGCCTGTTTAATGTCTTCCATAATGCGCTAAAATACAGGGCAAATATAGCACAAATTATCAGATTTCTGGGTTTTCAGTTTTAACGTATTTATTTGCTGATAAAAATAGTTCATTCAAGTAGCGAAAAGTTCATTTATTTACTTCACCTTTGCCAAGTACAGTTTTCAAAATAACTTTTATTCCGAAACCTTCCTTTAGGTTTGATTGTTTATTTATTTTAAAATATTGTTTTTGTGAAAAACACCGCATATATTATGAAACGCCCCTCCGTATTTTGGTTACTGACGGAAGCCGTAAGGGCTGTCACGGAATTGGGGATATCGTACCCCTATCAAAAAATTTATAATAAAACGCCCAAGGGCGATGGTCATCCTGTTTTAATTTTGCCTGGTTTTTTGGCCAGCAAGATTTCCACCAAAGTATTGCACAATTTTATAAGCAAAGCAGGTTATACGCCTTATGATTGGGGGATTGAACGAAATTGGGGAAAAATTGAATACATCGAATTTTTGACAAAACGCCTCGAAGATTTACACCAAACACACAACCAACAGGTAACGCTGATTGGATGGAGTTTGGGCGGCGTATTTGCGCGCCAAATCGCCAAAGAACGCCCTGATTTAACACGCCAAGTCATCACTATGGGTTCGCCGTTTTTGGATATTACCAAACCTAATAATATCGCTTGGTTATATACCTTACTTAATGGTGGCAAAACCGCAGAGGATATCAATCCTCTCTTGTTAAACAATTTACCACTTCCGGCTCCCGTGCCTTCCACCGCGATCTATTCCAAAGAAGATGGTATTGTACCGTGGGAGGCTTGCATGGAAAAAGAAGAGGATCACCTGCACCAAAACATACAGGTACATGGCAGCCATTGCGGACTGGGTATGAATAGCAGCGTCCTGCATATTATTGCAGACCGCTTACAGTGTAACAAAGAAAATTGGAAACATTTTGAAGTGAACGGTCGTTTTGAGAAGTTATTTTTGTACCCTTCGCTGTGAGGCCTTGGGGTTACTTTTTTGGCGAAAAAGTGACCAAAGCAAGGAAAAATATAGTAATTTTAATGACTGACTCCTGCTTTTTAGAAGAAGGAGCAACCCAGTCGTATTAATATGAAAGACTCCTAAGCCATCAACCGCAACGCCTCCCGCCGCGTCAACGCTGACAAGACATGCACCTTCACAAAAGCCTCTACCACCGCCGGATCAGTGCGGGTATGCTGACGCAAAGCCCAACCAGCGGCTTTTTGAAGGAAAAACTCTTTAGAATCCGCTACGGCTAAGATATATTTGAACATCAAATCCGTATTGGTTTGATCGCGGTAAAACAATTGAAAAATAATGCAAACCCTTTGAAGCCACATATTTCCAGACTCCATCCACCGTTCAGTGACAGGTACAACGAGGTCAGGATACCGCTTAAAATGGATGCCTACTAACTTGGCGATCCAATCAACCGTGTCCCACCATGATTTGTGAAGAATCAGCCATTCTAAAAGGTAAATATGATCCGAATCCTGCTTTTTCAAGGTTGTTTGCACCATTTCTAAAGCAAAATATTGCATTTCCCTTTGGTCGGCCTCAAAACATAGGATAGCCACCTCTTTAATATTGACAGGCAAACCATGCGTTTTCACATAAGCCTTAGTAATGGCTGACCAAACGGGCATTTTCAGTCCATAAAAATCAAACTGGTGTTTCATGTAGGCCATTTGGCCTTGAGCCGTCTCAGGGTTTCCTTTTTCATGAAAAATATCGGCCAATCCCTGTATATAAACCTCACTGCTCATGGTATTTCTGGTTATTTCAAGAGTTGCGGAAACTGCTTTTCCATTTTATGGATGCGTGGCACTGATACCCGCGACACATAAGGATGATCGGGATGATCTGCCTCAAAGTTTTGATGGTAGGCTTCTGCCATATAGAATATCGTAAACGGTTGAATGATAACAGCAATAGGAGCCTTGTATTTTCCAGATTCGTTCAGTTGTTTTTTATAGGCTTCTGCCGCCGCCTGCTCAGTGGCGTTATGATGAAAAATCACAGAGCGATAGGAGTCTCCGTGATCGGGACCCTGACCTTCTACTTGAGTGGGATCTTGAGAAGCAAAATATACTTCCAGCAAAGTTTGGTAGCTAACGATAGCAGGATCATAATAGACTTGAACCGTTTCGGTATGTCCTGTAGTATGTGAACAAACCTGCTCGTAGGTAGGATTTTTAGTATTGCCCCCTGCATAGCCCGACACAGCCTCTTTTACGCCTTTAAGCCGTTCAAAAATAGCCTCTACACACCAAAAGCAGCCTGATGCAAAAGTGGCAGTATCGAGAGAGCCATATACTTCTGCAACGGGTAGTGGTTTGTCCGCACTTGCAGTAACAGGTGCTGTAGGTGTGCCTGCAAAATTGCAAGCAAAAATGGCCATAGCCATAAATGAAAACAGTAATTTATTCATTTTAAATTCCAAGATATATGCTTATTATTGTTTAAGTACAAATTCGTCACTAGTATCACTCTTTTTCTGCCAACTCCATCCAACGCAACTCCTTGGTTTCCAAGTCATTTTGAAGCACACCGAGTTCTGTTGAGAGTTTAGCAGCCTCTTCAGCAGAGAGGTCAACGGTGTTAAACCGCTCCATGATTTGCTTCTTTCTGCTGCTTAAAGTGGACATGTCTTTGTCCAATTTTTTCATCTCGTTGCGCTCCGTATTCGTCAGTCCTTCCTTGATTTCTATTGCTACGGTGTTGATTCCACCCATCTTTTCATTGGCACGACGTTCCATATCTTCCGCGCGTTTGATGGAGCGATATTCAGCATAAGTGCCATTGAAATCCGTAATTTTGCCGTCGCCTTCAAATATAAACAAGTGATCTACCAACCGATCCATAAAATAACGGTCGTGGGTTACGACGACAAGGCAACCCGGATAATCCTCCAAAAAATCTTCCAATACCTGCAAAGTCAGTACATCCAGATCATTGGTAGGTTCATCAAGGATCAAAAAATTAGGGTTTTGCATCAGCACTGTCAGCAAATAAAGTCTGCGGCGTTCTCCACCCGACAATTGGCTCACATAAACCTGCTGCTGGGGGCGACTAAACATAAAACGCTCCAAAAGTTGCGCTGCAGTCAGTTCTTTACCCTTCTCCAAAGGGATTACATCTGCAATGTCTCGCACTGCGTCTATCACCCGTTTGTCTTCTTTTAGTTGAATTCCCTCCTGCCTATAATGTCCATATATAATCGTATCGCCAATCACTACTTTGCCAGTATCAGGCAGCAAAACTTGGGTAATCAACTGCAAAAAAGTGGATTTTCCGGCTCCATTTTGCCCTACGATTCCAACCCGTTCGCGGCGTTTGAATTTATAGGAAAAATTTTCAATCAACTTTTTATTGCCATAAGCCTTGCTGACATTGTGCAACTCCACAATCTTACTGCCCATCCGGTTTTCTTTGATTTGAACCGTCATTTCCTCTTTTTTCACCTTGAGGGAATCATTATTATCTTTTCGATCAAAGTAAGCATCTACCCTAGCCTTTGCCTTGGTCGTACGCGCCTGTGGGCTTTTTCGCACCCAATCCAATTCGCGTTTGAGTAGTTTTTTCTGGCGTTCATACGTCGTGCCAGTCACCTCTTCACGAAGGGCTTTTTTCTCCAAATAGTCAGAATAAGAGCCTTTATAACGGTACAAAACGCCCCCTTCCAGTTCTATGATGCTATCGCATACATTTTCAAGGAAATAGCGATCGTGGGTAACCATAAATAGGGTGATACCCGGTTGCTGCAAATATTCTTCTATCCATTCGATCATTTCCACATCCAAGTGGTTGGTCGGTTCGTCCAAGATCAAAAAATCAGGCTCTTCCAGCAACACCTTCACCAAAGCAAGGCGTTTTTGCTGCCCTCCAGAGAGCGTCCCAACCTTCTGCTCTAGGTTTTCCATCCGGAATCGAAAGAGCATTTCTTTTACTTTAGATTCAAACGACCAAGCCTGCATTTCCTCCATTTGTGCAATGGATTCTTGTAATTCACCTGTGTTTTCAGGATGAGCCAAGGCATGCTCGTAGCGTTGTACCACCCTAACCAATGGATGTGTGGGATCCAATACGGCTCCCAAAACATCTAAATCAGGATGAAAAATCGGCTCTTGATCGAGCCACCCAATACGGATGTCTTTACGAGTAATGATCTTTGCATTTTCGCCTTCGGATCCCTCTTTTCCTGCAATAACCCGCATTAAAGTGCTTTTCCCAGTGCCATTTTTGGCAATCAACCCGATCTTTTGCCCCTTATCAATAGTAAGATTGATATTATTGAAAAGCAATTTCTCGCCGTAACTCTTGGTAACGTTTTCTAGTGTTAAAAAATTCATACGATGTTTAATTGATCATCCACCGCTTTTAAGCGTTGGATGAGCAGTGCGTGTCGTTCATGAAAGAACGCTATTTGTATTTGTTCGTTGCCTAGCATGGCATCCAATTCAGTGAAGTTGTCGTCAATACGACCTTTGATGGTTTTAATATAACCCCTCAATTTAGTTTCCAAGGCTTCAGACATACGGTCGCGGCCTTTTACTATTTCCTCTTGATAGCCTTGCACTATTTTGCGCCGTTGTACACCTGCTGTAATACCAGCAAACAGCATACCTATACCAGCCAATACACCACCTGTGATGTCAAGTACGGCTATGTTGGTGACACCTGCCAAGATCATACCGATCAGAGCAGCCCCACTTCCAGCAGCAATATTGGGTGAAATGGTAGCATTTTCTGGGAACAATTTGGTGTCATTAAAGTTTTCGGATCTTGCCATGAACCGCGAAAATGCGTCTTGCAATTCCTTGTGGACAGAAGAACGTTTTTCCGCGATATCCTCAAAGATATAAGAATCATTTTTTACAATGGTGCTGCTATTCTTGATTTTTAAATCAATCATTTTAGCCATTTGTTGTACCGAATCAGCCAGATCCACTACCCCATCGTTGAGTTTGGTTTTCAACTCAGCATTGAGATGTAGTTCTAGTTTATGCGCCAACTCTTCCAACCAATCAGTGATAGAAGCCTGTTTGCTAAAAATACCCATAAAGGATCGTTTCAACATAGACGGAAACGAGAGTCCATTTTCCAACTCCGTACCGACACTTTGTGTGATGCGATCATAACCATTCAGAATATTTTCTATTAAAATTTTAACTTGATGATTTGATTTATTTTCCTGATTATCAAGGGTTTGCTTGATGTCATCCCGAAAAAAAGTATCGGCTTTATACTGATTAGTGCGGGTAATCAGATCCTGCCCTACCCTATTCAGGATATTTTCGGAGGTATCAATGTTGTTTTTCAATTTGAGTGCTGCTCCTCGCCCCCCAGTCACGTGGGTGCGTATGTAATCGCGTACCAACGAGAATCCACTCTGATCGTAACGCCCCTCCAACTCAGCCTTGGCTGAGACCGGATAAATGATGGGCGCATCCACGCCTTTTTTGATGGCAAAATCGTAAAGACCACGTTCATTGACGGCCAAATCGTCGGCCTCCATGAGGTCTTTTTGCTGTAGCACAAAAACAATTTTTTTATGCCAATCTTTATGGATAAAATCGAAAAAATCCCAAGAGGATTGACGGTAAGGGTTTTTAGCTTCAAAAACAAAAATCACTAGGTCGCTCGCTGGAATGAAATGCTCCGTTATCTCTTGATGCCGCTCTACGATGGAATTGGTGCCGGGAGTATCCACCACGGCGATATCCCGTAAAATATCAATGGGGAGGAGTATTTTTTTGAGGTATGGATTGACTACTATGGTCTCTTCTTTTTCGCCATATATAATCTGCTGGATCGTATCCGTCATGGGCTGAGGAGCCACTTTGCAAATTTCTTTACCTGTATCCAAAAGGGCATTGACAAAACTACTCTTGCCAGCCTTCACCTCGCCAACGATGACAAACATAAAAGGTTCAGTCATGCGGTTGCGCAATTCGCCAACCAAAGCAGCCAGTTCCTTGTGGCCAATCTCTTGGCTGAGTTGCTGCAAATCTTTTACGATGTCTTCTACTTGGGCGCGAAGCGCGATGGTGTGTTGATTTAATATCATGTTCAACCTGATTATGGCGCAAAACTACGATATGATTTGGTAAAAGCATCCTTTTTTTGAAAAGATACGTCATGGTGGCAGCGTTTAGCCATGTTGCGCCGTTTATCTTTTATGATGAACCGCAGCGCAGCGGTTCCTCCGAACGTTTACGATCCACTAACTTTTCTATTTCAGCGATATAATCCATGGAAATAGCCCTCAATTTGGAACGTGCAGAAGAAAATCTGACACAAGCCCTCATTCGACAAGAACGCTGGGCACAACAGCAAGTGTATGAACACTACTATGGTAAAATGATGGGCGTTTGCCTGCGTTATGCCGGCTCAAAAGATGAAGCCCTTGATTTACTTCATGAAGGATTCATCAAAGTGTTTCAAAACATTAGTCGCTACCGCAGCGGCACCTCCTTGCCTGCTTGGATTCGCACCATCATGGTGAATACTTGCATAGACTATTATCGTAGGACGGTACGCCGCCGCACAGAAGACATTGACGACGCTTATACCATAAGCGACAATGTACCTGATGTGGTAAGCCATCTTTCTGAAAAAGAGATTCTGGCAGCTGTGCAAGAATTATCGCCGGCCTATCGTGCCGTATTTAACCTATATGTAGTAGAAGGTTACTCTCACCAAGAAATTGCAGATGCTCTAAACATTACGGAAAGCACCTCCCGAAGCAACTTAGTGAAGGCAAGGAATAAATTACAGATTTTTTTTGCTGCCAATAGTATGGAGCGACATTAAGCAAATCAAAGAAAACAAAAAAAGACCTCCATTAACCAGTCAACCATTTATATAGTCGTAAATTATGAACTCGAATACTTTCGATCAACATATCAAAGATGCTTTAGAAAATATCAATGAACCTCTACAGCCAGGTGATTGGTCACTTTTTGAGCAACGATTGAACCAAACCGAGGATACCTTGAATCAGTTTGACTCAAAAGTGCGTTCTGGCTTAAATAAGGTCGAAATGCCTTATCAGCCAGCCGATTGGACGAAAATGGCTTCACAATTGGATCGTTCTGACCAAATCAGGCGGCGGATGTGGATGTACAAATTTGCAGAAGCAGCCGTGTTCTTGTTGTTGCTTGCCAGTATCCATACTTTTGTAACAAATAATCAATACGAAGATACAAATACTTCAACTCAGGCTGGTGTCAATACCAATACTAAGCCAGATTCAGGATCACAACAACGCAAGTCGAAACAAAATGGACAATCAAATAATCCGTCCATTACAGACCAAATATTATCAAACGTAGCAGCCATTGCCGCCTCCTTGGGTTCAGGAGAAAATACTGTCGAGCCTAATAATACATACAATAATAATATTATTGATAACATCCTCACTGCGGAGGATTTAGCAGCAGGAACATCTATTTTGGATGGAAGTCGTTTTTTGAATCAACATGGGGTTATTAATATTGCCGACATGAAAAAACTCCCTGCTATACCGAATGAGCCTATTGCATTTTTAGACAATCAAAATTTAAATTTCCCTCAGTATCCATTGATTAAGAAAGTACTGACTCGATCACCTTTGTATTTCGCTTCTTTTGCTTCGCTTCAACAAGACAAGGTCACGCCAAATGCCAATGGAAAAAACCATCAAGGCCAAGGCATGGGCATGAAGGTCGGTTATCGCAAAGGAAAATGGGGCATAGAATCAGGGGTTGCATACAGTACCAAATCTTATGCGCCTAAAAAGCAAATTGAAATCTATGCAGGCAATGTAAGCAACGGTTTTTATGGCAATTACACTGAAGAAGCCAATGCTGACATCATCTCGGTACCACTCAAAGGCACTCGCCAAATAGCCAAATGGAGGCGCAGTTCGATCCATGCTATGGCTGGTGTATCGGCCAATATTGCGATTCAGAAAGAATACCGAAACAAGGAAGTATATTACCCCGGCTTACAGCCACAAGGTAGCGGCAACAACACGAATCCTCCATCCACTACGACCCGCCGTACTGCAAATGGTGTATTAGAAAATGGAAATTTTTCTGAAAACACCTACGTCACTGCCGATTTGGGATTCCGTTTAGAACACCAAATCAACCAACGTTATACGGCATTTGTAGAACCCACTTTGCAACGAGCGATCTCCAATAAAGGCTTCGGGCCAAAAGATACCCGTGTGAATAGTATAGTGGTTCAGGCCGGTGTACTATCCCGGATTTAAAACGCATGTTTGGAATTTTTCTTGAGGATACTTATTTGTAGCCAATGGAAGTATTCCAAACATGCATTTATTTGCCTGCATTTCAAATTAAAAACCATATTAAACTTAAAAATACTAGTGCTTATTTCACTGTATTTCCCCAAGCATCGAACAAAAGATCCTTGCGTTTCACTTCTGCTTCATAGATAGTACTCCCGTCTGCACGAATAATTTTAGTGGCTTCTTTTATTTTTTTGCCTTTTAGTTTTGCCAATATTGGTGCTGGCAATTCCGATTTTTTGATCTCCTGCTCAGTTTCGAGCCATTTGCCATCGGCAGCAAATACAGCAGACATTTCTACGTCGTTGGGGCCATCAAACTCGGCCTCATAACCACCATCTTCTTGCTCCCAGTCAATGTCTGATACACCTGGGTGCACCTTGGCAAATGCCATTTTCACGGCATCTGGCACTTTATCAGATTTAATTTTTTGGCCAAACGAAAGCGCCATAGTCGCAAAAAAACACCATGCAATCATAAAATATTTCATACTCAATTTGTTTGTTTTGTTGTACGGCATACCAAAAGGCTTGTCATTTGCAACAATTGTGAAAAAAAAGAATCCCTCTATCCTATACGGATATGATGATTAAAAACGCTGCGTCCTCATGCAGAAAATTAAAATCGTCCAAAATAGAATATGGTTGGTCTGAAAACAGTTGCCTTGATAATACAAAAGTACATACCTTTGGCTCAAGTATAGACATATTTTATGGAAGAACAAACCAACACGGAAGAAGCACGCCAACCCAAACCAGACTGCCTTAACTGTGAGGCAAAAATGCCTCGCAAAGCGACATTTTGTCCTAGTTGTGGACAGCGCAACAACAAAGGAAAAGTATCCATGACGGAGTTATTCAAACGTTTTTGGGCTAATTTTTCGCACTTAGATAGTCGTTTTGTGAAAATGTGCTGGCAATTGCTTATTCCTGCTAAAGTGAGTGTTGAATATTTTGCTGGCCGTCAAAAACGCTATCCACATCCAGTCCAATTCTTTTTTGTGGTGATGTTTTTCTTTGTCTTGATGCTCAATAAATACAGCCAAGAAGAAGGACTGGGTTTTAAAGCATCAGACGACAATGATAATATTAAGATTGACATGTCTTCTGAGTCCGAAAAAAAAGAAACCCCAAAAAAGAGGAACAGTCAAAATTTCATGAAACCCTTTGAATATGCTGTATTGGGCATGGATATGCGCAATATGGTGGATTCCCTACCCAAAGCCTGGCAAACACCAACGACCCGATTGGCAATAGACTCAATCATCAAAAAAGTAAACGCTACTAACGAGACTGGTTTTATGTTTCGTAAGGATAGTACCGGAAAAAATCAACTTATTGACTCCATTCCTGTCTCTTTATTTACCCACCAAGTAACCATTTCTTTGAGAGATTTTGTATTACTAGAACCAGAAGGTGTTATAGAAAAATATAAAATCACCAATTGGTTAGAAGGTATGATGGTGAAGCAAGCGATCAAGTCGTTTAAAGATCCTTTTGGTTTGGTAAAGCACTATGTCAATAGTATGATTTGGACTTGTTTGATACTTATTGCCCTCATGTCATTGGTATTATACTTGCTTTATTGGCGACGAAAACACTTCTATGTAGAGCACTTTGTATTCTTGATGCATCAAAATGCGGCTGCATTCATGCTTCTTACTATTATAATGGTGATTGATCATTATTTCATAAAACTTCATGAGGCTGTTTGGGCTATTCCTATCTTATGGATTTCCATTACCTTATTGATTGCTATGAAACGTTTTTATCAGCAAGGATGGACTAAAACCATCATTAAGTGGTTTATTTATTGCGGTACTTACGGCTTTTGCTTCATACTGGTATTAGTAGGCATGATACTGGCAGGTTTTTTATTGTTTTAAGATGAAAATTGGCCTTATTTGGCCAAAATAGAAGCGGCTAAGTTTTTACGGCATTGGAATGGAATTCTACAAAAAAGGCTACCCGAACTTAGTCGGGTAGCCTTTTTTTGCAGAAAATATTTAAATTATTTAAATATACTCTTAATTTGCAAAGAACTATTAGTTACCAATCTTCGCCAATCGAAGTATTGCCACTGAGTCACCCTGCTTTAGGGCAACAAAGTAAATACCAGAGGCTAACATTTGGAGATCTAATACCTGCTCGTTAAATCCTTTCACTACTTTATAGTGGAGGGTTTGAACAGTTCCTGTTATATCCATAATCTCTACTTGCAAGTCACCATCTGCAACTGCTTCATATTGTAAAGATACAACATCGTTTGCTGGATTTGGCAAGAAACGCGCCACCACATTTGAATTTTCTAAGGAAGTTCGTTCCCCGATGAAATCCTGACATGGGATGGTTGTAGTACAATTTAGATGCAGTTTAGCGACCGCCCTCAATGCCGCATTTAGAGCCTCTCCAAATCCTTCTGGATACGCGAGAACACCATACGCGCCGAGATATTGGTTTGACAATTTCAGAAGATCTTGCCAAGTAGCCTGAGTACCGAGCGCAGCCAATACTTTTGGATCAAACATACAAGCCGGCAAATCACGAAGATCTTGTACACCCAAATTGCGATCATTAAAATGACGGTTGTACCAAATATTCATTTGCAAGGCAAGCGTATTGGTGACCAATTCGGAGCGCAAGGTTCCATCATTTTTCATGATAGACTCCGGCAAATCACAACTATTGTCCGATTGAGCCACGTGTTGTCCTGGCGGAATAGCAGAGAAATCACCTCCTGTACCAACCAATTCAAAAAAGCAATTGGTACTCAATATTTTGAGTGTATGACCCCATAAGCCGACTTTGACCCCTCCGTACCAAACTTGGACACTGTCCAATACTTGACGTACTGTATGAGAAGCGATCAGGCCACCCGTTGCGCCCCAAATATCATTGGAAGTAGTGCAAAGTGGACGACAAGTACCTGTTACCACAAAAGAAACCGTATAAGATTCTAATGCATTACCACAAGCATCTTTGGCTTGCACCACATAGGTATGTACTCCATTCAACAATCCTTTGTCTTCCAACAATTTGAAATAACTGGCATGACAAGAAGTCGTGATAATGCCCTTCAAATAACTGCTAACTGCATCGGCACTTGGAATATCATCAATACAAGATACTTCAATGGTAGCAGGTAACACGAGTGCTGCTGCAAAATCATCTTTGATCTGGAAATCCTGAACACAAGTACTCACATTACCGCAATCATCAGTGACTGCATAAGTATAAGCCACGATCATTGGCGAACCAGAACAGCCCGTACCCCACTTTTGTATGTCTTGTACAGTCACCGTAATACCACTACACTCATCAGAAGCGACTACCGCCAATGGATCAGGAGCAGGTAAATCATCCACACAAGTCAATGTCCAATCGCTTGGAGGGCAACTAGTAATAACAGGCGGCATCATATCAACGACACTAAATGTGGCATAAGCGAAAGAGACATTTCCACATTGGTCAGTGGCTCTGAACACATACTTCTTAGACCACGTGCGGCCACAACCTTCATAAGTTGGGTATCCTCCAAACTCTAAGTTGACGGTACCACAATCATCTTCTACTTCCAATCCAGCAAAATTGTCTAACCACTCATAAAAATCAACTTCGCCATTGCAATCTAACATACATTTTACAGTCATGTCTTGTGGCAAAACGGTGAATACTGGTGGTTTAGAGTCCACCACAATGAAAGAAGCATCGCGATAGTTGGAATTACCACACGCATCTGTGGCCGTAAACCGAATCCACTTCTGGAAAGTATTGCCACAAGTACTTGGGCAGATGTGCAAAGGGCTATCACCTGTTGTCCAAGTTACCTCGCTGCAATCTTCTACTACGGCACCACCGTGGTCGTCTAACCATGCTTGGTAATCGTCCATATTGGCAGCATTACACTCTGCAATCACATCTTGTGGATCCACAATAAATTGTGGGCCTAAAACATCAATAATAGTATAGGTAGCACTTTTAGACATTCCGAAGTTTCCACAAACATCCGAAGGGGTAAAAGTAGCCGTGTAAACGCCTGTAACACCACATCCAGGAGCAAAAGTCAGGTTAACCTGCCATGTAATGGCTCCCCCGCAATTGTCTGTTGCTTCAGCACCGGCTTGATCCGCCAGCCACTGATTAAGACCCGTCAAATTATTACCCCCGATAGCACAAGGTACTGTCACATTTTGAGGCAAAACAGTAAATACAGGCCCTGTTTGGTCATTTACAGTGATAACTTGAGTACAAGTAGCACTGTTTCCACAAGCATCAGTCGCGCGGTAGGTGCGGGTTACCCTGAACCGATTGGCACAGGTTTGATTGCTGATAACATCCCCAACATGGGTGACAGTAACGGTTCCGGTGTTACAGTTGTCTGAAGCCACTACAGATCCAGTATTTACAGCTGGTACATCATTGGCACATGATACAGTTACACCAACCGGACAAGTAATACTTGGCGGCGTTTGGTCATTTACAGTGATAGTATGCGAACAGGTAGCACTATTGTTACAAGCATCGGTAGCGCGATAAGTGCGGGTTATGGTGAACCTATTGGCGCAAGTACGATTGGTCTCTACATCGCCTACATGAGTGACCGTTACTGCGCTACAAGCATCCGTAGTCGTTACACTTCCTGTATTGACCGCAGGTACTTGGCTCGTACAAGAGACAAATACATTGGCAGGACAGGTAATAATTGGTGGCGTAACATCCCTTACTCTAATACTCTGACTGCAAGTATTGGCACTGTTGCCACAGTCATCACTGGCACGCCATGTACGCACCGTTGTGTAGTCTTGACATCCAAATGTTGGAGGCATACCAGTAGTACTCTCGATGGTGATCGTCGGCATAGCATCACAAGCATCCATAGCCGTAGGCATACCAAACGTCGGAACGGCAGGACATTCTATGGTTGTGTTGTTTGGACAACTGATCGTTGGAGACGTAATATCCCGTATGGTGATACTTTGGCTACAAGTATTAGCACTGTTACCACAATCATCAGTGGCACGCCAAGTACGAATGGTCGTATATCCTTGGCAGCCCGCTGTTGGCGGCGCACCCGTGGTGGATACAATACTGATCGTAGGAGTGGCATCACAAGCATCCATAGCCGTCGGCATTCCAAAAGTAGGAGTGGCTGGGCAGTCTATGGTCGTATTATTTGGACAAGTGATGGTCGGAGAACCTAGGTCTGCTTGAACAATATAAGTATAATTACATGTTGTCGAAGATTCTCCAGGGTCTATAACTCCATTAAATGGGGAAAGATCATCCCATACTATAATAGTTCTAGTTATATTCTGATTAGAAGGTGAACATGTATTGGGTGTAGCATTATCTGACGCACTAAATTTAATCTG
>JANMMZ010000042.1:0-36073 GCA_031373665.1 Saprospiraceae bacterium | reverse complement strand
AACCAGTACTTCGGTAAACGTTGCAGTGCTAGACTCAAAGGCTTTGCCGTCGAGCCAGTCCTTTAATTTTTTTTTGGCATAATGCGCAAAATTTAAAAGTTAATAATGCGCTAAGATAAAGTATGTATGTATATTTGTGCGAGGTTTGCTTTGGGCGGAATGGTTGCCGTAGGCTTTGTTCAACAAAGGCTTGCTGTCCATGCCGCCGAACAGCCCGCCCGCTAGCCCAACGCACGGCGGCACGGCAGCAAGCCAACCGTTCGATGAAACGAAAAATAATATAAAAATGAAGAAAATAAATATTGAAGAAAAACTGTCGCTTTTTTCAGAGCGTAGAAGCCCCAAAATCGTGGCTGAACTCAATGGGCAGCATGTGAAATTGTCCAATTCCCCATGAGTGCAACCAAAAAAAGTAGAGGATAAATATCACAAAATCATCTAACTTTTTTTGGTCGTGCTCATAGGGGGACATACGACAGAAAAAATTGATTGACAATCATAGATCACTTCACTGAAAAAACTGTTCACTGATAACTGCATTACTGTTCATTGAAAAAGCGTACCTTTGCGCCGCTTTTCGGAAAGCATCTATTTCAAACTCATTCTTATGTTAGATAAAATAAGGGCCATCAAGGAAAAATACCTCCACTTGGAAGAACTACTGTCAGATCCTGACATTGTGTCTGATATGGATCGCTCTAAAAAAGTCAACAAAGAATATAAGAAACTTCAACCCTTAGTAGAGGTGGGTTCACGTTATGAGAAATTACTCAATGACCTCACCAGTGCCAAAGAAGTATTGGCTTCAGAAACGGATCCAGAGATGCGCGATATGGCGAGAGAGGAAATTGAGTTGGTACAGCCTGAGTTGGAGCGTGCGCAAGAAGCACTCATTGTGCTGCTGACACCCAAAGATCCAGAGGACGAAAAAGATGTGATTTTTGAGATCAGGTCGGGTACCGGCGGCGACGAAGCAGCCCTTTTTGCAGGCGATTTGTATCGTATGTACATGCGTTACTTTTCGCTTCTAGGTTTTGAAGTGGAGGTCGTAGATGAGAGTGCTGGAAGCGTAGGTGGATTTGCCAAAATCATATTGGAAGTCACTGGAGAGGATGTATATGGGAAATTAAAGTTTGAATCGGGCGGACATCGGGTGCAACGGGTGCCTGACACAGAGGCCAAAGGGCGGGTACATACTTCAGCGGCTACCGTGGCGGTTTTACCTAAGTTTGAGCCTGAAGATGTTGACATTCGCAAAGAGGATATCCGTACTGACTTATTTAGAGCCAGTGGTGCAGGTGGACAGCACGTCAATAAAACAGAATCGGGGGTTCGTTTTACTCACTTACCTACTGGCACCGTAGCAGAAAGCACAGAAAGCCGTTCGCAGCATAAGAACCGTGGCATTGCGATGGGTCGTTTGATCCAACAAATACGTGATGCACAGGTTCACAAAGAGGCCAGCACCTTAGCTGCCGCTCGTAGAAGCATTGTAGGCAGCGGAGATCGCTCTGAAAAGATACGTACTTACAACTGGCCACAGAACCGCGTCACCGATCACCGTTTAGAGGGCGACAACAAAAACTTCAACCTTGACAAGGTAATAGAAGGTGATATTGTCGGTTTGATTGAGGCCCTGACCATCGCTGACAACGCAGCCAAAATGCAAGAAGAGATCGGATAACCGACTCAAAAACAATACATTTACAGATTCATTTAATTATTTATGTATTTTTAGTACGTATTTACAGCACGTATTAAAATATACTAATTTGGCTAGTTTCACGTTAACTATACGTTACTTTTGGTCTTTTCACGCGTCTCAACGCAATTACTATCATAACTTTACCCCATAATTTTGTAACCAAATTTAATTTTCAATATATGATTACTTATTTAATCCTTGCAATTACATTGTGTTCGGTAACTATTTACGGCCTGAAAGATTCTAATGAAAAGACGGAAAAATCAATAGATTAAAGCCTTTTTCATTTTAATCCTAGGTTCCTGTTTATAGGATACATCACACCGACTTCTTCCCTACACAATTTTTTATACTAGATTGATTGCTATTACTAGCCTACAAGGCTTGTAGTTCTACCAATTTACGATATCTTTGGCCATGTGTCATTAGGTGTTGGTGGGTACCCCTTTCTATAATTTGCCCATTTTCCATCACCAAGATCTCATCTGCGTGTTGCACGGTGCTAAGTCGGTGTGCGATCACCAAAGCGGTGCGTTGGCGCAGTAGGGTCTCTAAGGCTGATTGTACTAGTTTCTCCGACTCTGAATCCAAGGCAGAGGTAGCCTCATCCAAGATCAAAATAGGTGGGTTTTTCAATAAAGCCCTTGCTATGGTCAGCCGTTGGCGTTGACCACCGCTCAACTTACTGCCTCGGTCTCCAATGAAGGTATCATAGCCTTGGGGCAATTGCGCAATAAATTCATGCGCATTGGCGGCTTGGGCTGCGGCCACAATGTCCGCTTCGGAAACATGCTCTAACCCAAAAGTAATGTTATTCCGCACCGAATCATTGAAAAGTATGGCCTCTTGGCTCACAATGCCCATCAATTGACGCAGGTCTTTAATTTTGACATCTTTGATATTGAGCCCATCTATTAGAATTTCACCAGCAGTAGGGTCATAAAAACGCGGAAGCAAATCGGCAATCGTACTTTTTCCAGCACCGGAAGCACCCACCAAGGCAATCATTTTGCCATTGGGTATGGTAAAACTAACCTTATTGAGGGCTGGCTTTTCCGCATTTTGATATTGAAATACCACATTCTTAAACGTTACCTGCGTTTTGAATACTGGCAAACTCAAGGCATTTGGTGCATCGGTGATCAATTCTTCTGCTTCCAATACTGCTTTGACCCGCTCCAATGCTCCTAAGCCTTTTTTGATGGAGTACGACGCACTGCTCAATTGTTTGGCGGGCTCTATGATATTATAAAAAGCATACAAAAAAGTAATAAAGGTAGCAGCAGAAATCTGTCCCAAAAACACTTGTTTGGCGCCATACCAAAGCAATACAGATACAGCCGCAATACCTAAAAACTCCGATACTGGCGAAGCCAAGTCTTTTCTGCGCAAGAGAGCCGTCATTTTATCGGCATAATCCGCGTTGGCACTAAAAAAACGATCAGATTGCCATTTTTCAGCATTGAAGCCTTTAATAATCCTTAATCCGCCCAAGGTTTCTTCTATGATGGAGCCCACAGTGCCGAGTTGCGACTGCGCAGCCCCCGACTGCTTGCGCAGTGTACGGCCTATGCCTCCGATGATGATGCCCGAAAACAACATCAAACCCAGCACGAAAATCAACAAGCCTGGCGATACATAAATCATGAACGTCAGGCTTCCTATAATGATGATTGGTTCGCGAGCAATGGACTCAACGACACCTACGATGCTCCATTCTATTTCTTGTACATCTGCCGAGATACGGCTCATCAAGTCACCCTTCCGCGATTCGGTGAAAAAGGAGAGCGGGAGTACTAATATTTTTTGAATGAGTTTTTGCCTAAGGTCACGCACGATTCCGTTTCTGACTGGTGCTAAAAAATAAAGCGATAAATAGCGGAACAAATTTTTCCCAAAAAAGGTAAATACCAAAAAGGCGCAAACAATGAGCAATGCTTTTTCGCGGCCATGATATACAATGAGCCCTTCAAAAAAAGCGTTGACTTGCTGCTCAATGGCCTGAAACCCAGAAGCCGCTTCATTGCGATGTAGTTTTTCAGGCGTTCCGTTGGGGTTAAACAATAATTGCAAGAATGGCTGCAATACGGGAATACTCACCACCATAAACAGTGACATGAGTAGATTGCTTGCCAAAGCCAGCCATAGGTACTTTTTATACGGTGCGTAATAACGCAATAATTGTAGCATGAAAGTGTAATTTCGATGCAAAGGAACGTCAATTTTGGGGTTTCATTACTGCAATATGAATAAGGTCTGTTAACAATTCCAAAATATCGCATAAAGCGGCGGCGAATTCGGATATTTGCGCGTCTTAATCCACCTCAAGGTTACGTTAAAAAATATTAAAATACATGATGCGTTTATTATTTCTGCTTTTTTCAATTACACTTTTTACTAGCACCCTTGGTGCTAACAATGATTCGCCGGGTTACAAAATCAAAGTAAAACTGGAAAACTATGCGGCCACCGAATTGGTGATCGGCTTCCATTATGGCGAAAAACAATACGTAAAAGACACTGTTACCCTTGGAAAAGATGGGTATTTTACCTTTGAGGCCGATACATTATTCCCTTCGGGCATGTATTTATTGGTGACTAAACCTGATAATAACTTTATCCAGATCCTGCTGCCCGCCGGGGATCAGGACTTCACCTTAACCACCGATGTAAAAGATGTAGTAGGTGCCATTAAGGTAAAAGGATCAGAGGAAAACGAAGCATTTTATGAGTACCTCAAGTTTTTGGGTAGCCTCCGCCCCGAAGCCGATACCATCAGGGCACAACTAGGCCGCAACAAGGGCAATGTGGCCGACTCTATCCGGCTGACAGATCAACTGAATGGAATGGATAAGCGGGTCAAAAAATACCAATCTGATTTCATCGCTAAGCATCCTAGTTTATTTGCTACCAAAATCATCCGATCTGCCATCGAGTTAGAAACTCCAGAGTTTAAAGGTGGCGACGAAAAAGAATTGCAGCGTAAACGCTACTATTGGTATCGCGCTACTTATTTCAACAACGTTGACATAGCCGATCCTGCCATGCTGCGCAGCCCTGTCCTGCATGGTAAAATTGAAAACTATATCACCAAAGTCATCCCTCAGCATCCTGATAGTATCAATATTGCCTTGGATGACCTCTTCAATAGGTTGAAACCTGCACCTGAGACGTATAAATACTACTTGATCCACTTTTTGAACTACTATGCAAAGTCAAAATTGGTCGGCTTTGATGCTTGTTATGTCTATCTAGCCGAAAACTACTATTGCAAAGGAGGTGCTTCTTGGACCAAAAAGGAAGATCTAGAAAAAATATGCGACAATGCGGCTCGTTTGAAGCCGATCTTAATCGGCAAAACAGCCCCTAATATCACTGTTTTTAATCAAAAAAACGAACCCAAATCGCTTTGGGATGTGGATGCTGATTACACGGTGCTTTTCTTTTGGGCACCCGATTGTGGGCATTGCAAAAAATCGGCTCCAATGATGGTTGAATTTGCTCAAAAATTCAAGGATCGTGGCGTGAAAATATTCGCCGTATGCACCGCAGTGACCGACAAAGGCCCTGAATGCTGGAAAGACATTATTGAAAAGGGATTCACCGATGATCTATTTATGAATATGGGCGACCCATACATCAGGAGCAAATACAAAACGCTTTACGATGTGCAGACAACTCCTCAGATCTTTATATTGGATCGCAAGCACGAGATCTTGATGAAGCGGATTGGCGCAGAAGAACTAGCCAAAGTGATGGATCAGGTGATTCGATTTGAGGAAGAGAAAAAAATGAAAAAATAGTCGAACCACTTCATGGGAGTTATACGGAGGCAAAGTCTGAAATTCACGCTGGTAAACCTAATGGGTTTGGCTATTGGAGCCATCAGTACCCTATTCGTATATGCACATGTACTGGAGGCTTATGGGTTGGTTCAGATTTTGCTTGCGTTTTGTTTGGTGTGTATGCCCCTGCTAGCACTAGGAGCCAACACGATTGCTATTCGTTTTTTTCCTAGGTTTCAGGATAAAAATGCACAGCACAATGGTTTTTTGCCATTATTAATGATGCTTTGCCTCTTTGGTAGCCTTGTATTCAGTGGGGTTGGCTATTTATTGCGCGATGTTTGGGTGGGGCGTTTTTCGAGCCAAAACGAACTCATGCACCAGTATTACTGGATCGTATTTCCGCTGTCTTTCTTTTTTACGGTGAGTACGGTTTTGGCTGTTTATTGTTCTAATTTCAGGCGCATCGTCGTACCCTCGTTGCTTCTTGATTTTTCCATGAAATTGGCCATCCCCTTTGTACTCATCTGTGTCTGGAAAGGTTGGTTGAGCCTTGGATCGGCCTTGTATGTAATGCTGATTCACGGATTTTTAGTGATGTTGGGTCATATATTGTACCTGCGCTGGCTCGGCGAATGGTATTGGAAACCTCAATTGGCATTTCTCACCCCAGCCCTTCGCAAAGAAATATTTAGTTTTATTTTGTTTGGTGCTTTCGGTGCTTTCGCCCTTCAAATGGCGACCAAAGCGGACACCCTTTATGTAGGCACTTTGAGCAATATCAAGGCGGCAGGTATTTACAATATAGCGGCCTATATAGCGGCAGCCATTGATATACCAACCCGTAGTCTTTACGGGGCGAGTGCTTCTTTTGTAGCGAAATACTTGGCAGATGACAACAAAAAAGAATTAGGTATATTATATAAAAAAGTGTCTATCAACCTATTAATAGCAGGTATCACCCTATTCGGAGCGGCTTGGATATCGGTGGATAGCCTTTTCCAAATCATTCCAAATGGTGCTGAAGTAGCCATTGGTAAAAATGTATTGCTCATCATCGGGTTTTCGCGGATCATCGAGATGGCTTCGGGACTCAATCACTACATGGTTTATTATTCCAAATTTTACCTTTGGTCGCTCTTGTCATTGGGTATATTGGCATTCGTTACTTTAGCACTCAATATTTGGCTGGTACCCATATTAGGCTTGAGCGGCACTGCGGTGGCCACCTTAGTATCCGTAACGGCTTACAATGCTTTCAATATTGGCTTGGTCTGGTGGAAATTTAAATTACAACCATTCACCAAGGGTACCCTATTGGCACTCTTGGCGGGCTGCATTGCTTTTGGGATCGCCTATTTTATCCCACTTACGCAGATCAGTATCTTGGATATAGTGGTGCGATCTGGTGCTTTTGTGGTGCTGTTCCTAGCGTTGACGCTATTGCTCCAAGTATCAGAGGATATGAACGGGACGGTTAAAATGCTCCGTGGGAAATATTTTTAGGAACTTTATTTCAACAACGCCACCTGCCCATAATGATATGCCAAATGTCCAGTGCGGTTCATCAACATATTCAATTTGTTCCGGTGCGGCTCTTTTTCAAAATCTTGTTCCGACACAGAAGTATGCCTGTCCAGCCAATTGGCTGGTGACAAGGTGGCAAATCCTTCGGCCAACCGCGCATTTACGGCATGTAAATTTTCCATCAATTCACTGACAGGTGGCATCGGAAGCCCCGATTTATCGGGTTTCAGAAGAAATGGCTCTTCTAAGTGCGGATACAAGCGATCGCCTAGTCCAAGCAAGGGCAGCATGTAATCACTTACGGCAATCAAGTGTCCCAATAAATAAATTCCTGTATTTTTGCCGGGGGCAATTTCGTCCATGAGCCGTCCTTCAGGTAAGGACTCCAGTAATTTGATGAAACGGCTATTTTGCATATCCCATGATGAAATGGCCACTTGAACCGACATTTTTTGTTGTGCTACGGGTGATAGTTCTTGCATGTTGTTTATGTTAAAATTACGAACTAAGAAAACAGGATTCGCTTAAAATAGTTGCCAAAAGTAAATTATCGTAACTATTCAGCCGCTTCCAAATTCCCGTAGGGAATATATGTTTATAGGCTTTTGTAGTATGATTTCGTACTAATCCCGTAGGGATTACATGTAAAAAAGCACACAAATTACATATAATTCCTACGGGATTAGCATAAAAACACATTTAAACCGCTATAAACATGTATTCCCTACGGGAATTTTAAGGTGACTGAATAGTTACAAATTATCTAACCAATAAAAATATTCTGTTTAACAAAGATACTTATTTCACACCAAAGTTTAAACAAAACACACAATATTCTGTTTATCCTTATTTGGAACGCCTGATTTTATGTCGAAAAAAATAATAGTTATTGGTTCTGGTTTTGCGGGACTCTCCGCAGCGTGTAATTTGGCCGCTGATGGGTTTGATGTGACGATCTTGGAAAAGAACGATACGTTGGGTGGAAGGGCTAGAAAATTTGAAACCCAAGGTTTCGTATTTGATATGGGTCCATCTTGGTATTGGATGCCCGATGTCTTTGAGCAGTTCTTTGCACGGTTCGGAAAAAAAGTTTCTGACTATTACGATCTAAAGCGACTAAATCCCTCGTACGTAGTATGGTTTGGGGATCAAGATCGGATGGATGTTCCGGCACAAATGGAGGCATTAGAGGCTATGTTTGAGCACTACGAACCGGGAAGTACGCCCAATTTGCGGAAATTCTTGAAGGAAGCAGCCTATAAATACCAAGTGGGGATGAACGAATTTGTGCATAAGCCCAGCCACGGATTGATGGAATTTGCAGATCTTAGGATCTTGAAGAGTTTGTTTCAATTGCAAATGTTCACCTCTGTTTCTAAGCACGTACGGTCTTTGTTTAAAAATGAGAAACTGATCCAATTATTGGAATTTCCGGTCTTGTTTTTAGGGGCTACGCCTCAAAAAACACCCGCGCTTTATAGCCTGATGAACTACGCCGATATGTCGCTAGGTACATGGTATCCAATGGGTGGAATGCACAAAATCATAGAGGGGATGGTAAGCCTAGCCCAAGAATTGGGCGTTAAAATAGTGCAAAACAAAGAAGTGACCCGCATTCAGGTGTCAGGTCGGCAAGCCAAGACGGTTTATACCGCCGATGGGGGCGTTGTTTACGCGGATGTGGTAGTGGCAGCCGCCGATTATCATCACGTGGACTCCAAACTTTTAGATCCTATACATCGCAACTATAAGGACTCCTATTGGGATACCCGTACGATGGCACCTTCGTCAATCTTATATTACGTGGGGGTCAATAAAAGACTAGAAAATCTAAAGCACCACAACCTGTTTTTTGATACTGATTTTGGGAAACACGCTACAGAAATATATGAAAGTCCTCAGTGGCCCGAAAATCCATTGTTTTATGTATCAGCGCCATCCATGACCGACCCTACAGTAGCACCAGAAGGCTGCGAAAACCTGTTTTTATTGGTTCCAGTAGCACCGGGCTTGGAAGATAGCCCAGAAATCAGGGAGCGGTATTACGACCTAATGATGGATCGCCTAGAGCGACTGACCCAACAAAGCATCAGGCCGCACGTGGTATATCAGCGGTCTTACGCCCACAGTGACTTTGTGAGCGATTATCATGCTTTCAAGGGCAATGCTTACGGATTGGCCAATACGTTGTTACAAACGGCCTTTTTGAAGCCCAAAATGAAGAATAAAAACGTGGACAATCTATATTACACTGGTCAATTGACCGTACCAGGGCCGGGCGTACCGCCTTCCCTGATTAGTGGCCAAGTAGTGGCCAAAGAAATATCGAAAGCATTTAAACAATAATACCTGCTCGTATGAATCATCTCCAACTATTTCAAGATACTTGCTTTGAGTGCAGCAGCCTCATTACCCGTCGTTATTCGACCTCCTTTTCCCTTGGAATTCGCGTATTTGACCCACATTTCCGCGACCCGATCTATGGCATTTATGGCTTTGTCCGCTTTGCGGATGAGATCGTTGACACTTTCCATGGGTATCCAAAAGAGACCTTGTTGCAGCGGTTCAAAGAGGACACTTATCGTGCCATAGAAGAGGGCATCAGCCTCAACCCTGTCCTGCATTCTTTTCAGCACGTGGTGCACAAGTATGGAATAGAACGCGAATTGATAGACGCTTTTTTATTGAGCATGGAGATGGACTTGACTGCGTCCACTTATGATACCGAAGGGTACGATACCTACATATACGGGTCGGCCGAGGTGGTTGGCCTGATGTGCTTGCGCGTGTTTTGTGAAAACAATGATGCCGAGTACCAACGCCTGAAAGGCCCCGCCCGTCGGTTGGGTGCAGCCTTTCAGAAAATCAATTTCTTGCGCGATATCAAAAGTGATTTTGACGAACGTGGGCGGGTTTATTTTCCGGGTATAGACTTCAATAACTTCACCCCTGCCGACAAAGATGCCATCGAAGCCGACATCAATGCCGATTTCGACGCCGCCCTAGAGGGTATCCGCCAATTGCCTAAAGGTGCCAGGTTTGGGGTATATCTTGCCTACAAATACTACACGCAATTGTATAAAAAGATCAAGAACGCCCCTGCCCAACAGGTGGCTCAAAGGCGGATCCGAGTATCGGACAAAAGAAAAGTCTATTTACTGTTTAGTTCGGCGGTTAGGCATCAGTTGAATTTTTTGTAGGGCTGAATAGGGATATTACTTTTATTTGATCTACTACATGTAGAAATTTAAATATATTCCACCCCATTTATGCACTCTCTGCGGATATCCAGTTGATTTTCTTGCCTCCGGAGTTCTAGATCTATAAAAGAAATAGAGCCCAAATTTTTTGCTGAAGTTTAGGCCAAAACCTAGATCCCATTCCAGTAGGAATAAATTTGCTTCTTTTATTGGAGCAAAATCATGGACATTCTTTTTAAATTGTCCACTAATGAGGTTATTTCTCAATGCCATGATCGGTCGAATCCCTACGAAAGGGAAGAATTCAAAGCCTTTTGAAAGTTTTGTCATATTCGCTGCAGAGCCGAATCTATTGGTATTGAAATACAAGGGATTGCTTTTGATGAATCCATATCTTGATTGAATATCGAGGCTAGCCCCATTAAAATACCCAGTAGATACCCTATAAGTAAGGGTGCTTTGAAATCTCCATTTTCTAGTGGAGTCAAGGTCTTTTGCGGTCAGAACATATTTTTTAGAAAATGCGTAATTAAGCGTCAATTCACCATTATTCGAAATTTGATTGTTCCAGCCTACTGCATCATAAGGCGTTGGCCCCATATTTACCCATCTATTACCAACGTGGATAGTATTTTGGAGATAATGATACACATGTGATCCGATCATCCCAATGGTAAACTCTGAGGTTGCTAATGTTTTAGCAAATTCAGGTTCAGTTTCAAATTCCTTTTCTATAGAAGTGCGAATAAAGTTAGCATAAAATAGCGAAGCATATGGTCTATCATTGTACAAAACCGATGTTGTATTAATACTGTCCGGAGTAAAACCAGTCGTACCAATACTAAAACCAGAAGAGGTAATGCTGCGATTCGAATGAGGGGCTATATTGGCACGATGTCCCAAATATGCAATGGCATTATCTACTTTTTTAATGGTATAGTTAGCAATTTTTGAGTTTGAACCATTGCGCATAAAGTCGAAACTAATGCCTCCTGAATAGTTTCGATCTTGATTATCAAAAAACGCCAACCAATCTTCATCAAAATTAAGAAAAAAAGATCTCCTAGCAATTTTAACCTTTTTAGGCTCTGAAATTGGTGGAAGGTTATCCGTTTTTCTATCACTTCTAGGTACAAGTAATATTTTATTGAGATCTGTTTTTGAAAGTAAATTGGTGTTAACTTGTCTGAATAAGGT
Organism: Saprospiraceae bacterium; assembly: GCA_031373665.1. Lineage (GTDB taxonomy): Bacteria > Bacteroidota > Bacteroidia > Chitinophagales > Saprospiraceae > M3007. The sequence continues at coordinate 24,659 of JANMMZ010000042.1, read as the reverse complement.
GTCATTAGAAAAAAAAAGATGCGTAATGCTGTCATCTAATACAAGATCAGTTCTTCCATTAATGTCTGTTCTTCCTACAATATCATCATCGTAATTACTGATTTGAACACCTCCGATAGGTGCTTGGCTCACAGAATCAAGCGTTATGATTCTTATGGTTGATTGAGTATTTCCAAAATAAGGAAACAATACAAAAATTAGTATTGCTATTGGTGCTTTTTTCATATTTGATTAATTTAAAACTTTAATATCTTCCACTTTTTGGGGCTGAGTATCAGATGCTTTTGCGGATTTTACATATCTATAAAAAGCGTTTACTCCTGTAGAGTCGCAGTCAGAAATGGTCATGAATTCTGAATCTTTACGCCCACACCTATAATGCATCACTGAAAAAAAATCAACACCATCTGTACAGCCAAACCGGTACATATCCCTGTTTTCTATTTCTGCGGGACAACCCGAGACCGAAATATGTTCATGGAGTAATCCAAGTATGTGACCCATTTCATGCCTACAAGTCCCTTCTTGCATGGGCGCTGATTGTGAAAAGAACAGATCGCCAATTACAAATAATTTATCTTTAAAGCGGTCTGTATCGGGGAAGAATGCACTGGCATATAATTGAGTTGATTTTGATACACCTTTAGTTACTACAAAATCTACGTCTGCTTGATGATTTCGCACGATAGATTCATAGGAGCGTCCATTCAGATCTGATACATTTTGAAAAATTGGGCAAAAAGATTGATCTAACCGTTTTTTCCAATCTGCTCCAGATTTTTTCAACCTTATCACTAATAGGTCTTTTTGTGCCGGAGTAAATGAACTATCAATACAGTATTTTATAGACATGGTGGGCCAGTGTACATATTTTTTTGTGTCTGCATTTTGTACCACAATAATCTTATTAATATCTGGCTTAGGTGCATTTTTCAAGGTGTCTTGGATAGGCATGCGAAGTCTTTGCACCAGAAAGTTGATGATATTATTTTCTGAAATCAACATATCACTTTCACAAATGAACATTCGCCGCCCAAGTACTTCTATGGTATCAATTATGTAGTTTTGTTGCCTAGCATATCTAAAAATTTGATCTTTTAAAAACCTAGGCAATTGTTTCCCCCAAGTACCCGCTGGGTTTGTAAGGATTGAATGGAATGGATACACCCTGAAATTATTAAGTTGGAATGGAACATCCATTTCCATTTCTCTATAAATTGAATCCCGTAATGTATATGTTATCATCTTTTGATTGGGGTCGCCTGACGGACCGCAATTAAAAAAAGCAAATAAAATAGTTGAAAATATAAAAATATGTAAAAGTTTCATTTTGTTACTTTTTTAGTATTTAAAAATGATAGTTCTTTTTATTCAATGATACGCTACGCTACATTTATTGCACTTAGGAATGCGCCAAACCAGTCATCTTTATCCCCATCTAAGCCTAGTGATTCTGAGTTGATAATCGGGATACTATTTCCCGATTTCTCAAACGATTTAGACATCAAAAAATAAGCAAAAAATGTTTTAAGCATCCATGTTTGATCATGCTTCATTTGCGCCAACTTTATACTGTCATCGGAAGTGACTGGGAATAAGACAGGGTTGATTTGATTGGAAAACCCTGGTTTATAGTAATAGAAACTTTTTACTATCTCCCATGAGGTATTCTGACCTTTGGCATTGAAATATACGCCATCTTTTGAGGGTGTATCAGTTCTTCTTTTCAAGAAAACAACCATATGGTGATAATGCTGCCAATATGGTAACAATGTATATTCAATATTATCGAGATCAATATTCCATTTCTTTTTGAAACTTGATTTCAGTTCCTCAAAATACTTTGGATTGAGTTGTTTAGGCGGAAGATTCCCAAAATTTTCAACCAATGCCTCATAACAAGCCAAAACAATCATTTTCTTGTTTTCAAGTGCGGGAGTACTCCTTGTTTTTGAGCCGATTACATTGAAATGACTGGTTAAAAACTTACCCCTTTCTCCGATCATCAACATTAGATCCCAAGATTCTGGATGATTGAATTCTTCAGCAAACTGATACGATAAAGAAAGATTTGTATGAAGCACATGTGATTTATCCAAACTTTGGAATTGCAAAGCACCAGGGTCATCGAATCTAGATTTAATATCATAAGTAAAACTTTCCCTTAGTTGACTCGTATTCACCAATAGTCGTTCAAAAATGTGCTTTTTAAGATCATTGTTGTGTTTAAATTTGTCTTTCAATCTAGCAACGATTGACAAATTTTTACAATTCCATAATCTATAAAGAATTATTCGATGCAAATTCTCCGGCTTATTAAAAAAAGTTGCAATATCTTCCCCCTTATTTTCTCTAGTGTTGTAACCGAGATCTTCAATCAAGTTAGTTTTGGATCGAAATGGGCCATCTTTTTCTTCGCTAAATTTTGACACATTGAGTAAATCTCCGGCGTAATGATAGTCACTATTGAGGCTGAAAACCAGATAGATGTCCGAAAGTGTTAGTATTGGTTTAACGATTCCGTTTTTTTGTTTTTCTACTTGAGACTGCTCTCTATATTTTCTGTAAAATGTACCAATTCGCTCATTTACAACCTGTTCAGACTCTAATAACCCTTTGTTTTTACAAAGTGAAATAGCAACCTCCACTATAGTACGCTCTAAAAAATATTGTGAATTACGAAAATAATCTCTCAGTTCTTTATACTTTTTATCTATATCAGTGATATTCTTTTCAAAATATTCGCTGTTGTGGTGATCAAATGCATGATAAAAGATATCCGCCACTATTTCGTGTCGTGAAATATTGCGCGGTCTAAAAGGCTCATTGAAAGCATTTCGGATATGTACACTCCAAAGCCTTGTGAAAATGTCACCCAACGAGGGAATAAATTCGTTTGTTCTCTCTTTTTCAGGTATTGGTTTCCAACCTGAGGTAGGAATCCATCTTTCATAGCGACTACCATTTTTTTGGCCGCTGAAGTACTGGCCAAGTCCAAATTTCTCTAAAAGAGGCCTAGTTTTATGATTGATATGAAACCATTTAGAGCCTTCTAATAGGGTATCATCTTCAAAAAATTTGATAAAATCGAATCGTTCAGGATCAAAACCCACACACACTATATTGGCTGGCACCCTATTGTTTTCATGGTCTTCCCCTCCCTCGTCCATTTGCCCACGCAACCATTTCGTTATAAAATTTTTAATATCCTCAGGCACATCAAAATGCTGGCCTTCTGAAAACCTAAGGCTACTTTTATCACTTGCTGATCCATGAATCTTAATATAAACCGGTGTTTTCAACCTGCCATCTATAAAAACACTATCCAAATCTTTACAATCTACCGAAGAAGCGACTTTAATATAGTCTGATTTTCCCAATTCTTCAAATACGGCTTCATCAAAGAGTTCATCTATATTAAAATTTATCACAATATCAAACACAGAATGCTTAAGCATGTGAGCAACAACTTCATAAAAGTGGGTAGGTAAATATTTGACATCGTATATTTTCTTCAATGCCTCACGCAACTGCTCTCTCCCGCCTTTACCTAGATTATTATACATTTTAGAAAGGTATTTTTCTGTGTCAAAATTAGGAAAATGATCAAGATCTTTTTTTTCTAATTTTGCCTCTTTGATTAGAGCTGGATATTTGTATTCTAAATATTGCTTAACAATTTCACCAGTCGGAACATATGGGCAAGATGAGGCCGTAGCACCAGATCCAATTAAAAGTATGTTTCTCCTGCGATGCGAATTATTTTCATATATCTCTAGAGAAGTAGGAGTAAATATATCCTTTAGATAATGGCCATCAATATCTTCAAACCTTTTGCCAAAAGAAACCGTAAAATAATTGAAGGCTAATTCTTGCCCTAGTTCTTTAAGTATTTCATCGTAGTGATCAGCACTCTGGCCTTCCCCTAAATGCGTACCGGGGAATAAAGTATTGTTTTCTTGAACTAAAGCGAGCAAGGAATCAACTATCTTATTTCGTTTAATCCAAAACTCATCATATTTTATCAACTCTTTGACTAGTTCCTTTGTCAATGCATTATAACTTGACTCAAGTCCAATAAGTACTTTTTGAACTTCCTCTTTTCCTGGAGTTTTCTCAAGTTCTTTGAGGACTAAAGCAAAGGCTTCTCCAAGTTTATCCTCTCGAATTAGGTTTATTATTTTCTCATATACGTTGTCTTTCATGCGCTACTTTTGGTGTTCTTAATTATTTTTAATAAAAAATGCGGATACTTGGCCATATAGACCGAGTATCCGCATTGTGTACGAACTAAATGATGTAAGATATTTGGAATGGTTGGGCCATCTTGATTGTTTGACCCTGCAAATATAAGGAAGGTTATTACATCTACAAATAATTTAATGTTTTTTTTAAGAATATTACTATTTTGGTGTCTATTTAGGCTTAGATTCTTAAATTAAACGCCAGCACCTGCATGTTTTGTTTTGGCCTTAGTGAGTATTCTTGGGCAGTCTCGTGCAAGCGAGTATATACATAATTGAAGCCAATTCAGTTCATAAAAACGGCGCACTAAAGCCATGGAATGTGGGTACTAAGCCCCTCTGAAAGTATAACCTAATTGATTGCTACATTCTCCATACCTTTACACCCAATTTGGTATAGAAAATGTACCAATCAATCACGCCTAAAGCGAGACAAATCAAGCAAATATGCGCATAATAGGAGGAAAATATAAAGGACGGCGGTTTACGCCCCCAGCCGATAACTGGCCAACCCGCCCAACGATGGACGCGGCCAAAGAAGCATTGTTCAATATACTGAACAACCAACTTGACTTTGAATCCATCAAAATGCTAGACCTTTTTGGGGGTACTGGCAGCCACTGTTATGAGTTCATCTCGAGGGGATGTACCGATGTGACCTATGTAGATAAATTTCCAGAAGCCATTAAGTATGTGCGCAAAACCGCCCAACAATTAGATATTGAAAACCTCATAAAAATCATTCAAATGGATGTTTTTATGTTTGTAAAGTCATCCACCATCAAGTACGATTACATATTCGCCGGGCCACCTTACGACCTGCCAACGTTAGATACCATCCCCGACCTGATCTTTGAGTATGATCTCCTAGCCGAAGATGGTATCTTTGTCATAGAGCACAATCCGCACAATGAGTTTATAGAACATCCACGATTGTACGATGTTAGAAACTATGGAAAATCTGTTTTTAGTTTCTTTAAGTAGCGATAAAAATCTACTAAAACCACCCTGTTTTTTTACGCCTGGTGCTACTGCTGCCACCCAAACCCAGCACGCCTAAGAGTCCACGTGTAAGTTCGCGGGCCACGGTGCGGCCTATTTGTCGAGCCAGTGGATCTTTAGCAATCGTTTCGATCATACCCGGCTCTTCCTTTTCCGCCCGCTTAGCGGTGGAGGTGTCTTGTGGCATATTTGCTTGAACCTCTGCGATCTTTCCATTGAGCATTTCATAAGCACTTTCGCGGTCTATTTCTTGATTGTACTTTCGTACCAAAGCGGAGCGGCCTAAGAACCCGTCTATTTCCGTGGGAGTCAAAATATCCATCCGGCTTTCAGGCGGCCGCATAAGGGTATGCGCCAACGGCGTAGGGATACCTTTTTCGTTCAATACGCTCACAATGGCTTCGCCAATACCGAGGCTTGTCAGCAAATCTTCCGTCTCGTAGTATTTGGAAATAGGATAGTTTTCGGCAGCCATTTTGATGGCCTTCCGGTCTTTGGCAGTGAATGCGCGCAAAGAGTGCTGCACTTTCATACCTAACTGAGCCAATATACTATCTGGAATATCGGCGGGGTTTTGGGTAATGAAATAAATACCCACCCCCTTAGAACGCACCAACTTAATGATGGACTCCAACTGTTGCATCAATGCGGGCGATGCCTCTTGGAAAACCAAGTGGGCTTCGTCAATAAAAATACACAACTTTGGCTGGTCCACATCGCCAACCTCTGGAAAAGAGGCATATATTTCGGCCAGCATCTGCAACATAAAGGTACTGAACAGTTTAGGGCGATCTTGAATATCGCTCAATCGGACTATATTGATCACGCCCCGTCCATTTTCGTCGGTACGGGTGAGGTCTTGTACATCAAAAGATACTTCACCAAAGAACAATTCTGCGCCTTGCTGCTCCATTTCCACCACTTTTCTAAGGATGGTGGCAGCAGTAGCCGCGCTAAATTGGCCATATTCTGCCTCTATTTCGGCTTTGCCTTCATTGCCTAGGTACTGCAATACTTTTTTGAAATCTTTAAGATCCAACAGCGGCAAAGAGCGATCATCACAATATTTGAATACCACGGCAACCACGCCCCCTTGGGTATCGTTGAGGCCAAGGATACGGCTAAAAAGCACTGGGCCAAATTCGCTGATGGTGGCACGCAACCGCGCTCCTTTTTCACCCGACAAGGATAAAAATTCAATGGAGTTACCATTAGCATTCCAAGAAATACCAATTTTCCCAGCACGTTCCGTGATCTTAGGATTGACGGTACCGGGCATCGCGATACCCGACAAATCGCCCTTAATATCCATCAACATGGAAGGCACGCCATTGGCAGCCAACTGCTCGGCTATGGCTTGGAGGCTCTTGGTTTTACCGGTACCGGTGGCACCGGCTATGAGGCCATGACGCGTCATGGTGCGCAATGGGATTTTTATCTGAACACCCTCTACTGATTCGGTATCGAGCATAGCCCCACCCAGCACGATGCTACCACCGGAGAATGTATAACCTGCTTGTATTTCTGCCGCAAATTCTTCTTTTTTTGACATTATTATTGTTACTGATTGAGTAATTGTTGATTTGTTGCACGCCTTCAAAGGTCAAAAGTAGGCCATCGTAAGCACATGGATACCATTTTTATGAAAATTTCAACTAAGACGTTTAAAATATCAAGGGTAACACAACGTTTTATCCAAAATTTCCTATATTTTTGTGCCTAGGATTTCCATAACGTGTAAAAAATAAAATATGAAACCATTATTCTGTGCATTGATACTCGTCTCTTTATTCGCTTGTGGCGAAGAAAAGGCCGTCAAAAATGCCGTTTCCACATCCATTCAAGGTCTGACATTGCTCACAGATGCCAATGCAACCCTCCAATATGAAAACCTTAGGATCTATCCTATTGTAGCCGATCAGGAAGTAATAGCGGCACAATCGGCATTGACCCACCTGAAAACCCTTGATGAAGGCATGAAAACGAACGGATTTCGTATCATGGAGAAAAAACAATTTGGCCGTGGTGAAGACTGGAGGCATGTGCTGACGGTTCAGAATAAAAGCCAAGACACCATCATTTTGAAATCGGGTGATGTGGTCACGGGTGGCAACCAAGACCGGGTGATTGCTTACCACGATATTATAATGCCTGCCAGTGTCAAAAACATAGAGGTTTTTTGTGTAGAAGCAGGCCGATCTAATTACTACGATCAGCAAGCGTCTTCATCGGAGAAAAACGCAGCTGCATTCAAAGGGTATTACAACGTGGCAAGCCCTAAAGTGCGAAAAGCCGTGCAACGCAGCGGCAATCAGAGCGATGTATGGGCGGCAGTGGCTCAGATCACGGATGCCAATGGTGCTAGTTCGGATACTAAAACGTATGCGGCCTTAGACCAAGATAGCGATCAAAAAGCCAAGCGTGATGCTTACATGAAATACTTGGCTGGAGCGTTACTGGCTACGCCAAATGTGGTGGGTTTTGTGGCCGTGAGTGGCGATGAAATATTGGGTACTGAAATATTGGGGCATCCAACATTATTCAAAAAACAGTGCGCCCCCATGTTGCATGGGTACATTGCAGAATCTATCAACATGAGTCACCCAACGGAAAAAGCATTGGCCTCTGCGCAAACCTCTTTTGAAGCGGTAGCAGCCTTGGCTGCTCAAAACAGTGGTAAAGACGAGAAAGTTGGCAAGTTTGCCATGAAAGACGGCACTTGGATTCACTTGTTTAGTAAGTAATCGCTAATGAAACTGCTTAAATCGCCCAAAGGTCGAACCAAAAGTGTGCTGGTAAATCTGCCGCTTCCTGAGGTAAGGCATGTCCGGTTGGGAGGTCTAAAAATCGAATATTTCGGAAGTACCGATATAGCATTTTATATACTTCGGAATCTTCCAATATGTTGCCTGACAAGTGCAAGGGCGTAAGGATTGGATCTTGTTTGAATTGGTCAAAAGCCAGCAATGTGTAATACAGCACATCGCTGGCTTTTGTACAATCAAAACTATTGTAAAACGCTAGGTTTCTGCGATCAAACACGGCTACCTGCATTTGTTGGTTGCGCAAATTGACAAAAACGGCGTATTGATCAGCGGCAGCCCACCGCAAAAACCGCAATAACAAGGGATCGGCTAAGTGTTTTGGTTGAAAAGAAGAGAATTGGCTATTCATGATGTCCAACAACCCTTTTTCTGTATTGAAAACCATGTGGCAATCAAAAGGCTCTAACCAAGTGTCGTGTTGATCGCAGGTAGTATCTTGGGCCAATAGTACCTTGAAGTATTTGGCGCGGTCTTCCACTCGAAACAAGCGGCGCGGTACGAAAGTGACTTGTTTATTATAGATGGCAACATGCCGGTGGGCATAATGCCATGATAGAGGCTGCTCTTGGCTCAATATCATCCTTATATCTGGATAAACGGCCTGAAACTGGCTGTTTTCATTCGTAAACTGCCATGATTGCAACCCCAATACATTACCCTGCTCATCAGAGACTGCCCATGACAAACTTTCCATGCCTACAATCAACCGGAGCGTACAAGTCTCGGCTTTTAGGGCATTGAGTTGCTTACTTTTATAACTAAAAATCTGTTTTTCCAAAGGTACGTGTTACTTCTTGGCACAAACATAGGAGATTTTTGGCTATTGTAACGAATAAATAAAATTACAGTGTACTGAGCATAAAGTACAGCAGCTTAGTGTTCACTATTCAAAATCACTACATACCTTTTTACTTTTGTCACTTTTTTCGTCAAAAAAGTAACCCAAAAGACTTGGCTTTATCTAAATTCCACGACTCCGCCGCTCTTTAGGGAGCAGAAAATTTGCGCATTTCATAGTATTACACAGGATAGGACAGACACGGTATTGAATCCACTCCCTCCCCTCAATCTGTCATGTCGTAGAGAAACGGAGACAGCTACACAAGCCAAACTAACTGGAAATCAAGTATTTATCTTGCGTTGTCAGTTGGGCATCTTGTGTAGATTCTTCACTACGTTACGACATGACAGACGAAGGAAACATAATAGTCAATAAAACACAAATAAGCAAGAAATTGTATTCCACCCCATTGGTGCCACCACCCACGACGAACCATCCATTTTTGCCATGAACCATCACTATGCCCGCAATCAAGATGAAGATAGGCACGATAGATGCCAGTTTCAGGTATTTATTCATCATCAAGAGCACGGCGCATACAACATGCGAAAGTTTGATTGCCCAAGCGATGTACAAACCCAAAGGTGCGAAACCTATTTCATTCAAATATAGATTTCCGAAATTATTAACGCCATTGTCAAACATACCCGGTACACTGTGCATGATGAGGATAACGGCTACGGCGAAACGTAGGATGAAATTGTTGTTGGTCAAGTAAGACATCATAGAAAAGATAAAAAAATTGTACTTTGCGGCTCAAATCTAAGGTAAATTCAATCACTTTTGAGCAACTCGATTAAATATTTTTTGTGAACTTCCATAACAAATCAATTATATATGTTTTTATATGGCCGCTGATCGTGCTGGTGGGGTGCTGGTTCATTGGCTTCAATGGGCTGTTTGGTCAAGATGCCCACGAGTATTACCGACAAAGTATGGCCTTGGCGTCACGACTAAGCGGTAGTGCCTCTGGCCCACCAATGCAGGGCGATCTAAGTTTTCCAAGTGGATTTCCGCTTTTTGGTGCCATCCTACAATGCATTGGCGTAGAGCCGACCGTATCATTACAACTGGTTTCGATGATCGGTTTTTTGTTGAGTGGATACTGGTTTTACCAGTTGTTGCTACTCTGGGTGCCGGGCGCACCCATGCATACTAGGGTACTGTATTTATGCTTGTTTTTCAGTGCCCCAGCCATGGTAAAAGCGGGTGTAGTGGCCATGTCTGACATGCTTTCCCTAGCCTTTTCATTGGGTGCTACCCATGCAGGTTTGAGGTCTTTGGAAACGAGGCGTGGTGCCGCTTGGGCGGCATTGTTGGCGGGATTGGCCATATTGTGCCGTTTTGCGGTAGCCGGATGGATGATTCCGCTGGGCATAGGCGTAGGTTGCCACTTACTAAAACACCGCCAATGGGCATCCATTATCGGTTCCGTGGGTGTATTGTGCCTGATTTTAGGGTTGCATATATGGATAAAAGCCCCTACCGAAACCATTAACTATAGCAATCATACGCTGGATGGATGGTCGTTGGTCAACTTGTTTAAACGATCTTTTTCCATAGCCGATGGACACGTAAACTATAGTCTCCCCAACGGATTATGGGTACTTTCTGTCCTGTGTCAACCCGGGTTATTTATATTGGTTCCTGGCTTGTTTTTTTTATTTAAACGTACGGATCTCCTGTTGCCGTTTCGGCACATCATTCTTGCTTGTATTATAAGTTACAGTATCCTGCTTGGGGGATTCCCAGCCCAAAGCCTGCGTCTTTTACTACCACTCTGGAGTATGGTTCTGCTGATGATGTACCCATCCTTTGACAGATTTATTTGCTATGGCTTTTATTTTGCAGCCAAATGGACACGTTTGGTGCTGCTGGCGGCGGCACTCATACAAATTATTGGAATAAGTTTGCAATTGAGACCCATCGTCTGGAGGGCCAAACAAGAGCGACTGATGGCCGAATCCATCAAAAAGAACGTGCCAGATGGGGCTATACTTTATGGAATAGACTATGATGTGGCCATGCACAACTATTTGCCTTGGCTACAGCACCGAAACCTTTGGGAGAAGCAGTATCCAGTATTTGAGCGGGGTAGTTATTGGGTAATTAATCCATCAAAGTTAGCGAAGCAATGGGCAAATAAAAATCCGATGCTCAACTGGACACAAGCCAACCAGCAATATCGGTTGATTGAAGTTTCTAGCCTCCCAGAAGGGTGGGCTTTGTACAAAGCGGAAGACTATTGAACTACTAGAATGGGAAAACTATACCTTATTAAATTTGATCTGATTCATTTACGCCCATTCACCCCTACTTTTACGCAAATAGCCACATTATTAGAAATACGGATTAAATAACGTCCTCCACTTTAGAGGTAAAAGCAAGATAAAAGTAGGAATGATCTAAAAATGAGCATAAAGTACAGCAGCATAGTGTTCACTAGTTAAAATCACTACATACCTTTTTACTTTTGTCACTTTTTTCGTCAAAAAAGTAACCCAAAAGACTTGGCTTTATCTAAATTCCACGACTTCGCTGCTTAAAAAATGCTAAAATTTAGATTTTTAAAAAAACTCGCCTAATGATCCCTCGGGGGCTTACGCCCCGATATTACCCATGGCTCAGACAGTTTTTAAAAACCTAAATTTTGCCTGCGGCCGCATTTTTTAAGCGCTACGTCGGAATTTAGATAAGGCCATTTAAGTAGGCAAAATCGCCACTTCTTTGAATCGCCTTTTAAATAGTGCGCTCGATTTACCCTACTTCAAGGGCCTTAGAAAAAACCCGATTGGCCCCAAATGGAGGCCCATGAGTAGCAACAGGGCATGCCCTGTTGCTACTCATGGGCATGCCCTCGTACGATCATCCGGCGAGTTTTTTTCGCGCCGCCGGAGTTTGGAAGGACAATCGCGGGGTTTTTCGACAGCCAGGCCTTTTTTGGTTACTTTTTTCGGCGGAAAAAAGTGACAAAGCAGGATAAAATGTAGGGGTCATATTAAACTGGGTAAAGGGAATGAAATAATCCCCTCCATCGTAGAGGTAAACTGCAAGTAAAACGGTGGTTGGTATTTAATTTCCTTCACTATTAGCCTAAAAATAGGGTTGTTTGAGTAAAAATTAATTCACCTAAAACTTACTATTTCCCCGTTCCTAACTTATACCCATTCAAAAAATCCTTAACATTCATCTTGCGCTTGCCTTCCATTTGCAATTCTAGTATATGAACATATCCATCTTGAGTACTCACTTTTAGAACACCTTTTCCATCTGAAATAAAAGTGCCCGGAGGGTATTGGTGAACGTCCAATTCCATTTCGGTCATCGTGATTTTCAAGTTTTTCCCATCGAGGGTAGTCCAAGCAGATGGGTACGGGCTAAGTCCCCTGACGAAATCATGTACCCTTTGGGTGCTTTGGTGAAAGTTGATTTGGCAGGTTTCCGTAAATATTTTTGGCGCGTGGGTGGCCTGTTCATCAGGTTGAGCCATGGGAACGACTGCACCCTTTTCCAAGGCTTCCACCGATTTCAGTACCAATTGCGCCCCTAACACCATCATTTGATCGTGTAGGATACCCGCTGTATCGTTGGGTTTGATGTTGATCCGCGCTTGAAAAAGCATATCGCCCGTGTCTATTTCATGTTGAAGCAAAAACGTAGTGACCCCTGTTTCAGGCTCTCCATTGATGATGGCCCAATTGATGGGTGCTGCGCCTCTATACTTGGGCAATAAGGAGCCATGCAAGTTCAACGTGCCCAATCTTGGCATATTCCACACGATTTCGGGCAACATCCTGAAGGCTACCACCACTTGAAGATCGGCTTTTAAGCCTTGTAATACCTCTATAAATTCGGGATTTTTTAGTTTCTCTGGCTGCAACACGGCCAATCCTTTCGAGACCGCAAATTTTTTCACCGCAGATTCCAATAGCCCATGCCTCCCCCCCGGTTTATCGGCAGCCGTCACCACGGCTACTACCTCGTAGCCATGACCCAACAATATTTGCAACGTCGGCACCGCAAAATCGGGGGTACCCATGAATATTATACGCATCAATTACTTGTATGAAAGATTAAGACCTGATAGTTATTATAAGTAATAGTTAGCAGGTTGTTTGAACTTCTATTATTATTATACCTTTTTGACGAAGCAGATTAATCAATGGAACCACTGTATTTAGTTTTTCCTGTTCGAAAATCTTTCCTCTGGCTTTGTGTTCAGATTTTATCCATCTCAATTCTGGCTCATATATTTTTTCGGAAATTTTGTTCATCTCATTTTTCAAATCATCTAATGAGATATTTCTATTATAATTTAGAACAAAATAGTTTTGAAATTGATGCATGTACATTGATCCTGATTTTTCCAAAACTGGCTCGTGAGCCAGCCCAGTATGGTTGACTACTTCATTCTTTTGCATCATCAAACTTGTTTTTGGATCCACAATCTGAATCCACACTTCTGGGTATTGCCACTCCGCAGGCTTGGCACTTAAGAATATTGTGTATTTAATGCTATCTAAATTTAATTGAACTACCGATAAGGAGTCCGTGAAAACACATTCTATTGATCTGGAATGATCTGGCTGGTTTACTGACCGACCAAAATCTACCATATGCAATTCAGTATAAATATTAAATACCAGTGTTCTCTGTTGTTTGTAAAAAATATCGTTAATTATTTTTTGAAACTCTTTGTCATCACAATACTTGTTTGTTTTTGTGCTATCATCTAAATATCCATAATCCTCATAGCCATAAAGTGGTAAAAAGCCAGTTTGAAATGTTCCATTTTTAAGGGCGTATTTAACTTTATATACTACGCAACCTCCTAAGTCAGCATATGACTGCGTTGAGAAAAACAACATCATAAATCCTATTATAAATCTCATCGTTATATTTTTTTGTGCCCAATGCAGACTGTGAAAAAACGTACACCGGCCTACATTAAGAGCCTATAAGGACAAAGATAAGATTATTTTGGTTAAAAGCCAAATTTTCAGAGGCTGCAAGAGTGGCTTTACCCCTAAAATGTCTCAAAATCCCCAAATCCAAACCTCATTTTTTCCAAAAAAGGTTCTATTTCAGCATCACTTGCCAAGCAACAGACCGACCAAGAGGGATTAGTCTGAAATCGGGCAGATAATTTTTGGCTCAAAGGAGACCCTGACCAAGTCTGAAAAAAAATACGCCGAAGCCCCATTTGACCCGCTATTTTTTGGAGGGTCAGCACCCATTCATCAAATTGAGTATCGGGGCATAATTCTGGCAACACCACATCTCCTACCAACAGGCCAGACTCGAATTTTAACCAAGCATCAATACCAGAAAAACGGCATAGCCGATTAAAGGAAAATGACTTATAAGCAAAAAAACTTTGATCGTGCAACAAGCCACCATATCCCAAACCTAGCACCGAATTTTCTAGCACAAAATCCGCTGGGGCTAAGTAAGGAGCGATCACCCGATTGGCCCACCACCTAAACAGACCAGAAATCCGACACCTGCGACACACGGCTTCTAAAGGAAAAGTCCCAATTTCTAGGCTAAAATATTCCATGTTATGCGTTTGGGTAAATCCCAATTTATGGACAAACCCATGTACATTGTTTTGGTTGAGTAACCCAAAAAACAATCGGGTTCCAGTGTTTTGATGCTCTTCTAAGATCTTTTTCACTAAAAGTGTCATCAATCCGCGCCCCCGATGCTCCGAGCGGGTAAACGTCTCAATCATCTGTATTACTGGTACTAACTTTTTATCGGGCAGTATGGCCCACAACGGTAAAGCCGCAGCGACGGATACCACTTGTCCCGTATTTTTTTCGTAGGCCAACCATCCGTGGTATTGGCCGCCCGATCGGGGGGTGTTGTACTTTTTGCGGTAATAGTCCACCGACAGTCGTTTTTTTGCTACTATTCTAAGCAAATAAACGAGATCAGACAGGTTACTATCGTCAATTTTTTTATACTCGTACTGATCCATACATAAATATTAATACCATCCTCTACTTAACGCCAACCATTGATTGTTATTAGAAATATAAGGATTTATTCCAAATCGTTCGCGGAGGCGTGGGTCGCTTTGGTCTTCAGGAAAAAGAAAATCAACGGCTAATTGTTGTGAAAATCCAATTTTTTCTGCAAAATCCAGTAGTGCCCGGGTGTATGCGCCGAAGGGATAAGCCAAGGAGGAAACTGGCTTTCCGCAAAACATTTCTAATATATCCTTACAGTGCTGCAATTCTGTACAAGCCGCTGCCTGCGACAAAAATGCTAGATCCTGATGGGTATGACCATGTGCCCCAATGGTGGCATATTTGGAGGCCGCCAACTGCCTAATTTCAGGTGGCGAAAGCAATGCCCAATATTCCGACCAGGCTTCTGCGCCTGCCCAAGCCCCTGATTCAAGAAAAGCATATTCCATCTTTTGTATAAATTGCCAAGGAGCATACCTCGCCCAATCTACCAATTTCCGGCCTTCTGCATCCGCATAAAACAGGGTGTGCCGCCATTTTTTCTTTCGAAATATACGGCTGTCAATCTCTATTTTTTCAGGGCCAAGTCGGGTAGAGACATCCAAAAAATCCATCCAGAGCCAATCAGCCCCTCGCCCAGCGGCGGAGGTCAGGAAAAAAGTGGCCGGTGCTGCGTAATGATCCAAAACCGGCAGGGCATACCGCAAGTTATTTTGATACCCATCATCAAAAGTGATGGCTACTGTAAATTTCTGGGTATCAAACTTTTCGTCAAAATAATCATCAAGCGAAACAATTTGAGCGTGCTCGCTCAAAAATCGAACCTGCGCTTCAAACTTAGCAGCACTGATGAACCGTCCATTGAGCGTATTATCGCCCACTTTGTCCAGTCCGTGATAAATCAATATATTCCGCCCCGGCCTTGACAAGATGGTGGAAGACTGCCTCAATCCTGTATCAAAAAGCAGGTTATTGGTGAACAGTTGTGCCTTGTTTAAGGACTTTTGGATAATATTGGGTATGGAAAGCACTTTTTTGTGGAGGTATCTGTGATCTAATAAAGAATGGAGATGAAATATAACCTGATTGCTCCTCATCGAAAACAGTTCCTGACACAATCATCAGAAACTGTTCTAAAAGGGGATAAACGGTGTTGAACCCTTCCCTTCCCACGATCTGTCATGTCGGAGAGAAACGGAGACAACTACACAAGCCTAACTAACTGAAAATCAAATATTTATCTTGCTTTTTCAGTTGGGCATCTTGTGTAGTTATCTTCACTACGTTACGACATTAGCCATTTGCGATTTTTAGTTGGCTCGCCTGTGAATAGAATAGTGGTTACAATATTTTTTGCAATTTCGCTTGCTTTGTAGCACAGTTCCAAATAATCTTTACTGTGCAATAAAACGCTACCTTTATCTGGACGTGCCACAACATCGCTGTTTGTTAGCGAAATCAATACCCATTTATCAGGATATTTCGCTTTTATTTCATTGATTTTTAATACTTCCATACGATAGAATCGTTTAGTTTTAAAACGCAATGATACGTGAAGCACTTTATCAAAATATTCTTTCCCTTCAGCAACTACAGCACACCTGATATAAAGGCTATTCAGATCATGTATGTTAACTTTTAGACCCGTTGCCATAATTTAAAATTTGAAAAATTACATGATTTTTGGAATGTCGCTACAGGAAGGTTTAGATGGATTTATCCTACCCTTCACTTCTCCAAATCAATCCGCAAACAGCCAATGCTTGCTCTTTTTCAGGGCTGATGAACGCAATGCCGAAATCAAGTGCGCCTCCGCTGGCATCGCAAAACCTTTTCTCTCCTTCGTATCCTGTTTTCGTGAGAATACCGTTCAGGCCGTTGACTAGTCCGTTCCCATCAATATAGTCTGAAACAATATCAACCTCAAAATCGAAACTTGTCCCGTTGATCATTAGGTCAAATTTGTACTTATCCCCAACCTTGGTTCCGTTGAAAGACTCGAACACAAGTATTCCATTGGTGATTTCACATGCTTGTTGAATATCTCCAGCATAATCTGCTGGTTCTGAGATACAGTCTGGAAAATCGGAAAAGAATTCGTTGTCAGCAATGATGTTGTTGAAGCAGTTCATTTTTGTTGTGTTTATTTTGTTGATGTGATACGGTTGGCTTTACGAATTTGTGACGCTTAGAAGCAATTTTCTGGAAGCGATTGTTGAACGGTCTATTTAGTTAGGCCAAGTCTTTCAGCGATGCTGCAAACTTCTTCGATGGAAAGTCCCGTAATTTTGACAACGTGCCGATGTTTAGAAGGTATCAAAGTTATCGCCTTTATATATTTGTTGAAACATCTTGTAAAACCAACGGCAAATATAGGTTTTCTGAAAATATCCGCATTAAACTACTTGATTTTTTTAAGCCGTTTCCTACAATATGGCACCTCATTTTTTTCAAAGGGCGCACATACTGATTTGCATCTGGCATCAGATGAGATGGATGTAACTGACATCTTGCCATAACTCTCTTGATCGAATATTAAAGGATCCGAAAGGTTTTTGTTCACTAAATAATTGGATTCAATTTTCAAGATTTTTTCACATCGACACGTTATTTGCACAGGATTTCCACTATTAGGTATTGTATAAACCGAATTTGAGTTACTTCCACCATAAAAAGTGCCATTCCCTTCTGTAATAATATTAAGAGTAGTTGTCTTTTTTATTTTATATGCCGAAGGCAAAATGATTTTACCATGTGACAAAATTCGATAATTTTCCTCACTTAATAATTCTGTTTTGTAGATCGTTTTCACGTTTTGACCAACTTCGTCCCAATATTTATTAGTAATTTTTAATATTGATTTTTTCTTTATTAATTCCGATAACTCATCAATCGGGAAATAGAGATTATAGGGTTCGCCGAAATCAATCTCAGATTTTGACTCCTCGCCAATTCTATCATAATCAATATCCCCCTCAGAATCCAGATGAATATCAACCAGTTCAAATAAGTTGTTCACTTCAAATGTATCAACAAAATTACCCTTCCATTCGCTGTATTCTTCTTGGTAGATTGAAAACTCCCCTATTTTTGCTCCCTTCACCATAACTACTTTTTGACTTATAGGTATCTCCCTCAAGCTGAGTTCAGCAATATCTGTAATAATCTCGCCTTGCTTTAAGTCAATATCCCATGAATTAAAGGTTAGTGTGTCCCCTATATTCGAGACTTTGTTTGTTGCCTGAGAATACACGTTTGAAATTAATGGAAGAAATGCTGCAATTATTATGAATTTTGTCATGACGATTGAGTGTTAAGATGTTAAATTAATAGAACCAATTCACAAACACCTTCATTTTCAAGTTAGGTGTATTATCATTGTAGAGTTCAATAAAGGTTGGTGTCTGAGAGTATTCATAGGGGTAAAAGTAGTAGCCACCCATAAATTCACCCTGAGTAGGAGAATCCCTATCGTGTAACTCAAGTAGTATTTTATGGTTAATCGAGAGCTCGTAAGCATTAGAAAAAAACAATGTAGTGCCGAAAGCGGCATCATTTACGGTATTTGTGTAACCCACGACAAAATTTTCGTCAAACAGTTTTACCACTAAATCCGCAGGGCCACTGCCCGGATATGTCCCGCCACCATCCCAAGCATACCCATTGGGGTTACTTGTTGGAAATTTGAGGATTTCAATCTTAGAAATGGCGAATCTTACTGGGACTAATTTGTCTTTACATAGCTCGCCGCCAAAACCCTCAGCGCAATTGCAGGTGCCGTCCATACAGATTCCACCGTTCTCGCAATTGGTATTTGCACAGGGGTCTATTTCGCAAGAAGATAAAAAGAGTGAAAACAGGCAGAGTATGAAAAGCCTGCCATTATTCGTGTTTAACTTTAGGTTTGCCATTGTGATGAAATTGTTAGAGATGTGAATGAATACGAGTCTTCAACGCCTGCCGAAGCAATAAGTGATGCCGAAGTTTAGAGCGGTGTTTCTGACTTTGGTTTTCTTTGAATCACTGCCATTATTTAGATTTTGAAATCCGTAACTATATCGAAAATCTACTGCAATGGATTCACCATCTTCTCCCGTTTCAATCCAAAAGCCTAGACCACATATTCCGCCCCAGTCAAATCTTTTTATCTCTAATTCGGCGAAATCCAGAGATTCGGTATTTTTTTGTCCCAGAAATTTTGTCTTCAATTTACCGTCAACAGCATAACCCATGTAAGGTCCAAATTGCAGTAATAGGCTTGACCTGCTATGGCCTGATTTAAATTTAAGAGGCAATGCAAGGTCAAGGTAATCTAGTTGGAATATTGCCTCATCACCCACTCCTGCAATATTTAAGGCCTTAAATCCTCTTTGTGTGTAGCCTATTTCTACGCTTTGGCGTTTACCTTTATCAAATTTATCAAAAGTTAAATAAATTTGATAGCCAGTGTAGGATTGTGGATTAATTGGCCCAAAAGCATCAGGATCACCACTTGAAACTGACCAGTTAGGAAGGTTAAGTGCCATACGAATACCTAATTGGGCATTGGCTTCGCCAAAAGGAAACAGAAACAAGAAGGATATGGTAAACAGAAATACTTCTCGAAATTTAATTTGCTTTTTCATGTCGTGAAATTTTTTTAGTGCGCAGAAAAGGTGATTATTCATAGGTAAATTGCCTCCAAGAGGTGCTTAATACTTTGCCTGTTTCATCCGTCGTCGTCGTCGTCACTTTTGTGATATAGCATTCTTCATCAAACTCGTAGGTGTAGTCGGTTGTAAGATTGCCCGAAATCTCTTTTTTAATTGGATTTTTGCTTGAAACACCCAGAAAAGACTGTCCAAAATATTCATTTCCAGATGTGTTGACCTTGTCTGTGTAATACTCATAAGTACGTACACCAAAGAATGTAGATGAAGAAACCATGTTTCCATCTTGCCAGTTAAAAAGATCAGTAGTCGTATTTATGGGGTTTTTAGTGATTACTTTTGTCAGGTTTCCATTACTGTTATATTCAAAAGACTGAAGGATTGAGGTTGATTCATAAGAAATTGCTTGAGTACGAGTACTGGTAGGCCCCAATATTGGTCCAGATGGCTCATACTGCCTAGAAGCAAAAACATATAAACCGGAAATATTTCCAGACTTATCAAGTATTTTTAGCCCATCAATGGCCTCATTATAGATAAAAGGTGATTTAAAGTTTGAGACATACTCAACTGTAATATCTGTCCCACCACCCGTTACCATACGCTTAATTCTGCCATCGGGTTCGTACTCATATTGAGCCGCAAGCCCGCTGTCCGTAATTTCCGATACAATATGCTTAGAAGCCGTTGGATTACAAACATCATCTTTTTTGCAACCGAAGCAAAACAACAAAATTAGGAGCAAAGCCCCACCAATTGAATGAAATTTAAGTGTGTTAGTCATGTCAAAAATATTTTAAAGATTTATGTTCCTCAGTACAAGAATCGCCTTGTGGTTGAGTTGACAAGACAAAAATGGGGCTGCCCGAAACATCTTGCAAGACATTTCGGGCAGCCGGGAATAATGAGCGATATATGGGAATGATAGGCGGTAAACGGTCAAATGATATTCTAAAAAATGGTTATTTTAATTATTACCGATGTGCCAATAGCCTTACCTGAATCGTCTTTTAAGTCTTTGATTTGTACTTCATTAGTGGGATTAAATGCTCCGCCAGACATTTGAATACGCTCCTGCGTTATTTTTAGTCCAAGTGATTCCTTTTTACCTGTCAGACGGCTTGCATTTTTCTCTTGTGCGGCATCACGGCCGATGCCATTGTCTGTAAGTGTAATATATAAAAAGTCATGGTTGACCCAGCAGCGGACAGAAAGCATAAAATCATCCCTAAAATCATCAAAACCATGATTAATCGTATTTTCCACATAAGGTTGAAGAATGGTTGGTGGAACCATAATTTCTTCTGTATCTGCGGAAGAATCAATTTCTATCTTAAATTGAAAAGTATTTGGTTTTCGTGTTTGCTCTACAAAAATATATTGCTCCAACATTTCTATCTCTTTACTCAAGGGTATAAGAGAGTGCCTTGAGTTTTCAAGTACATTTCGAAGGTAGTTTGCAAATGCTGTGATGTATCGTATCCCATTTATAGGGCTATCAAGCATTGCGCCGCCAGCTACGGTCAGGCCATTGAAAATTAAGTGCGGATTTATTTGAATACGCAAAGTGTCAATTTCAGATTGGATAACACGCTTTTGATTAGCAAAATTTTCTTCTTTTAGTAATTTGAACTTATATCCCAAGGCAATTGTAAAGAAAAATACTTCCAAAATAATGGCCATATAAAGATATACCATATTATTTGCAAAAATGTTATATCTTGATACATTTGTGAAGGAAAGTGTAAAACTTAATGTGATTCCTAACGATAAGAATAATGCTCCAAAACTTATAAGGGAGATTAGAAGGGATCGAACCCTAAACATTAAATAAATAGTAATGAAATTTAGGATTTCGTAAATAATTCTCGCCGTTACATAAAATATTATCCCAATGGAGGGTTTAAAAAGCAATAGTGAAATAAGGTTAGATACACCTAAAAAAATAGTAAAGAAAAGCATTACCTTAAAATAGGTATTTGCCCTCGATGAAATTTTCTCTGCCTTGAAAAAATAAAGCAAGAATATAAAATAGGAACAATAACCGCTGTAAAAACAAAAAATCTCTGCCTCATTTTTAAGATATAACGGGAAGGGAATGAAGTAGGTTGAATTGAAATTGATATTATTATACCAAGAGCATAAATATAATAGTAATATTGATAAGTAGGCTGCATAGGCTAAATAAACAGTTTCGCTAAGTAAGAAAAACTGAAATAAAGAGATCATTAGAATTATGCCCAAAACACCTACAACCATTGAATGTAAGGTAAGCTCAGGTCCTTTCCGTTGTCTAATTTCTTCTTTCTTTTTTTCAAAACTGTATTTTGGCCATAAACCTATTCGGACAGGACAATTTTTTGTAGGTATAAAGAATGAATCTGGAACACCAAAATATCTAAAATCTATTTTCAGGTAAATTGTAGAAGCTGATGCTGGCGGGAAGAGAACTTCATGGCATAATATTTGGCGGCTATGAGTAGAAGAATTAAGTATCTCTAAGTTGGAATTTATTACCTTAATTCGAGAGGACCATGTCAAAACTTTATCTATTAACAGGGTCATCTCAATCTTATCGTTTGTATGGTTAAATATTTTAAAACGAACCCAAAGATTCTGATCAACAAATAGTAGTTTTTTTTTAGTAGATTTATCACCAGATTCAAATGGTGTAAAATATGGAATGCTTTCCACTCGTTCCCAAGTTGAAACATACGAAGAATCTATCCAAAACTCAATATAAGGTGATAGGTTAACGAGTGTGTCAGGTGGTACATTAAAATTAAGAATCGTTTTAAACTGATTGCTATCAACTACCTGTTTATGACTACTTGTATCAACTGATTGAGGCTTCAAATGACCACCCATTCCAAGGAAAAGTAGTATACTTATTATTCTGTAAGCCATTGGTTGGCATAATTTTAAGTGATGGGCAAATATCCATAACAATCGCTCGCATTACCAATACAAATCAGATAAGTGGCTCAGGTTTTCGATAAGTGGGAGATAAATCTAAAAATTCAGCCCTATATCTTTCAATTGCTGCTCGACCATACTGCGTTTACCCTTACTTACAGGGATCGTTCTGCCATTCTTCATCGTAATTTCTCCCATTGCTTCAAGCCGTTTGTATGCTTTAATTTGTTTCGAATTTACTAAACATTTGTCATGTGAACGAATAAATCTATGCCCTATTAATGTTTGTTCTAATGATTTAAGGTTATCATTGATCCACGTTTTCTTATCATTCTCAAAATAGACCCAAGCATAGTCGCCATTTGCTTCAAACCAATAAATATCTTCAATAAGATAAATACCTTTTATGCCATCAATCTTTTTGAACCATATGTCTTTAGTCGGCTCTTGAGAATTGGAATTTGCTAATTTTGTTATCAACTCCTGATTTTGCAATTGAATAGCAGGATTAGAGGAAGATTTCTCTTTAAATTCTATGGCATTTTTAACTGCTTTTTTAAGTCCATCCTCATTAACCGGTTTAAGTAAATAGTCTAAAGCTCTCACCTTAAATGCCTCTATTGCATATTGTGCATGAGCTGTTACGAAAATGACATTGAACGTTGGCTTAGGAAAATGGCGAAGTAGTTCAAAGCCATCCATTCCGGGCATCATTATATCTAAAAATATCACGTCCGGATTTATCTCTTTCAAAGTAACGATCGCTTCATCAGGGCGGTTTATCGTTGCTTTTACCACCACTTCAGGGCAAAATAATGAAAGTTGCATTTGCAACAGGTTTGCTGCATGAGGTTCATCATCAATTATTACCGCTGATATTGAAGTGGACATATGTAAAATTATTGGCGATTAATTAAGTGGCTTTTTTATATATTATATTTATTCAGGTTGGCGATAAAGCAGACTGTGAAAAAACACCCACCAACCCAACATACTTAATTTTTTAACCTATGCCGCCATCCCAAAGGCCACCATTCCACTTGAGTCAAAGACAGTTTTTAAGCAGCCCACAACCCTATTCACAAATTGGGTCGCCTGCGGATTGGGCAAAACCTACTAAGGTACAACTATATTTTGAGACTGCCAAATCCTTAATTTAATGGGTTTGATGCATTGATGTGTGAATATTATTTTATTTTGACTGATCCGTGTTGTGAAAGTTCTCTTATGGTCACTTTTTTATCTTTTGCTACTTGAACTTCAATATCAAAAACTTCTGAAATCGGTGTTATAAATGAAACTGATTCATCATCATCTTCATCATCTCCAAAATCATATCCAGTAGAGTTAATTCCAACAACGATCCCCTCTTTATTTATAACCGGGCCTCCACTTGCCCCCCCTAATATCATAACAGATGTTCGAAAACAAGGGCCAGGCAAGAAAAAACTATCCCGACCTGATGGAAAATATTCCATTACTTTGCCTCTAAACCAGTCAGCACTAAATTCGCCAATTAGTGTTTTTTCATCTTCGGTGAACATCTTTGATCTAGGATACGCAATTGTTTTTATTTCATCTCCTAGTTTTATGTCTTCATTCTTCATAGTAAGGAAAGGGTTCTGAATATGTCTGCCGCATTGATCTCTTAATTCAGTTAGCATACAAACCACTGCATCTGAATTTGGATTAATGTCAAGTCTCCTGACATGTCTTATTAAATATTTATTATCAGGCAAGACTTGTACAATATAAAATGGATATATTGGTTTACCATTATTATCGAAAGCCACATGCTTTGCCGTAACAAAACCACCAAATGCATTGATGAAAAAACCAGTTCCTATAAATTTAAAGTTTTTATCTTTATCCGAAGTTATAATCGGGAAGACAGCCTCGCTTGGGTTTATTTCCTCATCAAATGAGTTTAAAAATTTATAAGAGTAGTAATTTTTTCTATTGCTGTAAATAGTCTTACTGTGTTTACGTGTTCTCGCTTTGCCAAACGATCCCAGAAAACGTTTTCCTTTTTTACTTTTTTTATCTCCTTTCCCCATAAGCATTGCTCATACCCATTAAATTAAGCCCAAAAGTACGAAAAATAAATATACCTTGAGCCTTTTTAACGCAAAAATACTATCACGATGTCCGACAAAAGTCAATCAATGATCGCCGATTTACAACAATTTTTGCAAAGATGCCAAAAT
>JANMMZ010000015.1:0-32501 GCA_031373665.1 Saprospiraceae bacterium | reverse complement strand
GTACCTGATATCAAACTCGTATTCGCTAAAAAACTTCTAAATAAACTCAATTCTGATCAGGGCATTATCCTTGCCATCCAACTCAGGCACCTCAAACGACAAGCTGATTTGGATATGCATTCCAGAGTGCCAAAGTAGAACTAAAAGACCTGAAGCATTGTCCAACCAGTTGGATTTGTTTATGTTGTGTGCCTCATAAGTCAAGAGTATGTCAGGTATTTTTTGATCCCAAGACGGACGGACGTTGTCCTTCATTGGAATAAAACGCCCGTCACGGTGCAGTAACCCTGATTTACCTTCCATTTGCGCATACCATAGCCAATCGCTATTCAGTGCATAAATTTGAATCGGTTGTTGATTCAATAATTTCCCTTTTCGATTGAATAAATGTGCAGGATAATATACTTCTTCATAGTTCACTATACCATTTCTTGATTGCCTTGGCACTGCAATACTCCCATCAGGCAAAGGAAAGCAATAATTTGGAAATAAATAATCCGTCACTTGGCGACCATCTGGCGATAAAATGGCATAACGCCCCTCCTTGTAAATGCCCTTGTACCCTCCAAAGAGCGCAATAGTATCTTGTTTCACCTGGGCAGAAGCAAAAGAAAGGAAGCAGCAATAATAGAGGAGGAACATTGGGTATCTCATAAAATAAACGTAGGTTTTAAAACGAGTAAGTATATGCATACAATCATCATTGCCTAAGGCATCAAGTAATGCAGAACGGTTATATATATATATATATATAATTGCGTTACGATGGATATTATTTTCAGGTAATTTTCTTAATCTTACCATAATACCAAAGCCCCCAAAAAGCCAAAGGCAAAGCCACCAGCCCATTGAGTGCCCCGTGTATGGCACGCATATTATCCAGATCCAGGGCAAATTGTGGCCAATAAACCCGAAGGCCGTAGCCCAATGACAGCGACATGGTGAAAAGCAGGGTGGCCCCAGCCATTCCCATCACCCAACTGCGCTTTATCCAGGCCAGGCGCAGTAAAAGCAACCCCGTGATAAATCCAGAAAGAGACATCACCACCGCTGCCAAGGTCTCAGGTACAGGGCCAAGATGCATCTGAGTGGCTGTGATACCTACGGCCGTGAGCGGCACACCCACCACCACGCCCCACCCCGCCAATCGGCTCAAGATACCAGGCAACTGGCGCAACAAAATAGCAGAAACCAGGGGCAGGGCAAAACCAGCATAATGAAAGTGCAGGGCGGTAAGCCGCACAATGTCATCGCCGAAGCCCATCGGGCGAATGCCCGCCCGATCTGCCCAAAGCCAGGCACCGCCCACGCTCAGATATAAAGCACCGGCCATTGCTACCCAATTGGCCTTTCTACCAAGCCAAGAGACCGCCAGACAAACCAAAAGCCAGGGCGTGGCGAGGATGGTAGCCGATATACCCGCCTCAAGATGCAAGGAAAAAGCCGCCAAAACACCCGCCGGCAGCAAATAGTGTGACAATGGTTCTATATCCCATTCTTTCTTAGAAAAATAGGTGCTTACGGTCAATAAAACCAAGGGAGTCATCACTAAAAAGGCAAATACTAAGGGTAGTTTCCCAAAATCATGTCCCATGAAAGAGCCTGGCCAAAGCAACCACCCAATGGCCATAAAAACCAGCAAATGCACCACCCAGCGGTTGGGGCTGAATTTAGGCGCCGCAATACCAGAAATATACGCTTCCACATCCAGTGCTGAGTCTTTTCTGAATTTTTCCTGTAATAGCCGCGCCATCGGGTAGCCCAGGCGCACAAACCAAGTGCGGGGCTTGGAGAATGCGCTCAACTCGTAATAAACATCGTCTTGTGCATCTATAAATACCCCAAAAACCTCTTCACCCGACTCTATATGACCCGGCAAGGTGCCATAGGCAAAGGCAAAATGCCGTGCTTCGTCGCGCACATACACGATGCGGCAGGAATTGCGCCACCAAAACCCAAAAAGTCGAAAAAACATGGCCAGATTTTGGCCTTCCCAAATGGGAGTCTGCGCTGGCAAAATAGCCGTCCAATCGCCTGGGAAATGCTTCCATTGCTTCAGGGCTTCCTTCGCCTTTTCAAAATCAGGCAGGCCATGCCCTACTTTCACGCACTGATAGTCATTGTCGTGGCCATGTACCGGCTCAGATGATTTTGTGCCTCCGATGGGCTGATAGGTGAGTTCAAGAAGGGATTCTTTTTCAATAAAATGCCGGATAGATTCGTCAGTGGGTTTGTTGAAAGAGATACGCATGGAATTTGATTTTAGATACCTATTTATAACAACAAGCGATGGGCAATGTTTCATTTTTTTTTGAAAATAAAGCCTCAAAACAGCATCAACCCACTGACGGCAAAAAACACCATAAAACCAATGCACAACAACGCAAATTGCCAATTGGGCATATCGTAAATCCAATACATACTCATAATCTGTTCAAGTTTTGGACAAAAGTGGTGTAAATATTTGAATTATCCGTAAAAATTAAGTGAGCATCAATAAAGTATTGGATCAAATATTGAATCATCATATTTATTAGGTGCCAGAAAACAAGAAATATTCAAAAATGACTTATTCCCCAACCTTTTGAAGCAATATCCCGTCTATATTGGTATTGAATTTGACTCTTATTAACATTAAATGTTTTAATCAGGAAACTTTTTAGGGCATTTTCTGCGTTTGTACCTATATTTTTAATCTTTAAACTTCTATCATTATGTCTCGCCGATTTTATGTATTCCGCCGTTTATGGCGCAAATCACCCAAACTTGCATTTGCTTATTTGCGGCGCAGCACCACCCGTCAAGCCAAGAAAATCATTAAAGTGGATGAATGGAATATTAACTGGCTGGGCGAAGAAATGCGCCCTTTCAACAGTCTGCACAAGTGAGCGAATGTTGTAATTCTGGCATTCAATCTTGCTAATGTGAGCATTTGTCGAAATTTTTTATATGATATTCCGTTAAATCCCATAAATTGGCGGTCATTATAAAAAATCTCGACTTATGCGGAATATTATACTCACTCTTCTCGTCTGCTTTAGCCTTGTAGCGCAAGTAACGGCACAATCTTCTAAACTGTTTAACCCTGTCTCTTTTGACCTCCCTGCCATGAAGGAGGCGAGCATGGTGTCTAAACTTCCCACTGAATATCAGACTTGGCAATTGGACTATGACTTACTCAAAACGCATGTCCAATCAGCCCCCAAAGAATTTACAGCGGCTGCTCGAAATGCACCCTGCATATTGGAGGTTCCGACTGGAGCCACTACGACCGAACGATTTGCTATTTGGGAAATCGCGATGATGGACGAGGAGTTGGCTGCTCGTTATCCTGATATCAAAACTTACGGAGGCAAATCACTGGATAGCCCCGGCAAAACCATTCGGATCAGTGTCACCATTCGGGGCTTCAGAGCCATGATCCTAGGTAGTGACATGCAGGTACGCTATGTGGAGCCACATTCTACAGATCAAAATGAGTACTATATTTCTTATGATCGGAAAAGCCTGCCGCCCGTGCAATTGGCCACTTTGGATCAGCAACTCAATGTGGATCTTAGTAAGGCGACGCTAGAGTCAGAGCCGTTTGTACCCACTGTGGAAGATCGCAATGATCCATCAGAAGAGACCCTTGTCAGTCTAAGAACATTGCGATATACGGTTGCTTGTACTGGTGAGTTTTCGATAGATCACGGCGGCACCAAGCCCTCGGTATTGGCAGCAGTGATAGATTATACCAATAAAGTATCGGCTATTTTTGAGCGTGATTCTGATTTGCGCCTTAAACTAACGGCTTGTAGTGAAGTTTGTATATTCCTTGACCCCAGCACAGACCCATTTACAGGTAATGATGTAGGCACTTGGATGACACAAAACGCACAAGCAGCAGGGTACTATTGCGGTACCAATAACTTTGATGTAGGCCACGTATATTCCAAATACTTAGGCGGATCCGCAGCGGGTGTAGCCGGTGGAATCGCCTGCACTGATAGTAAAGATCGAGGATGTTCCTCCAGCAATCTTGGCCCAGATGGCACTTATGGAGATTGGTTTATCAATGTGGTAGGCCAAGAAGTGGGCCATCAATTGAGCGGTGGTCATACATGGAACCGTTGTAATGGCGGCGGTGGCAGGGCTGGTAGTTCTGCATATGAGCCAGGTAGCGGAAGCACCATTATGTCGTATGGCGGCGCTTGCGGCCCCGACAATATACAAGGATCTTCAGATTTGTATTTTCATAGCGGGTCGGTGGGCGAGTTTTTATTTTTCTTCATTGAAGGTGCTGGTAGTGGTTGCGGAACCAATTTTGTAACCGATAACAATGCCCCAGTAGTCACTTTGCCTTATACCGACAATTTCTTTATCCCGATCAGTACTCCATTTGAGTTAAATGGTAGTGCCACCGATGCTGACGGAGATGCCCTCACGTATGCTTGGGAGGAAATTGATTTAGGCCCTGAAACGCCGCTAGGATCACCCATAAGTTCCGTTCCTATTTTTAGGGTATGGCCGGCTGGTGATAAAACCAATCGCTATTTTCCTAAATTAAGCACTGTATTGAGCAATGGAACCGATATTACGGAGCAACTGCCTACTTATACCCGCGATATGACGTTCAGAATGATTGCACGTGATAATCGCACAGGCGGTGGTGGCGTGGGCTTGGCAGATGTTGCTTTTAAGGCAACTGCAAGTGCTGGCCCATTTACAGTGCAGGTAGCCAATCAGGCGGGCACGGTGTGGAAAGTGGGTGAGTTAACCAATATCACTTGGGATGTGGCCAATACCAATGGCTCGACGGTAAATTGCCAGAAAGTAAACATCCGCATGAGTACCGATGGAGGACAGACCTACCCCATTACGTTGTATTCAGGTGCTGGAAACGACGGTAGCCAATACCTAACTGTACCTGATAATGTAACCACCAATGCGCGTTTGCGCATAGATGCTGCCGACAATGTTTTCTATGATGTATCCAATGCCAAATTTAGCATTCAGCAGCCTACCACTCCTACACTGACCGTGGGTATTACGACGGATGTGACAAAAATTTGTTTGCCCAGCAGCTTTACCACTGAAATACAAACTGCCGCTACTTTGGGATTCAATACGCCTATTACTTTGGCCATAGATGGCGCCTTGCCTCCGGGCGCGGTGGCTACTTTTGGCAATAGTAATTTGTCGCCCGGACAATCTTCTTCTTTGACGATTGATATGAGCAATGTGACAGTAGAAGGTGTATTCACGTTCAATGTAAGCGTCACCCCACAAGGTGGCACGCCTATATTGCGCCCAATCACGATTTCTACCATCAGCAACAATTTTGATGCATTGACCTTGACCAGCCCTATAGATGGATCCACCGACCTTGGTTTGACCCAGATTTTGTATTGGAATCAAGTACCTGATGCTGACTCCTACGATGTGCAATTGTCTAATTCGCCTTCTTTCAATACGATCTTAACCGCTTTGAATGCTACCAGTCTGGATAGCTTCAAAATGACGTTGCTACTTGAAAAAGGCAATGATTATTTCTGGCGTTTACGCCCGCGCAATGAGTGCCTCATCGGAGCTTGGACAGAGCCCAACTTCTTTTCTACTTACGCAGAGAGTTGCCAAACGTTTGCTGCCAATGACTTACCCAAGTTCATTTCTCCAAACAGTACTTCAACAACCGAATCAAAAATAACGGTTAACCAAGGGGGCACAATCAGCGATATAAATGTGAAAACCGTAAAAGGATCACATACTTATATTAAAGATTTGGATGTACGTCTTATCAGCCCACTCGGTACAGAGGTCACTTTATTTAAAGACAAATGTGGCAATTTCAATGGTAGTTTCAATTTGGGCTTTGATGATGCCGCAGCACTGAATTTCAATTGTTCTATGCTGAATACCGGAAATTTTGTGCGGCCACAAACGGTATTGGCTCCGATAGTAGGAGAAAACTCCACTGGCCAATGGATCTTGCGCGCAAAGGATGTGGTCGCTGGATCAGGTGGCCAATTGAATGAATTCAAAATTGAATTTTGCGCATCAGTAACGGTAGTCCCTCCAGTGGTGGTCAAAAACAACTTAATGGAGATCGAGATAGGCACTAATAAGATTATTTCAAACGATTTTTTGCAAGTCACTGATCCTAACAACAATGGATCACAATTGGTATTCACGTTGGTTACAGTACCTGGTTTCGGGCAATTGCAGAAAGGTACTGGAGGCTTCTTAGTCCCCGGCGACCAGTTTACTCAAGCAGACATAGATGCGGGCAATATCCGCTATTTCCATTGGGGCGCAAATAGTTTGATTGATCGTTTCAAATTTACGGTGACCGACGGGGAAGGCGGTTTCTTGGGTACCCCTTATTTCTTGATTCAACCAATAGGTGATGGCGTTTCGACGGATGAGCCGGGTCGCAGCAATGTGAATTTTTCACTGTTTCCAAACCCTGCTACCAATCAAGTTTGGGTAGCACTGGATCAGTTGGCCAATACTGATATGCAAATCAGCCTTTTCAACATGACTGGACAATTGGTTCAACACACTACCATGACCCTCGGTAACAATAGAGCATCTTTGCTGGTAGGGCAGTTACCCAAAGGGGTCTATACGGTGAAGGTGGAAAGTGATAAGGGAATTGGATTCAAAAAATTGATTATTCAGTAATATATTTTATTGGAATGCTATGGCGAAACACGTACTGAGATTTGGTCTTGGTACGTGTTTTTTTTTAGGCTTTAGAGTTTTCACCTTTTTTTGGGCCAATACCTAACCTGCATCATTTTTCCGTGCCTCCACCGCCCGCAAAATTCCGTAAATCAATACAGCACACACGACCATCGAACCCGATACCACCATGCCCAACAACGGATAGTTTTCCAAACGACCACTTTCTGTCTGGTGGATAATCAATCCAGCGACTCCAGTAGCAATGCCCCCTGATATTTGCATCACGGAGGCGTTGATACCCATAAAGGCTCCACGTTCTGCTGGCGAAGGCACATTGGCAGTCAGCGTAGAAGAAGAAACCATACGGGCAGTGACACCGACGAACATCAAGCAACTGACCACTGTAAGCATCCAAACAGGCGTTATGCCATCCATATTGGTGTAATACAGCACAACGGCAATTGTCCAGAGTGACCCACCGAAAAACACCTTCAAGGTGCCGAACCGATCCACTAATTTCCCGGCCAGCGGCCCCGCCAACATGGAGAAAAGTCCTGTATAGAGGTAAATTTTAGGCAAATCTTCCATCTTTAGACCGAGGTTATTTACCCCAAAAGCCGCACCAAAAGGCATCAGCATAAACCCGCCCGTCGCCAAGAGGCTGGTGGCAAGGAAAGCCCGCAGGTAAAACGGCTGACTGGCCGTGTGCCAAAGGTGGACAAAAGCCGACCGGTCTTTTTGTAGGGCGAGGTGATCGCGTACGGGGCGCATTTTCCAAAAAGTAGCCGCCCAAACGGGTATGGCCAGTGCTACAATCGCTAAAAATGGCGCGTGCCAATCCCAAATATTGGCCAAATAAAGCCCTACGGGCAAACCCAATACCTGAGCCGCCGCAAATGACATCTGCACATAGCCCATGACCCGCCCCCGCAACTGCGGCTCAAAAAGATCAGTGATTACCGCAAAACCTACGGAGCCTACGACTCCCCCAAAAATGCCCGTAACCACTCGCGCTGCGAGTAAAAATCGGTAATCAGGGGCAATACCGCACAAGAAAGTGCCTAAAATAAAGCCTCCGTAAAAAAACAACAACAGGTTTTTGCGGTCGAAACGGTCGGCAAAGCCCGCTGCCAGCAAACCTGCTGCCCCGGCACTAAGCGCGTAAGCCGATACCACCATCCCGAATTGGGCAGGCGTAATATGAAGTGCCGGTATCAGTTGTGCGCCCAGTGGCGACAACACCATAAAATCCAATACCACCAGAAATTGGGAAACCGCCGCGAGCGCGATGTAAAAAGTTTGATAGGGGGTAAAAAGTTTTTCCTTTGTCATAAGCGCGCAAAGGTAGGTAGGTTTGTTTTAAGTTTTTATTTTTTAAAACAAAAAATGTTTTTTATATGATTTTCTCACCTGGTTTTTGGCTTGCCTTCCAGTGTCGCGCAGCATATGGGTGGTTTCTTTCTACACTCGTCGCCCCTTCAACACCCCCTGTATCTCTCTGGCTACCTTAGTCCACATGGCATCGTGCTTAGGGTCAGGGCCGATGATCCCATCCTTCCGGGGCAGCCCCTGAAGTTTGCTAAATGGGGTGTTGTCCCAGACGCAATCCCGTATTTTGATGGGGATCACGGTGGCTTCCCCACGCTCGTGGCGGCGCATGGATTCGGCGATTTCGGTTTCCCAGATATAGTTCGTATTCAGAAAATCCACGCTGACCAATAGGAAAATAATGTCAGCCTGTTTCAGTTCGGTTTTGATGGCCTCGTCCCAGTCTTCGCCGGGGCGGATTTTGGTATCATTCCAGTGCATGATCTCCCCATTGCGCTGCATGGTGCTGAGGTGCTTTTTGAATTCTTCGAGATAAGCGATGTCCACCTTGGAATAAGAGAAAAAAGCGCGTGATACCGTAGCACTGCCGTGCTGGCGCACTGATTCCGAAAAGACATTGCCCACCAAAGCAGGAATAGCAACGGACTCGTACGATAATTCACAGTCCTTTTCTCTCCGCCCCGCTTTCAGGCGATTGTCCAATTCAGACAGGTTAAAAAACCACTTGTCTTCTGTTTTTTCGCAGCGGGTACAAATGCAGGGGATTTTCTTTTCTGCTTTCAGTCCGTTGCCAAAGGGCTTGTGCAATTCCTCCAGTTTAGCATCTATGATGGTGACCAGTTCGCGTTTTTTGCGGCCTTGAGCCCGGATACCGATGGTTTGCTTGCCGCCCCGCTTTTGGAGCAATATTTCGGCGCGGGCTTTGCCGCCCAGTTCGAGTACCGCCCCATCGCGCCAGACCAAGCGACGCTCCTCTGCAATGAGCAGGTGACACTCCACGATCAGTTGTGCCATCAAACCCAAGGGCATAAAATCATATTCCACATAAAGAACCAGGTCTTGCGACTCCTGCCAAGCGTAGCCTTCTGGTGGGCTGACAGGCAGCAATTGCGGCGCGATGTACTCTCCCTCCGCCTTGAGCGTGTAGCAAAGCCGAAACCGCTTCATCAGTTCCAGGAGTTGAGGCCGCATTTTTTTGTATTCTGGCTGACACCAGATCCGGGGGAGGTCGGTTTGGCGAGAAAAATGCCCATTTCTTAAAGCGATATCTGGATCATCTATGACGCGGTAGGCCGCCTCAGTTGCCCATTCGTTTTTGATGATCACATACTCCCGCAGGTCGGCATCGTCTTGATAATGCAAGAGGACTCCTATATCGTGGAGGTAAGCCGAGCACCGCAAGGCGCGGGCTTCGTCCATTTCGCCATTTTCTTCCAGCGCGCAGAGGGCGAGATAGTCCTCTAAGTCCAAGACCTGTTCTTCGCGGCGGGCAGCCAGGGCGCGGCGCACGTTGGCCTATGATTTGGGTATTTCCTCCTGTACGTGCGGGAGGCGGGAAGCGAAATACTCGATCCTGCTTTGTACTTCTGCCCACCGTTTGTCCTCAAAATCGGCTAAGTTAACATCAAGGCACTCTTTGATCGTCTCCTCGAAACGGGCGTATTTAGAGCGGTTAAACGCGCTGCGCACATCTCCAAACAGGTTGTGTACCAATAGCACAGGGCTGTTTTGGCCAAACAACTGCGCCGTATCAAGCCAGTAATCAAAATCATTGACCGTCGCATCGCCGTTTTTACTGACCAATACATATAAAGTATTTTTGGAGTAAAAAAACTGGTGGAGGGGCTTGTAGTGGTCTTGTCCCCCGAAGTCGAATATATTGAGCCGCATCGCCTCTCCACTTGCCAGCGGGTATTGGTATTTTTCTATTTCGATGTCTAAGCCTTTGGTACGGTCTTCCTTATTGGGCAGGGCTGCCCCTGGGGTTAAGAGGCGGGTACGGAGGGAGGTTTTGCCAGCCTGCCCTTCGCCCACCAGCACTACTTTGGCTTCCAGGCTTTTTTCGGTGCCAACGCGTTCTTTTTCTGCGAAGTAGTTTAGGATGGCGGCGTTGCCTTGTTCTACTATTTCGCGGGGTGGGTTGGTGAGGGGGCAGTCTTCGACTACTATTCCAGTCTCATATTTCGCCCATTTGACAGGTATGCCTTTTTTTATCAAGGGTAGAATTGGCATTAGATCCTTTATCTGCGTGTTGTAGCAGCAAAGTTCTTGCAAGCCTTGAAGCCCTGAAATCGGAGTTAGGTCGCTCACCTGCGTGCTGGAGCAGTCAAGTACTTGCAAGCCTTGTAGCCCTGAAATCGGAGTTAAGTCACTCACCTTCGTGCGGGAGCAGTAAAGTACTTGCAAGCCTTGAAGCCCTGAAATCGGAGTTAGGTCGCTCACCTGCGTGTTGTAGCAGTGAAGTACTTGCAAGCCTTGAAGCCCTGAAATCGGAGTTAGGTCGCTCACCTGCGTGTAGGAGCAGTGAAGTACTTGCAAGCCTTGTAGCCCTGAAATCGGAGTTAGGTCGCTCAATTCCCAATTTTCAACTGATTCTAAAAAATACTTTCCAATGACCAGTTTTTTCAAAAACTTCAATTGCTCCACACCTTCAATAGAGGCAATACGGTTGAGTTTACCCTTGTTTTGGCTTTCTTTTC
The DNA here is from genome assembly GCA_031373665.1 of Saprospiraceae bacterium. Lineage (GTDB taxonomy): Bacteria > Bacteroidota > Bacteroidia > Chitinophagales > Saprospiraceae > M3007. Next base: position 21,804 of record JANMMZ010000015.1, on the reverse strand, counting down.
TTCTCCAAATCTTTTTTTCAAGATCGTATTCATCCCACCTATTACTCAATATCAAAGTCTCCAACCAAACGCATTCTCCCAACTCTGGGGGCAGGTGGGTCAGGTCGCAACGACCCAGATCTAGGTAAGTGGCATCTTCGCCGCGTTGGTGTTTTGCTATATTTTCTTGGATGAGGATTAGGGCTAAGGTGGACATGATTTTAGGAGAGATACGAGTGAGGATAAATAAGAGTCCGTCCCTAAGAGATAGGGTTAACAACAATCAAATCTTGTATATTTTTAAAATCTACAATATTCCGGGTATAGAGTTCAGCATTGTGTAGCAATGCCGTAGCAGCAACAATACTATCGGCCAATTTCATTTTGTAATGTTTACGCAAATGAATGGCTTCGTCTAGCACATTTTCATCTACAGGTAACTGCTGCAAAATTTGGAATACATATTCGCAGTAAAGTTGCTCATTGGTTTGTATCCCATGAAAACCTAGTATTTCCAAACGAGAAATAACAGACACCGCATTTGCAGGGTCGGCAACCAAGGGTTTCAAGTAACTAAAAGATGGTTGGAAGGAATAAATAATAATATTGGAATCCAAAAATATCATGCCTGAAAAGGAAGAACACGGTCAGTCCGTTCTTGTTGTTGCCATGTAGCGGCATCACCAAATGAAGTGCTTTCACTGGTGTAAGAAAGTATAAAATTAATCATGCGCTGGCGTTCTGATGGCTGCACCTCAGAAACCTTTGGGTTTACCTGAACGACCGCAAGGTTAAATCTGCGAATTAACTCAAGTATCAGGCGCAGATCGTCCTCTTTTTCAATTTGCAATGTGATATTTGTCATAAATATCTTTCAATTTAAGGGTTAATGCAATGAAGGCAAGCATTTTTCTCGATGTTACTATGATAAGAATGCAAAGTTACGCCCTTTTTTACAGAACTCCAAATTTCCTAAGCGATTGCTAGATTTTTAGTTAATTTTGTGGGTAAAAATAACTTTTTTGACAATGTACCTCATCCAAACAAAGGAACTTCAAGGCCGATTTTTGTGTTTCTGTTTTTTTCAAAAGAGATGAAACTCCTACTGCGCGCTCGCGATGATTTTCGGAACAATACTAAGAAACTGTTTTAAAACTCCTGGCGAGGCGGAAAGGTTTGAATTTTGAGGATAGATAAAGTTTATTTTTGAGTGCATAGTGGACCCTATTCACTCAAAAATAAACAAAATATAGCCTCAAAAGACGAGACTTTACGACCGCTGAGGGGTTTTAAAACAGTTTCTAAATACAATGACCACAGAAAAATATCCACGCACTTTTCATCTTCCGTTTTCAGAAGGTGCTACCGACGACGACCGCATACAGGCCGACTGGGAGGGCATTTTGAGGCAGGAACTCGTCATTACAGAAAAATTGGACGGCGAAAACACTTGCATCAAATCCAATGGTGTGTATGCCCGCTCGCATGGAGCCGTAAACCAAAACCCCTGGGCACGCCCTATTTGGGAGATTTGGGAGCGGGTCGGTCGTTCATTGGGCGATCTGCATATTTTTGGAGAGAATATGTACGCTATTCACAGCATCGAATACGAGCGTTTATCGCATTATTTCTATATATTTGCTATCCGCGATGGCGATCAATGGCTTTCTTGGGATGAAACGGCGGAATACGCCCAAATGTTGGATTTGCCCTTGATACCGCAGGTAGCAAGAGGGCAGATTGACAAAAGTTTTTTAACATACATTATATCACTACAACAACGCAATGGCAGTCTGCTTGGAGGCGTGAGCGAAGGGGTGGTGTGCCGCCCTGCCGCCGCTTTTCACAACGACGATTTTGCCCGTTGTGTACTCAAATATGTCCGACAAAACCATGTACAAACCGATCAACACTGGGCGCGGAACTGGAAAAAAGCAAATCTCCGAACTGAAAACGGCGATTTCGGGTACTAAACCCGATTGGTCAGCACTGGAAGAATTGGAATGGGCAGTACCTATGCGGGAATGTGCACAGGAACCCGAATACCATGCCGAAGGCGATGTGTGGACGCACACCTGTATGGTCATGGAAGCCCTGATGGGTTTGCCAGAATACGAGCGATTGGATTTCGAAACGCAAAACGTATTGCTGCACGCCGCCCTCCTGCACGATGTAGCCAAACCCGCTTGCACTGTTGTGGAAAATGGGCGTATCAGTTCACCGCACCATGCCAAAGTAGGGGAGAAAATAGCCCGCGAACTCCTCTGGGATTTCGATTTCAGTTTTCGGGAACAGGTCTGCGCCTTGGTGAGGTTGCACGGGTTACCCTTATGGGGGTTTGAAAAAGACAATCCCGAACGAGCGGCCATACTCGCCAGTTGGCGCATTCCCAATGAATGGACTTATATACTCGCCAAAGCCGATGTATTGGGTCGCATCTGCAATGATCAGCGCGATTTATTGTATCGCCTCGAAATGTACCGCGAACTCTGCCTCGAAAATGATTGTTTCCACACCGAGCACCCTTGGCACAATGAACACAGTCGGTTTCGATATTTCTGGTCAGACGAAACCTGGCCAGTGGAGATATTCGACGATACCACCTATGAAGTCATCATACTGAGCGGGATAGCAGGCAGCGGAAAAGACACCTATTATCAAAAACACTACGCCCATCTGCCAGTGGTGAGTTTAGACGAAATCCGGCAGGAACTCAAAATAAAACCCGACGACCGCGACGGCCAGGGCAAAGTAGCCCACCTAGCCTACGACCGCGCCAAGGAATATTGCCGCCGCCGCCAGTCTTTTGTATGGAACAGCACCAACCTGACTGCCGATTTACGCGCCAAACTCATCGGTACTTTACGGGTATATAACCCCTACTTCAGGCTCATTTACCTCGAAACATCACAGAAAGTCATTTTCGATCGCCGTCGGTCGGATATTAAAGCATCTGTTTTGGAACGCATGATTCAGCAGTTGGATGTTCCTGTGGTTGGGGAGGCGCATAGGGTAGAATATGCATGACAAAGAGAATACTGTTTAGGTAGTAAATTTAATGACAATGTCCCTTAATTTTTGAACCCGCAATTACTGGGCATTCAAAATTAAGGGACACTGTCTGGGTTAGTAGCGGCAAAAGGGCAAACACTTGCGGATGCCACAAAAATTAACTAATATAATTATACGGCCTTCCCTCGTCGTCAGGATGACGCTGAATGATAATCCAGAACCAATGATCCGCCAAATTTTGCAAAACAACGCGAAACAGCCAGTTCTTCTCAATGGGCTCTCCATAAATATGACTTGAAGTCTGAAAGTGATACCCAATTGGAAGAACTTTTCAGTTTGATGCGCAACAACCCGTCTATCATGGTCGAAATATGTGGGCATACCAATAATAGACTTTGGCCCGATGAAAATAAGGCCAAAGAATTATCCACCAACCGCGCTAAATCGGTTGTGGATTGGCTTACCAATAAAGGCATTGCCTCTGAACGCGTAAAATACAATGGAGTAGGTTGGAAAGAACCGATCGAACCTAATACGACCGATATTGGTCGCAAGAAAAATCAGCGGTGGAAGTTCGAATTTTGGATGTGAATGGTTGAGGCTAATCACAAAGGAGCAACCAGCACGTAACCGATGCGGCCTCATGCGGTGGTGAATAGGTCAGAACTGTAAAGTATGGTATTTTCTGTTGAGCCTTAATCATAGATTCACTTAATGTTATTTTATATACATATATATTATCATACTATCTTTATGTGCCAAACAATGATAGTTGTACAATCTTCTTTGGATGAAAAGTTCCGATGATTACAAATGGATATTGTATTGGCCAAAATGGCGACCAAGTCGGTGGGCGTTTGGTGGTGATTTAGTAATAGATATTATACGGAACTAATTCTGTATAATATCTAATGGTGATCGGGATTGACGCAAGTTAGTAACGATAAAAAAATACATGCAAAGTTTTGTAGTTCGCAGGTGGGGTAATATCTTTACGATCTAAATTTAAAGTATTTGACTGATTTTAGAAAGTTCACCCCGTTCCCTAGAGACTTTGTTTACAATGTATTTGATCTTATTTGAATGTCAACCACAGTGAGAAAATCCATGTCATCATTGGCTGATACTCAAGTAGGTGCTGTTGCCCGGATTCAGCCTTATCTTTTCCTTGTTGGGCTGGTGGTGTATGGGTTTACCGCTTGGTTCAGCGAGGGCTATCACCACCCAGATGAGCATTTCCAGATTCTCGAATTCGCTAATTTTAAATTGGGGCGCAGCCCTGTAACGGACTTGCCTTGGGAGTTTGCTGCACAGATCCGACCAGGTCTGCAACCGATGCTAGTTTACGGGTTTATTCGCGTTGCTGAGGCATTGGGACTAGACAATCCGTTCACTCAAGTTTTTCTGCTTCGCCTGCTTACAGGCTGGCTCTGCCTTTGGGTTTATTTCCAATGGGCTGGGTGGGTATCAACCATTTCGGGTGATGCGCGGTTGGGCTGGTGGCTGCGCATAGCGGTGGTGTTCTTGTGGTTTGTGCCGTACTTATCAGTGCGGGTCTCTTCGGAGAACTGGGCGGGACTGGTATTTATGATAGGATTGTTGGGATTACTTCGGGGAGGAGTCGGCACTTTTATCGCTGCTTTTTGCCTCGCCCTCTCCTTTTTCTTTCGTTTTCAAATGGGCTTTGTGCTGCTGGGTCTTGGCGTGTGGATGGGTTGGCAGTGGCAACAGAACACTTCATCGCGCCCAACGCTTGCTCAGGTGGGTCAGATGTTGGCAGGTGGATTGGTTGCTGTTGCGCTGGGTATTTGGGCAGATGCTTGGCTGTATAGCAAGCCAGTGTACCCCGCCTACCACTATTTCGCTGCTAATATTTTGGAGAATAAAGCGGCTCAATGGGGCACTTCGCCTTGGTGGTTTTATTTTGCTCAAAGTCTGTTGACCATAGTGCCACCAGTGAGTCTGGTACTTATGGCTCTGCTCGGTTTGGGTGCTTGGCGTGAGCGACGCGGCGCACTGGTGTGGTGCTTCATACCTTTTTTGTTGGCGCACATCGCGGTGGGGCATAAGGAGATGCGTTTTTTGTACCCGATGTTACTACCAGTGCTGATACTGGTGGTACAAGGGTTGGGACATTGGAATCTTGGTGCTATTGGTGGTGGGGTGAGGCAAAGTCGTCCTAATCGCCTACAAGTCCTCTTCCGCGCCATCTGCTGGATGGCAGTGGTGGTCAACTTCTTGTTATTGCCTGTGCGATGCCTGCTGGCAGCGCAAGAGTCGGTGCCACACTGGCGGTTTCTATATGGGTACGCAGCAGCGGAGTCAGAGCCAGTGGTGGTGTTTTCACAAGAAAAAAGTGTTTACAATGTGGTGGGCTTGGAAGTACACTTTTATAAATCCCCGAAAGTGCAACCCTTAGTGGTTCAGCGGTTTGATCTCGACACATTGGGGCTGGCTCTTAGACCCAGACACTTGCTTTTTTCTCCGAAACTGAAATTGCAAAATCCACCCGCTGGCTTACCAACGGAGTGCATCTATACATACTTTCCCGAATGGGTTTTGCGGTTTAATCCCAATGATTGGCAGCGTCGTTCGCGGATATGGAGTTTGCACAGGTGCCTTGTTGTTCGTCAGTAAAGCACTTTTGCTTTGGTTAAGTAACACTTTTATTATTTCACAGTTAGTAAATGAGCATTACGCCCTTGTTATGGGTCGCTGTATGATCTAGTATTTATTAGAGTTGTTGCAGTGGGGTGCTGTTTGCGCGAACCGACCAAATTTCGTTTTATATTGCGTTTAGTATTGTTTCGGTCACGGGTAATAGGCTTATGACCAATTTTTGAAATCCCAAGGCATATCAGAAGGTATGCAAAATTATAGTAAGGTGATTCCGTTGGTGTTGGCTTGGAGGAAGCGGTCGGATTAGAAGGGGGGAGGGGCTTCACTACTGAGAGGACGCGGAGGTTTTTTGCAAAAATCTGGAACTCGAAAGCCTATTTTTTGTTAATTTTTATATGAAAGAACTTATACTGCACCACCTTCATAGAATTGCAAATGAAAAAGGGATTCGTATCTTGTATGCCTGTGAAACAGGGAGTCGCGGCTGGGGCTTTGCTTCGCCAGATAGCGATTTTGATATTAGGTTTATATATGCGCATCCAAAGGAGAAATACCTATCTATCAATAGCCCTCAAGATACCATTACAACCATTTTTGAAGATGGCGGCGAAATACTGGATTTCAATGGTTGGGACTTAAAAAAAACGCTCCACCACTTCTGGAAATCAAATGCATCGCCTTATGAATGGCTACAATCACCCATCTTATATGAACAGGAGGGTGATTTTCGAGAGGCATTGTGGGCATTGGCTCCATCATTTTTTAACCCTCCTAGTTCGGTTCATCATTATCTTGGTATTTGTCATAATAGTATCAAAACTGGTATATCGGAAGGGCATATCAAGATAAAAAAATACTTTTACATCTTGAGGCCGCTCTTGGCCGCCATGTGGGCTGCTGACCGACAGACGATACCGCCAATGGAGTTCAGTCCCTTATTGGCTCAAGTGGCAGACAATCAAGTGCTGATGGATGCCATTGAGCAATTGTGGATTGATAAGGAAAAATCGTTAGAAGGGCATGTTATTCCACTGATTCCTATTATTCAAGCGTTTATTGAGGTTGAAATGACTCGTTGTAGAGCGGTGGCTTCCGATCTGGAGCAACCTACTATTAAGATAGATAATTTGGATTTGTTCTTTAGAAAAAATTTAGGCGCATGACCATTGCAGATCTTAAATCGCAAAACCTTTTACTCTTTGAATGTATCAGTGGAAGCCGAGCCTATGGCACAGACTTGCCAAGTTCCGATACGGATATCAAGGGCGTATTTGTGCTTCCTCAATCATCCTTTTATGGGCTTGATTATGTGGAGCAAATCAGTAGCGAAAAAAATGATGAAGTATATTATGAATTGAGGCGTTTTGGTGAATTGCTCTACAAAAACAACCCTGGTATTTTAGAAATGTTGGCTTCCCCACCCGATTGTATTTTGTACGTCCACCCTTTGTTCCGCCCTTTCTTGAACACCGTTTTTTTATCACGATTATGCAAAGAAACCTTTGCTGGTTTTGCATTTGCACAAATCAAAAAGGCGCGGGGATTGAATAAAAAGATCAATGTGCCGCTACCTCCTACCCGGAAGAGCCCTTTGGACTTCTGTTATGTGGCTCAGCGCCAAGGTTCTATACCTGTACTATCATGGTTGGCCGAAAAAGGATGGGAAGCATCACAATGCGGATTGGTGACTATCCCAAATATGCGCGACCTATTTGGTTTGTACCATGATGATGCGGGCAATCTTGGGTTTTCGGGTATTGTCAAGAAAGATATAGCCAATGAGGTGGCTTTGAGCAGTATCCCAAAAGGAATGGAACAGGTGGCGCTAATGTCATTTAACAAAGACGCTTACTCCATGCATTGTAAAGATTATAAAGAGTACCAAGCATGGCAGGAAAACCGAAATGAAGAACGGTACCATAATACGTTGGCACACGGTAAAAATTATGATGCCAAAAACATGATGCACACCATACGGCTATTAGATACAGCGGCTGAAATATTGGCCAATGGTATTTTACAGGTGCGCCGCCCCAATCGAGCAGCACTTTTGGCTATCCGGAGGGGCGAACATGAGTACCAAGCATTGATGGATATGGCAGAAGAAAAACTGGCTCTGATTGAGGAACTGTATCCGCTGTCTCCACTCCCAGATTACCCAGATCGGGCGGTGATAGAGGAGTTGTTGGTATCTGTTAGGAGCGGGTTTTATGGATTGGAGGTTTAGAGGGGGCGTAGAGGGGCTTCACCACTGAGGTGTATTTATTCTATAAGAAATAATAGGAGAGGAAGTCTCAAAACTCCCTCTCCGCCAAGAGCCTGTCAAAAATTAACTAATATAATTGTACGGCCTTCCCTCGTCGTCAGGATGACGCTGAATGATAATCCAGAACCAATGATCCGCCAAATTTTGCAAAACAACGCGAAACAGCCAGTTCTGTTCAATGGGCTCTCCATTGGGTGCCAGATTTTCATCGGGATTGATTGGGCGCATTTGTAAGACACTCTCGGTGCGCAGGTATTCTTTAATCTTGTGTCGTATGGCCGCACGATATTCCATTGGATCGTCAAAAAAGGTCGGATCAATATCTGCTAAATGCCGCTTTGCGACCTTATTAAACACCCCATGATCAGAAAGGTAATCGTGCAGAATCGTGTTCAGGGCTTGCCGAACCAGACCGGGGAGGTGTCGCCATTCAGGGCCAAATTGTTGTCGTTGTACTGCCGCATCTGCGGTGTCAATATTGATTTGAAGACCCTCGATCTTGAATTCTTCTGTCACTATTTTTTGAATCTGTGTTTCTATGGAAAGGGCTTCATCCAGAAAACCATCAATCCAAGCCGTATCTCCGTCGTTGCCGTCGCGAGGCGCACTGATAACAAATTGCGCATTGGTTTTTGAAGGCATGTTTAGTCCGAAAATCCATTCTCCATCCAACCAAAATGAAAACTGTTCTGGAACAGGAAAAGCAGCCGTTCCATTATCTGTTTGGGCGCGATAATCAAGCGGGATCAGGTATAAAGTACCAGAATTTGCATATTCACGCATTTCTTCGCGGATGTTTTTTTCAGGATCTGGCCAAATTTCCTGACGGATAAAATCGCCAAAAGAAAAACTACTTTCCTGATTAAAAATACCCGCGTTGAGTGCTGCAAATAAAGCATTTCCAAAATTTTGCCCTGGGATTATGGGCATTTGTCTGTTTAGCTCTTCTATTGAAATATCCCATTTCATCCGATCAAACCCAGTAAATTGCTGAATTATTGATTGAATAATGAGATCAAAATTTGCTTTTTTTGAAAATTGACCGATGCTATATTGAAAAGATTGGCCACGATTGACAAAGGAGAAAAACTCTATGGGTTCAAAATCGGGTGTTTTGAATACGAATGTCCAAAAATTTTCAGAGTCCAGTACATGTGGAAGGTCATAAGGCAGATTCATAGATGCCGTTGCATCCGTTGGGACAAGGTAAATGGTACACCGATCTAAATAAGATTTTAATACCTGCGCTTGAATTTGCGATTCGAGGTACTTGTCTTCGCGACTGGCTACCCGTGCCAACAAACACAATTGCCCTTGACCACCACCTAATACAGCCTCAATAGCAGCACTAAGGGCAGCCTCAAAATCACGGACGCTACCAGCCAGATTTTGTTGTACCGTGCTTTCTTCAATGTTGGATTGGATTTTTTGGAGACCAAATTTTTCGCGCAAAACTTTGCGAATGGCCATTTCCGTAGTGCTTTCACCAGAGTTTGGCCCCTGCGCTAGAAACCATTTTTTGGCCTTCGCCGTCAGCGGGAAGTGTTGTGCGATGTAATCCAGCGTGCGCCGTTCGATACTCGTCAACACCTGACTATCGTTAGCCTGCCTGAATAAATCCTGAATTTCGTCTAATGAGATTTGATACTCACCAGACCCTTGGGTAAACCGTTTTGCTGCTTCAAGCAAACTGCGGTCATACCGTTTACCACCTATAATTTGATAATATGCCATAAATAAGAAGATATAGTTTAACTCGTTCTTTATTGGGCAAATTTCGGGCACTTTATAGGCTTGACCGCAAATTTAATAAGAAGTTTTTGTCAATTCATCTCAGTGTTTTAAAAAAACAGGGACATTTTAGAGCAGCGTATTTAAGAAACATTTTGGAAATACTTTTTGGCCAGTTCAATGGCCTTTTCCTCACCCGCGCTGGCTCACAAATCAACTGACTTCATCGCCATTTCACCGTAACGGTCTCCCGATACTACGCCCCTGGGCGATATTTTTTCAATGCTGGCTAAATCGTCTGCTGAAAGTTGCACCTCGGCAGCGGCAGCATTTTCTTCCAAATACTTTACCCGTTTGGTGCCCGGAATCGGGAAAATATCCGCCCCTTGTGCCATGACCCAAGCCAAGGCCAATTGCGAGGGGGTACAATTTTTCTCCTGCGCGATCTGTTTGATTTTTTCTACCAAATCTAGGTTTTTTTGAAAATTTTCACCCTGAAAACGGGGTGAAACGCGCCGATAATCATCGGCCGCAAAATCGTCTATACTTTTTATTTCTCCAGAGAGAAACCCCCTACTCAAGGGGCTATACGCGACAAAACCGATCCCTAATTCGCGGCAAGTGGGCAATATTTCGGCTTCTACATCGCGCGACCACAGCGAATATTCTGTTTGTAGTGCCGTAATAGGGTGTACTTTATAGGCACGGCGCAGGGTTTCGGCACTCGCTTCCGAAAGTCCAATATGGCGTACTTTCCCTTGTTTTATGAGGTCGGCCATCGCGCCTACCGTCTCTTCAATAGGCGTATTGGGATCTATCCGGTGCAGGTAATACAGGTCAATTTCATCAATACCAAGCCGCAGCAGGCTGGCTTCGCAGGCTTTTTGGCAATACTCTGGCGTACCGTCCAAGCCCCTGACAGCAGGGTTTGTAGGGTCGCGCATAATGCCGAATTTGGTGGCCAAAACCACGTCTTTACGGCGGTCTTTCAGCACTTTTTGTAATAAAGATTCATTCTTATGGGGACCATAAATATCGGCTGTATCCCAAAAATTGACCCCAATTTCCAAGGAGCGGTGCAAGGTTCGGAGCGATTCAGATTCATCAGTTTCTCCATAAAACTCTGACATGCCCATACAGCCTAGACCCATTTGAGCAGCCATCAATCCTTGTTTTCCAAGCGGTGAATTCTTCATGTTATATTTTTTATGAATACCTTGTGATGAAATTTAAAGCCCACAAAAGTACGTAACAAATACAAATAAAACAAGAAAAAAAACGACATCTCATCACTCCGACCGCAACGACTTAACAGGATTGGCCACTGCTGCGCGTACACTCTGAAAACTAACCGTCAAAAACGCAATGAGCAAGGCTGCCAAGCCCGATACCGCAAACATCCACCATTGAATATCAATGCGATACGCAAAATCGGAAAGCCAATTGCGCATAGCCCACCACGCCAGTGGCGTGGCAAATACAATGGCCAACAAGACCAATTTCAGGAAGTCTTTGGCCAACAAATTGACCACAGAAGCGACTGAAGCACCAAGTACTTTGCGTACGCCGATCTCTTTGGTTCGCTGCTGTGCAGCGTGGGTAGCCAAGCCGAATAGACCCAAACAGGAGATCAAGATGGCTAAAAAGGCAAACCCTTTGCACGTGTCTGAAAAGCGATTTTCAGCCGTATAAAAATCTGCGACGGACTCATCAAAGTAAACAGCATCAAATACCTGCTCGGGATAGGTTTCATCAAATACCTGCTGTATGGCTGCCGCAGTGGCCGTCATATTTTGAGGTTTTATTTTTACCCCTGCCGAATAAAACCGCTTGAGGTTGCTAGATATGGTGATGGCTTCCAGTTCGTTGTGTACAGAATGGGAATGAAAATCTTTGACAACGCCCACCACCTTGCGCCAACGGTTTCGGCCGAGGCGCATTTCCATTTGAAGTGCTTCTTCTGGATTGCTGATTCCTGCTTTTTTCAGGAGGGTCATATTGACGATAAACTCTTTGGAGGTATCGCTGGGTTCGAGCCATCGGCCTGCTACCAACTGCAAACCGTAGGTTTTTTGGTAATCAGCATCACAAAATTTGAGGGCAGTATTGAATTTTTGATCTTCAGAGCCCCTACCAATGGCAAAATTGGTAGCCCAAGTGCTTCCCGAAGAAGGTTGATCATTGCCATAAGCGAAAGTTTCTACACCCGGTATTTGCAAAATCCGCTGTTTCATGGTAGCCATTTTGGATTGGCTGAGACTATCACCATTGATATTAAAGGTATAAATCAGGTCTTTACTGAAACCCAAATCCATGTTTCTGATATAATCCAATTGGCTCAGGGTAATGATCGTGCCGATGATCAAAGCCTGTGCAATGGTAAACTGTAGCACCACCAAACCTTTGCGTAAGGAAACGCCACCTACCGAACGTGCGGTGGTATCGTTTTTTAAAGCGCGAACTGGATTGAAACCCGCCAAAACCAAAGCCGGATAAAAGCCTGAAAACAAAGTCATAGTTACCGCCACTACCCCCAAGAAGACCAATACATTAGACTGGCTAAGAAAAGGCAATTCGGGTGGAACATCAGAAATATACTTGAGTAAAGGAGATGCTAACCAAGCCATAGTAGCCCCTAAAACAATTGAAAACAGTACGATTAAGGCGGTTTCGCTCATGAATTGGCTAAATAATGTACCTCGACTACCACCTAAGGATTTACGGACTCCAACCTCTTTGGCGCGGCGTATGGCCATAGCGGTACTGAGGTTGATAAAATTGAAACAGGCCATTGCTAAAACTAAGAGGCCAATGAAGGATAAGATCCACAACCTACTTTTAGATACCACAGGCGTGGCAGAGGTGCCATAGCGATCATCATAATGCAATTCGGACAAAGGCTGCAATGAGTGGCCTTTTGATTGGTTTTGTCCGCTACCGTTTTCGCGGTATTCTACTTGACCAACTTGCCCAACCAGTGCATTGACAGCCTCCATTTGATCTTTGTTTTGGAGGAGCCCAAACAGTTGGTCATTGCTGCTGGTATTGCCCCAATCTTCATTATATTCATATTTTTCTTTATTGCTCAAGATGGTCGCGTACGATACCAATACCTGAATCGGAAAATCAGAATTGATTGGTGGGGCAGCTACCACGCCTTGTATCGTCATCGGGTCGTTGTCTAATAATAGGGTTTGTCCGAGGGCGTTTTCCCATTTTCCAAAGCATTTTTCGGCCATATCGCTCGATACGACTATGGTATTGGGTGCTTTCAAAACCGTGTTGGGATCGCCAGCCAGCCATTTAAAATCGAATATTTGAGTAAATTCGGGTTCTACAAAAAAAGAAATTTTACCCGGTCCCATCGTAAATTTTTTGAGTGCGGGGCCACCTGTTGGGTTAGGCACCAATACGGTAGGCCAATATTCCTTTGTTTTAGCAAGTGCTACAAATTGAGGGATGGTACTGCGTACGGCATTCATGGCAGCAATGGGCATACCTCTTGTGTAACCTTTCTCCCCATCCAGGGCTACTTCGGTGGTAACAATGCGTACAATACGATCACTTTGAGCGAAGTTTTGATTAAAACTCAGTTCATAAGTGACCATGCGGTATATGAGCAGTACCGCTGCTATACCCAAGGCTAGACCTAGCACATTGAGGGCAGTGAAGCCTTTGTGGCGTTGAAGGTTGCGTAATCCGATTTTCAAATAATTGTACAACATATTTTCTTACTTTTCTTTAGTGCTAGAACGAATATAATCCATTATAGTAATTAGTAGTTCAATATGTGAGCCGATTTTTCAAACAATTGACTATCAATTATTTATACTTTTTATTTCTTGGAAACAATGTACGAACTTGAACGAGGGATGTCCGAAATCGGACATGTTAGACGATCAAAAGAGATTAGATATTAAGGTCGAAACTAACATCTATTCACTCAACTCCCCTTGATCAAACAAAGGCTGTTCCCAAGCCTCTTCGCTCTTGGCTATCACCACGGTGGCTACAGCATTGCCAATTAAATTGGTAATGGCTCGTGCTTCTGACATAAACCGATCCACACCCAGCAACAAGGCCAAGCCTTCCACTGGTATTCGGTTCAGACTTGCCAAGGTGGAAGCCAGTACGATGAATCCCGCTCCAGTCACCCCAGCCGCGCCTTTGGAAGTAATCATCAATACGCCAAGTATGGTGGCTTGTTCGCCCCAAGAGAGGTCAACTTGGTAGGCTTGGGCCAAAAACAATACCGCCATAGATAGATAGATAGTCGTACCATCTAAATTAAAAGAATATCCGGTAGGTACAACCAAACCAACGATGGAACGATGACAACCGAACCGCTCCAATTTTTCCATCAATTGAGGCAACGCGGCCTCCGAGGACGAAGTACCTAAAACAAGGAGAATCTCTTCCTTGATATGTCGCAACAAATCCAACAAACGAAACCCATATAACCGGCAAATGATGGCCAAGACCACAAAAATGAAAATAGCCATGGTGGCATATACTGCTATCATGAGTTTGCCAAGGCTTACCAGCACACCTAGACCAAATTTTCCAATGGTATAAGCCATACCTGCGAATGCCCCGATGGGGGCCAATCCCATCACGAGGTGCAGTATTTTGAATAAGGCTTTGAGAAGCCGATCAAAAGATACCAATATTTGTTGCCCAGTTTCGCCCAATCCATTTACCCCAATCCCAAAGAGGATTGCAAAAAAGAGGATCTGCAAAATATCGCCTTCGGCAAATGACTTCATGATATTGGATGGCACCATGTGCGTAAAAAATGCCACCCAATCCATGTCGGTAGCGGCTTTTTGGTATTGCTGCACTTTGTCTGCACCTGCGGCGGCAGAGGAGGTATCCATGCCTGCGCCCGGTCGGGCCAAATTGGCCACCAACATCCCAATAACCAAGGCAAAAGTGGTCACGATCTCAAAATATAGCAAGGCTTTACCGCCAATACGGCCTAGTTTTTTCATACTCCCTACACCACCTACCCCTAGCACAATAGTGAAAAAGATAATGGGGCCGATACCCATTTTAATCATGTTGATAAATGTATCGGCAACGGGCTTGAGACTAGCTCCCAAGGAAGGTGCTAAAACGCCAAACAAGATACCACCTACAATACCAACAATGACTTGAAAATACAGGCTGCGAAACAGTAAAGACAATTGCATAGTTTTTTTCTCAAAGGACGATAAAAAACTAGGAATGTCTTACACTTTGAAATAATTTTCCTCCTATTTTTTCAAAACATTATCAATGCCGTGGGTTTTAATCTTAATTTATACGATCCTCTACCCCACCACAAAAAGCCGGCTTTCTCGATACATCACTTTGGGTTCAGTATGAAGGGTCTGCAATACAGTGGTGACACGGTATGCCCCTTGTGTCAACATTATAATGGGCGATATAGGTATGGCCAGCCGATTAGCACTAGGGGTACACCTGTTTTTTTGAGTTTGGGTACTTCTTGTCTCCATATTCTCAAATTTAAGCGTAGCCATACAAGCCTGTCCCTTAAACTCGTCCATACCGTCCATAGGTATAATCACTTCAGATCCCGGGTTTCCGGTCATATCAAAAGTTTTTCCACGCAACAGGAGCGGTGGAGTTGCTATAACTGTGGTGGATGATTGGGCAATATTGGATCCACCATCAAGCAATTGGCGGATTCGAGCAGGTATTTTAAAATCTATTTCGTCAAAATCCATTTCAGTTTCCATAGCGACCTCAGCAATGGGCTTGGGTGCTACCGTAGTGGCCATTGGCTCTTCAATCATCCGACGAGATCGCTCCAAAGCCGAATGTATCTTCGCCTTATGCACACCTTCAGGGATAGTAATGATACTCCTTTTAGCGGCAGCAGGGAGGGCAGGCTCTGTTTCAAAAAGTGGCTGTTCTGCAAAAAGAGGTTGCGCTGCAATTATATTGGGTTCTGGCTCTATACTGCTATTAGGCATCAGCACTTCAACGGAAGGCTCTATCCTTTCACTGAATTTCGCTGCCTCCATATCCGTGAGGTTGGTCACACCCACTTCCGTCTCCATCAGAACCACCTCAAGCGGTTCTTCATTTGGCCATGCTTCGGCCATATTGGGCAATGCTACCGTTTGTGGCGTATCCACGATGGTGGTTACCTCTGGGTCGGTAGCGGCGGTGGCCACTATGAGGGGAGAGAGAGGGGCTTCCGGTACGGGTATTACCTCCTTTTCAGTCGTTTCCAAGGGTGGCGCGACCGATTTTATTTTCTTTTTGGGTAAATACTTAGCCATGAACTCAGTGACGGCTTCAAAATTTTCGCTTTCAAAATTCTTCTTTTGACGCGAGGAAAGGTGTTCGATAATGCCTTTGATGGGACCTTTTTCAGCGGTGCGATAATAATCTATCCGAAAAGAAATCTTGCTGGCAGGCAATGCTCTTTCAACCAATTCAGAACGTGGATCATCCATTTTTTTTCGGCAATCAGAGAGATCGGCTTCCAATTTTTTGATTCTATCACCCATTTGATCTTCCTGTTGCATGGCTTTGTCCAACAGTTTTAAGATTTCTTCTTTGGTGCGTTTATCTTTTAGTTTATTCATGACGATTGGTGGTTTTAAGGAACGGTTCCGAAATAAAGGTACAAATTGATGCACATCTTTTGACCCTATATTCCCTCTTTTTTGACTTAAATAGCTGTGCTATTCGCGACAAAAAACAGAAAATCTAAGGCCAAAACCTGAAGCCTGAATCTATACCTTTATTCCAGAGCCGTTCCTAAGAGAAAAGCCGTCCCGCTCCGACAGGCGGTGCAGAGACGGCTTTTTTAATTAGCAATTAAAGAGTACCAAAGCAACTAAGTTGATTAGCTCTGCTCGAAGAACTCAAATTTGCCCATTTCCACGAAACCAGCTACTGGCAATGGCGATGTTACACCGCTAACAACATTGTACAAACGGATCACTGCAACCACGTCGTAAACGCCTTCTGAAAGGGTATTACCTGGGATGTTGATCAAGGCATTGTACCGGAATCCACTGGTAGGTACGTACCTTACAGTGGTACTTGGGTTGAGTGGAGATTCACTTTGTCCCCACTTTTCGAAGAACAACTGAATTTTCCAAACGAGATTACTGGAAAGTAGTGGCACTACAGCACCGCTCACGCCCCAAGCAAAATGAAAGTGTACGCCTTGTTCAACTTGGATCAAACGATCGTTGGTCAAGTCGGCTGGCCAAGTACTACCTGCAACTGGTGGGAGTTCATGCATGGATGCAACAGCTTGGCCATTGAATGCAAAAGTTGGTCCATTAACGAGTGTCTCTTCTACTTTAAAAGGAATAGGTCCCATTGTATATTGATTTTTTTTGGTGCATCCGTTGTTCACTGGTTCAACTGAGGTGTTCCATCCCTCGATTCCAACGTGTGCTTACCTTGGTTTATTTGTTGTAGAACTATTTCGTGCTGAACTTGATACAAAGATGGGGGTGCTGGAATTACGAATCGCTAAAGAATCAATGATGTTTCAATTACATTTCACTAACATTTTAATAAAAGGCTTTTTTATTTACCTTTGCGCCGATTTTGAAAGGAAAATTACAAAAATTTCAACTTAAATAATCATATCAGAATGATACTGAAAGGAAAAAAAGGAATCATCTTCGGCGCTTTGGATAGCCAGAGCATTGCTTGGCGGGTAGCCGAACGCTGTATAGCAGAGGGTGCGCAAATCGTACTGACCAATGCACCCGTAGCCATGCGCATGGGCGAAATCAATCAATTGGCCGAAAAATGTAACGCGCCCGTGATTGGTGCCGACGCTACTTCCATCGAAGACATGGAAAACCTGTTTCAAAAGAGTATGGAACATTTCGGCGGTAAGGTTGATTTTGTGCTGCATTCTATCGGTATGTCGGTCAATGTGCGCAAAGGAAAATCATACACCGACCTAAATTATGAATGGATGCAAAAGACTTTTGATGTCAGCGCGATCTCTTTTCATAAAATGATGCAGACCATCTGGAAATTGGATGCCATCAGCGATGGGGGCAGTATATTGGCCTTAACTTACATTGCGGCCCAGCGGGTGTTTCCTGATTATTCTGAAATGGCAGAATCCAAAGCACTGTTGGAATCCTTCGCTCGTAGTTTTGGCTACCACTTTGGCGAAGCCAAAAAAGTACGGGTCAATACCATCAGCCAATCGCCAACCATGACCACGGCAGGCAAAGGCATCAAGGGTTTTCAGGAGTTTTATGATTACGCTGATAAGATGTCGCCCTTGGGCAATGCCCCAGCCGACGATTGTGCCAATTACTGCATTTCGATGTTCAGTGATTACACCCGTTGCGTAACCATGCAAAACCTATTCCACGATGGAGGTTTCTCTAACATGGGCATGAATCCTAAATTGATTCAACCCTAATACACAAAACAGGGTGGATGAACGTTAGTGGTTAGGCATTGTGCAATTTAAGCGTTATGAATGAAATGTGAGTTATGATCGATCATCTGAAATCGGGTTGTCTATACCTTATCATATGTATAGGTGTATCGGGTACGCTGTTGGCGCAGCAGCCCTCTCCGGCCAGTAAAACGACCAGACCCATTGCGGGTTTGGATAGTACGCGTCTGGATTGGACGTTGGCACTTACCCCGGAGACATCGGTGGAGGATGCCGACACGTTGCCCGATCATCCGTTTCACTTGTATGATCCTGCACGTAGAGAAGTGATAGACTGGGCCAACCTTGGTAATGTTGGTTCAGCAGCAAGGCCCTTGTTTTTTCAGGCTCCTGCCCGACTTGGGCTTTCCGTAGGCGTAGATGCCTTTCGCTTGTACCGATTGGATCCTGAGGATCTTCGATTCCATCAAAGTGCCAAATCGTTCAGTGAAGTGTTTTTTCATCAAGGACGAAACCAAGGCGAGACCACCCTCCGAACCAAGTTTAGCAGGACTTTTGCCAAAGGCACTAATTTTTCCTTGGATTATAGGAGCATCAATTATTTAGGCCAGTTCCGATACCAAAGGGTAAAAAACAACACCCTCAACATGGGGTTGCATATACCCGTGAATAAACGCTACGATCTGTGGGTTATATTCAATAAAACTGTGATGCGCCAGCAAGAAAACGGGGGCATTGTTTCCGCAGATGCTTTCACTGGTGCTGATTTTCAGGGCCCCATTGCTGCCGAAGTGCGGCTGCCCGACAACAAAGCCGTATCCCGCATAGGTGATCAAACCTTTTTTTTGACCCAGTATTACCAACTGAACAGGGGCGATAAGCGGAAGGTGCGCCTAAGGCACACCCTCCGATATACCCAAGAAAATTATAAGTTTTCGGATCCCAACCCAGTTCGAGACACTCAGTTTTTCAGTAATTTTCTGACTGACCGGCGTGGTGTGCGGCATTACATTGAAATGGATCGCCTCGAAAATACCGTTGTACTGAGTACTTTCCGCAAGTCTGATACCCTCCTGTTTTCCGACAAATTGGAAGTGGGTATCTCGCACCGATACTTCAATATTAGGCAAGAGCCATCTACCGATAAGGTCAACAATGTATTCGCTACAGGAAAACTGGGATTGGCATTTTCAAAACGACTCAGCCTTAATGCCGATGTGGCCATCGGCGTACTCGGCACCAGTCCCGGTGAATACCAATTGAATGGCGAACTCCAATTTGGATTAGGCAAAGCAGGTGCCTTAAAAGTGGGGCTTATGAGCCAACGCTATCCCCTTTCTCTCATCCAGCAACAGGTATATGTGACCCAACAATCGGTTTGGAACAATGCTAACTTCGTAAAGCCCATCGAAAACCACCTTTGGGCAGGTTATGCACTGCCATTCATAGGGCTAAAGGTGGATGGGCATGCCTTTGTGATAAACAACCACGTTTACTACGATACCCAAGGCATAGCGAAGCAATTTGGCGCAGCCATATCGGTCGCCCAATTGATCGTACAAGAAAACCTACGGTGGAAAGCCCTCCATTTGGACAATACCTTGGGCCTACAGCAGTCTAATCAATTAGATGATCTATTGAGGCTGCCCAAATGGTTTATAAAAAACAGCCTTTACTTGCGTGGCCGTATTTTCAAGAAAAACATGCAAGTCGAGTTGGGTGCTGATTTCACGATGAATGCCTCCTTTAGGCCACAGGCTTGGCAGCCCGTCACTTGGCAATGGCAACAGCACGATACACTCACCCAAAAACCCTATCCAAACCTAGACCTTTTCTTAGCCTTCAAAGTGAAAACCTTCCGTTTTTTTGTGCGCTACGACAATTTATCCACCCTCTGGAATCCGGGTGTGGTAAATTACAGAACCGCTTGGCATCCACAACAATTTGGAGCCCTTCGACTAGGCATTGCTTGGCGTTTTTTTGATTCCAACAATAGCATACCAAACGCCGATCAAGGCTCCCAAACCGCCCCCCCATCAGGGGTCGGTAGCGGCAGCCGACCAAAATTCTAAATTTTTGAAAAAAAATATCCTCCGTGTCCTCTAAATCTTACCCCGACCCCCTCGTGGTATCTCCGTTCCTCCGTGGGGAAACCCCTCTTCACCCCTAAAATAAACCAAAAATGAAAAATCTATACAATTTAGGAATAAAAACCTACACCCTCCTCATCAACCTAGCCGCCCTAGCCTCTCCAAAAGCCAAACAATGGATCACAGGCCGAAAAAACTGGCGCAACCGATACCAAGCCGCCTTCCAGCCGACCACCAAAGTGCTTTGGGTACACGTGGCTTCGTTGGGCGAGTTTGAGCAAGGGCGACCCGTTATAGAAGCCTTCAAGCAACAATATCCCCATTGGCAGATTGTATTGAGTTTTTTTTCACCATCCGGTTACGAAATCCGCAAGGATTATCCCTTGGCCAATTTTGTTTGTTACCTGCCCGCCGATACGCCTCAAAATGCCAAAGATTTTTTAGCCATTATCCAGCCCGACTTGGCCATTTTTGTGAAATATGAATTTTGGGCCAACTACTTGTTTGAACTCAAATGTAGGAACACACCTACCTTATTGGTGGCGGCCTTGTTTCGCCCTACTCAAGCATTTTTCCAATGGCATGGAGGATTTTGGAGGCGGGTACTGGATTGTTTCACGCATATATTTGTGCAAGATCCGAATTCTCAAGCGTTGCTACAAAGCATTGGTTATCAAAAAGTAAGCATTGGGGGTGATACGCGGATAGACCGTGTATTGGCGTTGGCTCAACAAGCCCCTCCTGTGGCGGCCTTAGAAAACATCAAAAAACCAATATTAGTAGCTGGTAGCACTTGGCCTGCTGATGAGGCAATTCTCCTAGATTTTATAAGCCAACACCAAGGAGAGCAGCCTTTTTGCTACATAGTGGCTGCCCATGAACCCAGTACCGCACACAGTGAACAACTCATTCAAAAAATAGCCATCAGTGCCGAGCGATGGACAGATCTGGAAGGCAGACCCTTCACCAAAGATCTATTGATTATTGATACCATTGGGCTCCTCAATCGCCTGTATCGGCATGGCACCGTGGCCTATATTGGTGGTGGATTTGGGAAGGGCATACACAATACGTTAGAGCCTGCGGCTTTTGGTTTGCCGATTATATTTGGGCCTCGGTACGAAAAATTTGAAGAAGCCCGACAATTTGTGGCTCGGGGTGCAGCCTTTTGTGTGCATGATGCCGCCTCATTGGCCAAAGTGCTTGATCTATTGAACGACGATGCTCAATATGCCCTCGCTCGCGATGCGGCTTTGGCGTATTTGCATGAAAACGCGGGTGGGACTCAAAAGGTGATGGATTATCTTGAGCGAAGCCCTTATTTCTTCCCCGAAATCAGATAAAGTAGCACCGCACCGCTACTAGAATAGGTCAGATTTTTCATACTAGTCACCACTTTGCTATCGGCATTAATGGGGCGGCAACTTTTCAAAAACTTGACATAACCTTCCTCTTCGAGTGCCGTCTGGTAGGCTTGATCCATTGCCAATTTTTCAGGTTCAGTTTTGCCCCACTTGAGGTAAGTATTAATCATGGCTTGTTGCTCTACTCCTTCATAAGGAGGGTATATACTGACCAATTTATCATTCATGTAGGCTTTAATATCTTTGAATCGAAGCCCATTCATAGTACTACACAATAGATCGCCAAACGAGTTATTCCCATTGTTTTGCGATAATTTATATTTTTCAAAAGCAAGGCTGTGT
>JANMMZ010000043.1:0-194220 GCA_031373665.1 Saprospiraceae bacterium | reverse complement strand
AAAGTGGGCGGGGAGATCGCTATCGTCTTCACGATGTACAATCTACGCCGTGTTATCAATATTTTAGGGGTAAAAACGCTCACTCAGGCATTTAAAACTTGCTTTTTTCAAAAAACGACCCTATCTTTGCCTCTACAAGGCGTTTTTATCCAAATGCCTTGGCAAGACACTCCTAAAACAGCCTTCAACACCAATGAAATGGTGGCTTGGAGGAGGGCAGCATAAATAGATTTTTACTGAATGTAGGTTATTGAATGTGTTTTTTCACAGTCTGGGTTGGCGGAAATGGTTTTTTGACATTCAAGCCAGGTACTTATCTGATTGAGGCATCTGCTCCTACCTCTTTCTCCGGCCTTCACCAACTGTTCCTACGCAGAGTTGACAATACGATCGAACTTTTGGGAACGTGCGAGTATGCAGCAGCGAATTCATTGAACGTTAGCAACGGTATAGGGATAGGCCACACCCGTTCCTTTATCAAAGGAATTGTGGTTGTACCTCAGGGCAATGATAGAGTGGTCAAACTCGACCATTACCTTGAGTTCGCGCTTCCCAATTCATCGCCATTAGGTTTTGCATTTACACAGCCTGAAACAATATGGGATACAATAAAAGAGGTTTATACGACAATAATGATACAAAAAATTAATTAGGCAAGAGGGGGGGAATGCGGCAAAAATTGGGAACGTCCAACTTTTGCCGTATTTTTGTGCCAAAATATAAGTTATGGATTTCGCAGAAATCAAAAACGACATTGCGTTTCGCAAGATATTTGGCAACGAGCAGAAAACTGCTCCGCTCATCTCGTTTTTGAACGCCTCTTTGGAGTTGGAAGGGGATCACAAAGTGGTCAGCGTCACTATCGCTAACCCATACCAGTTCACTCGCATCGCAGGAGAGAAAGCAACTATACTTGACGTTCGGGCAACCGACCAGTCGGGCAGAAAATTCGTGGTGGAAATGCAGGTAGCCGACAAAACTGGCTTCGACAAGAGGGTACAATATTATATCTCGCGGGACTACTCCATGCAAATAGATAAAGGAGAAGACTACCCATTACTGCATCCTGCATAATTTATTGAGATTTTGAACTTTCCTTTTGGAACTGGTACGGACTACCACACCCGGCACTTGATAATGAACAAGGTGACCAATGAGCATTTGCTGAAAGATATTCAGTTCTCTTTCATCGAGTTGCCCAAGTTCAAGATAGAAATGCACGAATTGGATACGCCAATTGACAAGTGGACTTATTTCATCAAGCACTCGGAAGAATTGAATGTTGTGCCTGATTTTGCTAATGAGGACGAGGGGCTAAAAACTGCCTTTTTGGAAGCAGATAAGTACAAATAGAGTAAGGAAGAGTTGAAGGCTTATGATAATGTGACAATAAAAGAGCAGGATGAACGGGGGGAGAAGGAATTGGTAGCAACTAAAGCAAAAGAAGAAGGGAAAATCGAAATGATCCTTGAAATGGACAAAGAGGGTTTTACAATTCCGCAGATAGCGAAGGTGTCAAAAAAAAGTGAAAAAGAAGTTGCGCAAATCATTGATAGTCATAAGAATAAATAGAAATCGCCCAACTATGCATGGTCGGCGATATCCGACTAAACGCGGCTACCGCGTCCATGCTCACGTCAGATTGTGAAAAAACTCCACCAATCCCCAAAAACCAGTACATTGCATCCAAATTGTGAACAATCAATCATATTGCCATATGAAGTACCGACCCAACCCAGAAACCCCCAAAGACGGCTTTTCAATCTCTTCCTCGAGCCGTTCATCGATGATGATAACACCGTGGGTGTGATCGTTATCTTTGTTGATGCCCTTGGCTAGTTCATAGAATACTATCAAGCGGGCATGGGGAGCTCTTTACTTTTCCATAATCTAACCCACCTCCAACGACCGAATCCGACTAGCCAGCCATACACAAATCAATACCGTAGCAATAGAAAACCAACCAACCCAATTATAATTTTCCAAATAACCATTCTCACTTTTGTAAACGATGAGCCCCCCTATATTTGCTGCCACGGCAGTGGCTAATTGTTGGACAGAAGAGTTGATCGCCATAAACCCGCCCCGCTGCTGGGGCGATACCACGCTGCTCACCAATGCCTGAACGGGTATCATCCGCCCATTGATAATGATGAAAAATAATCCTGAAATGCAGAGCACAACCCAAAGTGGGACAACCCACAAATTGGTGATAAGCCAAACCGGGATCACTGAAAGCAAGGCAAATAACATAAAAACGGGGTATTTGCCTTTTTTATCCGCTAATTTTCCAACCAAAGGAGAGGTAAAAATGGTCAATGCACCACCTACCAAATAGATCATAAAAATATTGTCTTGGCTAAACCCAGTATTGGAGACAAGTGACGGCGCGATAAACGGTATAATAGAAAAATGCCCCAACATCAAGGTGCCAGAAAGGGCAATGGCCCGCAGTTGATTTGGATTATTAATAATGTCCGTCAGCACATGAAAAGGGCTAAGCCCCGCAACGTAGTTTTCCAAATGCTTGGTGACGGGTGGAATCAGGAAATGAATCAAGCAAATAATAATAAGCCCCAAACCACCAATAGCCAGAAATGGCATGTGCCAACTGTATTGGGATGCCAACCAAAGTCCCATAGGAACGCCCGCCACTGAAGCCAGAGAAAAGGCGACCATAATACTTCCCATAGCCTGACCCCGACGTTCATAAGGAACAATATCACCCACGATGGAAAGCACCTGGGCGCCTATCATACCTCCAAACAAGCCCGCCAATATACGTGCCGCCACCAACCAAAGATAGGTAGGCGCGAATGCGCAAGCAAAAGTGCCTACTACAAAGCCGCAATAAGCAAAAAACAACACTTTTTTTCGATCGAACCGATCCACAAAAAAGGCCGAACTAAACCCCGATATGCCCGCTGCAAATCCATAGGCGGAAACCGCAAAACCAAACTGGGCTGGGCTAATATGAAATAATTCCATGAACTGTGGCCCCAACGGCATCATAATCATGAAATACATGATGTGGGTAAAATTGATGCTGGCCAGTATTATCAGTATAATTTTTTCTTTTGATATCATTCTGTTGGAACAACCGAAACGTATTTTGGTTGTTTGTATGCTCCATCTAATCAAATCAATTCCCTATCTTTGCGCCCATAAAAAAGCATCATGTACGAAAATCCACGTCTAATCCTCGATTCCGCGATTGATTTTGAACCCGGCACTATCCTTTGGCGCTCTCCGAGCAATATTGCCATCGTTAAGTATTGGGGCAAATATGGCCTTCAATTGCCACAGAACCCGTCATTGAGTCTAACTTTGTCAGCATCTTGTACCGATACGGAACTATCATATGAGTTCCATGATAAAGGCCATCAATCTGGCGTGGACTTAGAGTTTTTGTTTCATGGCGAAGAAAACGAAGCCTTTCAAACCAAAACGGAGGCTTTCTTAAATAGCCTTTTACCCGTTTTCCCGTTTTTACGCCAACTAAAACTAAGCGTCAATACGGGCAATTCCTTCCCTCATTCCGCAGGTATTGCATCGTCGGCCTCTGGTATGTCGGCATTGGTGTTGGCACTTTGTTCTTTAGAGGATCGGTTGTTTGGAACTTTGCAAAACAGTGATGATTTTGAAAGAAAAGCCTCCTTTATTTCGCGATTAGGTAGCGGATCTGCTTGTAGGAGTATATATGCCCATGCCGCTGTTTGGGGTGAAACCACGGCAGTGCCCGGCAGCAGCAATGAGTATGCAGTGCCAGTTGGAGATCAAATACACGCTTCATTTCACGACTTTCACGACGATATTTTGATTGTCAGTCGGGAGGAGAAGGCTGTCAGTAGTAGGGCTGGTCATGCCTTGATGGAAGGCAACCCCTATGCTACGCCCCGTTATGCGCAGGCTCGTACGAGGTTAATTACCTTAATGGATGCCATGAAGGCAGGAGATTTGGAGGCTTTTGGTAAAATAGCCGAAGATGAAGCCTTGACCCTTCACGCCTTAATGATGTGCAGCAATCCATCTTATACCCTAATGCAGCCCAATTCGTTGGCTATTATTGAGAAAGTGCGCCAATATCGCGCCGACACAGGACATCAAGTTTATTTCACATTGGATGCTGGCCCCAATGTTCACTTGCTGTATCCGGGAGAGAGCATCACAGATGTCCGAAAGTTTATAGAAGACCATTTACTGGAACACTGCGACAACGAATACGTGCAACAAGATTGGGTAGGTGAAGGCCCTGAAGAGATGTAAGGAACGGTAAAATTGCAAATAGGTTGCAAAAGGAGTCTTAACTAAATCAATTTACGGCATTTCATGTTACCTTTGTATCATAATTAATTGATAATGACCCGAATACTCGTTTGGTTATGGATATTTACCCTGTCGTTGGCTACGGTGGGCATCAGCGTACACCGAGTGTATTGTTATTGCATTGGTCATGCAGATATAAGTCTTTTTGTAGCCGCCCAAGATGAATGCAAAAGTGCCACTTCGACCAGTTCAAAGGAATTTGGGTGCTGCGCACCTAAATTAGCACTAAAAAAAGCATGTTGTGAGCAATCAGACGATTCCAAAGATTGCACCGAAAAATCAGTCAAAGTATTTCAGTTAAAGCCTGATTTTTTAGTTGTAAAAGCCGATCTTGCTAGTTTCGACTTCGATTTTGTACCAACTTACAGCCATTTCGAAATTGATTCGATTTTTCCCAATTTCTTACCTTATCCCGCCCCAGCATTTCCGCGTCCACCACCTCGATCGGGACGCTTGATTTGCATCACACATGGGGTATTTTTATGTTAGAGGATGAGTATTCAAGTAATTGAAAATTCAATAACTCATCTCTATTCAGTTGAGTGTAGTAGCAATGAAAATTTGCATTACACTGCCAACTATTTAAATACATTATAATGAACTATTTATTTGCCCTCATAATGGGGCTTTTCACATATACTCCTTTGCTCCATGCGCAAAGCGGACAGACAGCTCTTACAGGTATCGTCACCAATGAAAAAGAAGAACTCTTGATAGGAGCCTCTGTATTTTGGAAAGATACCAAGAAAGGGACGATGACCGATACTTCCGGCCGATTTAGCCTCCCTTCCAGAGAGAAAGAAAGCACACTAGTGGTGAATTATGCTGGGTATCCTTCTATCCAAGTGCAGGTTTTACCCTCAGAAAATAACTTATGGATTGAAGTGGCAGGAGCCGCCATCCTTAGCGAAGTCACCATCAAAAGCAAAGGCTTTGATACCCGCATTTCAACCCTCGAAACCCGCAATGTGGAAAGCATTACGAGTAAAGAATTGCGCAAAGCCCCTTGTTGTAACCTTTCTGAAAGTTTCCAAACCAATGGTGCCATTGACGTAAGTTACCCTAATGCCTTGACGGGGGTTAAGGAAATTCAACTGTTGGGCCTGCGTGGTATTTATAGCCAGTTTTTAGTAGAAAACAGACCTACCATGACTGGAATTGCCACCCCCTTTGCCTTTGAATATATCCCTGGCACTTGGCTAAGCGGTATTGTATTGGCTAAGGGAGCCAGCACCGTAAAAAATGGAAACCAAGGCATTACAGGACAAATAAATGCAGATTTGGTGAAGCCACAATCTGACAAGCCTGTTTTTGTCAACCTTTTTACCTCTACTGAAGGCCGAGGCGAAATCAATGTGCACTTGAATAAAAAAGGCGAAACCACTTCAAATGGCCTTTATGTACATGGAAGTTTGGTCGAAAATAACTGGGATACAAACAACGATAAGTTTAAAGACTCGCCCAACCGCCAACAACTCAATGCAATGTACCGGTTGGTGTATGATGGGCCGGCTGGGTGCGCACAATTCAACATTCAAGCATTAACCGACCGCCGACAAAGTGGACAGTTTAAGCCAATCTCAGGTATTCCAAAGATGTTTACGATAGATCAAAAAAACGATCGGGTGGAGGTATTTGGAAAATACGGAAAAGAAGCCTTGTTTGGCCGTCGCTTTTTAGAGTTGGGTAATATCGTCAGTGCTTCTTGGCACCGTACGGAGGCTCAGTTTGGTGCAAATGCCTATAGAGGAGAGCAAAAATCTTTGTATTTCCAGACTTTACTTCAAAATATCATTTCTACCACCGACCACAAAATCCTTTTTGCTCCTTCTATTCAATACGACGACATCAAAGAGTCTGTCAATGAAGGCGATTTGAGCCGCAAAGAGGTGGTGCCAGGTGCCATGTTGGAATATACCTACAGCCGCCCCAGTTTGCACATGGAAACCCCTGATTTCGTCGTTGTTTTGGGCAGCCGTGTGGACTGGAATAGCCGCTTTGGTTGGCAAGTGACCCCACGCATGAGTGCCAAGTACAATTTTACTGAAAACAGCATTGTGCGTATCTCGGCAGGTCGCGGATTTAGGTCGCCCAATCTTGTGGCAGAAAATATCAGCCAATTGGCTGGAAACCGAAGGTTGAATTTTGCCCCCAACATGGGCGCAGAAGAGGCTTGGAACTATGGGGTGAATTACACCCAAAATTTTAAAATTGCCAAACGAGATGCAAGTTTTAGCGTGGATGTGTATCGGACTGATTTTGTAAACCAAACCATCATGGATTTAGATAAAGACACTGCCGCTATTTTCTTTTACAACTTAGAAGGATCATCGTATAGCAATAGTGTGCTTTTCAATTTTCAATATAATATACTCCCAGGGCTGGATATTAAATTGGCTTATAAATGGAATGATGTACGCGCTACATTTGCCGATGGCGTGCTTAAAACCATGCCATTCACGGCTCGTACAAGGGGTTTGGTGACAATAGACTACACCACGCCTAACAAAAAATGGAGTTTCAATGTACACAGCCAATTGGTGGGCACTCAACGATTGCCAATCAATGATTTGGTGCCACACGAGTTGCTGCATGATTTCCCAAAGCAAACGCCTAATTTTGCCTTGGTCAACGCCCAAGTAACACGGCATTGGAAAAAATATGAATTATACCTAGGTTGCGAAAATATTACTGGATACCAACAGCACCATGTATTGGTCAGTGATGAAAATCCTTGGTCCACTTTTTTCAATGGCTCTTTGGTATGGGCTCCTATGATGCCACAAATTGCGTATTTAGGGGTGCGTTTTTCTCCTAGCGGGTTAGAGTAAATGAAATAATTGCTCTATTTCGATTAATATTGATGATTAGTCGCTTTTTTTGTGCCTTAAAGCAAGCAAGCCTTGTTATTTGCCGTTTATTTGCATCTTAAAATTAAAACAATAACATGACCACAACAAAGTCTATGTTCCAAGCCGATGGCTTAGATGACCGCAGCCTTGATTTTTTGACCCAGGCAATTGAGAAGAATAACCTTCCCGGATTCGATTATTTTGAGTTTAAGCGTGCCGTTGTCAACCTCATAGAGATGAAATTGGACGAAGCGACCGCTCAAAAAAGTGCCTTCACTACTGCTGCAACTTTAGGACTCACCAAGGAGAAACTAATAGAAACAGCAGGGTATTATCGTACGGTAATCGAAAAAGAAAAGGAGCACTTTTCAAAAGCCCTTGAGAATCAGCACTTGACCAAAGTGGCTTCCCGTCAAGAAGAATCTAAGCGGCTGCGGGATCAAATAGAACGCCATAAATCGGAAATACAACGCCTTCAAGATGATATGGCTGGCTACTTGCAACAAATAGAACAATCAGATTCAATGATTGGTGTAGAAGCCGAAAAAATAGAAAAGGCAAAGGCTGCTTTTGAGCGCACCCACACTTCCTTGCTCTTGCAGGTGGACAAGGATATTGAAAACATGCATAAAAATATTTGATTCATTTGAAGCAGATAGGCACTACTACCGCATTGTACATGAGTGAAAATGAAGTAAAACAACGCTTCATTCCATTCTTGCGTGATTTTTATCGGCATCGTTACGAGCCGATCAGTGGTAGTGAATCCGTAGAGACGGACAATGTAGCGGAGGGTGGGGTAGTGGCCGACGGAAAAATGTCCTTTCGCAAATCTGATGGCTCCCCCTTTGTCTGCACCTACGAAGCCACCTCTCAAGATAAGGCCGAAGAAGTGAAGTATGTCCTCAATATCTATTATTTTCTTTGGGACTGCTTCGCTTTTTCGATGCTGGTAGCAGCCGCTATCTATGTGGCTTTTTATATCGGGCGGCTACCTTGGCTCATTTCGTTGTACAGTATTGGAAACATTGGATTGATTATAGGTACTGGTATGATTGCTTTTTTTGGATGGTATTTTGCCATGCAACGCTGGCGTAAATACCGATTTATCCACGCCATTGCGCAGTTTAAACAATATCAAGCCGATGAACAATGGATCGCTTTGGCAGACGACGTATTTCCTTCCCCGATTGATCCTTACCTCATCGAATTGCGAAGCCAATGTGTCTATCATGGATTCGGGTTAGCACTGATACCACCTGATGATCTGGTAAAAGTGCTGATAACACCCTCTCGATTGGGTGTATATGGGAAAAATAGAAAAATGGTGGATTGGGTTACTAAAAAAGAATGGTACCAGAATGTTTCTCAGGGTGTGGGTACGGTAGCCAAAGTCAAGCCTCCTGATAAATTGACCATTATTTGGAATAAAATAACCAATTCATTGCGATACCTGGTCTATGACCCTGTTCGCAATGCGTTTCTTAGCGGTATCACTCGCACTTTAGGAGCAAGCAACAGCGGTTATACTCGATTTATGAATGCCCAAGGCATCCAAAAATGGGTCGCTGCCCTTTCTATGGTGGTGATCCTGCCGCTTTTTTTGAAGGTAATAAGCCATAGAGATACAGAAACCGCAGATCTGGTAAAAATGCGTGAATGGAAGAGTGGTGCCAATCCAGAAGACCAATATGGTTACGTCATTGATGGTGATGCCATCCCGTATGACGATATTCCTCCATTAGGCATCACGAAGCAAAAACCCGTTTCTATCAAGCGGAAACCAGCCTCCACTACGCCAGTAGTAGAAGAGATTGATCTCTCCAATGACGACACTGAAATAGAGGTAGAAACCATCACCATTTCAGATACAAAAGAAGACCCCAAGCCCCAAACAGCATCAGTAGAAAAGAAGAAAGAAAAGCCGAAAGTCGCTCCCAAAGCCAAAGGTGCTTGCGCTAAAGTATCTGGGCAAAAAGGATGGATTATACAAGATAATGCCTTCTCAAACACCCAAAATGCGATCAATAGGGTAGAGGTGCTTCAAGAAAAAAGTATATTGGCCGATAAACTCGCCCTTAGTTGCCTGCAATCAGGTGCAAAAGGTACTATTGTGATGCTAGGTGGGGTTTACGCCACAGAATCAAAAGCCCAAGCCCAGTTAAAAACCTTTGAAAAAGCCTTAAAAAAAGCGGGTCTCCTCAAAGGCCGCCTGTTGCTTAGAAAACTGCCTTAATATGGCCAATGATTCCATGATTTGGCACTACCGTGTCGCCGTAATAGCCCTTTTTCTTAGTATGGCCTTGTCATGGACCTTATGGATTCCCAACGAACGCAGCGATTTTCCCTTGGTGCCTTTAGTTGGCGATGCATTCACCTATAAGTCTGGTTCCACACAATCTCTGATTAATTGGGGGTTATTCTGCACTTTGGCCTTATCTGGTTTATTTTCTATATATAAGCCAAGCCATGCGAAGAGCATATGGCTGCTTTTAATTTGCTTGATGCTCCTTTGCCTCCAAGACATGACCCGGTTCCAGCCTTGGGTCTGGTTTTTTGCTATTACTTTAGCCTTCTTCCCTATTTCGAAAGCAATAGAACCTGAATCACGTCGGTTTTTATTACTTTTCCTCATTGGCACTTTGTACTTTTGGAGTGGTTTCCATAAACTCAACCCTTTCTTTGCCCACGATGGATTTAAGTGGTTTTGTAGTGCCTATAAAATCACAGAAAGGGTAGGGGCATACCCGCAGTTAGGTTACACCGTGGCCCTGCTTGAAATGTTATTACTTCCCGGTTTGCTATGGTCACGGACAAGACCATTTTTCAAGTATCTAATCGTCTTATTTCATTTATTGGTATCAGCAGCGCTGTTACAATCAGATTGGAACCTAATCGTCATCCCTTGGAATATTATGATGGCCCTGCTAGTTTGGCTGTCAGTACCTTCGTCATCTTTTATCAATCCAAAGGATCGCTCCAACAAGGCTACGGTTTTTGCAATGGTTCTTTTTTTGATTCCGGTGCTCAGTATATTCCAACTGATTCCACGTTCGTTTGGGTGGTACCTGTATGACGATACTCAGCCGGAATATTCTTATCAATGTGGAAAAATCAAACCTACCCAAATTTCTTACACTACTCATTTTGTCGAAGTTTGGGAAAAGCACGCCTACGATGACCAAACCAAACTCCTACTTGATGATTGGGCAGTAGCCGCTTTTGGTGTCCCGCTGCCTTATCACGATGTATATGCAAAAAAAGTTGCCAATTATATTTGTAAAGAATACCCAGGAGGCTCACTCATGATATTAAAAGTTGATTCGTATAACTATGATTCTGAAAAAATTATAAGTATTCCTTGTGAATAACACAGGTGCGTTCATTATTTTATTTTTAAAAAACCATAAAAAAACGTTAATTATGACAAATCAAATTACTTTTGTGCGATAAAACAGACACTAACGAGATAATTGGAACGTATTTTGAATAGTTATTCAACGTACCAATGAAAGTTTATTGGCGTAACAAGCCATCCTATCAGTTTTATTATCACATATTTATGAGCGACACACAAAATTCTCGTATTTACGGCATTGCCGTAACCCTTTTATTAGCACTTGCTGCCGGACTTGGTTTCTTCTTTTGGCAGAAATCACAAAATTACTTGGCTCAATCTGAGAAGATTGAAGCCGAACGCGTTTCTTTAGAAAAAGAAAAATTGAGCGTCGAAGCCGCCCTTGACAGTCTTGCGGGCGCATACGAAGGTTTGCGCACTGAAAACGAAACGCTTAATGGTAAAGTGAGCAGCACGGCTGCCATTATCCAAAAGAAGGAAATACTGATTCGCCAAATCCGTAACTCCAATGCGAAGGACATAGAATCACTTCGCGCCCAAGTAGCCGACTTGCAACGCGAAAAAATATCCGTTGAAACAATCGTCACTACCCTCCGCGCAGAAAACGAACAACTAAAATTAGAAAACCAGCGATTGACTGGAGAAAATGAACAGTTGAAAGGCAATATTACTGACCTTAACACCAAGGCGGTAGATATGGCCAAACAATTGGAAGAGCAGATTCGTAAGACCCAATCGGCTACCTTCAAGGCAAGTTCATTTCGTGTAGAGTTAGAAAAAAGAGGCGATCGCCTGACTACCAAAGCTCGCAAGGCTCGCGAGGTATTTGTTAGTTTTGACCTTGCTGATGTACCAACTACCTACCATGGCCCACAAAAGTTGTATATGGTCATTACCGACGACAAAGGCAATCCTATTATGGCCAAGAATCCAATCAAGGCAACTGTTTTTGCGCCTTCTGGCCCAGTAGAAATCATTGCTCAAGAAACCAAAGACATTGTTCTTGAAAATACCCAACGCCACTCATTCAACCATAAGTTTGATGAGCGGCTAAAATCAGGCAATTATGTAGTAGCGATCTATTGTGAAAAAGGACTTTTGGGTGCCTCAAGTTTCAGGCTTGTTTAACATATTTCTTTAAAGAAATACTAAGTATCAGTGGCAATGCCTACTGATATGAAAAAATACTGTAATTTTGCCTCGCGAAAGAGTGTGTGTACACCAGTATGCACACTCTTTCGTTTTAGATAGTCCAAGCGTATTACTCAATATTTATGTCCGATCAACAATCAGATTCCTCCCTTTCAATTTGGCAGCGCCTTTGGTCGCTGACCAAAGCGACTTTACGTAGGGCTGAGAATCTGGTGTTCGCTGTTGCCCTTCTATTTACCTTTCTTTATTTCTTGCTGCAAATGCCATTTGCACAAAATTGGTTGGCAGCGAAAGCCACGGCTTGGCTCAGTGAAAAAACAGGAACAAAGGTTGCAATTGAACATGTTGACATTGGTTTTTTTGACTATGTCATACTGGATGGCCTGTACATAGAAGACCTCAAAGGCAATCCACTAATATATGTGAAAAAATTCACGGCCTTTACCAAATCCAATTTTTTTACGGCAATTTATGCACGCTTAGAGTTTGATGAAATCGCCTTGAGCAACGTCCAAATCAACATGCAGCGTGGGGTGGGGGAGTACGACAGCAATTTGCATGCATGGCTTTCTAAACTGAGAACTAAATCAAAAGAACCAAAGTCAAACACCGCCCCATTCTCTGTGAAAATACAGAGACTGAGGCTCAACGATATACAGTTTCTTCAAGACGACAAGGTCAAAGGCCAAAAAATATACTTCAATATTCCTAAAGGACAAATACAAGTTGATAATATAGACATAGGCTCTGATATTGTGGATATTCGCAATATTGATCTTGACGGGTTGGTTTTTAATTATGAGGAATTTCCATCCAATAAACTCCCTAAGATACAACAAGATAGCAGCGTATCCGACTTCTTAGCAAAGGTGCGAATACCGATGCGATTTAATATTGATAAGTTTTCACTGGTAAATACCCAATTTAACTTGAATATGTTTCATCGGTCACCTGCTAAAACCACTCCAGCGACGGTAATGGATTTTAACCATTTGGTAGTTACAGACATCAATATTCAAGCAGAAGACATCAAATTCACGGATGATTTGAATTTTGAAGGTGTTTTAAAAAATCTATCTGCCAAAGAAGCGTCAGGGCTTGCAGTATTGCACTCAGAAGCCTCCAAAATCATAGTAAATGATACGATAACCGCGCTTTATCAGTTTAAAATACAAACATCTGGAACTAATCTTGGAGGCGAAGTTATCATGAATTATAATAGATATAAGGATTATTATGACTTTGAGAATAAAATTTCCTTAGATTTAAATCTTTCAGATGCTTCGCATATTTTAATTGGAGATATATTGCATTTTGATAGAAATTTATCTGAGAATATTTTTTTAAAAAATAATAAAGATCAGGCCGCTGTCATTAGCGGTCATTTGAAGGGTAAGATAGGGAAGCGATTGAAAGGTGAAGGATTATACATTAAACTTTCTGAGAATACTTATGCCAATTGCAACTTTAGAGCAGAAAATCTGGGAGGAAAACTAGATGAAAGAATCATAGAATTCAAGTTTGAAAAACTACAGTCAGATTTGACTACTATTAGCCGTATTATTCCGGGCTTTAAACCACCCAAGCAATTTTATGCACTTGGTAACATATCTTTTGTGGGTGACTATCAGATCTTTTACGGATTCAGTCACATTGTACATGGAGACTTAAATAGCGATATAGGAAAAGGGGTAATTGACATGAACCTAAACCTCAAAGATGGAAAAGAAAAAGCCTCTTATTCTGGCTACTTAGACATGACTCGGTTTGATTTGGCGGCATGGACGGGCAATCGCCAGGATTTTGGTGATATGGCATTTAAAGTCAACATAGCCGAAGGTTCTACAGGTTTGACCTTTTCAACCATGAAAACAAAAGTGGAGGGTGCTATAGATCACTTCTATTACAAAGGTTATGACTATAAAAACCTGAAAATGAACGGCGTATTTAGCGAGTTTGTTTTTGATGGGAAATTGGGCATCAATGACCCCAATGTAGTCTTTAATTTTGATGGCAACGTCAACATGAAAGATAGCATCCCACAGTTTTTATTCAAGGCTGACTTAAAGCGATTAGATGTCAATGCGTTGAACCTATTGGATGAAGATTGGAATATAATAGGGCAAGTGGAGCAGATGCGGTTAAGTGGTAGCAGTTGGCAAAATCTGAATGGCACTGCTATGTTGCGAAATTTTAAAATTATAGAGATTGGAGAGCAACGAAACTTTACACATATCATCGATTCTCTGAGATTTACATCGTCGTATCAGGCAGACGGATCTAATTACTTTAGCATTCGCTCTGATATTATGGATGCTGAACTCAAAGGGCGTTTCGACCTTAGAAAAGTCGGCAATCACTTGAGGGACTTATTTGCCTATTACCATCCTGAAATTTCCAAAAAATTAGGAATGCCCACAGTGGACTCCTTGTCCA
This sequence comes from Saprospiraceae bacterium, assembly GCA_031373665.1. Taxonomy (GTDB): domain Bacteria; phylum Bacteroidota; class Bacteroidia; order Chitinophagales; family Saprospiraceae; genus M3007. The sequence goes on along the minus strand of JANMMZ010000043.1, from coordinate 180,096 downwards.
TCAATGATAATTATGTGATTGATCTGCACATCAAAGATTTGCAAGATTTACCCCAACTATTTTCCAATATTGATACCCTATTTGAGATCAGAGCCAATGCGAAAGTAAATGGGGAAAATGGGGAAACACTCTTGAATTTATATGTGCCAGAAATCAGATCTGGGGCTATCAAGGCAGAAAAAGTTAAGTTGAATTGGATAGGGCGGGGGAATAGTGCCCAATTTGTTGTGGATGTGCCCATAAGCAGTGTCAAAGGAAGGGATTTGGCTCCCATCAACTTCCAAGGTTTATTGAATAAAGATGACCTGAGTTTTAATTTCAGCGCGGAAGGGAAGGATACGTCCAGTTTCGTGAAAGCGGTAAACTTATCCGGCATACTTTCAATCGTTGATAGCCTTTGGCAGGTAAAGTTTGACGCCTCCAACCTTGCCCTGTTCAATGATGAATGGGTGATCTCGGATGATAACTATATACGATTTAGTAAAGGGTATTTCGCTACCAATAATTTTGAATTTTTCAATGAAAATAGACGTATCGTTATTGATAGTTTCAACAACGGTAGGGGTCTGTCGGTGGCTTTAGCCAACTTTGATTTGGACTTTATTAACCCGATTATCAAGCGAAAGTCGGTCAAATTAAGAGGAAAACTTTTCGACTTTGATGTAAAAATTCAGGATGTATTCACCGCAAAAGGTATCAGCACTTTTATTGCTACGGATACTGTTTTTGTAAATGGAATACCTTACGGTGATATCAACGGAAATATCGAAGCCGATAGCCTAACAGGGCCCGTTTGGTGGAAAATTCTCTTGAATTATGAAAACCAACAGCTGCGACTAGCAGGTGCTTACCGACCCAATGGTAGCGACACCAAACTAGTGGAGGAAGTAGATCTGATCGTTAAAGGCGGGGAGATTCAAAATAAAGTGTCCATTCGTAAATTTCCAATGGAAATTTTGCAGACTTTTATCCCGGGTATTTCCAATACTACTGGAAAATTGGATGGAGAAATCATGGTGGGTGGCCCCGTGAATAGGGTAGGGGTGAACGGAGAAGTTTGGGTGACAGGCAGTACTAAAATAAATTACTTGAACACTACCTGTTATATCGATAGCCAACGAGTTGTATTGACTGACTACAGTATTTGGGCTGATGGAGCAACCATTTGGGATGCTTCACCCAGAAGACTGCACAGTGCTAAAATAAAAGGTGGAATCCGACACGATCATTTCAGTAAATGGGAGTTGGCTTGCTCTATCAAATCGAACGATGATTCGTTTATGATGCTTAATACTTCCAAACTGAACAATGAACTATATTATGGACAAGGTATTGGCGCATTTGATGCGCAATTTACAGGTTCATTTGTGCGCACCAATATTCGGATAGATGCTACGACAGGGAAGGAATCGCGGCTATATATCCCATTGACCAGTGCTAGCGAAGTTAATGAAATTAATTTTATTAAGTTTAAGCGCAAAATTAACTTAGATAGCCTTAAAAACGAACAAAAAAACGTAAAAAGCGAGTTAAAAGGGCTTAATCTTGAAATGAATCTCTCTGTAACAGAAGAAGCAGAGGTTCAATTGATATTTGATGAACAAGCGGGCGACTTAATCAAGAGTAGGGGAGAGGGCGACATAAAATTGAGCATCAACCGTGAAGGCGAGTTCAAGATGGATGGTGGTTATGTTATCAAAAAAGGGGAATATAATTTTACCTTATTGAACATCGTAAACAAGCCATTTAATGTAAAGGATGGCGGTACCATTAAGTGGTTTGGCGACCCTTATAATGCGCTTATTGACCTAGATGCCACCTACGAAGATAATACCTCGCTCTACAATTTGATTAAAGACGAACTATTGGTCACAGGTGCAGATCAAACCCTCATTTCTGATGCCTCTAAAGGTACTTTAGTCGTGGTTACGATGCACCTTGATGGTGATTTAATGAAGCCCAATATTACGTTTGATCTTGATTTTCCAAATGTGTCTCCACAACTTAAAACATTGGCAGACAGCAGATTACGTCTAATTAGGCAGGATCAAAATGAGTTGTCAAGGCAAGTATTCGGCCTAATAGTAATAGGGCAGTTTTTGCCATCATCTGGTGCTTTTGCGCAAACACAAGATTATACAGCCTCTGCGGTGAATACGCTTAGCCAAGTGTTAAGTGGCCAATTATCGGGATATTTGACGGGTTTAGCCTCCGAATTGTTTGGAAAAAGCGTTTCTAGCATTGACTTTGATATTGCATACAATGAGTACCAAAACGATGTCATCAGTGGACAACCAAGCAATTTACAAGGTGGTCGCGAACTCCAGGTGCGATTAAGCAGCGGTTTTGCCAATGATAGGGTTCTTGTAAATGTAGGCTCCCAATTTGGACTCAATAAATTTGGTACAACACAAGAAGGGTTTTTAGGTGAAGATGTTGCCATTGAGTTTGTACTTACCGAAAATCGTCGTTGGCGTTTAAAAGTGTATCAGCGTAGAGAGCCAGATCCTACGGGCGGCGGTACACGTTCTCGTATCGGCGGCGGTATTAGTTTCCGAAGAGACTACGAATCTTTCGATGATTTGATTTCTGGCGTGAAAAACCAGTTCAAGAAGTGATCTTTTTTGGGGCATTATTTTTCTATAATTTATATTATGTTAAATAAATGGTAAATGAAATTGTTCACTATCGCCCGCAACTTCGCATCCGACTGCCATGCGAGGGTCTTACGACCCGCACTATCCATATATTCTCTAGGCTAAGTTCCACTTAATTACTGGTGCTGCGGGTCGTAAGACCCTCGCATGGCAACAAAACATCCCACATTGATATGTACATGTGGTTTACGTCTTTTTAGCATCCCCCTACCCTATCCACGCTCAAAACCAACAAAACATTGACTTAGTATATACTTAACCCAAACTTAAAGGCATATTTAGCAGCACTATTTGAGCACTAACTACTTTTGCGCCATCATTTAACCGACTCTTATAGATATGCTCTAGCACACCACATTCTTATTCCAGTTTTTAGTATAATTTTAAACACTAATTTTTTATTTTATGAAGGCACTTTACGTCTCCTTCAAGGGTCTATTTTATGCCCTTGTTTTAGCATTAATTTCTGTGCAAACCGTTGATGCTCAACGCATTACTGGTACTGTAACAGATTCAGAATCCAAAGAAACATTAACAGGTGCTACCGTTTCGGTTAAAGGCACTTCTCGCGGCACTGTCACTGATGGAAATGGAACATTTTCTATTGAGGCAATACAAGGTGAGGTACTTTTGGTATCTTATGTTGGGTATGTCCCCCAGTCAGTTTCTATCAGTGGTTCCACTGTTGCAATTGATCTTGTTCCAGACAATCAATTGAACGAAGTGACAGTCACGGCTTTAGGTATTAGTCGTGAAAAAAAATCGCTCGGCTACTCTGTACAAGAGGTAAAAGGCGATAATTTAGATAAGGCTCGCGAAACTAATATCGTGAGTGCTTTATCTGGAAAAATCGCTGGTTTGACTATTGTAGGCAATCCTTCTGGCATCGGCTCTTCGGCTCGTGTCACTATAAGGGGCGAACGATCGTTAAACATCAATCGCAATCAGCCTCTATTTGTAGTTGATGGGGTGCCGATTAGTAATGAACAGCGTGGATCTAGTGGCAATAGTTACCAAGATGCCGATTATGGCAATGGTGCCGGTTTTGTCAATCCAGATGATGTAGAATCTATTACTGTATTGAAAGGAGCAAGTGCAGCCGCCCTATACGGATCACGTGCAAACAACGGTGTAATCTTGATTACAACAAAGTCGGGCAAGAACACTAAAGGTATTGGCGTTTCTGTCAACTCTACGGTGACTGCTGAAAATGTTTTGCGTTTGCCGGATTACCAAAACACCTATGGCCAAGGCTTGGGTGGTATATTTGATTTTAAAGATGGCAACGGTGGCGGTTCTGCTGACGGTGTAGATGAAAACTGGGGTCCTAGATTCGATGGTCAATTATTGAAGCAATTTGATGGCCCAACCTCTAATGGTTTTAGGGGTGGTGATGTAGGCAACTTATTTGCTAATATCGGCCCTGTCAATCTTACACAACAATTGGCAGCAAGGGGTGAAATCACTCCTACGCCTTGGGTAGCATCTCCAAATAATGTACGCGACTTCTTTGAAACTGGTATTACTCAGACCCACAATGTGGCAGTATCAGGAAGCAATGATAAGAGCGATTTCCGCCTTTCTTACACTTGGCTTGATCAGACAGGTACTGTTCCAAATACAGACTTAAAGCGCAATACCGTTGCTTTTGCTGGTGGATACAACCTTAGCCCAAAATTGAAGGTTAGAACAGCCATCAACTATATGAAGAACACCAGTTCAAACCGTCCAAATTTAAGTTATGGCACAGAAAACATCATGTACCTATTCAACTGTTGGTTGGGTCGTGGTGCTAATGTGGCTGCCATGAGGGATTACTGGATGGCAGGCCGTGAAGGTTTGAATCAATTTAACTCTAACTACAATTATCATGATAATCCTTATTTTGGTTTGTTTGAAAACACCAATAGCCAAGATATTGACCGCGTTTTTGGCAACTTGTCGTTGACTTATGACATCACCAAAGACCTAAGTTTGATGGTTCGTGGCGGTACAGATGCAAGCAATGAGTTTCGTGCTCGTAAGCGTGCATACAGCACCCAGCGTTTTCAACGCGGTAGTTACCGTGAGGAGCGCGTTGGCTTTACTGAAACCAACGTAGATTTTTTGTTAGGCTATAAAAAAGCATTGACAGAGCGTTTTGATTTGAATCTTGGAGTAGGTGGCAATGCCATGCGTCAAGTTGGTCGTTACTCAGATGTGATCGCTCCAGAACTTGCGGTGCCTGGTATATTTACTTTGAGCAACTCTCGTGTAGCGGTTCAAAACCTAGCCGGAACCCCATTTACAGAGAAGCGGATCAATTCACTTTACGCTACAGGCCAACTTGGCTTTGATAACTTCCTTTACCTTGATCTATCTGCACGCAATGACTGGTCTAGCACGCTTCCTAGCGATTCTCGCAGTTATTTGTATTACGCCGCTAACCTTAGTTTTGTACTGACTGATGCCCTCAAAATGCAGAGCAATGTATTGTCTTTTGCAAAGTTTCGTTTGGGACTAGCACAAGTTGGTAATGATACTGACCCATACCAATTGGCTGCGGTTTACAATGCACAAACGGCAGTATTGGGATCGCCTTCTTACAGTGAGTCCCCTACCCTAGTGAACTCTGATTTAAAGCCTGAAATATCTACTTCGATAGAGACAGGTTTTGACCTTCGGTTTTTCAAGAATCGTATGGGTATAGATTTCACATACTATAATACGAATAGCGAAAACCAAATTTTACCAATTCCTTTAACAGGCACATCTGGTTATTCTGCGCGTATTATCAATGCTGGTTTGATTCAAAACCAAGGCATTGAAATTACTTTCAATGCAACTCCAGTCAAAACACGTAATTTCTCTTGGGATGTTGCGCTTAATTTCTCACGCAACCGCAGCGAGGTTAAAGAATTATTCAATGACCCAATCACTGGTCAGGCTGTAACCAACTACGTGATCGCAAATCGCTATGTAACTGTAGAGGCGCGTGTAGGTGAGCAAATGGGAGATATGTATGGTATTGGTTTTGAACGTGTTAGCAGTGACCCTAATTCAAAATACTACGATGCTTCTGGCAAATCTGTAGGCCAAGTAGTATATAACTCAGCAGGCAAACCAGAAGCAACTTCAACTCGTGTGAAACTGGGCAACTACAACCCAGATTGGCTGGGAGGTATCAGCAATACTTTCACATTCAAAGGTATATCACTCGGTACATTATTGGATATTCGGTATGGTGGCGAGGTATATAGCCATACCCAAACAGTCGGTCGTGAGGGAGGTCAATTGGTAGAGACACTAGAGGGTCGTGCCAATGGATATGATTTGACTCAAGCAGGTAATGGCGTAATAGGTGAAGGTGTTGTGAAAAATGCCGACGGTACTTATAGCCCAAATACAGTTAAGTTGAGTTCGCGTGAATGGCATACAACCTACACTTTAGGTCGCCGATTAATAGAGGGCGTTGTCTATGACGCTTCATTTGTAAAACTTCGTGAAGTGCGCCTAGGCTACACGATCCCAAATAAAGTATGGGGAAAGTCAGGCCTTCGTGACTTTAGTGTTAGTTTGGTAGGCCGCAATTTGGCACTGTGGACAGAAGTACCACACATTGATCCTGAAACTTCATCTACTTCTGGCGGTACTGTGATCCCAGGTGTAGAGTCAGTTGCTTTACCCTCTACTCGCAGTTGGGGTGTTAACTTGAACTTCCGTTTCTAAATTAATTTTTTAAAAAATGTATCTGAAAGTCAATACAATATTTGGCTTTCAGGTACTATTTTCCATCTATTCAATCATATTTATATGAAAAATATTTCGATAAAACATTTCTTTATTTTTGGTCTAATGATTTTTTCTCTAGGCTGCACCAAAAATTTTGACGATATTAATACCAACCCAAACGCGCCGATTGAAGTGAGTTCAGCACTGCTGTTGCCACAAATTGAGCGTGATATGATGAACTCTTTGTTGAGCGAAACTTGGGGCATTGGAAATATTGTGATACAGCATACGGCTAAAAACCAATTCGTAAATGAAGACCGATATCTTTGGGGAGAGTTGAACAATATATGGAACAACGTATTTGATAACATGCGTGATGTGCAAAATATTATTGTACAAAGCGATGCTAATGGTGAAAAGAACTACAAAGGAGTAGCCTTAGTTTTGAAATCTTGGATGTTCTCTTTGGCAACTGATGCCTATGGTGATATTCCATATTCTCAAGCGACACAGGCTAAAACTGGCCAGAACCTTCCAGCGTATGACTCACAAGAGCAAATCTATAATGGAATTTTAGCTGATTTGAAAACAGCCAATGAATTATTGGGTACTTCTTCAGAATTGGTGGCAGGTGATGTGATTTTCAAAGGAGACGTTACCAAGTGGAAAAAATTGGCTAATTCACTTAGGATTCGCGCATTGATGCGCATTTCTCGCAAACGTGATGTCAGTGCAGATTTGAAGGCTATTGTTGACAATCCTACGGCCAATCCAATTTTTGAAAGCGTTGCAGACAATGCAGTGTTTTCGTATGCTGCTGCATCTCCAGATCAGTTTCCGCTTCACTCTTCACGTATTGGTTCATTCAATGAGTTTCGCGCTAGTAAGACATTGATGGATACCTTGAAAAGCCTAGGCGATACACGGATACCTATTTTCTTTCGCCCAACACCTGGTACTATTGGTGGTGCTAATCCAGAGTACATCGGTATCCCTAATGGACTTAATGATGTTGAAGCATTGCAATTCAATGGTGGTCCACAGTTTCAGTCAACCATTGGCACATTGTATTATGAGCAAGCAGTCTCTACTCAAGGACTTAGCATTGCGAAAGGAGTAGTTATGACCTATGCTGAATTACAGTTTTTATTGGCTGAAGCGGCTGAAAAAGGCTTAATTTTAGGAACGGCAAAAACATATTATGAAAATGGCGTATCTGGATCGTTTGCATTTTATGGCCTTACGATTCCTGCTGATTACCTGACCCGTGCCCAAACCTCATATGAGGGATCTTCTAGTGAAAAACTTGCAAAAATTGGATTCCAAAAATGGATTTCATTGTATTTCCAAGGCTTAGAGGCTTGGTTTGACTGGCGCCGCACTGGAATACCAGCATTGAAAGCGGGTCCATCTAATCAGAATAATAATTTGATTCCTGTACGCTTTAGGTATCCAATCATTGAGCAAGCACTCAATGCTAAAAGTTATAATGATGCCGTTGGAAGACAAGGTGCAGATGACCTTAATACCAAAATGTGGCATTTGAAATAGGAATAGCAATCGTTTTACTTCATACAAAATGGGTTTAATTGTGGAAAAACGGCGCAATGCCGTTTTTCCATTTTGGTTTTTAAATATTTGCACCTTTATTATAAAATTGTTCCTTACCTTTGGAAAAAATATTTTCATTTTACAAAAATCGTGGACATGAGGAGTACCATGGTGAACCCGTTAGTCAGATAGAACATGCGGTGCAATCTGCTGTATTAGCCCGCTCTATCTTGCCCAATGATGTGGAGTTTATTCTAGCAGCATTTCTGCATGATATAGGCCATTTGGTAGAAACAAAAGACACCGAAGAGACAATGGGGCATTTTGGTGTTAGAAGCCATGAAGCCAAAGGAGCGGATTTACTTCGTGAACACGGTCTTTCAGAAAAAATATGTCGTTTGGTAGCAGGACATGTAACGGCCAAACGTTATCTGGTGAGTACCAATCCTGATTACTTCCACGGACTGTCTGAAGCCAGCAAGATTACCCTAATTCATCAAGGTGGCATGATGACCGAAGCAGAACGGGAGGTGTTTGAATCTGATGATTTGTTTGACTTGCACCTAAAACTTCGTCGCCTTGACGAACAATCTAAAATAGTAGGCCAGCCCATAGATGCTGACCTAGCGTGGATCAAAGAAATGTTATACACTGCATCAAACTCTTAATTTTATGCGTCGCACTACCCTACTCTACTTGGTATTTGCTTGCTTTTTGCAACAGGTATCTGCCCAAAAAACCAAGGGCCAAACCATTTTACTTCCCACTGGTTGGTCGCTGAGTCCGGCTGGCACTTCACTGCCTCTTGGGGATTTGCCTCTGAATATAGCCGTGGCTCCTAATCAAAAATGGATAGCAGTCACCAATAATGGCCAAAGCAAGCATTCGCTCCAATTGATTAGTACCAAAAACAATCAAATGCTCCACTCCATTGAAATACCTTCGGCGTGGTTGGGGCTGACATTTAGTGCTGACTCTCGAATGCTGTACGTTTCTGGAGGCAACAGCAATACGATTTTAAGATATTCGATTGAAAAAGAAAAATTATCCCTTCGCGATACATTGATACTTGGCAAGGCATGGCCTACCCGTATTTCTCCAGCCGGTATGTGTCTAGACGACCAGCAGGGCTTGCTTTATGTGGTTACCAAGGAGAATCACAGTCTTTACGTCATAGATACGCGCACCAAGGCTGTTGTTCATCGCGATTCTATTGGAAAAGAATTATATACTTGCACCCTTTCACCCAATAGAAAAAAATTATACATGACCCATTGGGGAGCCAATGAATTGGTGGTTTGGGACACTGAAAAGCGCAGTATTGATAAGCGTATTTTGGTTGGTGACAATCCCAATGATGTAATCATCAATAAAAAAGGAACTTTGGCCTTTGTGGCTTGCGCCGATGACAACGCTGTAAGTGTTGTTGATTTAGTACAAAATAAGGTTATTGAAACACTGGTCGCCTCTTTATATCCTGATGCTCCAACGGGTTCTACTTCCAATAGTGTTTCACTTTCACCTGACGAAAAAACACTTTATATAGCGAATGCTGACAATAATTGCTTGGCTGTTTTTGATGTTTCAACACCCAAACAAAGTCGCTCTATTGGTTTTGTCCCTACAGGATGGTATCCTACTTGCGTGCGCACGGTTGGTAAACAAATTTTTGTAACCAATGGCAAAGGTTTTGAGTCGTTTCCAAATCCGAAAGGCCCAAACCCAGCAAGTAAACAACAAGAAGTTGCCTACCAAAAAGGGGATACCGCAGCACTTTCAAAAATTGAGTACATCGGCGGATTGATGCGTGGAAATATGAGTATTATCAGTGTGCCAGATAAACAAAAAATGCTTGAATACAGCAAACAAGTATATCGCAACTCACCATACACCAAAGAACGAGAAAAAATGGCAGAAGGCGAACCTGGTAACCCTATTCCACAAAAAATAGGGGATTTTTCGCCCATCAAATATGTATTTTATATCATAAAAGAGAACCGCACTTACGATCAAGTACTAGGTGACATGCGCGAAGGCAATGGAGACTCTACCTTATGTCTTTTTCCTGAAAAAATTACCCCCAATCACCACGCACTTGCAAGGAATTTCATTTTATTAGACAACTTTTATGTGAGCGCCGAAGTCAGCGCAGATGGCCACAACTGGAGTACTTCCGCCTATGCCAATGATTATACTGAAAAGACTTGGGTAACCAGTTATGGTGGTCGCGGTGGTGATTATGTGTATGAGGGGCAAAACAAGATCGCATGGGCAAAAGGAGGTTTTATTTGGGATCATTGCCGTCGTGCTGGTATTTCTTACCGAACTTATGGCGAGTTTGCTGATGATTTTAAGGCAAATATTCCAGCCTTAGAAGGGCATTTTTGCCCTTACTTTACCTCTTGGGATACATCTGTAAAAGATACAACAAGGGTTTCACAATGGAAACAAGAGTTTGACTCATTGGTCATTGTGAATGCGGTGCCAAGGCTAAATACACTGAGGTTAATCAATGATCATACCGAAGGATTGAGAACTGGGGCGCACACTCCTTTTGCTCAAATGGCTGATAATGATCTCGCTTTGGGTTTGTTTATCGAACATTTATCCCAAAGTCCTATTTGGAAAGAATCGGCTGTTTTTGTATTGGAAGATGACGCACAAAATGGTGCCGATCATGTGGATGCACACCGCTCTATTGCTTATGTGATTAGCCCTTATGCGAAGCGCAATTTTGCAGATCATACCTTGTATTCTACCAATTCTATGTTGCGTACCATAGAGTTGATCCTGGGACTGCCGCCTATGAGTCAACATGATGCGGCAGCGACACCGATGTGGCGAAGTTTTACAAATAAGCCCGATTTTAGGCCATACAAGGCTTTAACACCTAGTATAAATCTAGACGATCGCAATGCATCAGTAAAGAATGACCTACAAAGAAGATCGGATGCTTTCGATATGTCGGCTCAAGATCGAATTCCGGATTTGGAGTTCAATGAGGTGTTGTGGAAAATCGTTAAAGGAGAAGATTCCGAATTTCCGCCTTTGCGGCGAGCGGCCTTTTTAAGATATTCCGAAGAGGAAGACGAGGATTAAATAATTTTATATTTGTAGGCTAAGGTTAGCAAATACTGATCTTCCGTACCCATTGATCCCTGATCCATGTGTCCGGTAGTCTTGATCGAAGAGATTGAGCGCTGACATTTGTATTTTCCATTTGGGTTTTGAATAACTGATGGAAAAATTGGTAACCCACCAACCGGGAGTGCCACCGACGGGAATCCGATTGTCTTCGGTATCGGCTTTTGAAAGCCGCCCTTGTTTTCCTGCGGCCGCATATTCTGATGAAAACAACCAAGCCTTGCGCTTGTAGCATACAGACAATCGTCCAAAAAATGGTGGAATCCGTCGCAATGGTTCATTTGCAGTGATATTGTGACCATAGGTATAGGCCAGACTTCCTTTGAGGATCCAGTTTTGGGTAAATACGGTTTGACTGCTGGCTTCTATACCTTCGATGCGTGCTTGATCTGTATTGATTTTTTGATAAACAGGATACCCTGATATTGTTTGGGTGTCCTGTTTGACTCGTGATATGAGATTTCTCAGACGGTTTTGATATAGAAATACTTCGCCCTGAAATCGAGGTGTTTGAATTTTGTAGCCAAGTTGGTATTGTCTGGAATGTTCTGGTTTTAGGTTAAAATTAGGCACCTCATATCTGAAATCTACAATACCAAGCGTGCCAAGGTCATCTATGTTGGGGGTTCTGAATCCAGTATTCGCTGTTGCGAAAATATTTGACCGCCCTTGTCCAATTTTACGCAATAACGATATGTTTCCAATAAAGGCAGATGGTGCAATTCGTGTTTCACCCAATACCTCATTGATGGACTCAATAAGGCAATGATTCCAGCGCAAACCAGTATTAAGTTGCCATTTATTCCAATCAAATTCATGGAGTGAAAATATTGACATATTCATCATCTTAGAATCGTTTGGGTACAGCCCTCGTTTGGGCGTGGTGATTCCTGTACTTAAGTCATTATCTGATCTTTGGCTATGCACGCGGTCTTGATATGCCTCAAATCCATTCTGAGAAGTCCATCGCTTATTGTTTGATACATTCACTTGAGCAATCACACCAAAAGTTTGTACTTGATCCAATTCAGAACGTAAAATAGTGGATCCATTTTTTCGACTCAGTCGCCCTTCTTTATTTTGCTGATGCGATACGGTTACACTCATTGATTTCAGGAGGTTACGGCTAAAATCATGTTCGATTTTCGCATAAGACAGCATCCTTTTTTGGGGATCAATTTGATTGATTTCAAAGTTTTCTAATCGTATTTTATGAAAAATGGGCACTTCTTTTTGATGAATATTTTGATGCAAAAATGTCAAGTTTAATTTTTTAGAAATTGCTGTTTTCATCTTGAAATCAGCGTCTATTTCTTTATATCCGCTTGGCGATTGCCTTCCAGTGGTATCGCCCCCAAAAACATCTCCAAAATTGCGCCAAGTGAATCCACCAGTCACAGCAAAACGTATATTATTGTATTGAATACGGCCATGTCCTGTTTGTTCCATGTTTCTGGTTCCTACCCTAAGTTGCACTCCCCCACCCCAGTATTTATGATCTGTAAAACCCAGACTAGGGCTAAATGCTTGGATGGCACCGCCCAATGCATCAGACCCATATTGCACGGCGCCACTACCACGCAATACTTCTATTTTTTCGATTGAAAATAAATCTACGGTGTTGAAATATTGGTTGGGGCCATAACGGGTAGTGGCATTATTGAGCCTGATCCCATCTATGAGCAAAAGTATTTGATTGCCAGTAAGTCCCCTCAAAAATGGAGACCCGCCGCCGTGATTTGTTTTTTGTACAAATACGCCTGTTAGTCCTTCCAATGCTTCAGGACTAGTGCGCGGCAACACGCCGCTTATGCGATCTTTTATTAATATTTCGATGGGCTCTGGGGTTGAAAACACAGGCTTCGGGCTCCGCTGAGCCGTTACGACGAACTCTATCAGGATTGAATCTAGGCTTAGGCTATCTTTTTTAATAGCTTGAGCGTACCCCATATTTAGCCACAACGATAGAAATATTATAAAAGTGAACGGTAGATTACTTAGTTTCATAAAACAACTTTTAGGCAAAGATAATTCGTGCAGGTTAACTCAAAATTAAGAAATAAAATCAGTTTCATGAAGTACCTTGTAACATATGCAACTGGGGTTCGTCTTGCTGAAAGACGGATAAAGTACATATTCATCACCTACCATTGAATATCAGGGTATTACTAATTTTCTAAAGTGCCAAATATAGAACCAATGAATCCTATCAAAATTTATAAAATGACTATTTTTCTTCAATTTTAAAAACAATTTTATGAAATTCTTATTCTTTTTACTGGTTGCCGTGTGTTTTTCTTTGCAACAATCATATTCACAAAACAATGACTTAAACACCTTTTTAGACCAACATAAAAATGATCAAGGCGCAACCTACGCTTTTCTAAGCAAAGACATGTTTGAGGTGGCTACCAAAAAAGAAATCAAAGACTCTGATTGGGAAAAAGTCCACCAAGTAGTCAAAAACATAGGCAGTTTACGCATATTTGCTTCTGAAGGCCAAGATAATGGAATGGCCTTATACAAAGAGGCATTACCATTGGTTAATGAGAATGAATTTGAAGCCTTGATATCAGTCAGGGATGGCAGCGATCATGTCAGGATCTGGGTAAAAGAATCCGATGGAATCTTGAGCGACTTAGTGTTGATGGTTGGTGAAAAAGACGAATTTGTATTGGTTTGCTTTTCTGGTCAATTGGAGTTAGGAAATATATCTGAATTGGCAGCCATGTTTGATACTAAAAAAACGAAACAATTGGCTAAAACTACTGCAGCCAATGCCATAGACTTTAAAGTCAGTCCCAATCCAAGCAATGGGCAATTCGTGTTGACTTACGACGATGCAAAGGATATGCCATCCAATGTATTGGTATTTGATCAAAGCGGCCGTCAGGTAGCCATGCTTAATCTTACCCCAGAATCGAGCCAAGAAATAAAGTTGAATGAACTGCCGTCAGGGGTTTATTGGATCCAATGCAAAACTCAACTCGGAAAAGTTGGGTTAAAGCAAATACAGATCGCTAAGTAATTCAAGTACTTAGGTAGCATTATTTACATAAATTTCACAGTCTAAATGATTTTGCAGTCAGTTTATTCATGACCTTCGCGTCAAATTAATAACTATGCGAAATCTGATTTTGCCTTTCGTGGCTATCCTAATGCTTGTTGCTTGTAAAAGCACTCAAAAATCAACAAATATTAACAGTAAATGGCTTATTCAATCCCCTGCTGGCGATAGATACTGCACGATAAATACAAGTGCGGAAACGATCATACCCAATGGTCGTATCATCAAACCTATGGGTACTACTGTGCGGATAGCCCCACACCCCTATGGATTGGCACTTTCTCCTGATGGATCAGTAGCAGTGACAGCCAATTCGGGAAACAGACCTTTTTCTATCACAATTTTGGAAAATCCTAGCACTGGGAAACCCAAAATTAGGCAAGTACCAGAAGGTGCGCAAAACAATCCAAAACTACTGGAAGATGTATTCATGGGTTTGGCAATTACGTCTGACAATCGCTCAGTTTGGGTATCTGGAGGAGGCTCGAATAAGTTATTTCGATACGATTTGAAGACTGGTGCTAAGTTGGATTCTATCCTTTGCAAGCAGTCTGATAATCCTGATGGATATTTGGGCGATTTGGTGCTAAGTCGCGATGGGTCAAAACTTTATGTATGTGACCAAAGTAATTTCAGGGTGCTGGTAGCCGATACCCGTACCCTGAAAGTTTTGCATTATATTCCCGTAGGTCGTTACCCTTTCGGCATTACACTTTCTCCTGACGAAAAGACGGTTTATGTTGCCAATGTAGGCATGTTTGAATACAGTCCTTTGAATAACTTAGATACCGCAGATCTTAAAAATTCTGGTACTGATTTTCCAACTTCCGCATTCGGATCTAAAGAAATGAAGGCTGGATATAAGAAAGGGAAACTAGATGTCCCAGCCTTAGGCGACCCCAATGCGCCTGAATCATTTTCTGTCTGGGCAATAGATTTAACGACCACTGTCCCTAAGGTAAAGCAACGGATCAAAACCGGTTTTTTGATCGGTGAAAAAATAGACGGAATCCCAGCCGTAGGCGGCTCTGGTCCTAATTCGTTGGTTGCAACTGATCAGTATGTATTTGTGAGCAATGGAAACAATGATTGTATTTCTATGATAGATCCCGTATTGGGTAAAGTAGTGCAAAATATTTTCTTGAAGCCCCTACCCCAACTTGCCCGCCACAGGGGTGTGATTCCGTTTGGCCTAGCCCTTTCGCCTGACAAAAAAAGGCTTTATGTGGCTGAATCTGGTATCAATGCCATTGGTGTTATTGATATTTCTAGTAAAATGGTGATAGGTCATTTGCCAGTAGGTTGGTTTCCTTCAAAATTGGCGGTATCGCCCGATGGAAAAAAAATAATCGTAGCAAATGCCAAGGGTTATGGCAGTGGCCCCAATGGTGGTTACACTTTTAAGGAAGGTGCAGAAGGCAATTATATCGGGAATTTGATGCACGGCTCCGTTACTATATTGGATATTCCTGCCGATCAAGACCTTGGTAAATGGACCCAACAGGTACTAGACAATAATTTCAAACTACAAAGCATTGGCAAGGATCAAGTGTCCAATCCTATTCCCCTTTATCCCGGCGAAAAGAAGAGTCCTATCAAGCATATTGTGTTTATTTCAAAAGAAAATCGCACTTATGATGATGTATTTGGTCAAGTAAAGCAAGGCAAAGGTGACCCCGCAATAGCCCGTTATGGATACAAGCGCACTTTTTCAAATAAAAACAAAACCGCTACCGTCACAGATGCCACTATTATGCCCAATCACTTGCATTTGGCTCAAAAATTTGGCATTTCTGACAATTTTTATGTGGATTCTGACCACAGTGCCGATGGGCACCGGTGGCTGGCCAACACGTATCCCAATGAATGGATGGAGACGACTGTTTCAGCGGGTTATGGCGGACACCGTGATGTAAAATCAGGTAGTAAAGCCAAAGGCCAATACGCTTGGACTGGTGGTGCAGGGGCTATATTCCCCGAGGATTACAACGAGGCAGGGTCGCTTTGGGATCATTTGGAGCGCAATGATATTTCCTTCTACAATTTCGGATTTGGTACTGAAATGGGGTCAAATATGACAGACTCTACCATGAAATATTATGGCCAAAAAGTATTGGTAAATTTTCCAATGCCGGGCCCATTGTATGGCCGCAGTTCTGAAAAATATGCCACGTTCAATATGGCTATTCCTGATCAATTTCGTGCTGATATGTTCATACAGGAATTCAAAGAAAAATGGCTTTCTGGAAAGGGTAAAATGCCTAGTATGATAACCTTGATGTTGCCTCAAGATCATGGCGCAGGTGAGCGTCCTGACGCGGGCTATCCATATCGAGAGAGTTATATGGCTGACAATGATTTGGCATTGGGTCGCATTGTTGAGTTTCTTTCAAGCACACCATATTGGAAAGAAATGGCCATCATTGTGACGGAAGATGATGCTCAAGACGGCCAAGACCACGTAGATGCCCACCGAAGCCTGCTTCTGGTACATTCACCTTACGCCAAGAAAAATCATGTCAGCCATGCACACGCGAGTTTTGGCAGTATTTTCAAAACCGTTTGGAATATCTTTGGCGTGCCATACTTGAATCAATACGATGCCTCCGCCAATGATTTATCCGACTTCTTTACTGAAAAGCCCGATTTTACACCATACACCGCCTTGCCTGTAGATCCCCGTGTGCTTGATCCACAAAAACTGCTCAAGCCTTTTGATGCCAAATTTGATTGGAAATCATTGTTAAATTCCCCAAAATTGGATAATATTGAAGACTTTTTAAAGAAAGAATAAAGGCTATACTAACTCTTGGGCCAATCCAAAACTCATGGTCATACCTGCGCCACTAAGGCCATTGACGATCCATACATTAGGGTCAGCCTCTCTGACAAATTCTGTTTGTCCCTCCAGTTTTGGGTAAATCCCATGCCAAGTTTCACTGATGCTTGGGCTTGGGAAAGAGGCAAATGTATTTAAGTAGTTTAGTATCAATTGATTGATTTCTTCTTTGTCAAATGGAGAAAGGTTCCATCCGTATTCATGGCTATCGCCCAGTATGACTTCACCGTTCTGATTCTGTGATACCAATACGTGCACACCGTAGCGGTTAAAATCAGGTTGGGCTTCATAGTATCTGTTTCTGACGGCCTCAATGGCCTTAATATGCTTGAATGCACCATAGTGCAATAAAGTCAACCCAGCGCACAGTGATGGGCCTAGATCCCAATCATTGGGTTGGGTGCCAGTGCGCAACATTTGCAGTTTACACTTAGTGATGCCGCTTTCTCTAAATATACGCGGGTATAGGGTTTCAAAATCACTGCCTGAACACACAAAAATGCGTTCGCCTTGCCAAATTTCATGAAAAGTACTCACAAACCCAGTGCTGATATGGGTAACTGCTGATCCAAAGACAAACGTGACATTCATTTTTTTCTCCAGAAAATCCGCCAATTGTGAGATCGCATTCCGGGGCGAAACCGTGCATTCAGTCGAACTCCAAATAGCAGATTTGAGACCGTCTGGTTTTATGGCAGGCGAGTGTGCCATTGCTTGCTCCGGACTGATCAATTGAGCCTTATATCCTGCACTTTGCGCAGTATCCATAAACGCCTCTAATACCACAACTTCATCATCGTGGTAAGCCAGTTGCAAGGATCCATTTTGCTTTAGGTGAATATCGCTTTGTTGAGATAGATTTATCCACGTTTCTCGGGTTCTCATGGCACGATCGAAAAGATCGCCTGCTGGTTGACCAATGGGCCAAATAAGGCCAAAATTGCGAATGGAAGCCCCTATTGCCTTGGGATTTCGCTCAATAACCAAAGTTTTTAAGCCTTTGGTCGCTGCTGAATAAGCGGTAGCAAGACCCACGATTCCAGCCCCGATGACGATGACATCAAATTTTTGATCTTTCATTTTTTAGTATTTACCTGATCTTGATTTACTTTTAAAATAGAAATATGAACTTACTGTGAAAACAACAGACAAGCCTGCTCCAAAATAACATAATTGGGTATAAAATACCAACCAACTCATGTTGCTAGCACTAAAATTGCGCCAGAGCAACACCACCACGCTTCCAAGATAACCAATAGAATCTGCTGAATACATTAAAAAACCTACATTCCCTTTTTCCTTATATGCGGCCATAAACCGATCAAATAAAACGCCATTGAAAATAATGTACGGGAGGAAAATACCAAACCCCGACAAGATCATCCAAGTAACAGGTGAAATGAAGTGATATTGAAAAAGCATAGTGCTGCCTATGATAAGGATTGCCCCAAAAAGGGTTAATAGGTGTTGGATCCAAAATGCATAAAAATTGTTTTGCACAAACATCAATGCACCTACCGCCACCAACGACAAAACGGCTATTGGCAGTTCGGCAGTGGTCAAAATAGCAGATTGCCCAGCCATACCAAGTTCTGCCCATATTTCTACCGCAAAATTATCGCGTACATCGCGTATGATGGTCAGTAACAAATATATTCCGATCAGCAAAATCAGTCCAGGACTATATCGCATAAATAGGGATCTGCATTCGGCAGGAGTCATACTGTATCGCTTGGCCCGTTGGGCTTTATCGGCCTCTGATGGCGGTGGTAGGTGTTCAAGTACCCAAAGGCTTAACAGTAATATAGGAAAGAATATCATGCCTGCCACAAACGGCATCCATTGCTCGCTGACCCCACGTGTGTTTAAAAGCCATTTTCCTACTGTTTTTACAAAGCCCGAAGAAATAATAAAGTTAGCACACAATAAGGCCGCCAATGCTTCTGTCACTTTTCGACCTTCTAAATAACTAAATACTATGCCCCAAGCCATACCCAATGGCAAGCCATTGATAAACATCCAAATAACATTCCAAGGATGTGGGGTGAGTGCAAAACCAAGGAGCGATAAGGCAGCCAAACCAATGACCATCGCCAGAATATATCCCCTACTACTCGCCCCTATTCCTGAAATGACCCTGATACCAATAAATTTTGAAAGCGCATATCCTGCCACTTGAGCCATGACTAATACAATTTTATATTGGACACCCCAAAGCATCAATCCTTCATAAGTGCCAGCGGTGAAGGGTTTCCGAAAAGCATAGACACAACAATAGGCAAGAAAAGCAAATAGCCCAGCCATGACAACGAATACAGTAGGAGATGCAGTAGCCATTTTTTGGGCAAACCTTGGGCTATGATATGTCATATATATTAGGTCTTGAAAAATAATGCACAATCTTACGACCGATTGTATTCCAAGCCTAAGCCTAACGACGAAAATAACCAATACTTAATACGTAATTGCTTAATTGTAAAGTTAATGTAAAGGAAAGCCTGTACATTGATTTCTAGTGAAAACTTAAACTATGCTTAATTTTGACCACCATATCTTTGCAAAAAATAAAACATGGAAAATAATTCTATTAAAATGGTCGTGTTTGATATGGCTGGCACTACAGTGATAGATAACCACGAAGTACTTCAATGCTTTTCAGAAGCCTGCTATCAAGACGGAATCATTGCTGATTCAGAGCGTTTAAATGCCCTGATGGGGGTCTCAAAACTGGAAGTATTTCAAGTGCTTTGGCGAGAGCAATTGGGCAAAGAGGCGGAAGAGACTTTGATTGTGGCAAAGGCGCGTCAAACCTTTTCTGGCTTTCGTACCATTTTAGAAGATTATTACCGGCTCAATGAAGTGAGCGCAACCGAAGGAGCCTATGAAGCCTTCAACTGGTTGCGAGCGCGCGATATAAAAATTGTGCTCAATACTGGTTTTTATAGGGTAGTTACTAATATTATACTGAATAAACTGGGCTGGTTGGCTGGACTGGATTCTAATTACGTAGGTGGCGTAGGATCTATTATTAATCTATCCATAGCCAGTGATGAAGTGCCCTTGGGCCGCCCAAAACCTTACATGATCCAAAAGGCTATGGGGATATTTGGGATTGAAGACCCTCGCCATATAGTTAAGATCGGCGATACTCCTGTTGATTTGGCAGAAGGCCGCAACGCAGGATGCCTCTTATCACTTGCTGTGACCAATGGAACGCACCATGTATCTGAGTTGGAAGTGCTTGAAAATGATGGCTTGTTGGGATCTTTGAAAGAATTGCCGGTTTTTTTGACACCATATTTATGATATAAATAATTAAAATGAGCATACTCTGACTTCTAGGGTTAGTTGGCTCTAGGTTTTTACTACCTTTGTACGATTACATCGTAAAAACTTAGCATGAAGGAAATTATTTTATTTACAACAATCTTCTTTTTCAGCGTAGCCCTAGGTAGCGCACAGACCCCCACACCTTACTATAATGTGCTCGCTCCCCTACCCCAACCTGTCACCAACAATGCAGTGACCGCTGCTATGGCCAATGATACGCCTTGTGTATATTCATTCATGGGTATGGATAGTACCAAAATATGGTCGGGTATCCACCTGAAAGCGTGGCGACTCAATACCATTACCAATCAATGGCAGACATTGCCACCTGTACCGGGTACAACTGGAGGTCGCATTGCAGGCGGCGCAAGCACGGTCAAAAATCGCATTTATGTATTGGGAGGATACCACGTAGCGCAGAATGGCGCAGAAAACAGTTCAAATAAACTGCACCGTTTCGATCCTGAAACCAATACATGGCTTGCCGATGGCGCAAATATCCCAGTGCCGATAGACGATCATGTACAGGCGGTCTGGCGCGATAGCCTGATTTTTGTAGTGACCGGATGGAGCAACACCACCAATGTAGCCAATGTGCAGATATACAACCCAACCACAGATACTTGGACAGTGGGAGCCGCTGTGCCAAATAATAACAGTTATAAGGCATTTGGAGCATCTGGTATGATCAAAGGCGATTCCATATTCTACTGCGGTGGTGCAAGCACTGGTGCCAATTTCCCTATTACTTCTCAGTTTCGCAAAGGATACATCAACCCAAATAACCCCAGTGACATCACATGGTCAATTCAGTCCAATCCATTGGCCAAAGGGTATCGGATGGCTACCAGTCAAATAGCAGGTGGATTGGTTTGGTTAGGCGGCTCAAATGTTACCTATAACTATGATGGTATCGCATACAACGGCACTGGTGGCGTAGCCGCTCAAGCGCGTGCTAGGGTATATTATGCCAATGATGGTTTGTTCGAGTTGAATCAAGCAGGCCTTTTCCCGCCTATTATGGATCTGAGGGGCGTTGGGCAGGTAAATCCAGATTATTTTATTACAGTAGGCGGTATGGCCCCCAATCAAAAAGTATCAGATCAAGTTTATGGTTTTCAATGGGCGATAGCGCCACATACACAAGAGGAAAACCTAAGGAAACTAAACATACGGATTGTCCCAAATCCTGCGGCGGATTACTTCATCATCGAAAGCCCAGAAGATGCGATATTTCAATTGGTTGATCTACAAGGAAAATTGATTAAATCAGTGGGTGGCCAAGGCAATATTCGGATAGAAACAAACCACGTACCCACAGGTACCTATTTCATCAAAGTCTGGAAAGGATATAAATTTTTGGGATCTACACAGGTGATGATCTCACATTGATCTATCCATTGTACCTTTGCCCCTAAATTAATGGGCTCAAGCCTTCCTGTATTCCAACTTTTATGTCAATACTCATTCGAAACATTAAATTTCTTGCCACTGCTCACCACGATCAAGTGGTAAAGGGTGCAGATATGGCCAAACTACCAGTTTTAAATGATGCTTACCTGATCATAGAAGGTGATCGCATTGAAGGTTTTGGCCCTATGTCTGCTTGTCCTGACCGCGCCGATCAAATAATAGATGCTGCTGGTTGCGCAGTATTACCGTCTTGGTGTGACTCACACACACATATAGTATATGCAGCATCGCGAGAAGAAGAGTTTCAAGATCGGATCAAGGGTTTGTCATATGAGGAAATCGCGGAGAAAGGTGGAGGCATATTAAACTCTGCTAGAAAAATGCAGGATTCTGACGAGCAAGAGTTATTTGTCAATGCTTGGCACCGACTTGAAGAAGTAATGGCTCAAGGTACAGGAGCCATTGAAATAAAAAGTGGATACGGGCTTAGTTTTGAATCTGAGATAAAAATGCTGAGGGTTATCCGACGCATCAAAGCAGTATCGCCGATTCCGGTAAAAGCAACCTTCTTGGGTGCCCACGCGATGCCCCTGTTATATAAAAACAATAGGGCTGGCTATATAAAATTACTCACCACCGAAATGATCCCTTATGTAGCAGCCGAAGGTTTGGCCGATTACTGCGATGTGTTTTGTGACAAGGGATTTTATACCCCAGAGGAGACCTCTGAAATATTAGAGGCCGGAGAGAAGTACGGCTTGAAAGCAAAAATCCATGCCAATGAACTAGGTTATACCGGCGGTGTGCAAGTGGGCGTAAAGCACAATGCAATCTCGGTAGATCACTTAGAATATACTGGCGATTCAGAAATTGCTGCGCTTTTAAATAGCCAAACACTGCCTACCCTTTTGCCTTCCTGTGCTTTTTTCTTAGGTATTCCTTACGCACCTGCTCGTAAAATGATAGATGCAGGATTGCCTGTTGTTTTGGCCACCGATTACAACCCTGGGTCTTCTCCATCTGGAAAAATGCCGTTTGTGCTTTCGCTAGCCTGTATAAAAATGAAGATGCTGCCCGAGGAAGCCATACAAGCAGCCACCCTCAATGGAGCATTTGCAATGGAGTTATCCGCCAATTATGGTAGTATTGCTGTCGGCAAAAAGGCAAATTTGATTATTTCTACTCCTATTTCGTCATTAGCCTTCCTTTCCTATGCTTTTGGCAGTAATATTGTGAGAGAGGTAGTGTTGAATGGATGTTTATGGCGACCTAGTGGCAATAATTTTGGTTAACTGCTCGTTTTGGGGCTTCACAAAGCCATGAAATGTTAAATAAGCGATATTTGTATCGTCTGTTTTAGGTTGGTTCGCCTTCGATTGACTACTTTTGCGCCCGTCCTACACCATATTGGGTATAAAGCGTTAAAGTTATTGCTTTCTATCTACATATGGTTTGTTTGTCGCGTCTAAATATTTAGGCGTTTTTTATCCTTTTTTTATTTATCCATCTACCCATTGTTTAAATTTATTTACTCAAGAATGCGTAAAATTCTAATCCCGCTGGTAGCCTGTCTCCTACTGCTGACACAGCTTCTCCATGCCCAGGTTCCGCACGCGATCTCCGTGCCATTTCCCATAAAACCATCTACCCTGCCACTCCTAGGCACAGAAATGATGTGCAACAATGCTGGCACATTCACACTAGGGGCATTTTCAGGTCAAAGTAACCAAGCCAGTTTTGCTGTCAATGACACCATCTTCCTGTGTTTTGGCGACCAGATCTTACTGGATCATGCAGGCAATGCCGATCTCTCTGGAGATCCAGCGCCTGCTACCCCTCCTGGGGTTGGTTGGGCTTTTTATGATTGCCCCCCTTCAGTGATGGGCACCACCCTTCAAAACATCATTGCAGACCCTTGCGTATGGCCCAATAGCCCTACCAGTATATGGGTGGCTACTCAGCAAATCAGTGGCGATCTTTTATTGAATAATGATGGCAACCTGCAAAACAATGCCACCTTCAATCCAACGAATACGGGCAAACCAATTGTGGTCTATTTTGCACCCATCACTTTGGATAATTTTGCTACGGTAGGTTATGAGACAGGCCCTTCTGGTATTCCTGGTCCTTGTGTAAGCGTAAATACCAGTGTCGCGTTTAAAGTTGCTTACTTAAATGCCATCAACGCAGCCAACATCACCCCAAATTCGGGCAACGATTGTAACGGTCGCTTCCGTTTAGAAGGCGGATACCCAGAATTATTGGTAGGCAGTAACTACTCCATTGACATCTCATTGCAAGGATCTCCAGGTGTGAAGGCTATTATTCAAACACCTGCCTCTCAATGGAAATATTTTGCGAACATCAATTTTTCCGTACCGCAACCCGGTACTTATATTATTACTATTTCTGATGGTAAAAGTTGTGATTATGTCGGTCAAATCAACATGAGTGGCTGTGATCCAAGCGATAATACGGTGTTTATCTCGGAAGAAACTTTGATTCCCCCTGGTACAAGCACCTGTATCCCAGTAACAGTTCAAAATTTTAACGCACTTTCTTCTGCGGCTTTCTCCATCAACTGGGATCCAACGGTACTTCAATATACAGGTATTAGCAATCTAAATCCTGCGATTGATCCTGCTTTGCAGCCGTTGGTTACTTATAATCTCAACGAGATACCAGCACCAAATGGAGATGTTGGAGTGATCATAGTAAATTCGAGCACCGCCATCAATGTTACCGATGGCGAAGTCTTGTTTGATATTTGTTTTACTGCCATTGGCCCCCTAAACTCTTGCACCGACCTATCTATCAGCAGTACACCCACTCAGATCTCTGTCGAAGGCACCACTGGCATACCAGTAGCTGTATCAGACCAATTGGAGCAAGTATGCGTGAGTTTTTTACCCGTAAGTTTTGTGGCTTCGATAACCGACACCCTTTGTAGCGGTCAAGCAACTTTAACAGTAGATCCAATTGGGGGTGTTTACCCAATTGAAGTTACCGTGACAGACCTCGGCCCTAATCCTAACCCATTCCCGCTTGGGATTCTTAATGGCCCGAACGATGTATATACTGCCAGTGTTGGAGATTTCAATAATACGGTATTTCAGTATGAAATCTGTGTCACAGACGACAATGGAAATGGCTCTACCTTCTGTGACACAATTACTGTAGCAATCCCGTCTCTAGGCGCGCAGTTAGAATTTACTCAAACACCTTCTTGCAACGGCGAAAATGACGGTATTGTCACTGCGATAATCCTTATAGCGGGTTCTCCTGTGGCCAACCCCGGTTCAAATTTTTCATATGTTTGGACTGCAGCTACTAATCTACCCAATCCTACAGGTCGCGTTCAAAATGGTGTTCCTGCTGGCCAATATAGCGTTGTTATCACGGATAATATTCGCCAATGTGTTTTCTCTGCTGCCGGTGCTTTAGGAGAACCACTACCATTAAACGATGCAACAGTCACCATTGTAGAACCTAGTTGTACCGGTATTTCCAATGGTTCGATTACGTATGGCATGACTGGGGGAACTCCCTTTGCCGTGGGATCTACCTATAGTTTTGTATGGACGTATGCACCCGATCCAGATTCACTGGGCTTGCCCTTTGCTGGTGGCAGTGGCCAAGCCAATCCGTTTGTTTTAAATAATGTAAAGGCTGGTTTTTACCGCCTCAAGGTGACTGACTCTCGCGGATGTATGTATTTGGATAGTTTTCAGGTAAACAGTATGCAAACCCTGAGCATCATTGGAAGCCCCTCAGATGCTCTGTGTAACGGAGATTCCACTGGATCTATCATTGTAAGTGTAACGGAAACTCCTGCCTCCGTTACGCCAAATTACGCTTTTTTCTGGACTCCAAATACCTTTTCCGTCAGCAATACGGCCACCTCTTCTACTTATACCGATCTGCCCGTAGGCATTTATAGCGTATTAGCAGTAGATGGGAATGGTTGTAGGATATCTGACACCTTCGATATAAAGCAACCAACACCATTGGTGTTGGATACTGTTAGCATTAGCAACCCAAATTGTGCATTTACTGCAAGTGGTTCTATTACGGTGATCACTGCTGGTGGCACCGCCGCTGGCCCTGGTAGTTATACTTACAACTGGACTCCATCAAATGTAGGCCCTAATCTCAATGGCCTTCCTCCCGGCGATCACAGTGTGACTGTTACAGATTTGAATGGTTGTGAAGATTCATTATTCTTTACCCTTTTGCTTCCCGAGCCTCCACAAATCGTATCCATAGATTCTACTTCTATAAAATGCGGAAACGACGGATGCTTAGAAGTCAACTCCCCTGATGGTGATTTATTTGAATGGTCAACCATCAATGGTACGATCCTCGACGATAGCGTCAAAGTATGCGGTTTAGGCGCAGGTGAATATATTATTAAAGTCACAGATGTCATTTCTGGATGTATTACAACCGATACAGTGGCCTTGGCTGCTATTGGCCTGTTGGCTATTACTGATACCTTGATGATTGAGCCAAGTTGTAATGGTAAAACAGACGGTACTTTGGGTGTAACCGTCAGTGGTGGCAATGCGCCTTACACATTCATGTGGATTCCCGCTCCTGCTGGGCCTTCATCAGGTGTATTAACGCCTATCGGGGCTGGTAACTACGCAGTCAAGATCATGGACTCCGAGGGCTGTATGTTCTCTGATACCTTTACCTTGAAACAGCCTCCAGCAATCGTATCTGAGATCATGGGTATTACAAGTACTACTTGTGCCACCTCTTGCGATGGAGCGGTGACAGTAGAAGCATATTATGGAAGCGTACCTGAATCACCCGGAGACTTCACTTTCCTTTGGGATGATGGGGGTACTGATTCTGTACGTACTGATTTGTGTGCAGGCATACATTCTGTAACCATATCAGATGGAAATAACTGCTTTAAAATAGAGCAAATCACTATTCCTTCCCCTGATTCAGTCGGCTCTAATCTTAGCACAACCCCAGTTTCCTGCTTCGGCGGCGAAGATGGAGCGATCTCTATTGTTGGTGACGGTGGTAATGGTGGCCCTTATACTTTCTTATGGAGTAATGGTGCTACCACCAATGCTTTAACGGATTTGGCAGTAGATGATTTCCCTAATGGTTTATTTGCTGTAACAGTAACCGATGTTGATGGTTGTACCGGGGTATTTGCAGACACACTCACACAGCCAATCGCTATCACTTTGGAAAAAGACACCTTGCTTTCAGAGCCTATTCGTTGTTTTGGCGATGCCAGTGGCTCTTTACAAGTGAGCATCACAGGTGGTAATGCCGGAACCTATGAGTATGTATGGGAAGATGAGGGTGGAAATTCGGAAGGAACTGCTTCCAGTATCACTATGCTTTCTTCTGGCTTCTATTATGTCACTGTGACAGACTCTAAAGGCTGTACCGCCCGTGATAGTTTCTTGCTGATTGATCCACCTGCTATTCAAGGCCGAAATGGAGGTTTCTTGCCGCTTTTATGCAATGGTGACGAAACATCCTTTACTGTTGATACTATTTGGGGGGGCTCTGGTGGTCCTTATCAGTTTAGTGTTGATTTTGGGGTTCGTTTAGACCCCGGTACCCAGATTCCAGTGGCTGGTGGCATCCATGTCATTAGTTTCTTTGATGGGAAGGGTTGTGAACTAGCAGACTCATCGCTCAATATTATTGAGCCCGCACCAATCACTGTTATGTTTGTTCCTGATGAGGTAGAAGTACAATTGGGAGAAGAATTGCCACTTGATCCAATTATAGACGGTGTTGATGATTCTTCTAGGGATACTTTCCTTTGGACATCCATAGATCGCTTGATATTAAAGGGGAAATCTCTTTATGATGAGATATTATATACATTTGAGTCCACGAGGTTAGGTCTAACGGTTATTGACACCAATGGATGTAGCGGTATAGGATACATATCAGTCACTATAGATCCAAACCGCAATGTATATGTTCCAAATGTGTTCTATCCGGGAAATCCGAGTGGTACTAACACACACTTCCAGCCTTTCGCTGGTATTGGTGCTGAACTCATCAATTTCTGTAGGATCTATGATCGTTGGGGTGAGCAGTTATATAACCGCGAAAAATATTTGCCCGAGAATCAACTTTCCGAAGGATGGGATGGTAGATACAAAGGGAAATACGTAAATCCCGGTGTGTATGTCTATATCGCGGAGGTGAAATTTTTAGATGGTCGCGTACTGCTTTATCGTGGTGATGTTACCGTAATTCGATAAAATACGTAATTAGGTTTTGCCCAAGCATTCGCTTATAAAAACTACTGAATTGACATATAAATAAAACGCATGGTAGGTCTCTGTGATCTATCATGCGTTTTTTTGCTTGGCAAGAGGCGGCCTCATATTAGCACTGGCGTTGACACAAATTTGTCATAAAATATTGATAATCAATTGCTTAGTTATTTCAGTTATGTTGCTTTATCAGTTGGGTATCTTATGAAGAGGTCGCACTACGCCCAAAAGCGTGGTGCGACATGACAGATTGAGGGAAGGGAGAGGTAACACAATCCACGAAACTTTGCAATTAACAAAATGCGGAGTTACCAAATTTTATTGAGAGGTTTGATTCGTTAGATTTCGGAACTTCCCAAAATTTCCGAAATCTAAGCACGATACCAAATAAAAACATGAGTCATCCCGAATTTTAGAAAAAGGTGCAGCGCACCGGAACATTTGTAGATATTGGTTGTCAATGCGTTATGAGGTGCAGCGCACCGGAACATTAAATGCAATATTACGGTATGCTGCACCTTTTGTCAGCCAAGGGTGGCAATGGGCTACAAATATCAAGGTGCTACGCACCATATTAACGTTAAAATCCAGATTTTGACTTCAAAATTCGGGATGACTCATGTTTAAGAAATGTTATTAGAATAACTAATCCTTCAACCGGACTAGTTTGCCTTTTTTATCTTCTTTTACAATATAACTCTCAGAAAACCCGCGATCAATAGCACGGTTATGTGCTTCTATAGCCGATTCCATATTAGTAAATCCACCCAATAAAATAATAGTATTACCTGTTTCGGAAGTCCGTTTTTCATAAACCCCTCCGATGCCATCCAAGCGATTTGAATCAAAACCGTTAGGGTTTGACAAAGTGGCCACCCTTAGGTAATAATCACCGATAGGTTTTACCTTCGTTTTACTGTCGGTAGTGTACTCTACGGGTTTAACCGCTGTAGTGCTTGAATATTCAATGGGAGCATCGCCACCCTTATTACTACGTAGCCCATTTGATGATTCTATTGGGTTTGTAGATTTCACTGCTTCCCAATTAAATTCCTTCAACATAAAGCCTTTTAGTGATTCATCTGCACCTTTTTCGGTAACAATCAGGGCATCATTGAATCCACGCTGAACAGACTCTTTTTGTGCAGCCTCCGCATCAGCATGACTAGGCCATACACCCAACCTGACACGATTAATCCCATTTTCAGAGCGGGTATATAGGTTTCCTAGTCCGCTCAAAGTAGTATATTCCCCAATAGGCAAGGCTTTATCTTGGGTAAATGAGCCTACTTGCACAGCATATACAATGGCATTATTGGTAGCCGCTATACCTTTTGCGCCTCCATTGTTGCTTCCAGTACTGTGTTCAACTGGGCGTACGGGTGTGGCATCGCCCATAACAAGACTCTTGTCTTCATCGTATTCATTCACTACAAATGCATCTTTATGCTTCTTTTTTATTTGCTTTAAGTTTTTATCTGCCTCTTCTTTAGTGGCGTAAATACCCAGACGTATCTTTTGAGTACCCTTGTCATCTTTAGCATATATATTGCCAATTTTGGTAAGGTCTTCAAATTTTTTCAACTTCGAATCAGGCAAAGGCACTGGAGAAGCAGCCAACTGAATAGAATACCCAGAAAACTCACCCTTAGGTGCGGGCTCTGATACTGCTTGCGATATTACATTAGTTTTGTTGCTGTTATCATTGTGTTGTACTGGTTTAAGGGCTTCCTCTTGATTATTGGCAAGCGCATCACCACCGCTACGCGTCAACATAACTGGAGCTATATCTCTATAAACCGTACGAGTTTTAACAATCTCATCAATATATCCATACTTATTGTAGGTGATGAAATAGGTTTCGTCGCGCTCTAAAAAGAGAGAATACTTGCCTTGTTTATCTGATTGCGTTTGGATAACCCTGCCCGACATCAGTTGCAATTGAATGTCAACCCCATTCACAGGTTTCTTTGACACCGCATCCATGACGGTTCCAATGTACTCCATCCTTTGATCTCTTGCTAAGGAGACAACTACGTTTCTACGTCCAAAAGACTCCAAACGTTGGGTGCTTTCCTTGTATCCATCTTTACGGATGGTCACATTACAATCCAACAACCTTAACGTTTCATCAAAGTAGTATTTACCATTTCGATCAGTGCGACCATATCCTATTCCACAATCCATGAAATCAACCTCTGCATCTGGCAATGCATTGCCATAATCATCAGATACTTGTACATATAGTTTCCCAAAACCAGAATTGGTCTCTGTATTTTGGTTATTGCCTGATGTACTGTGCTGTACAGGAGCAGGCGCGCTTTCTTCCCGATCACGTGGCACATCTACAATGATACCTTCGCGATTATTGTTGCGTTTTATGACCTGCCAAATATCTTCATGACCTCTGCCACCCGAGCGATTGCTAGTCAGGTAGCCAATGTTTTGTGATGGATTAAAAATGAATCCGTAATCATCGCGGCTTGAATTTATTCCTGCCCCAAGATGATACACATTGCTGATGGTTTCTTCTCCCAATTCGGCTTGAAAAACATCCATTCCTCCAAAACCTTGAAGGTAATCGGAAGAGAAGTATAGATTTTTGCCATCATAGTAAGGCGTAATTTCGTTGCCTTTAGAATTAATTGATGCACCTAAATTACGTGGAGTGCTCCAGCCTGTGGAAGTTAGATTGCTTACATAAATATCCCAACCACCAAATCCGGCTGGATCAGTAGATGCAAATACAAGGGTTTTCCCATTGGCTGACAGCGAAGGAAAACCTGTTGAGTAATCTGATCCGTTGTAGGGAAATGACTTGACATTTTCCCAGTTTCCTTCATCGCTCACATCTGCAAGATACATACTAAGATTAATGCCCTTTTCTGCAATTTGGCGCGTTCCATCTATGAAGTTATTCCGACAGAAAACTACTTTGTTCCCGTCTGCTGAGTAACTGATCGGGCCTTCATTGTAATTGTTCTGCATGTCGCTTCTCAAAAACGAAGGTTTAGCCAAATAGCCTGATTCGCCGTTGCGTTGAGAAATAAAGAGTTGATTGAAGGCACTACCAGTGTAATCGGTACCTGATTTGCTACTGGATTTGCGAGTAATGTCTGTTCTAGAAGAACTAAACACCACCTTAGATCCAAGGAAAGCCGCCGAATAATCTGATGCATCACTGCTAATTGGCTCGTTCTTTACATTGTATAGAGGCTCTCTTTTAGAGGCTTGGATGGCGTATTCGCACATATCAGCAAAATACAAACCAACCTTGGGATTGCCTTCCCCATAGAGCCTAAACCATTTTTTGGCACCGACGTAATCTCCAGTGTGCATGAGTGCAACCGCGTAACGGCGCAATACATCCGCTTTTGCATCATTTTGCTGTGCTGCTTTTTCATACCACTCCAATGACTCATCGGGACGGTTAAGTTGAAAATAACAGTCTCCAATGCGCGCCAATGCATGACCATTGCGTGGCTCATTTTTTAAAACTTGTTCGTAAGTTCGTAAAGCCAAGTTATAGGCGTAGAGATCAAATTGTTTGTCGGCACGTGAAAGGTCTTCTGATGTTTGGGCAAAAGTAGAAACAGTGAGGCTAAGTAGCAATGCTACAAATACACCTCCTGCACGAAAAGTCGCGTTCATAAGCAGTATGATTTTAGACAAAATCTAAGTTAATATTTGATTAGATAAATCTTTCAGTAGTGATATAATGCACTAACTGTCTAACTTTCAGCAATTAACGTATATAACGTATGGATATTGCTTAATACTTAGATAAGTGGAGAGACTATAAATTTTTTGTATAACGATGCAAAGGTAAAGTATATTGCAAAAAAAATGAAATCATTTTAAAATTATTTATACAACTTAATAATTTAGTTTCATACATTTGGCCGTTCAAAGTATTATATTTATTAATCTAAATCGTTTATATGAGATTACACATAACAAAACTCTTACTTCCACTGGCCCTTGTTTTGCTTCAACAAGTCAGTTTTGCACAGCCATCAAAGCACGCTTTGTCGCTGCGCTACAACGCCTACAATTACTTGTTTGCACGCGATGCAGACAAGAATATTGGCGATATTTGGTCAAAAACGAAGGGCTGGGGACTAGAAGCCGCTTATTCATATAATTTTGAAGATAAAAATTCTTTAACCTTTCCAATTAAGGTAGGTAAGGCAACAGTAGCACGTACTTCAGTAGATGGTGGTGTTGAAAAACTAATTGGTAATTTTGATGCCATTTTAGAGCATCGCTTTTTCAAATCGGGAACAAGGGTCAATCCTTCTTTTCATTTTGGTTTAGGCGGTGGATGGTTTTTTGAAGACGATAAACTTGATTTGAATATTCCAATGGGTCTTGGTCTTGATTTCAGACTGACAAAAAGTTTGTACCTGACTGCAAGGACTCAATACCGTGCCTCTGACAGGAAACACGAAGGATGGCATCATGGTATTGGCTTAACTCAATACCTTAGTACTAAGCCAGCGGATAGAGATGGAGATGGAATCCCTGACGAAACAGACAAGTGCCCCGATGTACCAGGTTTGCCTACTATGATGGGTTGCCCCGATAAAGATGGAGACGGAATCACTGACGCGGATGATAAGTGTCCAGATGTAGCCGGTACTGCCAAATTAATGGGCTGTCCTGATAAAGACGGGGACGGAATCACCGATGCAGATGATGCATGCCCTGAGACCAAAGGCTTAGCCGCTTTCAAAGGATGTCCTGATACTGATAATGATGGGATCACTGATGCTGATGATAAATGTCCTCGCGAAGCAGGCACCGTAGCAAACAAAGGTTGCCCAGTACGCGATAAAGATGGAGACGGAATCGAAGATAAAGACGATGCTTGCCCTAACGACAAAGGACCTGTCAGCACCAAAGGATGTCCAGACCGCGATGGTGATGGCGTAACTGATAAAGATGATGCCTGCCCTGACAAAAAAGGTGAGGTAGCACAAAAAGGCTGTCCCGATACCGATGGTGATGGTGTTTACGATTTTGAGGATCGCTGTCCAGACAAGGCTGGCGTTCGTGAAAAGCGCGGTTGCCCAGACATTAAGAAAGAAGATAAGGCAAAACTAGAGCGTGCCATCAAGTTGGTTCAGTTTGAAACCAGCAAGGCTTCACTTTTGGCCAAATCTTTTGCTATTTTGGATGAAGTTGTTTCTGTACTGAATCAATATCCAGAGTATAGCCTTAATATAGGCGGCCACACTGATGGTCAGGGTGACGACAAGATGAATATGGAATTGTCAGAGCGTCGCGCTAAAACTTGCTACGACTACTTGGTAAGTAAAGGCATCGCTTCTGCACGGATGGCACATGCAGGTTATGGCGAAACTAAACCAGTGGCAGACAACGCAACCAAAGAAGGTCGCGATCAAAACCGTCGTGTTGAGTTTGAACTATTCGTGAAATAGGCTAGGACAAAACGAAAAATATAAAAGCACCTGCCAGCCCAACGCTGACAGGTGCTTTTGCGTTAGTAAAAGAGAAGAGAACCCGTATTGTCTTTAATCCCTTAAAAACTCCAGTTCATTGTGCCGATCAAGTTTTGCAATGGCCGAGGGTTCGCCAGGCTCTTTATCATCTTGGCGATGCTTCACCACATAATTGACCTGACCAAGTATATCACTACTCACCCCCCCAAAGGTGGGCGGGTAAGGCTCTCCAGAAATATTGGCAGAGGTACTAATTAAAGGTTTGCCCAATTCATTGATCAAGGCACAACAAAATTCATCTCGAGTAACCCTGAAGGCCACTGAACCATCTGGTGCTTTGGCAGAAGGAGGCAACCCAATGGTCTTGTCAAACACCACAGACAAGGGTCGGGTATGAAATGAAAGCAGGGTTTCAATACGTGGATGTACCTTTACTACATATTGTTTCAGCATTTCGATGCTTGAAACTAAAACAACGTAACCTTTCTCCGGTGGACGGCCTTTTAGGGCTGAAACCTTGGCAATGGCTTCTGAATTAGTAGCATCGCAGCCTACTCCCCAGATGGTATCAGTGGGGTAACAAATGATGCCGCCATCATTAATAATGCGGACAATCTCATAAATGTCGTCACGTAGCAAGAACATACTCAACAATTGACTTTAATATTACGTTTGTAGTTGTACTTTTGGGGATGCAAAAATCTGTTATTTTACAGATATAGTGTTCATTCTAACCGATAAATGATTTAATTATTATGAATACCTCACGTTATTCTTACTTTTTAGTGCTTTTTTGTGCTTTTTTATTGCCTGACTACACTTATGCAAAGCATATTATCGGGGGTGAAATCACTTACGAGTACTTAGGCGATGTTGGCAGCACGGCCAAACGCTGGCGTTTCACCATGAAAATCTACCGTGATTGTAATTCTAACGGTGGTGCTGATTTTGATAATCCGGCTGAGATGGCTATATACAAAGGGTCTTATTTTAATAATTCATTGGAAGAAGCCTTCAATGTCCAGATCAGCAACCAATCCAATTTGTCACCCATTCCTCCGGAGTGCGTCTCATCATTGCCTCCCGTTTGTGTACAGCAGGCTACCTATATTTTTGAAAAGGTGTTACCTGTGCTGACCAACCAGAGTTATTTTATTGTGTATCAGCGTTGCTGTCGCAATGTGACCATTACAAATGTGGTCAATCCCGGCGATATAGGAGCCACTTACTCGGTGGAGTTGAATCCACAAGCAATGGCTGGGAACAACGATAGCCCTGTTTATACGAATTTTCCTCCGATTATCATCTGCAATAATTTCCCTATAGACTTTGACCACTCCGCTATAGACAGTGATGGTGATCTTTTGGTGTATAAATTTTGCAGCCCATTTGCGGGCGGTGGAAAAATATTGGTTTCCCCAGATTTATTTGGTTGTGAAGGTGCTATCCCTACCCCACCCTGTGCACCACCATTTGATAATGTACCATTTGATGTGCCTACTTTTAGTCCGGGCAATCCAATGGGTGGCAATCCCCAAGTGTCCATCAATCCTACAAATGGATTTATTAGTGGAAGCCCCAATCTTTTGGGGCAGTTTGTGGTGGGCGTATGCGTGGACGAATTCCGAAATGGGCAACTGCTCTCAACCGTGCGCCGTGATTTTCAGTTTAATGTGGCAGATTGTATGCCCACCGTATTAGCCAATATCAAGGAAGATACCATACTTGGACCTAAGCGATACGTAAAAAGTTCTTGCGGCAATAAAACGGTAACTTTTGTGAACGAAAGTGTGCAACAGCAGTTTATTGACGAATTTAAATGGACTTTTGACTTGAAAAATGGAATGAGTTATACTAATACCCAAAACTGGGATGCCACCGTAACATTTCCTGATACGGGCTTTTACACTGGCACTTTGTTACTCAACCCAGGATCGGCATGTGGAGATACGGCCTATATCTTTGTCAATATTTTCCCAGGAGTCAATGCTGATTTTGAGTTTGACTACGATACTTGTGTAGCAGGTCCCGTCACATTTACGGATTTATCGAGCGGAGACGGAATCGTTAATCGCTGGAAATGGCGGTTTGGGGTACCCAACGGTGAATCAGCACTGACTGACCCTTTATTTACTTATCCATACCCCGGAAATCACCCTGTGAAACTGACAGTATCTGATAAAAACAGATGTGTAGCGGAAAAGCAAAAAATTATTCCATATTTCCCTGTTCCCCCCTACATTATTATTAGACCCAACAGTTATATTGGTTGTGCGCCCGGAGAAATATTCTTTGATAACCTCTCTTCTCCTTTAGATGAAAATTACTATATTGTCTGGAATTTTGGTGATGGTGATACCCTAAGTGGTGTAATAAGCCCTAGCCATGTATATAATGAAGTGGGTACATATGATGTCAGCGTGGCCATTACTTCCCCTTTAGGGTGCTTTATATCCGATACTTTTCCTCGATTGATCCGTATAGAGCCTTCACCAACGGCCAATTTTAGTTGTGATCCAGATAGTTTATTGAGTCAATTCAATAATACCGTTAAATTCACAGATCTTTCAGTGTTGGCCGATCGGTGGAACTGGACTTTTGACAAGTATGGAAGTACGACGGTACGAAATCCTACGTTTTCATTCCCAGATACGGGAAAGGTGACGGTAAGACTAATTGTTACCCATCCTGAAGGTTGTCAGGATTCGATGAGTAAAGTTCTGGATATTCGTCCCGAAATACGATGGTATATGCCCAATGCGTTTACGCCCAATGCGGATGGCACCAATGATGGGTTCCTAGGCAAAGGAATTTTAGAGGGCGTTACCCAATTTCAAATGACTATTTGGAATCGTTGGGGAGAAATGGTATTCGAAACAAACAATCCTGTGGAAGAGTGGAATGGACGACAACTAAACAAGGGAGGCATGTCTGCGGCTGGCGTGTATGTGTATCATTGTAGTTTTACTGGGCCAAGGGGAGAAAAATTAGAATATAAGGGGTTTGCAACCTTAGTTAAGTAACGCATAAATTAATAAAACATCATATAAAATGAAATACCTTATTATTGCTTTTTTAGCCTTGCCATGCTTCATGCAAGCACAGTCAGAGTATCTAAAAACTCCTGATGCCACGAGTTTTTTGAAAGAAATGCTTGGGGCTAAATACTCCAAATCGGACAAGTTTTGGGTATTGCCTCGCACCACTGAATACGGAAAAATATTTGGAACCGATGCCGAAGGTGGCTTGTTCAGTAATGTTGACACCATACTCATGCGCAAAGTTGGCGATGTACAAGAAGCATGGATCCTATTTACGGTAGAGGGCTATATGTTCAATTTCGCGAGGTTGGAAAAAACACCCAAGGGTTGGAAAAAGAAATCTATCTTTTACAAATTTCATGAGGGCGCACCGGGCGAATACCAACCAGAATACTTTGGTTTTCAAATGATCGCCCAAAAAACATTCATTTCAATCAAAGAATCATGGTATGGTGCAGGTATCACTACTCAAAAATGGTTGTTGTTTGATCCTTTTAACCGGAAAGAGGTAGGTAGTTTTGAACTGAATCGCGAAGGAGAAAAAGAGCAGCGACCAGAATCTTTCAAAGAGATCAAAACAATTAAAACCAAATTGGAAGTGACTGACCAATTGTTGCCCGATATTATATTTGAGCAAGCAGTGTTGCAAAAGTTAAAGGGAAAAAAGGAACAGGAATCAATCCGCACCTTGCGATATATTTGGAACGCTACTAAATCGGCTTACGAAAAGGCGAAAGAGTAAACAAAATTTCAAAACCAATTGTAGAAATTACTGTTATTAGTGGGAGGGTGGCAATTATTGCGCTTTCCCACTACTTTTTACAATCATGATAGGTTTTCGTTTTACAGATTATACGGCTGATCCGAATCAAAGTACATTTGATCGCTTGTTCAAAATTTTTCAGGAACTAATGCTCTATACATCAGGCAATGTATCGGAAGCATTGTCGTGGCTCAATGAATTGGATAGGGAGTACAAATTGACCACTGATGAGTATGGAATGGGCGATTTTATCCGCGATTTGGAAGAACAAGGGTATTTGCGCCGCGATGGCGACAATGGTGGAGTACGCCCAAGTTCAAAACTAGAGATTAGCCTTCGGCAAAAAAGCCTCGATGATATATTTGGCGACCTTAAAAAGGCCAAAAGCGGGAAGCATAATACTGGACTGATTGGGCGCGGCGATGAATATACTTCCGATGTGAAGCCTTATGAGTTTGGGGATAGTCTCGAACAAATGGCCGTCACCAATAGCCTTCGCAATGCTTATATCAACCACGGTATTGATGAGTTTAACCTAACCCAAGACGATATTGAGGTGCACGAAACCTTTTATCAGAGCCAAATGTCCTCGGTGTTGATGATTGATATTTCCCACTCTATGATATTGTATGGCGAGGATCGAATCACACCCGCAAAAAAAGTTGCCCTCGCTCTGGCAGAGTTCATTAAAACCAGATTCCCAAAAGATACGCTTGATATTATTGTATTTGGAGACGATGCTTGGCCGATCGAACTCAAGGAAATTCCTTATCTTCAAGTGGGGCCTTACCATACCAATACGGTATCTG
Source organism: Saprospiraceae bacterium (assembly GCA_031373665.1). Lineage (GTDB taxonomy): Bacteria > Bacteroidota > Bacteroidia > Chitinophagales > Saprospiraceae > M3007. The sequence continues at coordinate 142,040 of JANMMZ010000043.1, read as the reverse complement.
GGCTAGAATTGGCGATGGATTTGCTTAAAAAACGCCGAAATCCAAACAAACAGATCTTCATGATCACGGATGGGAAACCTACCTGCCTTAAAATTGGAAAAAACTATTACAAAAACTCATTTGGCCTAGATCGGAAGATCATCAACCGCTGTATGAACCTCGCTTTGCGATGTAAAAAACTAGATATTCCAATTACTACTTTTATGATCGCTAGAGACCCGTATCTTGTGCGCTTTGTGGAAGCCTTCACTCAGGCAAACGATGGTAAAGCATTTTACTCATCATTGCAAGGGTTGGGCTCTTTTGTACTAGATAGTTATAAAAAGCGGAAGCGAAAGTAAAAAACTGTGATACCCTATCAATTCATTGCCATAGAAGGCAATATCGGCGCTGGTAAAACCACCCTATGTAACCGCTTGGTCGGTCATTTGGGCTGTTCTCTTATTTTGGAACAATTTACCGACAATCCCTTTTTGCCCCCATTTTATGAACAACCCGAACGCTATGCGTTTCCAGTAGAGTTGTTTTTTATGACAGAGCGACATAAACAACTCTTGGAGCATTTTGCACAACCAGACTTATTCAGAACAACCACTGTAGCAGACTATTTTTTTGTAAAAACCTTGCTTTTTGCGAAAAACAACCTAAGCGAAGAAGAGTTCAGGCTATTTCATCGGTTGTTTACGATCTTGAATGCCACCTTTCCGAAGCCCGATATTTTAATATATCTGCACCGTCCAGTGGAGGTGCTCTTGGAGCATATAAAACGTCGGGGTCGCGATATAGAGCGCAATATTTCGTCTATTTATTTAGAAGAGATACAAGGGGCTTATTTTGAATACTTAAAAACGGAGACCGAAACGCCAGTCGTTGTACTAGAGTTGGGCGAAGCCGATTTTCAGCGAGACGATCATGTGTTCAATGATATAGTGGGGATGCTTTCTGAACCATTTCCGTTGGGTATGACGATTCGAAAGTTATAGGTTAGGAGCGGCTTCTTAGTTCAGTTGAGCAATAATTTTTTGCAATGCTTCCTCCGAAATTTCATGGCCACCTTCAAAAGGCGTTTCACTGAAATCAATTCCATTTTTTTGTTCTATTTCCGACACAACTGACATCCTGTCGGGGGTCAAAAACGGATCGTTTGTCCCATAAAGGAGATATAGATTTTTGTTTTTCAGGTACTCTTTTTGACCAGCGTAATCTATGTCTTCGGGAGGCAAACCTGCCCATAACATGAGGTCTTGAAATGCTGGATTTTTAGCCATCACCCAACGGCACACGGTGGCAGTACCTTGGGAGAATCCAAGGATTACAACCCTGACATCGGAATCGAGTTGGGTTCTATATAAATCCAGAAGATTCTGTAGATAATTGGAGTAATCCACAATCGCTTCCTCCCTTTTGTGGCGAGTCATCCAATTGGCACCAACAGGGCCACTAAACCCTTTTTTATAGAAATAATTCATGCCTTCGGGTGCTATAATAAGCCGAGAACCATCGTCAATGGAACGAAAACACTCCAAGAATTCATCAGCCAACTGAGCATAACCGTGACACACAATCCAAAGTTGTTTGACATGAACACCAACAGTACCCAAGGTGTAGTAATGTGCCGTTCGCTGGACTAATAGTTGATGTGCCTGCATAATTTATTTTTTCGATGCCATAAAGATATTGCACGTTTGGCAATATCTTTGTACTTATTACTTTGTTTTTTATCAATATTACTCAAAAATCGTAGTCAAACCTAACCATTTTTTTGCATGAAGCATTGTTACCAAACCGGTTTTACTTTAATCTTATTACAATTTTTATATATAAATAATTGCATATCATGCGGTTATGATTTTATTGGCGGTTGCTCTACTGGAGTGTCATTCAGTATCAATGGAAGTATAGATAGTTTTAATGTTGCAGATTGTTCTTTCGGCAACAGGTATCAAAATACCGACTTTGGTACGGTGAGAACTCTTTTTCTGAAAAATAGCCGTTCTATTACTTGGGAAAGTTGCGAAAACAATGTCACAGCAGTTGCACTTCATTATAGAATATTTAAAGTGGGACAATCAGGTGCTGGATGGACGATACTCGATCTTCCAGAGGCGTATAACACGGCAGTGGGCCCATATACTACAAGGTATAGAAGGGCCAATGTTGATACCGACTTGACCGCTGGGCTCGTCATTAGCCAAACTTATGTAATAGAACTTTTTTTCAGGGCAGAAGTAGATACACTAGGCAATGATTTTGTGCCAGAAACCGAAATGATCCAGAATAATCAAGGCCAAAACTATCAACTGCGTTTTACTTATGGAGGGCCTTCTGCTGCTCCATTTACGGTGGTAAAAAACATGCAAGTAAACCCCAAATGTCATGGAGACAGTACGGGTATAGCAGGTGTAAGTGTTTATGGCGATCAGTCAGGATTGTTTTATGCTTGGTCATATGTCCAGAACAATTTTAACATGGAATTCAACCTACCTGCTGGCCAACATTACGTCACAGTGACGGGTAGCAGTGGTTACGTGGAGATAGATACCTTTACAATCACAGAACCTGATGCTTTGGAAGGTGATTTTATTGGCGTACAAAATATTGGTTGTGATTTAAGCCTTGGTAAAGCAACATTGTCAATGAGCAATGGACTCGCTCCATTCACTTATGTATGGCAAGATGGAGTGACTACGGCTATGCATAATTTTAGTGATTCTGGCACTTGGTCAGTCACCGCAACCGATGCCAGGGGCTGTAAAGAAGACTTTAGTATATTAATATTGGGTGGTGGTGACCTGCAAGTGAATGTAACTGGTACAGGCAAAAATGTAAGTCCCTGTGGACTAGGTTTAAGTATTGCGCTGACGTTTGTTGCCCATACCAATGCCACAGAACCTATCTTTTCTTGGGTACTAAATGGTCAAATTATTTCAACCAATGATACTTGTATCCTTGTTACCAGTGCGTTCCCATTACCTATTCCTTTATTGAGTGTCACTGACGATGCCACCAATTGCTCAGATACATACTACAATAGTCAATTGCCTATTACTATTACAGAACCACTGCCGCCACTCATAACAACGACCATCGTAACCAATAGCACGGGTACTAATATACCAGACGGTGATATTTATTTAAGTGTGATAGGTGGCAATGGAGCCTTGTCTTTTCTTTGGAATACAGGTGCTACCACTCAAAATATATTCAATCTCTTAGCGGGAGAGTACTGCTGTACCGTTACTGATGGGCTTGGATGCACCACTACCCGTTGCGCAACGGTCTCTGCGCCAAGCGCGACTTTAGATCTTGGCTCTACAACCTTTAAAGTCTATCCTACCCTAGTTTCGGCTGGTGACCAGATCTATATTGAATCACTGGAATCTAAATCGCCGCTACTCAATACTGAGATCATGGATATGCTTGGCATCGTGATCGCAACCAGCCCTCCAACGATGATTGACTACAAAGCCACATTGGCCTTACCTCAAGGAATGGCATCAGGAAACTATATATTGCGGTGTTTTAATGGCGTGAAGTGGGGATTGGTAAGGGTTGTAGTGTATTAAGCCTAAAGACATAAAAAAAACGGAGCAGCAACACGCTACTCCGTTTTTTTTATGTTCAAATATAAAAAGTGCAAAACGTTATTTCTGCAACTTACTATGTTTTTGGCTGTACCCAAAATACACCAAAAGACCCAATACCATCCAACCCAAAGCCGCCTTCAAGGTAAATGGGTCAATGGCTATGATCATGCCACCACAAACCACAATACCCAAAATAGGCACCAATGGTACCAATGGGGTACGGAATGGGCGATGTTGATTTGGATTGGAACGGCGCATAACGAGTACGCCAGCACTCACCAATACAAAGGCCAACAAGGTACCAAAGGAGGTAAGATCGCCCGCTACACTACCGGGAATAAAGGCAGCAAATAAGCCTACAAATACGAACAGAATCCAGTTGGACTTGTAAGGCGTGCGGAAACGAGGGTGTAGTTCTGCAAATACTTTAGGGATCAAACCATCGTTGGCCATAGAGTAGAATACACGACTCTGACCCAACAACATAACCAAGATAACAGAAGAAAAACCAGCCAAAATCGCAATCGTTACCCCAGTTCCAAGCCATTCGTAGCCGGGCATGTGGTTCTGAATTGCATAAGCCACAGAGGCTTCACGTCCTTTGGTTGGATCTGCAAATTCAGTCCAGTTGCTGACACCTGTAAGCACGTGCGAGAAAAGGATGTATAAAACGGTACAAACTGCCAAAGAGCCAAGGATGCCTATAGGCATGTCGCGCTCAGGTTTCTTTGCTTCCTGCGCAGCCGTTGAAACCGCATCAAAACCGATAAATGCGAAAAAGACAATCGCAGCCCCTCCAACGACACCACCATATCCATGTCGGAAGAAAGACGAATAGTCAATCAACACTTTTCCGTCAGTCCCCAATACATTGGGTGTTCCTTCCGGGATAAAGTAAGGCATGTGGTTGGCTGGGTCAATAAATTGAAAACCCACTGCAATGAAAATCAATACAATGGCTACTTTAATGAATACGATTACGGCATTCAAACGAGCCGATTCTTGGGTACCTTTGATCAAGACCATCGTCAAGAGCAACAGGATAACCAAGGCTGGGGCATTGATGATACCGCCTTCCATAGGCGAGTGACACCAGGCATGGGGAATAGTCCCCCCGCAGAGTTTATTAAGGTATTCAGACCAAGCAATGGATACCGTAGCGGCACCCAAGGCATACTCCATAATGAGCGCCCAGCCAATGATCCAAGCGACCAATTCGCCCATAGTAGCATAAGCATAAGTGTAAGCACTGCCCGCAATGGGTATCATGGCTGCGAATTCTGCGTAGCAAAGGCCAGCAAAAGCGCACCCAATGGCGGCTACAACGAAAGAAAGAGTCACGGCGGGGCCAGCAGCCTCAGCGGCAGCAGCGGCAGTGCGAACAAATAGTCCAGCACCAATAATAGCACCAATACCAAGTGCAATAAGATTCCACATGCCCAGCGTGCGTTTCAACCCTTTTTCAGAGTCGTCGGCAGAGGCCAATAGTTGTGATAAGGGTTTTTTCACCCATAAATTTGCCATAGAATGTAAAAGGTTGACGTTTCGATAAAAATTTTAGAATAATTCAATGTTTTCGGCGGCCAAGATAGAAAGGATCTTCGTTATGTGCGGAATAAAATGAAATATTTATCAATCCTTGAACAAAGAATACCGAATGGCTTCTGCTTTTGTGCGATAATCCTTCCAATTGGTATCGAAAAAAGTATTTATTTTTTGCAATAACAATTCAGTTTCATCTTTGGCGTGCTTGATGGCCACTTGTGCATTGGCGTTGGGGGCAGCTATATTTCCTTCAATGTAGCCCGTCGCCCGCCAAAAGTATGAATTAAGGTTTTTAGAACTGCGCTGAATGCCTTTTACCTCTTTGTGTTGAAAAAATAACTCTTTTAAGTTACTGATGCTATCGCGGAGAGAACCACCTAATTTGACAACCTCTTTTTTAGTACTATCAGGCACATTGACAAACTGATCTTCGACCAATTTGATGGTTTTCTCGGCTTCTTTGAGCCGATTATAAGCAGTCGTACCTTTTTCTATGGTCTTGTACATATCTCTGATAGCATCATTTCGGTCTTGCCTGTCGGAAGCCTTTATGTTTAAGCGTGGATCATCGATGACCGTTACTTTGACAGAATCTTTTAAATCGAGGTATTTAACCTTTACCCAATACTCGCCCGGAAGCACACTTGGACCTCCACCGGGTTCTAATTGCTCTTTATCTGGCTCGTTTTTGCTTGGGAAACGGATACCTTTGGTATCCATCCACCAATTGATGCTCGTGAAGGCTGTATCTAACTCGGTTTTGAATCGACGTAAGGTGTCACCCTGCATAGAGAGTACCGTGATCGTGGCCTTTTCCTTTTTCGGTTTTCCACCGGCAGGCTTGGCGGCATCGTCTTTTTTGTCCTCTTTTTTATTTGCTTGCTTATCTTCCTTCTTGTCGTCCTTTTTATCGTCTTTTTTCTCGGTATCTGGTTTTTTATAGCCGGGTTTCACCCATACAGGGATGCTCACTGAAGTACCCTTGTTGTCACCTTCATAGATTGCATTTCCAGCAAAACGAGTGCCATCATAAGAGCGATATTCGGCTAAAATGCCCGGTTGGGCAGGGAATAATTTAAAAGGAGTATCCAACAAACCTACCCCAGAACGAGCAATATCGCGGAGGGTAGAAAGGTTGTCCAATATCCACATGCCACGACCAAAGGTAGCCAATACCAAATCGCCATCGCGCTGTTGGATTTTCATATCATAAATAGGAACAGCAGGAAAAGACTCTCCTGGCCACTGAGTCCAGTTGTCACCATAGTCAAAAGAGACATATAATCCATGTTCTGTGCCTAAGAAAATAAGATTGGGCACTTCCGTATCTTGTACAACCGAAATACAGAAGCCTGACATTTGTTTGCCAGAGGCTATACGTTTCCACGAATTGCCAAAATCTTTGGTGTGGTATAAGTAGGGCTGCCAATCGTTTTGGCGGTAATTATTCAAGACCACAAAGGCTTCGCCTGCATTTTTAGAAGAGGCTTCAATGGCTGGAATCCATGCTTTTTCAGGTGCGCCGGGCAACTTAGATGCGAAATTTGTCCAAGTTTTACCGCCATCTTGTGTCAGTTGTACATTACCATCATCTGTACCAGCCCAAACAAGACCCTTTTGGACAGGTGAAGGTGCTAAGGCTATGATGGTGCAGTGATTTTCGGCGTTGGTGGCATCAAAAGTGAGTCCTCCAGAAATATCTTGGTGCATTTTGGAGGTATCATTGGTCGTCAAATCGGGTGATATGATTTGCCAATTTTGACCTAAATCGCTTGAGTAATGTAAAAACTGTGATCCAAAATAGATACCATGTGGCAAAAACGGATCTTGAGACAAGGCGGAATTCCAGTTGAACCGCAAATAGGTTTTCCCATCGGGATGGAGTGGCTTCAAATACTTGGTTTCACCAGTTTTACGATCTACCAAACCTAATTCTCCACCTTGAGACATCGCATATACGTACCGTGGATCGTCTTTCCGGGGCATGGTTTCAAATCCATCACCAAAGTATAGTTCTTGCCAGTCAGAGTTGCGGATGCCTCCAGATTTCCAGACAGAAGAGGGGCCTACCCAAGAGCCATTGTCTTGCAAACCTCCATAGACATTATAAGGCCACTCATTGTCGGTTTCAACGTGGTAAAATTGGCCTACAGGTATATTTTCAGCAAACCGCCAAGTCTTGCCTTGATCTAAAGTAATATTGACACCACCATCATTGCCATTGATGATGTGATCGGGATTGTTGGGATTGATCCAAAAGGCGTGGTGATCTACGTGAATGGTCCATCCAGCCCAAGTATCAAAAGTTTTTCCACCGTCTTCACTTTTAGTGATGACAGTGTGAATAGAATAAACCCGGTTTTCGTTTTTGGGATCTACATATATTTCTGAATAGTAAAATGGACGGTCACCCATGCCTTTCGTGGCCATTTGCTTCCATTTGCGCCCTCCATCTGTACTTTTATACAAGGCATTTTCTTTGGCTTCTACCAAGGCATAGACTACATCGGGATTGGAGGCCGAAACGGCCAAACCCATACGACCCAAGTCGCCCTCAGGCAACCCATCCTTTTCGGTTCTCTTTTCCCAAGTATCGCCCCCATCATAAGATACATAAAGACCAGATCCTTTGCCACCTGATTTGAAAAACCAAGGCCAGCGGCGGTATTCCCACATGGCGGCAAATAGTTTATTTGGATTTTCAGGATCCACGATCAATTCGGCGCAACCCGTTAGGTCATTGACGTACAAGGATTTTTTCCATGTTTTGCCGCCATCGCTGCTTTTGAAAACGCCCCGATCTTCATTGGGGCCATAAGCCGATCCCAAGGATGCTGCCCAGACAACGTTAGGGTTGTCACGGTGCAAAATGACACGATTGACGGTGTGGGTGTTTTGAAGTCCCATACAAACCCAATCTTTGCCTCCGTTGATGGTTTTGAAGATGCCTTGGCCAAAATTTTGAGAATTTCGCGGGTTTCCTTCTCCTGTACCTACCCAGATTTCATCGGGATTGTGTTGGCTAATAGCAATAGAGCCTATGCCTTGGGTAGCGGCTTTTTCAAAGATAGGTTCCCAGTGAGTGCCACCGCTCTTAGACCGCCAAACGCCGCCAGAGGCGGCTCCAATATAGATGGTTTCATCGTGCTGTGGATCGCAGGCTATGGCTGTAACCCTGCCCGACATGGCTCCAGGGCCAATATTTCGGAGATTAATGTGTTTGAGGTGATCGGTATTGATTTTTTGTGCAAATGCTGACGCTACGATTAAGCAAGACAAGGTTATAGTCAGTTGATAACGTAAGCGATGTGTGGTAGTGTGTAAAAATTGATCCATCGAAATAATATGATTAGTACTTAAAGGTCGCAAAAATGCAACATTATTCGGGAATATCGTTACTAATACTGAAACTTAGACGGATTGAGACATTTTTGGGTTGATCGGCGGGGATTCATCCAATATGCTTCTTAATGCCCTGCAAAAACAGCCCGTACAGTGCAAAACACCGTACGGGCCAAAAGAATATTTATAAAAAAAATTTACTTTTTAGATGCCTCTTTCGCAGGTGCTTTTTTCTTGGCCAATACATATGCCGCGCCTATGGTCTTGTGTAAGCCCTTCTCAAGGTTGGTCGTATTTTCAAGATTGTACAAGGTAAGCGTATCATTGGTGGTACTGAACTTGAAACCAAAATTCTTCAGTGGCTTAGAAGCATCGGAGGTATTGGATAGTTCAATCACATCAAATGCACCGCCACCGAGAAAACAATCGCCACCAGCACAGATTTCGTAGTGGTTGTAAGGGTCAATTCCCTTAATAATTCCATTTGGATAAAACATGACTTCTGGCTTGGCATTTGATTTTGAAATAGAAGTATAGTTTTGTCCCAGCAAATTATAATTCAATGCCAGTTTAAAGGCTTCGCTTGGAGGTGTATTCATGGCGTTGGACTTGGTAAACACATCCATTTGTGCGGGATCAGTGGTACCATCAAACATGGTCATTACCTTATCTTGGCCACCATTTTCAACGACCAAAAAGATAGATTTGCCATCTTTAGCACCCACCATTTCTATAGTATCTTTGACTACATTAATAGGTAGTTGCCATGATTTAACCCCGTTGTAACACACCACTTGATCCGGTGTATTCACATCAAATGCCAGTGCGTACGAAAACGGTACATGGGTATTATTGGTGGCCTCAATGACTGAGCCATATTCTCCAATAGTCTGACAAACGCCTAACGTGACCCAGTTGCCTGCTAATTGGGCGACCAATCCAGTCGCTTTCTTAGAATTTGATTTATTGTCTCCATCTGATTTGCAACCAGCAAGCAATAGACATGATACGAATACTGAAAAAATTAATTTTTTCATAAAATATTGATTATTAAACAATTAAAAATAGTTTTTTTAAAAAATTTCGCAAAAGTACAAAATATCAACATCAATTCGACAACAAATTTGATTGTCGGTGGTTTGAATGGCGTAAGTTTATTAATTCTCTATTATATTTTTTGCTACTTTACCTAAGCCTCAATTAATTATGATTCGATCACTTAACATTTATTTCATTGCACTTTGTATTACCTTGGTAGCCTGTAAAGGAAATATAAAAACACCAGAAAATCAGACTGAGAAAAAAGATACTGAAATGATAAAGTCAGAACCTGACAACGCAGATTTGCTCAAGGTTTTGCAGGGAAAATGGCAAAGCAATCAAGATCCAAACTACATCATAGAGGTGATTGGGAATAGAATGTTGCACCAAAACAATGGTCAACCTACGCTCGAAACGTCTATAGAAGCCGATGCAACTTGCAGCAATGCCGCTTGTAAAATAGAAGGTGCCGACACCAGCGATGGATGGTGTTTTATAGAGATAGGTCAAGACACCCAATGTAACTTGGTTTTGAAATGTGATAAAACACAGTTGCATTATCGTGCACTGGGTGCTACCAAAGATCTAGCGTTTACCCAAGTCAATTAAATCGGTGCCACCTAGGAATCAGCCAACCACTAGCCGCACCTATAGCAAAACCAGCAATAACATCGGAAAGAAAGTGCTTTCCAGCCCTGACACGTAAACAGGCCACTGTGGCTGGAATCACTGCTGCCACTCCCCAAACATAAGGATTCAACCTAGCATCTGGATGATAACTAGTCCAGATAGATGCCGTGGCAAAAGTTGCTGCTGCCGTCAAGGAAGTATGCCCCGAAAAAAATGACTGCCTTGCATCTTTTTCCAATTTCAACGCCAAGGGTGCGTTGGGATTATAGGTCAATGGCCTAGATCGGCGCGTCAGTTCTTTGGTTAGGCCTACCAAGGCTAGGTTACACAATAGGGTTTCTGCGCCAATAACGCCTATTTTCAAGGCATCTTTTCTTGCATGCTTATCCAATAATAATAAGGTCGGTGCTACCAAAGACGATATCAAGATCCAATCGCTGGCTTTTTTAGCAGAATGTGAAAAATAGTTGACAGAAAACCGGTCAAATCGTGGTATATCGCTGACCCGAAGGGTATTAATTTCTGATGCTGTAAAAGGCTGATGCTGTCGTTGGAGCAAATACGCACCGCCCAACCCAAGCGTTGCGCCACCAAAAATGGATAATTCCCTTTTGGTATTTAACCTATATGGGCTTTGTGCAGTTGCAAAAAGTGGCACAAATAGTATTATTAAAAAAATATATTTAATCATATAATCGCTTTAATCTGCCATTTAGGCTATGCAAAGGTCGGTTATTTTATTTACCTGTTCCCAAAGAAATATTACCTTTGCGGCTCTAATCAAACATCACCACTTTATGCAAGAAGTATATATTATTGCTGCCGTACGCACGCCCATTGGTAGTTTTGGCGGCAGTCTATCCGGATTATCTGCTACCCAACTTGGTGCAGCCGCTATTCAAGGCGCACTACTAGAGGCCAAAGTTGATGCCGCAGAAGTCAACGAAGTATTAATGGGCAATGTAGTCAGTGCCAACCTTGGCCAAGCACCTGCTCGCCAAGCGGCTCGATTTGCCGGAATCGGCGATCATGTACCATGTACAGGTATCAATAAGGTATGTGCCTCTGGTATGAAAGCAGTGACTTTGGGTGCCCAAAGCATTATGTTGGGCATGAATGACATCGTAGTGGCAGGGGGCATGGAAAACATGTCGCAAATACCCTATTATATTCCCAATGCACGGTGGGGGTACAAATTTGGCAATGGCGAATTGGTAGATGGGCTTTCCAAAGATGGACTCACCGATGTTTATAATCAAAAAGCCATGGGTTTTTGTGCTGATGCTACGGCTGTAAAATACGGCATTAGCCGTGAAGCACAGGATGCATTTGCCATAGATTCGTACAAAAGATCGGCTTTTGCTACGGAACAAGGCTTTTTTAAGTCTGAAATAGTGCCCGTATTGATCCCACAGCGCAAGGGTGATCCGTTACGAATCACAGAAGATGAAGAATATAAGAAGGTGATGTTTGATAAAATTGCCTCGTTGAAGCCAGCTTTTTCACCCGATGGAACCGTGACAGCGGCCAATGCCAGCACCATCAATGATGGCGCAGCAGCCATCATTTTAGCCAGTGCATCTGCCGTAAAACGACTTGGATTAAAGCCACTTGCTAAAATCAGGGGATTCGCCGATGCGGAACAGGCACCAGAATGGTTTACCACTTCTCCAACTATAGCAGCACCCAAGGCATTGAAAATGGCAGGTGTCACTAAGAATGATATAGACTTTTTTGAAGTCAACGAAGCCTTTTCAGTAGTAACAATGGCTTTTGAGCAGGTCATGGATATTGATCATGCCCAAACAAATGTATTTGGTGGAGCGGTATCCCTCGGGCATCCATTGGGTGCATCTGGTGCAAGGATCATCACCACCTTAAACAATGTGCTACAACTAAAAGGAGGCTCCCTAGGGCTTGCAGCCATCTGCAATGGCGGCGGTGGTGCTACGGCTATTGTGATTGAGAAAGTTTAGTTTTCTTATTACTCAGGTCAATATTTACAATAATAGCCGCACTAATAAAGAATAGGGAGCCGATTTTATCGGTTTCTACAAAGTCATTCATCAACATTAAAAGATTGATGAGCGAAAAACATAGCAAAGCAGCCAGTAACGTCCGTCGTTGACTGGCTGTATTCGTTTGGTGATATATGCGTTCGCCCCATAATATGACCACGAGGCAAAATATTAAAAAGAATATCAGCCCAGGAAACCCTTGTTCTACAGTAGTCATAAAAAAATAATTGTGCATTCCTGACATTTCAGGGTTGTCACTTACATAGGTCTTAAAACTAGAAACGGTATAATTTTTATAAAACGAATAGAAATTACCTGATCCATATCCCATGTATGGGTGCTCCCTGACCATGTAAGAGGCTGCTACCCAACGATATACGCGCTCCATAGTTGAAATATCTTCCAATTTGGTAGTGGCTTCTAGTAAGTTGGTAAATTCAGTGTGGGTGACGGCTTTTTCAAATTTCGGTGTAAATTTGAGCCAATTGTCACTAGTGGCCACAAAATTGATAAAAATACCAACCACTATTGCGAATGCAAGCAGCGCATATTTGACTTTTCGCCACCTGACAAAATAAGTAATGCCAATAGCGGCCACAAGGGCCACGTACGCTGCACGGGTATAAGCAAAATTAATCCCTAGTAGCAGTACCAGAATTCCAAAAACTAATAAGAGCCAAGGGGCAGACCAGCGTTTGTACCAATAGGTGCCATACCACAGGAATGGGATAAATATCGCTAACAAACAGGCGTACATCACGTGATTTCTAAAGAATGGCCCCATGGCGTAGCCAGCACCTTCAAAAGAGAAATCTAATTTTGAATGCCTAATCAACACCCAAATCGTGGCAAATAGCAACGGAATAAAAAAGAACCACAACATTTTTTTATGGTCTTGCTCCGTATTCAGTATCCGCCCTGCCCAAAAGTAAAATACTGCGACATACCAACCTTTGGCTAAGCAAAACTTAAAGGAGTGCAACCACTGTTCGGAGCCGATCATGCAAACGATCATCCAAGCCAAATGCGCAAACAAGGCCAAGGTAATTGGATGTTTAATAAATCCAAATTCTATGCTTTTCCAATTTTGTAAAACCCAGAAAGCCCCCAAAAGGGTGAGAAGCCACATGAATGGCTCGGATGGAAGATCGGTACTTAAATTACCGGGCAGATAAAATTCGATAGATATTGGAATACAGGCCAGCATTAAGAAAAAAATACTCTTAATATCAATGATAGCCACCCACAATACCAATGCTGCAACGGGCAATACGGCAGGCCATAATGCCTCTTGGACAACACTGCCCACTATACCCCCGACAATCAGTGTCGAAAGTATCCAGTAGTGCCATTTTTGAGGATGGGAAATAGGAATGCCTAACATGCTTCAGTAGATGGGATTCATTAGGACTGTTGCTCCATATCTTTGTAAGCCTCGAAAAGCAGGGCTCCAATGACAGAAAAAAGTAAGGCTCCAATGACAGATATGACCACGAGCATACTGCGCTTGGGGCGGCTTTTTATATAAGGCACTTTGGCGGTTTCCACAGTATGTATCAAAGAAATCTTAGAATTGTAAGTGGAAAGTATTTGGTTGTACCGCTCCAAATCATAACTCAACTGTTTGCGGGCTTGAAAGTGCAAATCGCTCAAAACAGTGATGGTTGGCGAGGCTTCATTGTATTTTTGTAGGTTTAGTTTGTCGCCTGTAGTTGTACGTGCCACCAATGACTCCCGCTCTCGTTCATAGGCACGTAGGTTTGCTTTGATGAACTCCACTGTGTCTTGAGGCACGAGTGGATTATTCTGCAAAATCTCTAATTTGGCGCGGCTACGGGTAATTTCAGACTCTGCAATAGAAAGGCTATAACCCAATCTTTCGCCTTGTGTACCAGGATTATATATATTATACTGATATTGCAAGCGACTTAGGCTATCGGTAATAATCTTTAGTTCCGACATCTTGCGCTTAATACCCAGATCGAAGGTAGCGAGGATCTTGGCTTGGCTTTCTTTTATAAAACGTTGTGCTGTTCTGTCTATAAACAGACGGGCTTCATTGGCCATAGTAGCCGCCAATTCAGGATCGGTATCCTCTACAGTGATAACCACCGCATCGTTTTTATTTTTTTCGGCTTTATAATGGCTTCTGAATGCTTCCCTGACAAAAAAACGCCCTTTTTGAGAGGTAGAGTCAATATCGTAATGCTCGTGCAGGCGAAAACGTTGGATCATAAAATCAACCAATTCGCCGCCAGAGGCAAGTTCGAGGATTCGATCTAAATCTTGATCGCCACCAAAATAATCCATCACCTCTCCGGCAGTACCGAATATCATTTCGGGATTGGATACCCTTGGATTGACCGGATAAAAAACAGTGGAAGACTCGTAGTAATTTTTCAAAAGAAGCGTAGCAATGATGCTGCCGACCAAAGCCAGCAAACAAATATTGATAATCCACTTTTTCCAACGGTAAATAACAGAAAAGATGCCCAATAGGCTATCACGTTGACTCATGCTCGTTTGTTTCAATAGAAATGTGTGTGCTTTTGCACGGATTTGTTTGAATCCTCTGCAAAAACGGCGCAAAGGTACTTTTTTTCAGGAAATCGAAGACGAAGAAACTGCTTTTATAAATTCAATATCTATAAAGCATTGTTTTTTCAGGCAGAAAGATACTCCCTAAAAACAGTTTTATTGCCTTATCAATCCGATCTCGGAACGCACAAGGTCATGAATTCGCTGCTTGGATCAAGGATTAATCCAACTTAGAAAACACCAATGGTGAATCAGGCCGCAAGAAAAAGATACCAGTGACCGCAATGGTATCACCAGACATTAGCCCTTCTGTTACTTCGATCAGGCCAGCCTGTCGAATCCCAGTCTTAACGGTAATAAACTGCGCTTTACCATTTCTGGATACGATGACTTTTTTGTCGCGGGCCTGCGGGATAATCGCTTGACTGGGAATCATCAATGCTCCAGTATTATTGCCAATTGATAAGGCAACTTCCGCAAAAGCCCCAGGCAACAACCCTTTTGGATCGGTCACAGACGCTCTAACCATTAGATTTCGTGATGCCGCATCAATGCTTTGCTCGGTGGCTTTCACTTTTGCTTGATGGGTCTGGGCATTGCCTTCTGTTTTGAAGGTGATAGATTGGCCAATTTTTATATTTTGGCTATAGCGTTCAGGGACTGAAAAGTCTAATTTCAAGGCCGTAGCGGAGCGTAAAGTGGTAATAGCCGTAGCAGGGGTGACGTAGGCTCCGGGGCTGATTCGGCGCAAGCCTAAAATGCCATCATATGGTGCTCGCAATTCAGTTTTTGAAATATTGATGCGCAAAACCTCAATCTCAGATCTCAGTGTTTGAGCCTGTAAGGCTGCTAAGTCGTATTCTTGTTGGCTCACGCCTTTCACTTTCAGTAATTCGCCAAGCCGCTGTTCCGTAATTTCGGCCTGACGCAACTGGGTTTCAGTTTTTTTGATCTGGGTTTTAAGGTCTTCATCAAACACCTTCAAAAGCAGGTCTCCCTTTTTTACCAATCTGCCCTCCGGCAAATGAATCACCACTACCCTACCCGATGCCTCAGTATGGAGTTCCGTTTCTTCATCTGGTACTAAAGACCCACTAGCCGTCACTTGTTCCGACAATATAGACGGCTTTAATATAAAACCTTCTATGCTGTTGGCATTGAGCGTATTTTTAGGGGCAACTGCCCCAGGGTCAGACTTGTTCTCTTCGCTTTTGCAAGCCGATAAAGTCAGAAATATAAAGAATGGGAGTAGTAATTTCATAAATGTTGTGTTCTAGGGTGCAAAGGTCTTATTTTTCTGGTGATTTCAAGCCATGTTCATCCCTAAACTGAATATAAAAGGCCATAATATGAGGATTGCGCATAGAATCGCTGTTAAATGCCTTATCCAAGGGCTTACCTTGCATTATTTTCTTAACTGGCATTTCCATTTTTTTACCAGATATAGTATATGGTATGTCTGGCACTGGAATAATTGCATCGGGCACATGACGGGGACTGTAAGTATTGCGCAAAGTATTTTTAATGTTTTTTTGCAGGTTGTCGTCTAAAAACAGATCAGGTTGGAGCAACACAAATAAAGGCATCCAATCCGTGCCGTCGGCGTATTCTATATTGATAATTAAGGCATCTTTAATCTCTGGTATTTGATCCAAAGCCCTGTAAATTTCAGCGGTTCCGATCCTAACCCCTTGTCGGTTGAGGGTTGCATCAGACCTGCCTAAAATAACTACCCCCTTTCGTTCCGTTATTTGAATCCAATCGCCATGTCGCCATACACCCTCAAAATGCTCAAAATAACTATTTTTGTATTTAGAACCGTCGGTATCGTTCCAAAAGAAAACCGGCATACAAGGCATCGGTTTGGTCACAACCATTTCCCCTACTTCGCCCACGGCTACGGGTAGGCCCTGCTCATCCCAACTTTCCATGGCAGTGCCGAGACACCGACACTGTATTTCTCCTTGATATACTGGCAATAATGGGTTTCCTCCTACCCAAGCCGTACATATATCGGTACCTCCTGCCATAGAACTAAGCCATACATCGCACTTAATTTGCTCATAAACCCAAGCAAAAGCCTCCGGGGGTAAGGGCGAACCAGTAGAACCAATGCTTCGTAAATGGGACAGATCAAAATCACGACCAGGAGCGATACCCGCTTTCATACAACTCACTAAAAAAGGCGCACTTGTACCAAAATGGTGAATGGGTAGGGATGCCGCTAACGCCCAAAGTGCATTGATGTCTGGATAGGCAGGACTACCATCATATAAAACAATGGTAGCACCACTCAATAAGGTGGAAAGTGTAAAATTCCACATCATCCAACCTGTAGTTGAGTACCAAAAAAATCGGTCGCCTTCGTGTACATCATTGTGAAAATGTACGTATTTAAGGTGTTCCAAAAGGTTACCTCCATGCGAGTGTGTGATGGCCTTTGGCACTCCGGTAGTGCCGGAGGAGTACAAAATCCAAATAGGGTGTTCAAACGGCAAAGGCTTAAATTGTAAAGATTCTGCCTTTGTGCTCATGATAGTATCCCAAGAGATAACCTTAATATTGGTTTCTAATACCGCATTTACGCTTAGAAATGGAATGAATACTACCTGTTCAAGGCTTGGAATAAGGCTGCACAGTTCATTGACAACAGTAGTTTTATCAAATAATTTCCCGCCATAAGCATATCCGTCAACCGCGATCAATACCTTGGGACTGATCTGCACAAATCGGTCGGCCACCGAGGCTGCACCAAAATCAGGTGAACAACTTGACCAAATGGCGCCCACCGACATACATGCCAAGGCCGCAACAATGGCATGGGGTGAATTGGGCAAAAAAGCCGCTACCCTATCACCCGCTTTAACATCACAATCTTGCAAAAACTTGGCCATAGCCGCCGTTTGAGATTCGAGGGTTGCCCATGAAATCTCTACCATTTCACTGCGCTCATCTTTATAAATAATGGCTGGGTGTCGGTCATTTTTTTTCCTAAATATGTGTTCTGCATAGTTTAAAGTGGCCCCTTCAAACCATTTGACATTCGGCATTTCATTGCCTTGCAAAGCGTGTTGATATGGGCTATGCGATATCACCTCAAAGTAATCCCATACGGACTCCCAAAAGCCGCCAACATCATCCACAGACCACCGCCACAATGATTCATAATCGTCAAAGTGCCGTTGTTTTTGGCTGGAAAGCCAAAGCATGTAATGATGCAAATGGCTGTTCAAAATGCTATCCGGAGTAGGTTGCCAAAGCAATGTAGGCTGGGTATTTGTCATTTTTTAAAGTTGACTCAAGTAAATTTGGCGCAAAATACTTCGAATTGGAAAATTCGGATTACATTCGCGCTGATTAATTAAATATCCACTGATTCAAACATGGCACGTTACACCAGTATAGAGCATCTTCGTTACTTACTTTTCGAGGTTCACCAAGTTCAAGACCTATTTAAACACGAGCATTTTGCCCATTTAGACATAGAACAGGCCCTAATCTTGATAGATTCGGCCAAGG
The DNA here is from genome assembly GCA_031373665.1 of Saprospiraceae bacterium. GTDB lineage: Bacteria > Bacteroidota > Bacteroidia > Chitinophagales > Saprospiraceae > M3007. Next base: position 123,820 of record JANMMZ010000043.1, on the reverse strand, counting down.
CATTGGCCGACCGCGATATGTATCCATTTTTTAAAGAAATGGACGAACAACCTATTCGTTATGAAGGCAATGGGGTCGTTTGGTCGCATCCGCAATTGAAAACCATTATCCAAAACGCTGCGGAGCAGTGCTGGATCAATGGATCGGTAAGTTTTGAACACGGTGGTATGCAACTCCCCGAAAGCCTTTACAATGCAGGCCACCATATTTTTCAAGCAGCCAACAATGGGGTTCAAGGATATATATCATTGACCACGGGCGCGGCGCGGCTGATCACTACTTTTGGTAGTAAAGCACAGGTAGAAACATTCACGCCATCCATGTTTGATGGTCGTTGGCAAGGAACTATGGCATTGACGGAACCACAGGCCGGTAGTTCATTGACCGATATTACGACTTCTGCTACCCCTACTGATTCGGATTACTATGACATAAAAGGACATAAAATATTTATCTCTGGCGGCCAGCACATGGCCTGCGACAATTTCGTACACCTTACCTTAGCGCGTATAGATGGTGCGCCTCCGGGTGTGAAAGGCATTTCTTTATTTATTGTTCCAAAATTTCGACCTGAACCGGATGGGACATTGGTCTATAATGATGTATTTTGCGCGGGTGACTTCCAAAAATTAGGCCAAAAGGCTTATGCAACCACCCATTTGGCATTTGGCGATCAGGGCGACTGTAGGGGCTACCTTGTTGGAGAGCCCAACAAAGGGCTACAGTACATGTTCCAGATGATGAATGAAGCCCGAATCGGCGTTGGACAAACGGCTACTTCCATTGCCATGGCTGCCTATTATGCCTCTTTGCAATACGCCCATGAACGCAAGCAAGGTCGTCATGCTACAGAGAAAGACCCAACCAAGCCAGCCGTGACAATCATAGAACATGCGGACGTACAAAGGATGCTTTTTACTCAAAAAGCCATTGTAGAAGGTGCCTTATCGCTAGCGATGGAATGCAACAAACTCATGGATTTGACCCATATCACTACGGGCGACGAACACAAGCAAAACATGCTCTTGCTTGAAATATTAACCCCGATTGTCAAAACCTATTCAGCAGAGCAAGCCAACCGCTCCGTATCGCTTGGTTTGCAGATACTGGGCGGCTATGGCTATACCATGGATTTCCCTTTGCAACAATATTACCGCGATATGCGCATCATGTCGCTCTATGAAGGCACGACTGGTATCCAATCATTGGATTTATTGGGTCGTAAAGTGATTATGGAAAATGGGGCTGCCTTAAAATTATTGGGAGCAACCATGCTTGAAACCTGTGCCGATTCCAAGCAATATCCAGCATTAGAACCCTATGCTGCTACCCTTCAAAAAGAACTGGGACGGATCAATGAAACCCTCCAATCCTTACTGGCTCATACCCAGAAAGGCGAACTTATCCGCTACCTCGCCGATGCGACTATATTTATGGAAATGGCATCGTACGTGGTGATCAGTTGGCAATGGCTAAAAATGGGCTTAGTAGCACAAAAAGCACTTGAATCCAAGGATTTTTCTAAGCAAAGTCAAGTGTTTTATGAAGGAAAAATACACACTATGCAATTCTTTTTCCGATACGAATTGCCCCATGCTGCGGCTTGTGCTAAGACTTTGACTGACACTTTGTCGCTGACTATGATAGACAATTACGAACTTTTTGAGTAATATTTAAATAAAATGAATATGATAAATCTCACTTTACGCTTTTTTTGTTGTTTGATAGTCATGCTGACTTTCACAACTTGTGCCAAAAACCCAGTTACGGGGCGCAGAATGCTCTCTTTTATGTCCACCAAACAGGAAATTTCCCTTGGAAAGGAAGCAGATCCATCCATCCAAGGTTCTTTTGGGGTCTATGATGATGCCAAATTGCAGAAATTTCTGTCAGACAAAGGATTGGCTATGGCCAAAATCAGCCACCGCCCCAACTTACCTTGGCAATTTAAGGTGGTGGACTCTCCAGTGGTAAATGCATTTGCTGTACCGGGAGGGTTTGTCTATTTTACAAGGGGAATCATGGCTCACTTTAATAGTGAAGCACAATTGGCTGGTGTACTTGGTCATGAAATTGGCCACGTGACTGCTCGCCATGGTGCTCGGCAGCAGACAGGACAGATATTGGGACAGATCGGGTTGATTGCTGGTTTGATTGCTGTGCCAGAGTTGGTTCAGTTTGCTGATATTGCCAATCAAGGCATGGGTTTGGTATTTCTAAAATTTGGGCGCAATCACGAAACCGAATCAGACAAACTGGGCGTATCATACTCCACTAAAATTGGTTACGATGCGCACCACATGGCCGATTTTTTCCGCACACTCAAGCGACTCGGCGACAAAGGTGGAGCGGGCGATATACCTACCTTCCTATCTACCCACCCCAACCCTGTAGATCGTGAAAAAAATGTAGATGCCCTCGCAGCTTCATATCAAACCAAGATGAAAACTCGCAAATTTGAAGAGCGTCGCGATGAATACCTTCAAATGATTGATGGAATCGTCTATGGAGAAGATCCCAAGCAAGGTTTTGTTGAAAATCAGATGTTCTATCACCCAGAGTTGAAATTTCAGTTTCCAGTGCCCAAGGGTTGGAAATATGAGAATTCTCCCACCCAATTCCAGATGGCTTCTGCTGATGGGAAAGCAGTGATGCTGATGACCCTTGCAACAGGTAAAACCCTAGATGAGGCGGCACAAAATACCACAAAACAGTATTCGTTGCGGGTAGCCAATAGCAGGCGTACCAAAAACAATGGGATGAATTGTCTAGTGATGGAATCAGAGCAAGTCGCTCAACAACAACAAGGAGGGCAGCAACAGCAAGCCCAAAACGCAGTAAAGGTATTGACCCACTTAATCGAATACGGAGGCTTGATCTATGCTTTTCATGGTTTGACTTATGCTAATATATACAACCAGCACGCTAGAACTTTTGAAACGACGGCTCAAGGGTTTAATATGCTCACTGATCCGGAAAAACTTGGGCGGAAACCAGAGCGGATACGGATTCAACGCCTCACCCGCGATATGAGTTTTGGAGAGGCCATGACTCAATACAATATGCCCTCCACAAGGCTGGAGGAATTGGCAATTTTGAATGGAATGGAATCTAAAACGCCGTTGAAATCTGGCACTTTGGTGAAAACAGTGGCGCGATAGTAATACTTAGTTATGCTCTGGGGGTTTGCTCGGTTAGCCATCCGATGACTTCAGTCATCAGATGGCTTTTTCTGCAATCAGGCTCTCAGTTAGTCATCGGATGACTCTAACTTCAACAATCACAAAAGTCATTGATTGAGTACTTATACCAAGTTATTTCGCTTCGCCTTTGATTTCTTGTGTTTAGTTTTCCTTGGCACTATTACAGAAGAACCCTAATACCTCATCCCCCAAAAATAAGGTCGCTCTTCTTTTGTCTTTTCATCTATATATGCTTTCAGTACTGCAAAATATGCAGATTCTGTTACCTTTTTACCTTTGAGTTTTTTAGGCGGAGCCAATTCAGTCGTCAATTTTTTCTGCTCAATCTTATCTGCCGAAACGGTCATGGCACCATCGTTATAGATGGCCTCCAAAATCATACCGGGCAGTCCACACAGTCGCTCAGGGCCGCCTTGTAAAGGCATGTCAAGGGCAAACCAAGCAATAATTTTTTGTTTTTTCAGGGTATCTTCCCACGATGCATTCATACAAATATGGCCAGCCACTTCTTTCATGTCATTGAGGATTTTCCAGTTTTGGTAGCGTAGAGAGTCTTCTATGATGTATTTTTTGTCTGCCAATTCCATGCCTTCCATGATCGAGCGATTGGCAAAATTGCGTTTCACAAAGTACAGGTCTTTTTTCCAAGAGTACCCTTCATCATCTGGTTCTGCTTGTTCTTCCGATTCTTCATACTTGGTCTCAGTAGCAGTAAAATACATGTTACAGTAGGATTTCCATTCCGACCTATTGCCCCACATGTAAGCCTGACGTTCTTTTTGTTGCTTGGAAATATAGTCCACAGCGGCCATTTTCTTGGTCCAGTTGTGTGTGATCAAATAACGAATCACGCCTTCGTCGTTTTGGGCATTCATTTTCCCCAAAAAAAGCAAAGCGATCAAAACTAATAAATTTTTCATATATTTTTGTACCTAAAGGTGTTTAGTAATGATGAATTACAAATAGCAGACCTAACAAATCTACCACCAGTCATTCTTTTTGATTTTGTTTTCGTAACCGCGCATGTTGTAACTGACACTTAGCATAAAGTAACGTGCCAATGTATTAGCTACGTTATTGGTTATAAAGTTTTGTGATCCGTACTGGCTTACTGTTACGCGTTGGTTCAGTAAGTCGAAAGCGGCAAGCCTTGCCTCTATACGGTTGTTTTTTCCGAATAGTCGACGAACAGAACCATTCAAAATGGTAAATTCACGATCAAATCCAAATCGGTCGTTTTTGTAAAGCGAGTAATTTACATTGCTTTCTAAGAAAAACTTAGAGAAAAACTGCCATTTAATGGAGGCATTTGCGCCGTAATTTTCTATGTGCTGATCTAGATCTTCATTTATAGAGTACTTAATATCATTGAAATTGGCATTAACGCCTGCGCCAAATATTAACTTGGGGCTAGGCGTTGCATTCCAGCCCAAACTGACTCGATATCCTTTGTTGTTTGTATTATTCAAGTCGTTGTTGACAAAGGCTGGTGTTTCACTGATATTCAAACTGATGTTGCAATTCATGGTCAATTTGGTCTTAATCAAAGGAAAATTAGTCCAAATGTAGGTATTGAATCGCTTCCCCCCACTGGCATTGACGGGGATGGTGGTTGTACGGATCAAAGAATCGAAACTTAATATTTGATTATACACGATCTGTTGATCGAAAAAATCCAAATCCATTCCTAAATTAAAACTTGAAAAAGAGGATTGGTTCCAGTAATTAACATTAGCGCCTAAGTTGTGTGAACGTTCGGGCTTCAAATCAGGGTTTCCAAGCGTGATAAAGGCTGGATTGCTCACATTTTGAACAGGCTGCAAATCATTAAGCCTTGGGATACTTACCCCATATGAATACTCTCCGCTAAGGGTGATATTGCTAGAGGTTTCATAATTGATATCAATATTTGGCACAATATTGAAATAAGTATTATCAATGGGGTTTGACAATGGGATTTTGCCTTTTTCTGAAAAAGATGCACCAAATAATTGAATCTGTTGCGCAGCAAGTCCAGTAGAAACATTGATCCCTTCGTGCGAATAACGCATACTAGATCCCAAGCGGTTGTACATAATTGCATTGTCATAATAAACACTCAAATCATTGATGCGCTCACCATTATTTTGCAGATCCTTTACTTGGCGGTTTACGGCATTAGTGCCCTTTGAGAAATTATAAAAAGTTTCTGAAAACCATCTTTTTTTGAATGATTCCGTGTATAAAGCACTTGATTTAATTTCTTGAGAGTAGTTTTCGTTGCTATTGAGTTGACTAATCTGCTCGTTTATAGTAGTGGCATTAAAAAAACGATTGAGTGAAAAAACATTGTCAGTTCCATCAGAATTGATGTTACTATAACCTCCACTGACGGCAAATGAACGGCCTTTTTTCTTAAACCGATGCCTATAAATACCTGAACCCACCAATCGCCAGTTTTGCAAATCTGTACGATTGTTTATGTTAAGGCTGTTTACTGGGCTGTTATCAGCGTTAGAGAATAATTGGTTTTGCAAATTTGTGTTTTCACCATTGCTAAAACGCGTACTGAGTTTTAGGATGATGATATCGCTGGAGTCTATTTCATGTTCCAGCCTCGAACTAATGCTATGATTAGCCCTAAAATCCAGTTTAGAAGTGGTATCTGTATTGGAGAAAGAGTTTTCTTTTGAAATACCTAGCCTATTGGCGATTTGATCCAGTTGAAGTTCTGTTTGGTTGTAAAAGTAACTGGTATTGAACTTTGATTTTTTATTGTCAAAATTATAGTTGGCTCCCCCTCCGTAGTTTTCGGAGAATCCACGTCCATCAAAATTACTAAATGGAATATCGCTGTCATCGCCGCCCATAAAATACATGCGGCCACCGCCGCCACTGAATCCAAAATCGGCATCATCGTTGTTAAACGTGTTTTGGCCTTTAAACTCTCCGTAATCCTCCCAGTTCAGACCTGTTTGATTGATATTATTAGCGTATCCAATCACAGAAATTTGTTCTTTCGTATTAAATCGGTTGTAATTTCCTCGTCCTGCCCACCGCTCTTCAGTACCCACGGCTCCAGTTATTTTGCCAAATGAGCCCTTTTTGTACTCTTCTTTGAGTTCCAGATTCATGGCTTTTTCCTTTTTGCCATCGTCCACCCCAGTCAGTTTAGATTGTTCCGATTTGTCGTTATACACCTGTATTTTTGAGATCGTCTCCGCCCCAAGGTTCTTGGTGGCTGCTTTAGGATCGTCACTAAAAAACATTTTTCCGTCCACATAGACCCGTTTTACGTCGCGACCTTGCGCCTTGATGTTCCCATCGGCATCTACTTCTATACCCGGCAATCGCCGGAGCATATCTTCCACCGTAGAGCCGGGCGGTACTTTGAACGATGCTGCATCGTACTCAATCGTATCACCTTTGATACTCAAAGTAGATCGAGCGGCTTTGATGACGACTTCCAATAGTTCTTTCGAGATTGGTTTTAAGATCAGTGTACCTACGTCGTTAATTTCAGTGGTGGATGCCCCTATATACTTTTGCAAGGGCAAAAATCCGATATAGGAAACCTTCACTAAATATGGGTTGTTTTTTACATTTTTAAAGGAAAAATCGCCATTTTCGTCACTCCTCGTAAAGTTTATCAATTGAGAATCCTGAGGAGTAAGCAGCATCACCGTAGCAAAAGGAGCAACCTCCCCTAATGTATCTTTGACAGTGCCTTTTATGGTAATTTTGTTTAGACTTTGGGCAAAGCCCGCGCTACATAGGAGCAGTAGCGCACAGAGCATGATAGATTTTTTCATCACAATAGGGAAAGCGTTGATTATTTAAGTAGTTTTGTAAAAATGATTCTTATTGTATTATCTCGAATAAAAATCCAGAGATGACACAATAACGACAATCCGATATGATTAATGTTGCGTAAGGGTATATTATTTTTGTCATTTTAGATGAAATGCTATTTAGCAGATATAAGTAGTACTAAATCGTACTGTCATTTCATACCTTTGCCCTATGGAAAAGTTAAGCATGGATGGCCTGAATAGGCTCTCGATAGAAGCATTTAATGGGCAAGAAAAGATTCCCGTAGTATTGTTGTTGGACAACATACGTTCGGCACTCAATGTAGGCTCGATCTTTAGGACAGCCGATGCATTTCTAATCGAAAGGGTGATTTTGTGTGGAATCACTGCACAGCCACCACACCGTGAGATTTTGAAAACAGCCTTGGGTAGCACCGACACGGTGCAATGGGAATATGAAGAAAACACTGTACGTGCAGTTCAGACCCTACAAACAAATGCCTATCAAGTATGGGCTATTGAGCAAACCACACAAAAAATCTGGTTGCAAGATTTTTTGCCTATTTCAGGCCAAAAATACGCTTTTATCCTTGGAAATGAAGTAGATGGGGTGTCCAATGAAGCGATTGCACTTTGTGATGGCATCATCGAAATACCACAATACGGTACCAAACATTCGCTCAATGTAGCAGTGGCAGCCGGTATTGTCATCTGGGAAGCCACTAAAAAAATGATCAAATCTTAATACTCCATGTGCAAAGATCAATTAATTGACCTGATCCAGAATTATAAAACCGATTTTGACGAAGAACGGTTGTACCAAAGGCAATTGCTAGAATTTTTAGAAGCAAACGATGACTTTTGGGAACGTACCAACGAAAAAGGCCATATCACAGCCTCAGCATGGGTGCTTAATCCAACCTGCGAAAAAGCACTATTAATTCATCACGCTGGATTAAATAAGTGGTTTCAGCCCGGTGGACATATAGAACCAGAAGATGTATCAGTTGAGCAAGCCGCAGCAAGAGAGTTGGTAGAAGAATGTGATGTACTCACTTTTTCTATGCACTCAAAGCATATTTTTGATATTGACATTCACATTATTCCTAAAAAAAAGGATGTGCCAACGCACTTGCATTACGATATTCGCTACGCCTTCCTAGTGGCTGAAACCGAGGTGAAAGCAATTGCCAATGAAGAGATTAAAGCCCTACAATGGGTAGAATTAGAAAATCTGCGTAAAGACCTAATGATTCAACAATCCATCCGTCGCATGGCCTTAAAATCACGTACATGAAGCACTTGATCGTCGTAGGTGGTGCTACCGCTACTGGGAAAACGGCCTTGGCTATTGAATTGGCTCAATACTTCGACACGGAAATACTTTCTGCCGATAGTCGCCAATTTTATCGTGAAATGAGTATTGGCACTGCCAAGCCTAATGACTTGGAATTGGAGACGGTACATCACCATTTTGTGAATCATTTATCCATTCACGATTATTATAGCGTTGGCGATTTTGAGCGGGAGGCACTCCAAGTGTTGGATAAAATATTTGAAACCAAGGATATTGCCATACTCGTCGGAGGATCTGGCCTATATATTCAGGCCCTGTGCGAAGGGCTTGATTCATTTCCTGAAATCAGTACAACCACCCGTGATTTGGTAGCCACTGAAACCAAATCACAAGGACTACTTTGGCTACAGTCGCAATTATCCTCTTTAGATCCAGATTATTATGCCACCGTGGATCAGCGAAATCCTGCCCGTCTGCGACGCGCCCTCGAAGTATGCCTAGAAACTGGAAAGCCCTACTCTTTTTACCTGAATCAGATCAAGCCGCCACGACCTTTCGTGCCAATTTACTTGCTACTCGACCCACCTAGAGCCCTCTTATATGAGGGTATCAATATCAGGGTAGATCAAATGATCTCTCAGGGATTGGAGGCAGAAGCATTAAATCTTCATCCAAACAAGGATCTAAGTGCTTTGAAAACAGTGGGATATGAAGAGTTTTTCGATTATTTTGAAGGAAAACACAGTAAAAACGAGGCCATTGATAAAATAAAGCAACACACCCGAAATTATGCCAAAAGGCAATCTACTTGGTTTGGGAAAAAGTCCTATTGGTATAAGTTTTCAACGAACGACAGCCGACCTGCCATTGAATATATAGTAGAGACCCGTGCTCAACACAATACTAATAAAGGAGGCTGATAAGGGGCTAAGGTCTAGGCTTCCATCAGGGTGAAAACCGTATAAAAAATTTCCACCATACATCGTTTGTACACTGTAGTAAATGGCGGCCATATTGATGGCAATAAAAATAAATGGAGTCACTGGGTATCCCCAAGCCTTAAAAGGTCGCTCCGTTTCAGGTTTGCGCCACCGCATGATGTATAGCCCAAAGACGGCTAAAGAAGCAAAGATAGAAAGTGAAAAACCGACGTAATCCAAAATTGATCTCAAATTTGAAAACATCGTGAACAGGATAGCCATAACACCCATCGCAATCACTGAGACATAAGGAGCACCATTGTCTGAACCCTTGGTAAGTACCCGAAAAACAGGGTAATCTTTCCCAAAAATCTCGGCAACTCTGGGCGAAGCCAACATAAAGGAACTCAAGGTAGCCAACAGTGCCAAACTCATCAAAAACGAAAATAAATCGGTAATTTTAAGCCAACCTATAGTGGAATCGCCAAATATTTTTGAGATCATCGTATTACCTATACTCGAGCCTCCAGCCAAAATCTCTTCATAACTGCATACACGCAAAAAGGCATAATTGAGTAACATATAAACGGTTACTACCACCGCGATACCAATCAAAATAGACAAAGGCAAAGTACGTTTGGGATCATCCACATCAGATGCGATATAGACAGAGGTATTCCATCCAGTATATGCATAGTACAAAAGAGCCAAACAAGAGAAAAAACTGCCAGAGGTAGCCAATCTGATGGTTTCTTGATTCACCTCGAACGAGACATTGGATTCCACATAATGAAAACCGCAAAACGGAACCACAATGAGCACCAATATTAGCCCAATCTTAAAAATCGTGCTGATATTCTGAAATTTCGCGCTCATGTCCACCCCAAACAACTGAATTACTGTAATGAGCAAGATACTCAGCACTGCCACCACTTTAGTACCTATGGTATCAGGGCTTAATCCTAAAATAGGCGCAAAATAATTGCCTAAATTGAGGGCTGTGCCTGCCAGCGGCGCAGCAAAACCCACGACCAACGTGCATACACCGGCCGAAAAACCCAAGGCCGGGTGGTAAATTTTTGTTAAATACTCATATTCACCACCCGATCTCGGAAAAAAACCAGATAACTCTGCATAAGATAGTCCTCCGCAAAGAGCGACCAATCCACCTGCCAACCATAAAAGCATGATAGCACTGCCAGAAGGCAGGCTTTCTACCTGAAAAAACAAGGAGGCAAAGACCCCCGTGCCAATCATACTTGCGATAATGACATAGGTAGCCGTATCTAGTTTATACTTCTTCATTACATTGAAAAATTCAAACGAGCAAAGTAAAAGGCTCCATTCATACCCATCTGTACAGGTGCATATTTGAATACCCCAAAGTAACTATTATCGTATTTTTGAACATCAGGATAGCGATTCAACAAGTTATTGGCGCCGATAGTAACAGAAAAGCCCTTCGTGATGTCATATGACAAAGAGGCATCCGTCACTAACTTTCCTTTGAAGTCTTGCTCTACACCAAATGGGAATCCATTTCGGTAAACCCGACCAAAATAAACATTACTCAACATGGCCGAGAATTTGTTCACCTTATAATTCAAGATCAAATTAATCTTTTCACGTGGGTTTACGCCTTCCACCAATCCGCGCTCGGCTGGGCTGAAATAAATTTTTTCTTGACCCCTCAATTTTGCAGGAATATTGAACTCGTCATCCACTTCCGTTTTATTGAAATTGGCCAACGCTGTGATGTCCAACCTGCTGTTGTTATTGAAAGAAATTTTGTAGTTTGCCACAATATCTATGCCGTGTGTCATAGTATTGATAGCATTGGTAAAAAACCTACCTCCATCAGCTCCAAATGGCAAAAATAAAGATTGTAAAGCACTATCAGGGATACCGAATTCATCATAACCAAACAAGCCAGTCAGTACAATACGGTCTTGTACTTGTATCTGATACGCATCTATTGAAATACTAAGCGCATCCAAAGGTTTGAATGTGATACCAAGGCTGATATTCTGAGAAGTCTCCTGTTTGAGGGTAGGAATCCCTAGTGATTTAGCCAAATCCGAACTGTTGCGGAAAAACCCTGATTGTCCCAACCGGCCATCGCTCAAGATCGTGGTGGATACGTAACTAAAGTGTTGCTGGTGCAAAGACGGTGCTCTAAATCCAGAACTAATGGCTCCACGAACCACAAATTTTGAATTAAAATTGTACTTCGTAGCAACTTTATAATTGAAAGTACTGCCAAAATCGCTGTAGTTTTCAAACCGCCCGGCCAAACCCAAAGTCCAAGCCTTGGTAAGATCTAATTCGGTATCTGCATACAAAGAGACATTGTTGCGTGATGCATCGGTAGCATTATCCGGCGAAAATCCCGGGAATGATTGTGCACCACCCGATAACCCTAGGGTATCAGTAACAGTACCGTCATTATTTTTTACGATTCCGTAGTTTTTCCAACTGGCTTCATCACCTTGATTGATTTTGTAGTTTTCAAGGCGATACTCGGCACCAAAAGCAAGATTAAGCCCACTCATGACGCTTGAAAAGTATTTTGCAATATCTGCATTGATAGTATTCTGCGTGAATGCATGGCCGCCAGCCTCAAAACTAGTGGGTGTTTTGTCTTGCAAAGACGCATTCACTGTATTATTGATGGTGTAGTCAAAACGGTTAGACCCAAATGCATTGCTAATGTCTAATTTCCAATCATTCAAATTATAGCGAACACCCAAAGCCACCGAAGCATCTTGAATATCAGAGCCTGTATTGGGTTGAAATCCATTAGGGAACTTACTGAATACCATTTTAGAATAATCGCTTGGCAAACGACGGAATCCGTATCCCTCTCCACGACGGACATTATAGCCACCAAAGGAATAAAATTCACCTTTGCCGCCGCCAAAGGGAAGGCCAAGGTTATAAAACAGGTTTAAGTTTTTGATCTTGGCATCACCTACGCTAAAATCAAAGTCTTCACGGGTCAGTCGCTGTGCCGTTAACACACTATCATCGTAAGCCCTAGCAGCATTAGGATCTTCCGTGAATGCGTAAGCAAAATAATTATCTTGTGCTGATTGATCAAAAATGATCAAATCATGGTTTTGGGTACGATTGGTTCTACCACGAATGTAGGTATCTGCCGAAATATTGAGTGACCCACCTTGCTTGCCTAACTTGAGCCCATAGTTGCCCATCACCCTTGTCAATTGCCCATCACCCACTTGGGTAACGCCAGCAGTAGCCGAAAGATTGAGGCCATCAGTGCTTTTTTTAAGCACCAAATTGATTACCCCAGCAATAGCATCAGAGCCATATTGAGCCGAAGCACCATCCCGAAGTACTTCCACCCTTTCCAAAGCAGAAATAGGTATCGCATTGAGATCAGTACCCACTGATCCATTGCCAAAAGTGCCTTGGTTGTTCAAAAGAGAGGTAGTATGGCGGCGTTTCCCGTTCACCAGTACCAACGTCTGGTCAGGGCCCATACCACGCAAAGAAGCCGGGTCAATGTGCTCTGTACCATCCGAAGCGGATTGGCGATTGGATTGAAAAGACGGAGCCAAATAAGTCAACATCTGGTTCAGATCGTTTTGTGGAAGGCTGCGCTGTATAGATCTCAAAGGAATAATATCAACTGGAACAGGCGTATTCAAGGCTGTACGGCTAGAATTGCGTGTACCTATCACAACCACAGCATCCAATGCGGAAGTAGAAAGTGCCATACTGATATTGGCGGGTGCGACACTGGCCTGAATGGTTTGTTCTTGATAGCCTGTACTAGCAATGGTAATTTTCTCGCCAACCTCAGCACCAATGCTAAAATTACCGCTGGCATCAGTGGTAGTACCGTTTCCAGAACTATTCACCACCGTGGCACCTACTATAGGTTGGCCGTCGGTTCCGTCTTTAATATTTCCTTTGAATTGAATTTTTTGGGCAAAAAGTGCTGATTGCACTAAGATAAACAGTGTGATAAGTACGTTTCTCTGCATATTAGGTTGTGTTTATGAATTTGAAGGCCAAAGGTATAACTGCAACCTAAGTTTTGCAAATTTAATAAATAAATCACTTTAAACTCTAATTGGATATAAATCCTATACAATATACGGAACAGGAGAAACAACTAGTTCAGGTAGCAATTTTGCAAAAGTAAGAGTAGAATAAATTCGGTTTGCAAAACGACAGAATGACTTTTACTGACTTTATAGATATTACTAAGGAGGCGTAAGTAATTTGGTAAATGACAGCGAACCTAACGACCAGAGATTGTTTTGCTGTATATACACTTCTGTCACAGTAAAAGGATTGATCACTTCGTTGCCCCCAACAATAGCAGTCAAGTAAATTTTACTTAAAACAATGGCAGTATTCGCTATAAATTGAACAGAAGTTTCTTGTATTTCTGCGTGCTTGTATTGAATACGACCTGTTTTGATGACATCAAGTTCTTGCGCTTTGGTCATATTGCCGCCCATGTGGACAAAAACGGCCCTTTCATTGAAAAGCATGGCCAAACTATCTACATTCTGCGCTGCCATTAATCGCCATTTATTGCTGGAAAGGCTTAAAATCTCTTGTTCCATACTCAAAACCTTAGGTTTTGATGCATTTGCGCCAAAATACTCTTCATCGGTGAGTTTTTGCAGCCAAATTGTTCTTCCTTTTTGAGTTGGCGAACTTGCCAGATAGGTAACACCGCTTTCGGGTGTGGCTCCGTGCCAATGCTCTACACTAGGATGACATTTTATTACTTCGCCTTTATGCACGGTTTGTTTGGCATTTCCTTTTTCTTGATAATATCCTTCACCTTCGAGTATCATTAGAATTTGCCCACCCGGGTGTTTATGCCAATCTAATCTTGCGCCTGCTTCCATCGTTGCAACCGTCAAACTGTTATTGAAAATACTATCCGTTCCATTGAGTTCTCTGAGCCAAACATTGCCTACATGATGAACATTCGGTGATTTTTGGCCTACTGGAAAAATGGTACTATCTTGTGACATGGTCTGGTTTGCCAGAGCCAATAGAATCAAAACAATGAAGTATATTTTCTTTGTCATGAATATGTTTTTTGATGTAAAAATACGATTTTATATTGAATTCTACTACTGCAAGTATTAATTCATACCCAAAACACTTGCTATACCCGATCCAAGGCCACAAAAGGTGGCTCAGGTAGATGCACCGCTATGCTATCTCCAATATTGATCTGTCCTCCCTTCAATACCACGCCCATGATACCCGCTTTTCGGATCAAATTATGGTGTTCATCCCTACCAAGTACCGCTTGCATCAAGCCTTCTTGGAGGCCATTCAATTGATTGCAGGGGTTTCTGAGTCCTGTTACTTGCACTATGGCCGTTTCCCCTATATATAATAGTGTATTTTGGGGCAAATCTAAAAGATTGATCCCTTGGGTAGTGATATTTTCACCCATTTGGCCTGGTGTAATTGTAAAACCACCCGCCCTCAATTCATCATGCAATTCAGCATGAATAAGGTGTACTTGGCGTAAATTGGGCTGACTAGGATCTTGAGCCACCCTTGATCGGTGTTTCACAGTAGTACCCATGTGCGCATCACCTTCTACGCCCAAACCAGTCAGCAATTGAATGCTGGATACATTGGGTTTAGTCATGGTATGTGTTGCGCTACGGCTGACGGCGGTTACTGTTGCGGTCATGTTTATCATGCTTTTTGCAATTCAAAAATCGTTATTTCTGGCCTTACATTGAATCTTATTTGCCACAAATGCCCCAATGCTCTGTTGATATAAAGCGTTCTGTTACCTGATAACTCAATTTTTCCAGCGGAATATTTTTTATTTTTCACGGGCAGCATTGGCGGGGGCAAAAATGGGGGCTTGCATTGCCCACCGTGGGTATGGCCTGCCAATATCCACCCTTCGTAGCCATTCCAAACATCTAAATCGCAGACATCGGGATTGTGGCAGAGCAATATATTGGCCTTATCCTTATCATAGTGATCCATCACGAGTGCTGGATTGAAATTAGGGCCCCAATAGTCGTCAAATCCAATAAAATTCAGACCATTGGTTTCAATTTTGGCGTTTCGGACCAGGTCTATTTCATGGGATTTAAGTATTTCGGCTATCCTTGTTCCCACATTTTGCTCTGCCCAATTTTTACCATAATCATGATTGCCCAAAATACCAATAGTACCCAATCTACCCTTCACAACATGTTTTAGCACTGCTTCCAATTGTTCAAATTGCTGTTCAGATTCGTAACTCACATAATCACCTGTATAAACCACGAAGTCTGGGTTTATTTTTTGGGCTTTCTTAAAGGCTTCGATCAAGCAATGCCAATCAAATCTGTTGCCAACATGGATATCGCTAATTTGCACTAAAGTGAGACCCACGAGGTTATCTGGAAGGTTTTTTATGGGCATTTTTTGCTGTATAAATTCAACCCAAAACGGTTCCACTTGCCAAGCATAAATCCCAGTAACAAAACCTACGCCTGTTAGTCCCAATATGCTTTTTAGTAATTTTCTACGATTCATCCCATTGTTTTTTCACACTATATGTAAAAATAACCTTCCTTCGTAAGTCCGCCTTTGCGGGCAGCCATGAGGCCATACTTTACATGAAGCAAACCTTCTTTGCTGTGTGCATCTGGATTGATACAAATTTTTATTCCACGTTTCAGGGCTTCTTGGATCAAAGTCCAATCAAGATCCAAACGATAAGGATTGGCATTGAGTTCTATGGCCACATTATGGGCTTGGCAAGCATCAAATATGGCTTTCCAGTCCAACGGATAGCCTTCACGGCTGAGCAGCAATCGGCTTGTCGGGTGACCCAATATAGTAGTATAGGGATTCCCTATGGCCTTCAAAATGCGCTCTGTGGCTTTTTCACTACTCATCTTCAAGTTGGTGTGTACTGATGCGATGACAAAGTCGAATTTAGCCAATAAATCATCATCATAATCCAAGGAGCCATCGTTTAAAATATCACTTTCTATGCCTTTTAGTATTCGGAATGGAGCCATTTCAGTGTTCAATGCATCTATTTCAGCCATTTGCGCCAGTACCCGATCTGGTTTCAATCCATTGGCATAAAAAGCGGCTTGGCTGTGATCCGTAATCCCAATATATTCATAACCCAATGCTTTGGCATAAGCACACATATCTTTAAGGCTGTGTAGTCCATCACTCCAAGTCGTGTGTACATGTAAAAGCCCTCTAATATCCGACTCCACCAGAAGATCAGGCAGTTGGTTGTTTTGGGCTAAACTAAGGCTGTCCAACTTAGCAAAAGGGAAGTCATCAGGGAGTAACTCTCTCAATTCTGGCTCTATGTAGGATAAGCCTATTTTTTCAAAAACCTCAATTTCAGTAGGCAAATGCTTGAAGTCTATACCAGAATGTTTTAAAATAAATGCATTTAAAAAATCTGCGCTACCCGTATGCTTGAACAGTTTTGAGCCCCATTCAGAGGATTCACAAGTATAGATGATCGCTTTAGGAAGGTTTTCTGATTCAAAATGATAGGTATTGTCCTTGATTTTTGACCACGTGAAGTCTGGGGAAGATAGCAAATCCAAGCGGCCGCTTTCGTCAATGGCAAGCAATTCTATTTGATCCACTACAGGACACAATCGGCGCAAAGCACCAACAGATTCAATTTTTAAATCTGGCAATACTGCTTTTAAAAATTCCTGTATCTGTCCACTAGCCGCCAAGGCGGCATCAATATGGAGTTTATCTCGGCTTTTGAAATAGTACTCCAATTTCAATCGTAAATCCTCCTGTGTTTTCAAGCCAAAACCCGTGTATTCAATAAGGCGATTCTCATTGCAGGCATACCAAAGTTCACCTACCGATTCGATGCCCATATCTCTCCAAACCACCCTTATTTTTTTAGGGCCAAATCCATTGATTTCCAACATTTCTACGACTCCAGGTGGGGTATCGGCCTTGTATTTCTCAAGGCTTGCCATTGTGCCACCGGTCACCAATTCTCTAATTTTTCCTGCTATAGCAGTCCCCACCCCTTTGATAGATTTAATTTCTGCATCCTGCATTTCAGAAAGCGGCGGCTCTATTTTCCTTAGGGTCAAATAGGCGTTTTTATACGATTTTACACGAAAATCATCCTCTTCGTGCAATTCCATCAATTTGGCTAAGTCATCGAAGGCGTAGGCTATCTGCTTGTTGGTCATCGAAAATTGTTTTACGTTATATCACCGTTCTTATTTATCAGCCACAAATTGCTTTTGATAAGATTCCCAAGGCGTTTTTTTATGGCTATTGGTGCCAAAATAATGCGTTATGGCTTGCATTTTAGGCGTGTCCATATATCCGGGCAATGCTTGAATTAGGCTTTGATTTTCATCTAAAAACACCACCGTTGGAAAAGTAAGCCGGTTATTGAGCCATAAAGCGGCCAATTGATGAAAGCCTCTTGCACCACTTTTCACGAACTTATAAGTCTTGTCTTTGTATAAAATATCAGAGTTCTGCTCTGCATTAAATTTCACAGCGTAGTAATGCTCATTGATGTATTTTGTTACCGTCGGGTCAGAAAAAGTAGTAGAATCCATGTGGCGGCACCAAGTACAATAATCGGTATAAACGTCAATAAAAATCTTCTTTTTATCTGTTTTGGTTTTCTCTAGCGCATATTCCAAATTTACCCAATTGATTTTACCAACTTCCTTGACAGATGCTTTCTTTACATCTCCCCCACCCGATTTGGTGGTCTGTGTTTTTTGCGAATAGGTATTATCCATTTTCCCATCAGACTTACGAGGGTTGGTGCCGCCATAAGTACGACCAGAAGCATTGCTACCTTGGCGGGATTCTGAACCATTCCGGCCATCAGAAGCATTGGGAGTCAATTGAGCCCGGGAGCCTGTACGTGTTTCGTTCCTTTCTGCGGCAGAAGGATTTGACTGGCGAGAAGTCGGAGCATCACGTCGGGGCTTATCCGCACTTAGACTTTGAGGGCGCGAAGGAGTGTTGCCCTGCGATCTCTGCGTAGTAGCAGGCCTTTCGGATCTGCTCGGCGTAGTCTTGCTAGATTTGTCACGTTGGGCCAGCAACATCATGTCGCCACCAAAGAATAACAAAAATAATAAAATCAGGAGTCTGGGCATGTGTTTATAAAACGATAAAACTGAAAATGTATATTTCAGTAGATTAGACAGATTATTGTACAAAAGTAATACCAATAGAACTCCAATTCCAAGCCAGTATGGCCTAAAACCTGTTTTTTAAATTAATTTTAACCTATTGAAGGCATTATTGCCACTTTGTAAGGGCTTTGAACTCATGTTTACGCATCTTGTCCAACAGATCTATATTGTTATCGGCTACAATGCACAGGTGGCGATTGTTTTCTTTAAGAAAACCATCTTCCACCATTCTGTCAAGCATAACCAACAATGGATCGTAATATCCTTTTAAATTCAGCAAACCCACAGGAGCCTTATACTTTGTCAGTTGTGCCATAGTAAGGGCTTCAAATAGCTCATCCATAGAGCCATATCCACCTGGTAAAGTGATAACCCCATCGGTACCATCCAGTAACATTGACCTACGTTCCGACATAGTATCTACGATAATCATGTCTTTCACACCCGGATGACCTAATTCCAAATCGTTTAATTGATGGGTAATGATACCAGTTATTGCACCTCCGTGAGCCAAAACACTGTCAGCCAAAACACCCATTAGTCCTACACTTCCTCCACCAAAAACAACTCTAATACCTTGTTCAGACAACAACTTTCCTAACTCTTTGGCAGCGTCCTCAAACCAAGGGTGAAAACCCTTGTTAGCACCGCAATAAACTGCAACTGACTTCATATATATATTGTTTTGTTAATTTTTTTTATAAAAATGACTTCCAATTTTTTACAGCCACCCGTTCGCGAGGAGACCAAATCGCTGTTTCCCAGTCAAATGATTCTAAACTATGATAGTTCAGTTTGTAATCAAACTGAGACGGTACTGTGTTTACATAACCGTGATAATAATACTCATATCCATTTTGTTGTGCATATTGCAACTCTAGTAACATAGTCAAAGATCCAGGACTATAGTGCGCCATATCGGGAACAAATACGCAGTAAGTGCCAGAAACACTATTATCACCAAGGTGGATGAAACTAGAGGCAAAATGTAAATCGCCTTCAAAAAGGCGTATTTCCAGCCCTTTAACAGGAACTGATGCCGCATGAGGACTCAAAAACGAAAAGATAGACGCAGGTTTTTGCTCTGTAAGTCGTTCGCAATGTCGTTCAAATAACCATTCCGTGTGCGATGTTATTTCTATCTCTCCAAATTCAACCCTAAGCCCTGATTGTTTGCGTAAGAGTTTTTGTTGGCTGGCAGAAAATTTAAAATCATTGAGCCGTATCCGTAGGGGCGTAGTATTACACACCTCACCCCTGCAAAACGTAATATTATGGCGTATGAACGAATAGCCCAATAACCTCCATCCCAGATTCAAGTACTGGTCGAATTTTTGGGGATCCGTTGCCTCCATTGGCATCCGCTCATCAATGATGTTTTCAAAAATATTAATCATAGCCAGCCACAAAGATAATTCAAATTATCTCAAGGCAGTCCTGACATTTTGACAGAAAAGCATTATCTTTGCGGCGCAAATTTAATAATGACTATGTTATACGATAGCAACCCGACCATAGAAGGGGTCAAAACGATGAAAGAAGCCAACCAAGGCAATGTGCTGTTTAAAGAAAATTGGCAAGAGTCGGACACACCGGGCATCAAGCGATTTTATATCGAAAGTTACGGCTGTCAGATGAACTTTAGCGATTCAGAGATCGTCGCCTCCATCCTAAACGATGCTGGTTACGCTCCTACGCGCAATATTGAACAGAGCGATTTGATTCTGATTAATACTTGTTCTATTCGTGAAAAAGCCGAAGAAACAGTGCGTAAAAGGTTGAGAATCTTTGAGGTATATAAAAAGAAGAACCCTGATCTGAAGGTCGGTATCTTAGGTTGCATGGCCGAACGCCTAAAAAAACAGTGGCTGGAAGAAGAGAAACTGGTTGATTTGGTTGTTGGACCCGATGCTTATCGCGATTTGCCCAACCTCATTGGAGGTGCTGAGGAAGGCAACCGCATGGTCAATGTGTTGTTGAGCCGCGAAGAAACCTATGCTGATATTAATCCTGTGCGATTAGAGAGCAATGGAATCACCGCTTTTATTTCTATCATGCGGGGGTGTGACAATATGTGTTCATTCTGTGTGGTGCCATTTACTCGGGGTCGCGAACGCTCCCGCGATCCATACAGCATTGCTGCCGAAGCCCGCAACCTAAGTGAAAGTGGGTACAAAGAGGTAACCTTATTGGGTCAAAATGTGGACTCTTATAAGTGGGATCATCCAGAAACGGGGGCTCACGTTGATTTTGGAGACCTACTGGAAATGGTAGCACTCATCAATCCTGATTTGCGCGTACGATTCAGCACCAGTCACCCTAAAGACATGGTTGACAAGGTATTGCATACCATGGCTAAACACGAAAATATCTGTAAATACATCCATTTACCCGTTCAGTCAGGCAATAGTCGGGTGCTGGAAATGATGAATAGAACGTATGATCGCGAGTGGTATATGTCGCGAGTGGAGTCTATTCGCAGTATCATGCCCGATTGCGCTATTTCTTCTGATATTATCACTGGTTTTTGTAGCGAGACCGAAGCGGAACACCAAGATACGTTGAGCATTATTGATTGGTCTAATTTTACGATGTCATACTTATTTTACTATTCCGAACGTCCAGGTACGCTTGCAGCACGTAAATATCCTGATGATGTTCCAGAAGAGATTAAAAAACGTCGATTGGAGGAAGCCATTCGGGTGCAACGTGCGGTGTCATTGCGCCATAACCAGAAGGATATTGGTAGTACATTCAAGATTTTGATTGAAGGAAATTCTAAAAAATCGGACAAAGATTTTTGTGGTCGCAATACCCAGAATAAGATGACAGTGTTTCCTAAAAAAGAAGGCTATAACCCTGGAGATTATGCATTGGTAAGGATTAATGAGGCCAGCAGTGCCACATTGATCGGAGAAATTGTGGGTTAATTTAAAGACGTAAAAACTTAGCCGCTCCCATTTTGGTCAAAAAAGACCAGTTTTTACTACAAAAAAAGGAAAATTTGGTAAATTTACAGTCTATAAAAGCCCGGTACGGCATTGTTGGTGTATCATCAGTGCTGGATGCTTCATTGGAGACCGCCACCCGGGTGGCACCTACCGATTTGTCGGTACTGATTACAGGAGAAAGTGGGGTTGGGAAAGAGGTTTTTTCAAAAATCATACATTCCTTGAGTAGCCGAAAACACAATGAATTTATTGCGGTAAACTGTGGTGCTATCCCAGAAGGAACCATCAATTCCGAATTATTTGGTCATGAAAAAGGTTCCTTTACAGGTGCAATGGGTGATCGTAAAGGATATTTTGAAACCGTGAATGGTGGTACTATATTTTTGGATGAAATTGGCGAAATGCCTTTAGACACACAGGCTTATTTGCTTCGTGTGTTGGAGTCTGGCGAATTCATCAGGGTAGGTGCGTCTAAAACCCAAAAAACGGATGTTCGCGTAATTGCCGCCACCAATGTCCAATTGGAAGAGGCCGTCCGCAAAGGAAAATTTAGGGAAGACCTTTATTACCGCCTCAATACAGTCCCCATTAGGGTGCCCTCACTCAAAGAGCGCAGGGAAGATATTATTGTACTTTTTAGAAAATTCGCTTTTGATTTTGCTGAAAAATACCGAATGCAGCCCATTAAACTCGATGATCGGGCAGAACTAGTCCTAGAAAACTATCAGTGGCCGGGCAATATTCGTGAATTACGCAATGTTGCTGAGCAATTGAGCGTATTATCGGAAGATCGCCAAATCAGTGCCGAATCGCTACAATCAAATATGCCACGCCTATTTAATAGGCACTTGCCAGTGATTTCAACTTCACAAAATAGCAAAGGCGGTGGTGATTTTCAAGAACGGGAATTGCTTTACAAAGTACTCTTTGACATGAAAAAGGATTTGAATGACCTCAAATCGCTTATTTATGAGTTGGTAAAGAGTAATAATTTGCGAATGCCCGACCTTTCTTTCGCTCCATTGCCAAGCGCAATAAATAGTCAGAATTTTGAACACAACTCCAATAGTTTGGAGGGTTTTGAAGACCGCCAATCTTATTACCAAACTCATGAGAAGGAATCTCCTCGCTCCTTTGTTATAGAGTCGGCGAAACCATCCATGAATATAGAAAAGTCGGAAGAGGAATCACTACTAGCAATGGATGAAATAGAAAAAGATGCTATCAAGCGTTCTTTGAAAAAATACAATGGCCGCAGAAAAGAGGCCGCAGAAGAGTTGAAAATCAGTGAACGTACCCTTTACCGCAAAATTAAACAGTACAATCTTTTCTAATACTCCTTGACTCTTATTTTAAATATATTTGACGGAAATGCGACACTGGCATATTTTTTGCTCTTTACTACCACTTTAATAGTATTTCTTTGCAAATAGTTTATACCATATGTCGTTTTTATATGGCAAATGCTTTGCAAAGGAAACATCTCTTCACTGTTTTAAATGATGCCATGAACCGATTCATCATTTTGGGAGCATTGATGCTCCTTGCTCAAGCCCTCATTTCGCAGAGTATTTGCATGCAAGTTATTGGCAGCGCAGGTGGTTCTGGAGTACAGGGTGGCAAAAAATTCACTTACACGGCTGGTGAAGTCGTGATCCGCACTATTGCTGGTGCGGGTAAAAAATTCACCGAAGGCTTTCAGCAGCCTGAACATTGTATGTCGGTCGCTACCGACAATATTGATTTGGCCGAATGGCAAATCGAAATTTTCCCTAATCCTACAACAGACTTCCTAGAAGTCCAGTTTTCAGAAGAAAAAGTTGGTCGCCTCAAGGCTAATGTATTTAATCTACTTGGGCAACCCGTGCTGTTTGATCAGTTTTTAGATCAAGCAAGTGGCACATCGTTGGATTGCAGCGAATTGAAGGCGGGTGTTTATATCCTCCAGATATTCGATTTAGAGTCAAGATCTTCCGCTTCCGTACGCTTTGTACGACTGTAAACATTTATCCGATTCATTTCATTTCCAAAACTGAGTTTAATTATGAAACAGCGTTTATCCTTAATGTTGCTGTTGACGATTTGTGCAATTTTGCCGCTTGCCGCACAATATCTACCCCAAGGATTTAATTATCAATGTATTATTCGCGACAACAATAATGCGGTTATTGCAAATCAGACAGTTACCCTCCTGTTCTCTATCCGCAGTGGTGCACCCAATGGGCCTGTAGGTTACTCGGAAAAGCAAACCAGTTCTACCAATGAGTTTGGTCTCATCAACTTAGTAGTGGGTCAAGGCACTCCGCTTCAAAATACTTTTGCCGATGTTAATTGGGGTGGAGGCCCCAAATACTTGACTATTTCATTGGAAGTATCACCCAGTGTATTTGAGTCAATTGGTGATGCACAGCTGATGAGCGTACCTTACGCCTTGTATGCTGGTGGTACTAGTAGTACAGGTGGCGACAATTGGGGCTCGCAGACGGTACAAACCAACCCTACCCTTGTTGGCAATGGTACAGTGGCCAATCCAATAGCCTTGGCACAACAAGGTGCTCAAGCAGGTCAAGTCATGAAATGGAACGGAACAGGCTGGCAACCCGCCGTGGATGATATTGGTAATACCAATGGTACTGTTACACAGATAAATACAGGAAATGGATTGCAGGGGGGGCCTATCACGTCTTCTGGAACGATTGGACTCACTACCCCACTTTCCAATCCAGGGACTTATGGCAGCGCAGCACAAATACCTATCATATCAGTAAATAATGAAGGCCGAATCACTAGTATTCAAACTGTTTTTGTAGGCACCAATGTCAATGTCAGTATTGTTGGTGGCCCCGGTATTACGACCTCACAAAATGGCTCTATTTTTACCGTAAATAATACAGGTGATACCAATGCTAGTGACGACCTAACACAAGGTACCACCTTTAATGGCGATGTGTCGGGTGCGTACAATGCCTTGGAAATCAAAGCAAATGTGGTAGGATCTAACGAAATAGCAGATAATGCGGTTACCTCAAGCGAATTGGCACCTAACTCAGTCACGTCTTCCGAAATAGCCACAGAAGCGGTCACCGCCAGTAAACTGGCAGATATGGGTGCTTCAAACGGTCAAGTATTAAAATGGAATGGCTCCAATTGGGCTCCAGCAGCCGATGCAAGCGGCCCTACGGTTTCCTTGACAGGATTAGCAGGTATTAGCATTACTGGCAGTAGTCCTAATTTCAGTATTCAAAATACGGGCGACACCGACGCTACCAACGATGTCACTACTACCACCGCCGCCAACGGCGATGTGAGTGGTGTGTTTTCTAATTTACAGATCAAGGCTGATGTCATCACGACCAGTGAACTTGCCAATAATGCAGTAGAAACGGCTAATTTATTGGATGATGCCGTGACGGCTGCCAAGATTGATGATATGGGTGCCACAAACGGCCAAATATTAAAATGGAATGGAACCAATTGGGCTCCAGCAGCAGATCAAACTGGTGGCGGTGGTAATACAGTACAGGCTGGCTCTGGGATAGATGTTGATCTTGCTGGAACGGTCTATACTATTAATAATACGGGCGACACAGACGCTACCAATGATGTGACTACCACTACAACTGCTAATGGAGACGTGAGTGGCGTGTTTTCTAATTTGCAGATCAAGGCCGATGTTATCACGACCAGCGAACTTGCGAATAACGCAGTAGAAACGGCTAATGTAGCCAATGGTGCGATTACGGCGGCAAAAATAGATGATATGAGTGCTACTACCGGACAAGTATTAAAATGGAATGGTACGGCCTGGGCTCCAGGAACTGACCTGAACAGTGGTACTGGGGGCGGTTCTGTAGATATTATTGGAGGAACTGGCATAGGTGTTGTACTGAGCGGCACTACTTACACTATCACTAACCTAGGGGATACCAATGCTGGTGACGATCTTACTACTGCTACCGTAGCCAATGGTGACGTAAGTGGCGTGTTTTCAAACCTCCAGATTAAAGCCGATGTGGTGACCACCAGCGAGCTTGCCAATAATGCGGTAGAAACGGCCAATATTCTAGATGATGCTGTAACACCTGCAAAAATTGATGATATGAATGCCACAACTGGTCAAGTTATTAAATGGAATGGTACCAATTGGGCTGCTGCTGATGACGAGGTGGCAACCGCAGGTACTGGCGATAATTGGGGCACGCAAGTAGTCAACACAACCCCTATTTTAGACGGAGACGGCACACCAGCAAGTCCCATAACACTGTCTCAACAAGGCGCCACCACTGGCCAAGTATTGCGCTGGGATGGAACCTCTTGGACTCCCGGTACAGCCACAGGCGACAACTGGGGTACACAGACAGTATCCACCAATGCAACGATGACTGGTATTGGTACTGCGGCAAATCAATTGCGGATTGCACAACAAGGAGCCACCACTGGCCAAGTATTGCGCTGGAATGGTACTACTTGGCTGCCTGCTACACTGAGTGGCGACAATTGGGGTACTCAAACAGTTGCAGTGAATGCTACTTTAACGGGCAATGGTACCACAGCAAACCAGCTGCGACTGGCTCAACAAGGAGCCACTACGGGACAAGTATTAAAATGGAGTGGTACTACTTGGTTGCCTCAAAATGATAACGCTGGTACAGGCGGAGGCATTACTTTTACCGCTGGTGCGGGTATTGATATAGCCAGCACAGGAGCATCAACGGCTACGATCACTAATATCGGTGATTTAGACAAAACAAACGAACTCCAAGACCTGACACTCGCAGGGACAATACTTGGCATTACTGATGGAAATACTGTAGATTTAGCACCTTTATTAGCAGGAAGTGGTACTTTCTGGATGGGCAGTACTAATATACAAAATACTAATACTGGCACTGTCAGTATTGGTGGCCCAGCCACTGGAACTGCCAAATTGCAGGTTTTTGGAAATCCCGCTGGCCCAGCAGCCTTTTTCTCCTCTGCTACAGGCCCGTCTTTGATCACAGGTGCTGGCAATGTGGGTATCAATAATAATGCCCCTGCCTATACCTTAGATGTAAAGGGAGAAGGTCACTTTGTGTCTTCAACGGTTGCGCCTGCTTTAGTGGTGGAACAATCAGGAACAGCCCCAGCAACCATTGGTTTTGCAAGCGCTGGTTCTGCTGGCACTTGGCAAATTTCGGCCAAAGGTGGCGGTGAGTTTAATATCATTAATAGTCCTAGCACCTCTAAAGTGTTTAATATTAGCAATGCAGGTAATATTGGACTAGGTATGTCAAACACCAATGGTAGCCGTTTATTGGTCTCTCACCTTGGTCTTGGATTGTCATTACAGCATTCTACAACAGGTTACACCTGGGATTTCGCAGTAGATGGCACGGACAATACCCTTAAACTGTTTAATACAACTTCGCCCGCCTTAGCAGTGGGTACGTTTGCTACAAACGGTCTATACACGCCTTCCGATTCACGCCTAAAAAGAGATGTACTTGGGCTCAATGATCAAGTAATTCAGAAAATCATGCAACTGAACGCTGTATCATACAATTACAAGAACGATGCAGACAATGCCAAACGGTCTATCGGATTTTTGGCTCAAAATGTTCAGTCGTTGTTTCCAGAATTGGTCATTGACAATGAAAGCCGAGATGGTAGCGGCAAATTCTTGGCTTTGAATTATGCCGGGTTTGGAGTATTGGCCATCAAGGCTGTACAGGAGCAACAAAAAGAAATAGAGGGGCTAAAAAAGGAGAATGCGGACTTGCAAAAACGCATGCAAAACTTTGAACGCCGATTGTTGGAGGTGGAGCAAGTGAAACAAAAAAAAGATTAGAGTAAAACCTGTTTCTTTTGATACTTATTGACGTTTAAATGGCATTGATTTTCAATTCTTGAAAAATCAATGCCATTTTTAGATATACTAACTAAAAAGTCCGCACTTTTGTGCTATTATTCATTCATTATTCTAAATTACATGAAATTTTTTAAAAAAATAATCCTCTCTACCCTGACCTTTTCTGCACTCACACTCACTGGGTGCCTCCATATCATAGAAGAAGTTACCTTTAAAAACAGTGGTGCAGGTCAGTACAAAATGACTTTGGACATGAGTGAAATGAAGGGCGCGATGGATATGATGAAAGGCATGGGCGGAGCAGATTCTACGGCGCAAAGTGGCGGTGAAGGCAGCGAATTGGGTGCTATGGCTCCGAGTGGCGACTCTTTCACTCAAATGGGAGAGCAAATGACCAGTGTAACCGCATCCATCAAGGGGGTAGAAGGTATCACCAACGTGATGGAGATCAATGACACCAGTACCCTTAAATTTGGGTACATCTTCGATTTTGCCAGTGTAGTTGCGCTTAACCGTGCCTTGAAAATCATAAATAAGGAAAAATACGAAAGCAAATCGGAAGAAGTGTTTAAGTTTTCTGGTAAATCATTTGAACGCCTCGCCGCTGGCGATATCGGTGCTGAAATGAAAAAAGCACTGTCTGAAGGTGGTGGCGAAGAAGATGAAGAAGGCTCTTTAGAGATGATGAAGTCTTT
This sequence comes from Saprospiraceae bacterium, assembly GCA_031373665.1. Classification (GTDB taxonomy): domain Bacteria; phylum Bacteroidota; class Bacteroidia; order Chitinophagales; family Saprospiraceae; genus M3007. The sequence goes on along the minus strand of JANMMZ010000043.1, from coordinate 95,930 downwards.
TTTTGCAGATATGAGTTACACTCAGATTTACAATTTTCCTGATCGCAAGGTGAAAAAATCAACCAATGAGATCAGCGAAATCAGTGGAGATGCTCATACACTTACCATTAAGATGAAGCCATTTGATGAGGAGCAATCTAAGAAGAGCATTGGTGTTGCTACGAAGGTAAAACTGAAGTAATTTCGGGCTTTAATTTTTTTGTGAGTTATTCTAAAAAACATTCTGGTTTTTAAGCAACTAAGTGCCTATTGATACGATGATTATAATTCATCGTATCAATACACTTGGCATTTCTAGTAAAATTTGATCGTTTTTTTCGCAACCTCACCCTTATAAATATCTGATAGTAATATAGAGCGTTCATAAAGAATCAAGCAAGCAAATGATTATACTATTATTTTTAGTCTTTCTGGCATCATTGATGATTATCATTGATTTTCTTATATTTCATCCATTCATTGTAAAACCAATCAGATATGGAGAGCGGAATGGCCAAAAGATTGTTTGCAATAGGCAATTGCTAGTTTCTAATGCTTTTGAAGATTTAATTCAAGAAAAACTTCCTCGCACGCACCGCTTTATTCGACTACAATACAACAAGGTCGGAGTTCTTGTGCATCGCTATTATACTGTATTTAATATCAAAATTATTGCTGATTTAGTCTATATTCTTATGAAACCATTAGAATGGTTTTTCTTATTTGTGCTATACACAGCGGATAAAAACCCTGAAAATAGAATATCTAAGCAATATCTAAGTAATCAGGATCGGCAGATGATAAATAGTCTATGATGAAATCATATATACAGAACGAAACTTACGAAGGCAATGACTTCACCCATGAAGGGTTTATTTGTGGCGAATATGAAGGGTGCAAATTCTCAAATTGCACTTTTTCTAAGATCGATCTCTCTGGGGCTGTATTTACAGATTGTGATTTTGTGCATTGTGACTTGAGTATGTCAACCTTGCATGGAACTGCATTTAGAGAGGTGCGATTTTCAAATTGCAAACTACTGGGCTTACATTTTGATGATTGCAATGGATTTTCACTTGATTTTCAGTTTGAGTCTTGTTTGATCAACTTTGCATCTTTTTTCAAACTAAAAATAAGTGGCACCCAATTTAAAGACTGCAACCTTGAAAAGGTTGATTTCATGGAGACCGACCTAAGCAAGTCCGTTTTCAAGAATTGCGATTTGAAAAGTGCCGTATTTGAGCGAACTAATTTGGAAGGTGCCGATTTTCGATCAGCATACAATTTTTTGATAGATCCTGAGATCAATCGAATTCAAAAAGCCAAGTTTACAACCCAAAATATCACTGGGCTCTTGAGTAAATATAAGATTTTAATCGAATAAAGCAGATCAAAACTTAGTAAACCGCTCAGTAAACTCCTCTTTTTTGATCCTAGATACAGGAATACTCACCTTATTGGGCATCATCACATAACCTCCGTCGCCCCTGACATAGGTACGAATCTGCCTTAGGTTGACCAAATACTGCTTGTGAATTCTAAAAAAATCACCACCACCGAGCATTTCCTCTACATCGCCCAATGTCTTGGTAATCAAATACATTTCTCCTGTAGAAAGGAAAAACTTGGTATAACTACTATCAGATTCGCAGTACATCACATCGGCTAATTCGACAAACGTGTAGCCATGCGCATATGGCAATGCTATTTTATCAAAACGCTTGGGGTCGGGTGCGTAGAGCTGTTGGCGGAGTAAATCCAATTGCACTTTATCAATCCGTTGTTTTTCCTGTGCCTTGTCCACCGCTTTGCGCAATTCGTCAGGATTGACAGGTTTCAGCAAGTAATCAATGGCACTGTATCGAAATGCTTTGACTGCAAAACGATCATAAGCCGTAGAAAAAATAAGGGCAAAGGGAATTTCTCCTAGTTCTTCAAGCAACTGAAACCCATTCATCATAGGCATTTCAATATCTAAAAAAACAAGATCGGGCTTGGATTCGCGGATAGCGGCCAAGCCTTTTTCAGGGTTGGTGTATTTACCTACCATCACCACCTCTGGACAGGTTTCCATGAGCGTAAGGTGTAGGGCTTCTACCGCATCGGGTTCGTCGTCAATAATAATGGCTTTCATAAAATCAAACGATTTATCATTTGTGATAAATTAAAGAGGTATTTCCATAATTACCCTAGTTCCTGCGGGGTTTCCGTCGGCATCAAAGAGGTCAATAGTTTCTGAAAAGGCTAATTTTCCAGTTGCCCTCAAGCGTTCGTCCGTTATTTTTTGACCTAGGCTCTTTTTGGTGAGTGCACTCTTGCTTTCTAGTTCTTTGGAGGCGCCCCGACCGATCCCATTATCTTCTATTTCCACGCGCAACAATTGTTCTTTAGGCTGCGTCAGTTTGACTTTTATATGTCCTCCCGATTCTCGGTGCATGAGCCCGTGCCAAATAGCATTTTCAACATGAGGTTGTATGAGCATTCCCGGTATTTGGATAAAAGTGCGGTCAATATCCGGGTCTATTTCTAAAGAATACTGTAATTTTTCTTTAAAACGAAGGCTTTCTATGTCCACATAGAGTTGTAAGGCATCGAGGTCTCTAGCAAGGGTAATTTTCTCTGTACGGCTATTTTCAAGTACCAATCGAAGCAGACTGCTAAACTTGTGTAGGTATTTAGAAGCAGTATCGGTGTCGCGCTCTTTGGTGTAACGATATATACTATTGAGGCAATTGAATATAAAGTGTGGGTTGATCTGGGCGCGAAGGTTAGCCAGTTCAAGTTCTGCCCGACGGCGCTCTTGGCGTTGGCGATAATTGTAAAACATAAAACTGGCACTTCCAACCAAACCCAAAAGCAATAGCCCAAATAGGAGTCTTTGTTGGGTGCTTTTGGAATCTCTTAGGGCTAGTTCCCGATCTTGTTCGGCCTTGATGGCTGTTTGCTTCTGTGCAAACTCATGACTCATCTCAATTTGAGTAAGTTTTTTAGCGTTTTTTTCATTGAAAAGGGCATCCTGGGCAGCGATATGAAGTTTGTAATAGCGCAATGCTTCTTCGGGTTTATTTTTTCGTTCTGCTATGACCGAAAGGCCATAATATGCTTTGCTTTTTCCAGATCTATTATTCCATTTTTCGGCAATATCGGCGGCTTCTTTAAAATAAGCCAGTGCTAATTCTGTTTTACCCAAGTTTAAGTAACAATTTCCCAACATATTTTTGGTATCTAATGAATGTATAGACATCATTGGATTTTTGACCTTTTGCTCCAATGATTCACACTTGAGTAGCAGGTCTAATTGTTGATGATAGTCTTTTCGCAACCCTGCCACCATAGCAAGAGACGAATAGGTATCTATGAAATGATTGGCAGTCACCACCTGCGGGTTAAACTTCAATGCTTTTTGAAGATAAATCTCCGCGCTGTCTGCTTGCTCCATTTGTGCAAAACAACTGCCTATACTAAGTGTACTACTAGCCATATAAGTAGTATCACCCGCTAGATGTGAACTTTGATTGGCTTTTTTTGACCAAAAAAGTGCTTTTTCATTTTGAGACAAAACCATATAGTTGTTTGACAAAATAAAAGAAACAAGGGCTAATCCAGAATAATTTTTCACTTTTTCGCAGTACTCCGTGGAAAGTATCAGGGTATCTAAACCTTCATTGTACCTTCCTTCTAAGGTGTAACTCACTCCGATCACTTGAAGAATATTGGCCATCCATTTGTAATTAGACATTTGCTGGGCTGATTTTAATGCCTCATGTAAATAAAACCTTCCGTCCTCACTTTTCCCCTTTTTAATCAGGGATTCGCCCAAGCCCTTTTGTGCATTAATCAAGCGTCGTTTGTCCTTTAATGTCTCTGGTATAATCTGTTGATACAACGTAATGGCACTGTCCAATCGCAACTTATGCAGGTATATATTGGCCTGTCGCTCTTTTGCATTCAGTATTCCATCCTTGAAACCAATAGTCACTGCCAATATTTGCGCCTTTTGGGCTGAAATTAACGACAACTCCCTATTTCCAACAGTTGAGTACAATTTTCCATTATATATATCAGCCAACTCAATCAATAAATTAACCTGATGGGTATCTTGCTTACTTGCAGTCAACAAAAATCGCAAGGAGTCAATTTTTGTTTTTTGAGAAAAAGCCGTTTTGCTTCCCAATAAACAAATAATGAAAAAAAGAAGAAAGAAGAAATTGCGCATGTGAGATCTTAAATATACGCATAAAGGTAAATATACATTCGCTACTCCACTAGCATTTTTTAAGGAACGGCGAAATTTATAATGTCAATGGTGAAAACAGCGGGATATCTTTCATTTCAGAATCGCTACACAAAGATAAACCCATCTCTATTCCTTCTGGATTTAATCCCATTAAATCCACCGTTTACCTATTCTTTTTCACCGATCATTAGAAAGCATTTGGAACAGGTTATGTAGTCCCCGCATCTTGCAGTATCATTTACTCACATCAATCTATTTATATTATGAAATATCTTTCAATTTTTTCAATAGCATTACTCTGTATTGCCTTTGGATGCAAAAAATCAAATGCCGAATCAACCAATACTGACCTTTTTGAGGGTAAAAAACTCGAAGGAAAATGGATGCCTGTCACTACAATTGTTATGCTTAGGTATGACGATGGATCTGTGCAAAAAGATACCATTGCTGGCAATGCAGATGAATACTTGGATTTCAAATACGAAAAGAAAACTGGATCTAAGTCGGAAGGGACATTTACCACATTTGGTTTTGGTGTCCTTAGTACAGGCATATGGAGTTTACAGCAAGACAAATCTGATTTAGACCTCACCTACACCGCCCTAACGCCAAATCTCTTCCTTTTTCGCAAAGTAGATGCGTTGGATGAAAAAAAACTGATCATGACTGCCGATGACACCATGGTCAAACGCTATTATGAAGTCAATAACTTGAATGCTGGCGCAATCAAAAAAGTGATTGGGGGCAGTATTTTTGAAGAATATAAACGAGTTTAATCCATGCTTAAAATCATTTTTCGTATCCTCTTCTTTGGCCTTGGCCTCTTTACGGCCTATACTTTTGGTCGAACCACCTTTGAACCCATCCTGTATTGCGTGACTGGAACAGCAGTGCAAGGCAGAATCTCTGGTTTCTTGGCGGGGCGTAATTCGCCCTCAGTACAGCGCGACCCAGATGGAGTAAGAAAAGGAAAAAATCGAGCCCGAAGGCCAGTTTTTGTTTATCCAACCAGCACTGGGAGTGCTGATAGCCTAGAAGGGCGAAGTTCCTCAGCAGGTATTATAATGCTAGGAAACTACAAGTTAAATGAACGCGTAACGGTGGTATTCAAGAAAAATAGCCCTGAAAATGCGCATATTTTTGGCTTTCAATTGATCCTTACTTCTTTTTTAGTATTGCTATTGGGGCTTTATATGCTTAGAATTGGCCTAATTGGTCGGCTCTGATCTAATCTCGCAGAATCAATATACATGCAGTATAATGGTGAACGTTAAAATAAACATATTAAATTTTTAATTTATGAAAAATATCTTCTTTCTGGCCATCATGGCCATGTCACACCTTACCAGCGCAGCCACTTGGTACGTAGCCACCAATGGCAACGACAATAATGCTGGGTCTTTGGCCAGCCCTTTCAAAACCCTTACAGCTGCAATAGATGCCGCCAACTCTGGCGATGAAATTCTCTTGCGAGGCGGCACCTACATTAGTACCGAAATTAGAATCAACAAAAGCAACCTGCATATTAAGTCCTATCCTGGAGAGTGGGCTATCATCAGCGCGGTAACAAATATAGAGGATGTGAGTGCCTGCCTTTGGTACAATGAACCCGAAACAACTGGAGGTAGCCTAGAGCGGCTGGAGATAGTAGGTGGCTACTACTACGCCATCAAGTTTGAAACCAATTGGGATTGGGATAACTCTGTGCCATTCAGCCAACGTCGTGGAGCAAGCAATATCACAATCAAAGACTGCAAAATCCACCATTCGGGTCGAGATGCGATCAAACTTACCCCTGCCTGCGCCAACATTTCCATTTTGAACTGCGAGATACATCACTCGGGTGTAGGCCCTGGTGCTCAATTGGACTTTAATGCTGAAGGCATAGACAATGTAAACGCGCCTAACTTAACGGTGCGCGGCTGTTATTTTCACGATATTGCCACCACTGGTATCTATGTTAAGGGCGGTGGACGCAACTGTATCATAGAAGGCAATCGTATAGAAACTTGTGGTGAAGGCGGCATTTATTTGGGCTTTTACACCGATGCAGAGTGGTTTGATACTAATTTCAACCCTAGTTATTTTGAAAATATAAATGGATTGGTGATGAATAATTTAATCATCAATACACAACATGCAGGTATTGGACTTTGGGGAGCCAAAGACGCACAGATTTATAATAATACCGTCATCAACGGCGGTCAGGCAGAACATGGATGCTTGTTTTTCAATACCACTGATGTTTGGATTGACAATGACAATTCTGCTCGTGTGGGTAGCGAAAACATACGGGTGCAAAATAATATTTTTGTGCAATCAGCCACCCAAGACTTAGCCATGGTTCGTGTGCGAGAAATGTCGCTCATTGGCTCAACCAATATTATTGATAACAACTTCTACTACGATCCAAACGGTGCTGTATTTTTGGATGATAACCTCGACTGGCAGGAATGGACATTGGCTCAATGGAAGGCTCAGACGTTTAGAGATTTGCATAGTTTTGACACCAATCCGAAATTAGAGCCAAACTTCCATTTGCTTGCAGGAAGTCCATGCATCAATGCGGGCGTAAATATACCCCTTGTCACTCGTGATTTGGATGGTCATTTGCGTAGCGATGGAGCCAATGATGTGGGTGCAGATGAATTCGGGTCGGTTTCTTCCATTTGGAGCCCGTCCTCAATAACCGATTTTGAAGTGCGCATTCTTGGAAATCCGATAATGACCAATCAATTAAGATTTGAAATTTCCACGCCTGAAACCAAGGAAGCCTTAGTGCAATTGGTCAGCCTTGAAGGCAAAATTCTAGTCCAAAAACCCATATATATTACCCAAGGTGCTAGTATTCACCAACTTGAATGGGATAATTTACCCAGTGGTTATTTTGTGTTAATGGTTGGAAATCTGGCGAAATTGGTCATTCATTAAGCAATATTTTTAAGAAAACGTCAGCCTTTGAGGTAGAATTTTGAATTTTTTTTTTCATTTTGTAAATTTTTCGCTACAATTCAAAGAAACTGCGTAAATTTGCGGCGTACAAGCGCAATAGCTGCATAGCAACCCATTCCATGTCAAGTATAATTTTGTCATTATTTTTTTGCTACATCAGGATTTCGCATAAATTTTATCATACTTAATTTTTTTTAATGAATCTCTTTGTAGCAAAATTAAATTTTGACACCCAAGAAGACTCTCTCCGCGCAGCTTTTGAAGAATTTGGCGAGGTTGTATCTTGCTCTGTCATTAACGACAAATTCACTGGTCGTTCTAAAGGCTTTGCCTTCGTAGAAATGGCAAATGAAGAAGATGCTATCAAGGCCATTGAGGCTCTTGATGAATCTGACTTCGATGGTCGTACCATCGTAGTGAAAAAAGCAGAACCTCGTGAAAGTCGTCCACCACGCAGTGGCGGCGGCGGTGGCGGTGGTGGCTTCAACCGTGGCGGTGGCGGCGGTGGTGGTTATGATCGCGGTGGCGGCGGCGGAAACCGTGGCGGTGGCGGCGGTGGCGGTTATGATCGCGGCGGTGGCGGCGGTAATCGTGGCGGCGGCGGTGGAAACCGTGGCGGTGGCGGCGGTTACGATCGTGGCGGCGGCGGCGGCGATCGCTGGTAAATGATTTTTGAGCCTTTTCTTTGTATTTGGCTATAAATTATAGAGCGCAACAGTGGTTTAACCATTGTTGCGCTCATTTTTTAAGGGTTAAAATGAGCGAAAACTCATTTTAACCCTTTACGTTTTGATCCTATTCGATTCCAGCGTATATATCTGCTACCTTCACTATACATTCCATTACCTCAATCGTGTCATCAGGTTTGTATGCTGATACGTAATCCCAGACCCGTTCGCCTTTTCGGCGATAACTGTGAACACCCATTGTGGTCTGCTGAACCATAATGTAATGCTCCAAAGAAGCGATTGATTGGTAGCACGTCCATTTATCTATTCGATCTTCTTGTTCGGTGCTTTCTGAGAGTATTTCAATGATTACTGAAGGGTTTAATGTGGCCTTCATGTTTTTTTTATGCTGATAAAACTGTTGCTCGCCGCAGACGATTACAATATCTGGGTAGAATACCTTATTACAATCTGGAACAAGCACCATACGGTCAGAAGTGTAACGCAAACATCCTTTCGATTTCAAGCAAGCCGCTAAAGCATCCGAAAAATTCGTCTGCAACTCACCATGGGTTGGGGATGTATATGCCATAGCATGAATTTTGCCATCCCAAAATTCATGCTTTCCCTCTGATATATTTTCAAAATCAAAGTACTCGGCTAAACTATATACTTTAGCCGTATTATTGGATTTTGGCATTGATTGAGATCATGATTGTATAATCAAAATTTTGTGCAAATATCGGCAAAATAAACGAACTTGCAAAGTTCAATCTAGCCCTCAAATTAATTCTAGTACCATCGGACTGTTTTTTTCAAGACTCAATCTAGATATATTTGGCAAAATTTCTCCAGTTTCGACGTTCTTTGCCTTAGAAAATCCGCTCATTCGCTCTAAAAATCGCTGGGTATCCAAGGTAATCGCTTTGTTAGATGTATTCAGGATAACCATAATTGTTTTGGCGGCATCATACCGAAAATAAACATAAATACCATTTTCAGGCGTAAACTGCATCAGTTTTCCGTTGTGCAAGGTTGGTGTAGTGTTGCGATACCGAATCAGGTTTCTGGCATATTGAAATGCTTTTTCCTCTATCTCTGTACGGCCAGATCGTACAAACTTATTATGAGTGTCGGCTGCCCACCCACCAGGGAAATCTTTTCGGATATTGCCATGAGAAGGTGAAGCATTTCCTGTGAAGAGCAGTTCCGTACCATAATAGATCTGAGGAATACCCCTCATAGTCAGCAAAAAAGCCATTCCACTCTTGTATTTATTAAAATCCTCATTGATCGTGGTATAAAAACGGGTAAAATCATGATTATCAAGCATGGTTAGGTTTTTAAATGGATCTTTATAGAAGTAGTCCTGTGCGAGCGTGTAATAAATTTTAGCAGCACCTTCCGTCCACCCTTGCTCACGGGTGAGGGCATCTTGAATGGCAAAACACAATTGAAAATCTATCACCCCCGGAAGGTTGGAGTCAAAAGTACTGCGCTGCATCGGTTGATCGTCGGCAAAGTAGCCTTGGATCGGTACAGCGTGTTCCCAGATTTCTCCAACCATATTCATATCTGGATACTGATCGGTCAATGCCTTGCACCAAGCACTCATAAATGCTTGGTCAGAATAGGTATAAGTATCTATTCTAAAGTCATCAAAACCCGCATACTCCACCCACCAAATGGCTTGCTGTATCAAATAATTGGCTACATGTGGGTTGCGCTGGTTTAGATCAGGCATCCTGATATCAAACCATCCATCATTAAAAATCTGTTTATCCAATTCCGAAGCGTAAGGATCTACCAGTGTTGGCGCACGGTAAGTAGTTCGAGTAAAACTAGGCCATTGGCTGATCCAATCCTTGTAGGGCAGGTCTTTCATCCAATAGTGATTGTCGCCAATATGATTAAACACCACATCGCGCACTACTTTAATGCCCCGTTTATGGCATTCATCTATGAGATTTCGCAACTGTTGATTGGTACCAAAACGGCGATCCACTCGGTAGTGATCGGTGACCGCATATCCATGATACGAGGCATCTTTTTGGTCGTTTTCTAGTTCTGGATTCAGCCAAATAGCTGTCATACCCAAATCTTGGACATAATCCAAATGATTTTGTATGCCTTGCAAGTCACCACCATGTCGCCCAACCAATGAATCGCGCTCCAAACCTTGGAGCATACCAGCAACATTGTCATTGGTAGTATCACCGTTAGCAAAGCGATCGGGAAAAATCAAATAGACCACATCACTAGGGTCGAGTCCGCTCAAACGTTTGTTGCCTCTAGCACGCAATTCAAACGGATAAGATACTATTTCTATCCCCTTTGTAAAGACCAATGGTACCACTTGGGCGAGGGCTTTCGGATCAATCTCTAAAGTCAGAAACTGGTAGTTGGGGCTGTTGGCTTTTTCTACCTTGACGAGTTTTACGCCCTTGCTTTTGCCCAATTTCACTTCAAAACTAGATAGTTGTGGATATTGGACTAATACCTCCACCCTATTACGTTTCAATCCAACCCACCAATTGGCGGGTTCTACACGTATATTATTTGCCCCAGTGGTAGCCAATCGCGGCGCAACCGATTTCCGATGAGGATTTCCAACATAACTACGATTGCAGGCTACTAAAATCAGTATTCCCCAAAAGGTTATCTTTATAAAATGTAATATTCTTTGCATATGCTCTTGATATTAGGTAATTTGTGGCAAATATCAGGATAATTGTGCGGTTTATTTTTGATATTTTTTGATCAAGTTTCCACTACCTTCAAAAGCCTTGTGCCATTTGTAGTGACATAATAATTAAAATAATGGCTTAATGAATCCAAAAAACATAAGTATTAAATAAATATTTTACCTGAAAAAATAGAACAAACGCCAGAATCTTACAAAAAGAAAAAACGAGCACTATACCCATAAATTCCCAGCATTTCCGCAATTTTGCACCCAGATGAGAACCTCATACATACTACGCAAGGCTTTTCCATATTGTTTTACAGCATTTATGCTGTCATCACAGATGATTATCGCCCAAACAGGTGACAATGCCGCATACCTGAGTGCTGTCGCCAAATCGGGCGATGATGCGCTTTCTATCCTCCAACGCTTTGGATTGGCAGGCTTTGATTGCAATGTGACGAAGTTTAAGCGGCTCAATAAATTGGGTAAAAACGTAGCATTGAAGCCCAATACTACTTACAAAATGCCGATCCAGATACACCAGTACAATGGAAAAAGCATTCGAGAAACCCTCAAATCAGAAGATTGGCAAAGCGCAAAGCGGATTGAAAAATACAACCGTCTCATGCAACGAAATGGGCTGCGACCCGATGATTTTGTGGTCACTCGCGAACTTTGGGTGCCTTGGCATGAATTGGCTTGTCAGGGCGAGGGGGTGATTGAACTAAGCAGCAAACCAGAGGCTCCAATCGAAAAAGACAACACCTATATAGACAACCCAGAGCCAAGTTCAGGAAAAGGCAAACGTATTTTTCCAATTTTTGGGCCTGCATACCAGCATACACCTATTGTTAGTAACCGACTGCGCGGAAAAATATTTTACCTTATCAGTGGCCACGGCGGGCCAGACTCGGGCGCACAAGGAAAACGAGCAGGCAATACCCTTTGCGAAGATGAGTATGCTTACGATGTTACCCTGCGCTTGCATCGGTTGCTATTGAGCCACAGTGCTACTGTCTATTTGATCGTGCGTGACCCCAATGATGGTATACGCGATGCCGCCTATCTCCGCTGCGACCAAGATGAAGTGGTGTGGGGCAATAAAGCCATACCAAGGCCACAAAAAGAAAGGCTGCAGCAGCGCACCGACCTCATCAATGAAATCATGGAAAAACAAGTGAAAAAAGGCCGGTTCAATCAAACCATTATCGAAATTCACGTGGACTCTCGCAGTCGAGATACCAAAACAGACGTGTTTTTCTATTACCGCCCTGAAAGCGACGAAAGCCTTGAATTGGCTCAAAAAATACACCGAACCTTCAAGAATAAATACCAACAAGCCCAAGGTGGCCGAGGGTATGAAGGCTCTGTGACCGAACGTTATTTGTTCACCTTAAAAGAGACCTCTACCCGAAGGGCGGTGTATATAGAATTGGGCAACATTCAAAATGATTGGGATCAGCAGCGATTGGTACTCAACAACAACCGCCAAGCCTTGGCCAACTGGATTTGCCAAGCATTGTTGAAAGAATAAAAAGCCTAAAACATTAGGCCAATTAACTTGTTTGTGCTATATGTCTATATTTCTTGATAAACAGATCAATAATCCCCTAATCCAAGCCATAAGCCTCCTTCTGGCTAATCTATTATTCATGTTATTCAGTTGGGCTGCGGGCTATACGGGGCTTTCCAAATTCGATGCCCTATTCCCATGGTCGGTAGCAGCAGCATTCCTACTGTTTTATGCTATGATTAATAGCCTATTGAGTCTTCGTGCAGACAGTTTTGCCAAATACTGGGGTAGTTCTATGTACGGATTCATTGGTTTAGCGTTTGGAAGTGCAGTCATGGCATGGGGCTTTTCAGGCATTCGTTTTGGCGATGCCGGCACCTATCGCTGGATATTCATTGTGGTAAGTATTTGCTTTTTAGTGTTTTTGTCAATGGTCAATTTTATGAAAACGATTGTGACTTTTGCCGAGCGCGAAGAGTGGAACGAGCCAAGAAAAAAAAATAGATAATGAAATTATTAATGTTTTTGGTTACGCTTGTAGCCTGCAACCAATCTGTAAATACTGCTAAACTAGCAGTAAAAGACACTGCTACCCAAGCGAAAGACTCCTTGGTAGTACCGGCCATATATGAGGCCGATGGCACCATTAAAAAAGTGTCACACACGGATGCTGAATGGAAAAACCTGCTTCCTGAACTCGATTATTACGTATTGCGTGAAGAGGGAACCGAGCGAGCCTTCACTGGCAGTTTGTGGAACAACCACGAAAAAGGAACCTTCGTTTGCGGAGGCTGTGGATTACCACTGTTTGCCTCCGATACCAAGTTTGATTCAGGCACAGGCTGGCCCTCGTTTTATCAGCCCATTGACAAGCGTCATATAAAAGAAAACTCGGATAAGAGTGGTTTTATGGAGCGAGTGGAAGTAGAATGCGCTCGTTGCGGCGGTCATCAAGGCCATGTCTTTGAAGACGGCCCACGACCTACTGGACTTCGCTACTGCATCAATTCGGTTTCGATCAGGTTCGTTGCCCAGTAAAATAATTTACACTCGAAATGCCCTTAAAAAAGATTTTCACCTTAGTTTTTCTATTGTTTTGCTTTTTGAGCCTTTGGGCTCAAAAAGCAAAAACCATTGTACACGGTGTCATTCGCGATGCCGAAACCAAGGTTTCATTGGCTTACGCCTCCGTTGTTTTTGAAGGTCTTGATATTATCGTTCGTACTGATATTAAAGGTAATTTCTACTTAGAGTCTGACCAAGATCCCAATGTTATCCGTTGCTCGTATATTGGTTATGAAACCAAAACAACACCCATAACCGTAGGTAAATACCAAGATTTGGAGATTTTTATGGTAGAAAGCGATTCAAAATTGGCAGAAATCACTATTCGACCCGAAAAATACTCCCGAAAGAACAATCCTGCCGTTGACCTCATAGAAGAAGTGTTTCGGCACAAGGATCAAAACAGGAAAGAAAGCCTCGATTTTTATAGTTTTGAAAAATATGAAAAATTGAGGGTTGACCTCAACAATATCACAGATGAGTTTAGGAAAAAATGGTATCTCAAGCCATTTAAGTTCATATTCAACAATGTGGATACCAATTTGGTGACCCAGAAAGTAGCCTTGCCTATTTACTTAAGAGAAAGAGTACTCGATGGCTATTATCAGAAAGATCCGACCAAACAAACGGCTATTTTAAGGGGAATCAAACAATCGGGCTTTACCGATGAAAATGAAGAAGAAGATGCCCTTGGAGTGGACAATGAAGGTGTAAACGCTTACCTGAATTCGGCGTTTTCGGATATTGATATTTATGAACCTAAAATATTACTGCTAGGCACCGAATTTATTGGCCCTTTGTCAGGTATCGCCAATAGCATTTATCGGTTTTACATCGTGGATACCGTGGTTTACCAAGGCAAAAAATATGCAGATGTATTTTTTGCGCCTCGAAACAAAGCCGATTTGGCCTTTATGGGCAATATGCTGGTTGCCCTCGATTCTAGTTATGCCGTGATGAAAGTAGAGATGGGCGTACCCAAGGAAATCAACCTTAATTATGTATCTGACCTCCATATAGAGCAAGAATTTGAGGTCATAAAATCAGGAAACACCGAAAAACTTATGTTGGTTCGCGATGCCGTGACAGTAGATTTGAAGATCTTGAAAAAATCAAAAGGCCGCAGCCTTTTATCTCACAAAACTTCCTATTTTCAAAACTACACCCTCAATATACCCATTCCTGATACTTTATTTAAGGAAGAAACCTTATTGCAAAAAGATACTGGAAAGGTCAATAAGCGGGACGAACAATGGTGGGAATCAAGGCGAGTCGGACAATTAAGCAGAGCAGAGCAGTTCGTTGAAAAAATGGTGGACAGTATGCAGCAAGTCCCTTTATTCAAATTTTTATCGGCCGTTGGAATAGTCGTATCTACTGGTTATCAGCGTGTTGGGTTCATAGATATTGGCTCATTGGATGCATTTTATAGTTATAATGATATAGAGGGCGACCGATTTAGGCTGGGCGGCCGTACCAACTCTAAGTTGATAAAGCCCTTGATATTAGAAGCCTATGGGGCTTATGGATTGCGTGATAGGCTTTGGAAATATGATGTAGGTGTCACTTGGTCGTTCAATGGAAAAGTGCCAAGGGCTTTTCCTCAAAACCAGATCTCGCTGACCTATGAAAAGTACCTGAGGGTACCGGGTCTATCCTTAGATGGACTCTCACAAGACAATACCGTATTTTCACTGCAACGGACTGCCAATAACCGTATGTTGCTGAATCGTACGTTCAAATTGGAGTACAAAAAGGAATACAAAAATCAGTTGAGTTATAATATTGCCCTCTTGCACAAAAGGGTAGATGCCGCAGGGCTACTACTGTTTGAACTATCAGGAGGCAACCCCGACAATCCCGATTATAGTACCTCTATTAATACCGCAGAAGCAGGTCTATTTGTCAGATATGCACCCACTCAAAAATTTTATAATGGAGCCAATGGCCGCATAGCGATTCCGGGTCAGGCACCCGTTTTTACATTCACTTTCAAAAACGGGTTTAAAGGCATCGGTGGCAGTCAGTTCAACTTTCAGAAACTGGTTTTAACCGCCGAAAAACGCTTTATGCTGGCGCCTTTGGGCTATTCTGATCTCCATTTAAGTGCTGGGCGTATATGGGGTAAAGTCCCCTACCCTATGCTAGAGATTCACCCGGCCAACCAAACCTATTTTTATGATTGGTATGCCTATAATCTAATGAATTTTATTGAATTTGTCAGCGATCAATACGCCACTATACTGGTACAGCACAACCTGAATGGGTTTATTTTGAACAAAATACCGCTCGTCAAAAAATTACAATGGCGCGAAAATTTTAGCGCAAAAGTACTCTTTGGCGCATTGGATCAAGCCCATAATCCTGCCCAAACCGCTGGGTTATTTGTGTTTCCTAAAGATACCGAGGGCAATACCCTCACCCATGCCTTGGGCAAAAAACCGTATGTAGAACTCAGTGTCGGACTCAGCAATATTTTTAGCCTGATCCGCATTGACTATGTTTGGCGGGTTAATTATACAGAACTCCCCGGCGCACCCAAATGGGGGATCAGGGCTATGCTTTCGCCAAAGTTTTAGAGCCTTCAATATTGTTCATTAATCTACAATAGCCTTCAAAAAGAATGCGTCTCGCTCAGCAATCGTCCATTTTCGACAATCCCGCACCAACCTAAAGCCTAAAAATGGGGAATCGGGATTCCACCATTTGCTTTTAGGAATCTGTGGATCACGAGCCTGCCACTTAGGATCGCTTTTCTTACGGTCACCACTGCGTAATTCCGGCAAATAGTCTTCAAAAGATCCACCTTTTACGGTACGCGAATGCTTTTTCAAAGGCCATACCTGTGGATTTACAGCATTGGAGTCCAAGCGTTGAAAATAATCCGTTGTGTAATAATCAAGCGTCCATTCTGCCACATTACCGTGCATATCGTACAAGCCCCATGCGTTGGGCTTCTTAGTACCTACTTTTTGGTACGACCCACTGCTATTTTCATAAAACCAAGCGTAATCTATCGCTTTTTCTGGTTCTTTGCCCCAAGCCCAAGGTGTTTGAGTGCCAGCCCTACAAGCGTATTCCCATTCTGCCTCCGTAGGCAATCGGTAAAAATCACCCGTTTTATTGCTTAACCACTGGCAATACCTAAGTGCCGATTGCTGGGTCATGGTAGCAGCCGGATAGCCACCTATACGGCCACGGCCGTACGTAAAATCAAAATACGGAGGTGATGGCCGAGCAATTGCGTCCGCTTTAAACACATTGACCGCGTAAGCACTGTCATTATCCATGTGTTTAAATTGATATAAATTAAATTCGTCCCATGTCACTTCGCAAGCCCCCATCCAAAAACTATCCAATACTACTTCGTGCAAGCCCTCGTCAGTTCCTCTACCCTGCTCCGTTTCTTGGCTGCCCATTTGGTACATACCTCCAGGCAGAGCCACCATATTGAATGAAACGCCTGTTCCCGGTATTTTAACGGGGGCTACCTGCTGCGCAACAACCAACTGCGGGATGACAAACATTAGGATAGCAATGAATACTTTATTAAAAAATTGCACGTGTATTTTTTTATTAGTGAAGGAACGTCCTACTACAGATGGAGCGATCAGAAATGCAAAAATATGAAAATTGCCACAAACCACTCAGAAAACGTACCTTTGCATCTATGAAATTTGAAGATTACAGGATTGCCATTGAAATAAAGCGAAATTTGGAAGAAATGGGCCTTAAAAGGCCTACGGATATCCAATTTAAAAGCATTCCGCCCGTATTGAAAGGAGAAGACGTTTTGGCCATTGCCCAGACAGGTACGGGTAAAACAGCAGCATTCGCCATTCCCATCATCCATTTGCTCCACGTCAGTAAGCAATCAAGCCGCAGCGAGGGCATCAGGTGCGTCGTCATGGTACCCACCCGTGAATTGGCACTCCAAATCACTGAGGTATTTGAGCGATTGAGCCGCCACACGCGCGTGAAGACAGGATGTATATTTGGAGGCGTGGATCAGGATCCACAAATTGCCAAATTAGCGAAAGGCATAGATATACTGGTCACCACGCCTGGCCGTATGTTCGATTTGGTAAGCCAAGGGCATATCAAACTCCACGATGTAGAAATTTTGGTCCTCGACGAAGCCGACCACATGCTCGATCTGGGTTTTATCAAAGATATTCAAGACTTAATCAAATTTCTGCCCCGCCAAAGGCAAACCTTGTTTTTTTCGGCTACGATCAATGATAAAATCAAAAAACTCGCTTATTCCCTTGTAAACAACGCTATACGTATCCAAGTATCGCCCAAGGATCCGGTGGCTAAAAACATATCCCATTCGGTTGCTTATATCGAAATGGACGACAAGCGATTTTTCTTAGCACAAGTGATTGAGGACAATCCAGAAAGTAAAATATTGGTGTTTGTGCGAACCAAAGTCCGCGCAGAGCGCGTACACAAAGCCTTGGAACGGGTAGAAATTGCCAGCCTAACCATACATGGCGACAAAGAGCAAACCGACCGTACTGATGTGATGAAGCAATTCCGTGAAGGAACTGTCAAGATTTTGATTGCAACCGATGTGAGTGCGCGTGGTATTGACATTGCCAACGTAGATTATGTAGTCAACTACGATCTCCCCGACGTGCCAGAAAACTACGTGCATCGCGTAGGCCGTACTGGCCGTGGCACCCAAAAAGGACTAGCCATTTCTTTTTGTAGTCCCGAAGAGCGACCCATCTTGGATGAAATAGAAGCATTTTTGGATAAGCCCATCTCCGTGGCAACCATCACCAAAAGCGAATATAGCCAAACCATAGAACTCAACAATGACCGTCCTGATAAATGGAAGGCTATTATGGCAGAATTGGAGGAGGCTGAAAAATGGGAGCGTCGAAATCGAAAGAAGAAGAAGTAATCCCTTTGCCTAATTTCTCATACTCAAATCTACCTTAGTGGTGGATGTTATTTAAAAAACGTTACTAAGTATTCCCAAGTCCTCATTGCCCGAAAGAACTAAAAATGGTGGTATTGCCCTCGAAAAACACTTTAAAATAAATGGAACTAAAAAAAAATAAAAAAAGTTATTAAAAAACTTGCATGATTAACAGAAAGCGTATTACCTTTGCGTCCGCTTTTGAAAAGAGGCACAGTGGATGGATGGGTGAGTGGCTGAAACCACCGGTTTGCTAAACCGACGTACGGGTAACCCTGTACCCCGGGTTCGAATCCCGGTCCATCCGCAAAATAAATTCGGGGCGTAGCGCAGCCCGGCAGCGCACCTGCTTTGGGAGCAGGGGGTCCCAGGTTCGAATCCTGGTGCCCCGACAAGATTAGAGCATAACTGTTTGGAAACAAATAGTTGTGCTCTTTCTTTTTATATGCCTTGTATCCCTTAGTAGCGCATCCCGATTTTGATCGGGAGGGCTCCGGACTCAAATTCTGATGCCCGAATAAAGAGTTCCATCTGAAAACAACTGGCTCTTTTTTATTTCAGTTTTCAGCCAAATTATCAGTTTCTACAAACTGCCTACGCGCAATTCCAAAAATATTCGTTCTTTTGCCCTACTATTATAAATTGGTAATCATCATTAGAAACGACTTACACATGCGTGTTTTATTATTTTTAGTCCTGTTCCTTTCTTTCCAATCCATTGCTGTGGCACAGATTGAAGACCCCGAAAGTATTTTTAGAGAATTAAGGGTATTGGATGGTACTTGGTTTATGCCTACTGATCGTGGAGATCGCTTAGAAATATGGCGTATTTTGGACGATAATACCATGATTGGACGCGATGTTCGGATCAAACCTGAAAACGGAGACACTATACTATTGGAGACCCTGCGCTTAGAATTGCGTGATACCACGATTTCTTATATCGTGACGGCTCGAGGCCAAAACAATAACAAGCCCGTAGCCTTCATATTAACCAAAGCAGATGAGGATGGGTATCTTTTTGAAAACCCTGCCCACGATGATCCTAAAAAAATCAGGTATGTATTGTTGGGTAAACGTGATCTACAAGTAACAACTGAAGGCGTACGAAATGGTCGCATCACCAAATCTGAATTTATTTTTGAACGCGAATTCAACCCTACTTCTATTGAATTCAGGGCAAGAATTGGCGTTAATGGATATTCTCAACGCAAAACAGGTAATTTTTCACAAGTAGAAGAGGGTCCCGATTTTTCACCGGCTGTGGGCTGGGAACTAGGCGGCATTGCTGCATTCAAGGGTCGTGGCGGTTTTTTGACACTCAATATAGATCTCAGCCTATCTAATAAGCGTAGTAAAGCATACTCGCTATTTACAGATCTTTCATCGTCAGGAGTTGATACTTTCTTGCGCGATGTCACTTATAATGCCTATGCACTGTCTGTGGCGGTGTTGCCAGAGTTTTCTTTTCGCCGCGATGGGCGATTTACGGTGATAGCCGGGCCATACGTGAGTGGTATTCTAAAAAACAAAGCCAAAGAGCACCGTAAATCTACCCCCACCGATGGTGATGGCGATTTCAAAAAACTCGAACTTGGAATCCACGCGGGTATCCAATACAAAGTCAATTTCGGCAAAAAAGACCTTGGCGGCGTACTAGGCATTAGAACCAACATGGGGCTATCTAATCTTGATAATTATTACGAGAAGGTCTGTAACAATGCTGCACTCTGCAATGGCCGTTTGTCGCTCATTGGTGCTTCTATATATTATGGGGTCAATTTGAAGAACTTATAGCAGACATCTTGAAAATACTTACCTTCGCGCCGCATTTTATGAAGGCATAAAACACAATATAAAAATGGGAAAAACTCGCGCAGCAATTACAGGCGTTCATGGTTGGTTGCCAGAAACCAAACTAACCAATCATGATTTAGAAAAAATGGTAGATACCAACGACGAATGGATTTTATCGCGTACAGGTATCAGCGAAAGGCGCATATTGCGTACGCCTGGTTGGGCCACTTCAGATATGTGCGCTGAGGCGGTAAAGGGCTTGCTAGACAAGACTGGCGTGAAGCCCGGTGAAATAGATATGATTATTGTGGCTACAGTCACAGGCGATATGATATTTCCGGATACTGCCAATACTGTATGTGACAAAGTTGGGGCTAAAAATGCCTTTGGATACGATATCAATGCCGCTTGCTCTGGATTCCTGTTTGCACTTTCCACAGGTGCGCAATTCGTTCAGAATGAGACCTATAGCAAAGTTATAGTAGTGGGTGCCGACATGATGTCATCCATCATAGATTATCAGGATCGTAATACTTGTGTTATCTTTGGCGACGGTGCAGCGGCAGTCTTACTAGAAGCAAAAAAAGATGGAACTGGAATTATTGATTTTGTGCTGCGAGGCGATGGATCAGGTCGCGAATTACTGCACATGAAAGCCGGTGGCTCCAAGCAGCCTGCCACACACGAATCTATTGACAATCGCGAACACTACGCCTGGCAAGATGGAAAAAGGGTGTATGTCCATGCCGTAAAAGGAATGACCAGCACCTGTGAAGAAGTAATGCGTCGCAATAAAATGACCAACGATGATGTACAATGGATTGTGCCGCATCAAGCCAATATGCGCATCATCCAATCAGTAGCCGAACACTTGCATTTCCCGGTGGAGAAGGTCATGATAAATATTGAAAAATACGGCAATACCACCGCAGGCACCTTAGGGCTTTGTTTGTGGGATTACGAAAGTCGTCTAAAAAAAGGTGACAACATAATCTTGACTGCCTTTGGTGGTGGATTTACTTGGGGAGCATTGTACTTAAAATGGGCTTATTAAAGCAATATATTGATTATCAACGCCTTACATCTCCGAAACTATAAACAGTATGCCCATCTTGACTTAGAGTTTAAGGAAGGGCTGGTGGGTATTATTGGAAAAAATGGGGCTGGAAAATCAACTCTTTTTGATGCCATTCTCTATTGTTTATTTGGAAGAGAAGATGGAAACAAAGCCTTTGTCCGTTCGGCATTCGCCGATCCTAAAGCGGCGGTCGAGTTAACCTTAGAATTTTCATTGGCGGGACTCCGTTACCAGATTCGTCGGGAATTTCGAGGAAAACAACTGACTAGTAGTGCCGAGTTTTTCAAAAATGATGCCCTCATAGCCAAAGGCGTTTCTGCGGTGAATGATGAAGTGGCAAAAACCCTAAAAATGGAACGGGAAGCCTTCAAGCGTTCTGTTTTTAGTGGCCAAAAAGAACTTTCCGAACTATCAGATACCACAGGCGAAGCCCGCAAAAAAATGGTGCGCCGTATGTTAGGCATTGACACCCTCGATGAGGTACAGATCAAAGTCAATGCTGATATACGAGATATGAACCACCAAATAGTGGGACAACGACAAAACCTGCTTGATCCACAAACACTAACGCTGATAGCACAGGAGATTACGGCCTTTCAAGAGGAGGCTGCTAAGACGGCTATTGCATTCCAAAGCGAAAAAGTCGCACTCCAATCGGTTCAAAATCAGCGACTTGCGCAGAAAAAGCATTTTGATGAGGTCGAGGCTCTACGCGCCCAATTCACAGATTTGCAAAAGCGGCTCGGCCAGTGGCAAGAGCGGTTAGATAATTTGCTGCAACATAGGCAACAATTAGAAGCCAAGCGCGAGCAACTAATACAGTCGGCAGCCGATTTGGAGACTCGAAAACAACAGTTTTTGGATTATGAAGCCGATAGAAAGGCACTTGAACAAGCAGAGGTGCAGTATCAACGCAAACTAAACCAAGATACGTACGCCCGTCAAATTCAAACATTGCAGCCCTCACTCGCTCAAAGCAAACGCACGTTAGCAAATTTAGAGAAAGCACTATCCGAAACCACCATCATTGAAAAACAAGCGATTGAAAAGCAGGCAGAAATCGCCGCTCTAAAAGTCAGGCGCGAAGAAAAAATGGAAGCCTATCAAGGGGTAGAGAAGCAGTTAGCCGCCTTAGATGAACGAATAAGAGAACGAAATGTCAAACTAACCAGCCTCCAACTGATTGGTAAAGGTGGTACCTGCCCTACTTGTTTTCAACCTGTACTAGAGGCATACGACCAAGTAGTGACGCAATTGAACGCCGATATTTCCAATATTGAGCACCAAGAGAAACAACAATTAATCGCTCAAAAAGAGGATATAAAAACAGAAGGCACCTTACTTAAAAATCAAATTGCAGCAGCAGAGACCGCACAAGAAGCCCTTAAAAACCAACAAGCGAGGCTTACTGAAAATGCCAAACAGCATAGAGCAGAGCAATATAACCTAAAAAAAATAGAAGGTCAATTGGTTCGATTAGGCCTGACCATGAAAGAAATAGGCACCGTTGTTTTTGATGAAATTGAGTATCAACAACTCAAAACAAAGGTTCCTACCTTAGAAAAGCAGTATTTGGCCTTCAAATCTGATGAAAATTACATTTCGAAGGAATTGCCCCTCACCTTAGTTTCTCTCAAAAAGAACGATGGTGATCTGTCAGAAGTTAGGGTGCAGATCGCAAAAGGCCGAGTAGAAATCCAACAAATAAATTTTGATACGGCCATTTATGAAAAAGCAAAAATTGCCCTTACCGAATACGATGGTGTATTGCACCAATTGACGGAAAGCGTACAGCACTTAGAAAAAGAAAGCCTTGGTATTCAGGCCGAAATAGCAAAGAGAAACGAGAAAAAACAACTCAACGATCGTATTTTGGCTCAAATGAGCGACAAACTATCCGATATTGAGGTTTTGGATAAGTTATCAAAACTGATAGGGCAATTTAAAACTGATGTATTAGAGCGTGTCAGCCCAGGTATCTCTACGGAGGCAAGCACCTTGTTTCATCGGATCACAAAAGGCAAATATGAGCGCATTGAAGTAGATGAGAGTTTTGAGTTTTCCATTGCTGATGAAGGCGTTTTGTATCCTATCTCCCGGTTTTCAGGGGGAGAAATTGACTTAGCCAACTTTTGTCTGCGCATAGCCATCACCAAAGCCATCATGGAGTTGGGTGGAGGCCAAGATCTCGAATTTTTAGCGTTTGATGAGATTTTTGGAAGCCAAGATGAGGAGCGGCGTTTCGAAATCATGATGGCATTAAACTATTTACAAGAGCAATTCCGTCAAATATACATTATATCACATATTGAAAATTTAAAAGATTTCTTCCCATATTTACTGGAGGTACAATCTGGATCCAATGGCAGCGAAGTAACTTGGAGAGGATAGTCAAGATACTTTTTTGTAGATCCTTGACATTCAAGTGAAATACCTACCTTTGCCAATCAATTAGCAATCAAACATAACAACATGGAATATAGAAGACTAGGTAAATCAGGACTGCAAGTAAGTGTGCTATCCTTTGGTTCTTGGATTACTTTCGGAAAGCAAATCCAAGACGGTACGGCCGAAAATCTCATGGCCTTGGCCTACGACAATGGTATCAATTTTTTTGACAATGCAGAGATCTATTCGCAGGGCGAAAGCGAAAATGTGATGGGTCGTATTTTGAAAAAAATGGATTGGGCTCGCAGTTCATGGGTCGTATCATCCAAGGTTTTCTTCGGCGACGGCCCTAAGTTGCCCAACCAAACGGGTTTGAGTCGCAAACACATTTTTGAAGGTTGCGATGCCAGCCTCCGCCGATTACAGGTGGACTATATTGACCTATACTATTGTCACCGCCCGGATAAAAATACGCCCATTGAAGAAACTGTTTGGGCGATGAATCACCTCATTGCCCAAGGCAAAATACTGTATTGGGGTACTTCAGAGTGGAGCGCACAAGAAATCATGGAAGCACACATGGTCGCCCGCGACCATCGCTTGATCGGCCCAGTGATGGAACAGCCACAGTACAACATGTTTCACCGCCACAAAATAGAGGTAGAGTACAGTCAAATCTACAAAACCGTAGGTTTGGGTACCACCATCTGGTCTCCGCTGTGTTCTGGCGCATTAACCGACAAATATCTACAAAAATTTCCAGCCAATACCCGCCTAGCAATGGAGGGCTTTGAATGGCTCAAAGAACGTTCCATAACCGAGGCCAACCTCGCCAGCGCGCACAAACTGAATGATTTTGCAAAATCAATTGGCACTACCCTACCCAAGTTGGCCATTGCTTGGTGTGTACAAAACCCCAATGTAAGCAGTGTCATTTTGGGTGCCTCACAGCCTGACCAACTCAAAGAAACATTGGATAGCCTTGATGTTGTAAAATTATTGACACCCGAAGTAAATGAAAAAATCGAAGGCATTCTTCAAAATAAACCGATACCGCCACAGTTTTAATACCGAAAATATCGGCCACAAAACCGTGGCAACAACTGCTCACACTGTTAACTGACAACTAATATATGCGTCTTTTTACCCTCCTATTCTTACTATTTTCTGCCGCTTTCGCGACAGCACAATCAGCCACCTTGAAAGGACAAGTCACTGATGCAGCCAATGATGACCCACTCATTGGCGTATCTATTGCTACCGATGGTTGGGGTACTTCTACCAACACTGAAGGCCTATTTACCCGTAGCATTGAGGCAGGAAACTATAGATTGGTCTTTAAATATACTGGGTATGCCGATCATACTGAGACCGTAACCCTAAACCCTGGACAGGTATTGGAACTCAAAGTCCAAATGGGAGAACAGACCAATTTGCTCCAAACGGCCACTGTCACGGCTGGTAAATTTGAAAAACCACTGGGTGAAGTTACCGTTTCGCTGGAGGTGCTGAAACCCAAACTCATTCAGAGTACCAATACTACTTCTATTGATGAAGTATTGACGAAAATACCTGGATTGAGTGTCGTGGATGGCCAAGCCAGTATTAGAGGAGGCTCGGGATTCTCCTATGGCGCAGGCACAAGGGTGTTGATGCTCCTTGATGACATTCCTGCGCTTCAAGCAGACGCTGGTTTACCTCAATGGGATGATTTTCCAGTGGAAAATATTGGACAAATAGAGGTATTAAAAGGTGCAGCTTCAGCACTTTATGGATCATCGGCTATGAATGGTATCATTAATCTAAGGACAGGATTTGCCAAAGGTCAACCAGAAACAGAAGTGGCCTATTTTGCTAAAACTTGGGGAAACCCAAAGGATTCCCGCAAAAAATGGTGGGGAACCGATTCCTCATTCATTGAACAGCCCTTTGAAACAGGTATGAGTTTTGTCCATCGTCAGAAAAAAGGAAAATGGGACATCGTTTTGGGGAGTTATGGACTCATCAGAGACAGTTACAACAAAGAAACGTATAGTCGCTATGCCCGTATAACGCCCAATCTAAGATACAGGGCCAGTGATCGCCTAACCTTTGGGGTCAATGCTAATTTCAATGTGGGTCGTTCTGGCAGTTTTTTCATTTGGAACAATGATACTACGGGGGCATACCAGCCTGGAATCAATTCGGCTTCTCAGACGCTGGGGCGACTACGATTTACGATTGACCCCACTATCCAGTACTTTGACCGTTTTGGATTCAAACACAAGGTGATGGGGCGTTATTTTTATACCCACAATAATAACAGTGATAATCAAAGCAACGACAGCCGCTTGTACTATGGAGAATACCAAATTCAAAGGGTTATCGGCAACTTAGTCGCGACAGGTGGCTTTGTAGGTATGTATAACCGAATTGATGCAGAACTCTACAACAAAGCAAAATATCAGACTCAGAATTTGGCGGGTTACCTCCAAGCCGACTATAAAATATTCAACCGCCTGAACCTCTCCGCAGGAATGCGATATGAGCAAAACAAACTGTTCAGCCCTGATACCATCTGGCAGTTAGAACCCGGTAAATTTGAGATTATCCCAAATGGATTGACCGAGGAAACAAAACCTGTATTCAGGGTTGGAGCCAACTACCAAGTAGGCAAAGCCACTTATTTGCGTACTTCGTGGGGACAGGGCTACCGCTACCCTACCATCGCCGAAAAGTTTATCAATACCAACTTTGGAGGTACCAATTTGGTAGCACCCAATGCTAAATTGGTTTCAGAAACCGGATATACTTCTGAAATAGGCATCAAACAAGGCTTTAAGGTAGCAGGTTGGGGTGGCTATATAGACCTTTCTGGATTCGTTTCGGAGTATCAAAATATGATGGAGTTTGTATTAGATCGTGTAGCATTGATACCGGGTGTAGGATTTGGCTCTATTTTCCAGTCTCAAAATATTGGCACTACCAGGGTACAAGGTACTGAAATATCTATAGCAGGACAAGGCAAATTAGGCAATGGAGACCTCTCCTTATTGACTGGTTACACCTATTTGGATCCTACTTACAAGACCTTTGGAAAAAAAGAAAAAGCAAGTTCTTCTGACTCTACTAAAAATGTGTTAAAATATCGTTTCCGTCATCAAATAAAATTTGATGCGGCTTATGAGATAGGAAAAATATCCTTTGGAGCAGCCTTGAACTACAATAGTTTCATGGAGAACATTGATTTTTTGTTCCAAGCAGACCTAGCCCCACCTTTCACAATCGCGCCGTTTTCAGCAGTCAATCGCTATCGTAAAAACAAAAAAGGTGCTACCGTAGTGGATCTACGGGCGGCATACAAAGTCACCAAGCACGTTTCAATCAGTGTTTTGTGCAATAATCTTTTCAATACAGAATATTCGCAACGTCCCGCCCTCTTAGATGCGCCTCGGAGCTATACCATGCGCTTGGAATACAAGTTGTAAGTGGTCATTAGAGTATATAAATAAGATATGAGGAAATTCGCTTTCAAAAAACAAATATTTATTGCACTTGGGCTGGGAAGCCTCGTTTTATTTACGGGCTTCCATGACAAACGGCGTTTTGCCGACCTGTCTCAATCAATAGACCAACAAGAAAAGGCTTGGGTGGATTCTCTTTTTAATAGTATGACGGATGAGGAGCGATTCGGACAACTATTTGTGATCAGGGCGCATTCAGATAAAGACACGACCAACGACCGCCAAGTAGATGATATGATACGAAAATACAAACCGGGAGGTTTGTGTTTTTTCAATGTGTCCAATACTGGTACGCCCGAAAAACAAGCCATGCTCACCAATCGCTACCAAGCCACTTCGTCCAAAGTGCCTTTGATGATAAGTATGGACTTGGAGTGGGGTTTAGGGATGCGTTTCAAAGAGACACTTATTTCATACCCCAAACAGATCATGCTCGGGGCGATTCAAGACAATGGTTTGCTCTACGAAATGGGCGTGGAAGTAGGCAAACAATGCCGTCGTTTGGGCGTACACATCAATTTTGCACCTGATGCCGACATCAACAACAACGCTGCTAACCCAGTCATCAATGAACGTTCTTTTGGGGAAGATCGGCACAACGTGACCGCCAAATCATACCAATATATGATGGGTATGCAAGATGCCAATGTATTGGCTTGCGCCAAACATTTTCCGGGCCATGGCGACACCAATGTTGACTCGCACGAGGATTTACCAGTCATTTATCACGACCGCAAGCATATTGATAGCCTCGAATTATTTCCTTTCAAAATGCTGACTAAAAACGGGATCGGTTCCGTCATGGTCGCCCATTTAAATGTACCTGCTTTGGATGCCCGCGAAAATCGCCCCACCACCTTGAGCAAGGCCACAGTGACCGATTTGCTCCGCAAAGAAATGGGTTTTGAGGGCCTGATTTTCACAGATGCAATGGGTATGAAAGGCGTAACCAAATTTTTTGCCCCCGGCCAGTCAGACCTCGAAGCATTCCGTGCTGGCAATGATATTAGCCTATTGCCCGATAATATCGAAGCCTCTTTGGCCGCTATTCCAGTTGCTATTCAAAATGGCACTATTGATAAAAACGATCTATACACAAGCGTAAAACGTGTGTTACGTGCCAAATATCGCCTTGGCATGAACAAACCTCAAAGGGTAGAATTAGAAAACCTGCGCCGAGACTTGACCACACCCAAAGCATACAACCTGAAGCGACGTATGATAGCCGATGCTATCACATTGGTACGCGACGACCACCATTTGGTTGGATTTCAAGAGGTATCCAACCTGAAAATAGCAAGCCTCGCTTTGGGCGCAGTTAATAAGACCGTATTTCAAACTTACTGTGGCTATTACGCGCCCATTACCCATTTCAATGCTGATAAAAACCTAGATTCATTGACCCAATCTCGTTTGGTGGACACCTTGAAAAATTTTGATGTGGTGCTGGTGAGCATACATGAAACCCGCTCTAAGGCCAGCGACAAATTTGGGTTAACCGACAAAGAATTGGATCTTATAGAGCGACTCAACGTAGTCACTAAAGTAGGGCTGACCATGTTTGGCAATCCTTACAGTCTCCGCTATTTTGACCGTATTCCAACGCTGATGGATGCTTATACAGAAGACCCCATGGTTCAAGAGATGGCAGCCCAAGCGTGGTTTGGAGCCAGTGATCTAAAAGGAAAACTCTCCGTGACAGCCTCCCCAAAAGCAGTTTTTGCACAAGGCATAGACAAAATTTATTCATCTAAAAGGCTTTCTTTTGGTGAGCCAGAGTCTGTGGGCATGAATAGCGATACACTTGCGCTGATGAATGCACTCATTCGCGATATGATAAACAGTGGAGCCACCCCTGGGTGTCAGGTACTAGTAGCAAAAGACAATAAAATAGTCTGGCACAAGGCTTATGGCCATTATACTTACGAACAAACCACTCCTGTTACCTTAGAAAGCATTTATGATTTGGCATCCGTAACCAAAGTAGCCGCCTCTACCCTATCCTTGATGTCGCTTTATGAAAAAGGGCTATTTTCGCTGGATGCACCTATGGCAACCTATGTGCCAGAATTGGCAGAAACCAACAAAAAAGACCTTTTAACCAAGGAGATTTTAGCGCATCATGCAGGATTGCAGGCATGGATTCCTTTTTATCAACAGACGCTTACCCTTGAAAAAAATCCATCGCCCAAAATATATCGGAGCGTGTCCGAAAAAGGATTTGAAATACCCGTAGCACCCAACCTCTATATGAACAACCGATGGGTTGATACGATCTGGAGTCAAATTTTCAAGTCCAACCTGCGCGATGACAAAAAGTACAAGTATTCAGACTTGGCATTGTATCTGGGCGCAAGAGCCATTCAAAATATTACAAAGACCAGTCCTGACAAGTATGCAGAAAGCCAATTTTATAAACCAATGGGATTGAGTACCATGACCTATACGCCTTGGAAAAAGGGGCTTACACTTCGCTGTGTACCGTCGGAAGAAGATGCTTATTTTAGGCATCAAAAGATACAAGGCTATGTGCATGATATGGGTGCGGCCATGATCGGTGGAGTAAGCGGCCATGCTGGCCTGTTTTCAAATGCCAGTGACTTGGCCAAAATATTCCAAATGCTGCTCAATGGTGGTACTTATGGATCTCAAACTTACCTAAAAGTGAGTACAATCAAGACATTTACCACCCGATACCCATTGAGCAAAAGAAGGGGTATTGGCTTCGATATGAAGGAAATAGATCCTAAAGAAATTTTAAATATGAGTGCTTTGGCAGGGCCAAACACCTTTGGGCATACTGGATTTACCGGTATTTGCGCTTGGGCGGATCCAGATCAAACCCTAATTTTCATTTTCTTATCCAATCGGACGTATCCAAACATGGAAAATAACAAATTAATCTCTGGCGATTACAGACCTAAGTTGCAGAGCATTGTATATCGCGCTACTGGACATTAACGAAGCCGAATTGTTCTACATCAAACAATCCAAGATCAGTCATTTTCAAGGACGGAATAACGGGCAACGCCAAAAATGAAAGCGACATGAACGGGGCAGAAAGTTGACAACCAAGCCTTTGTTTGGCCCAAGTATCCACTGCTCCGTAAGTCGCCGCCAAAGCATGACCATCCAATTGGCTCATAAGACCTGCTATTGGCAAGACCAAGACCTTCGTTTCACCCTGCCCATTGGTAGCACTGATACCTCCTTTAGATTCAATGATGGCGTTCACAGCGGCGCAAATAGACACTCGATCGGTGCCAATAGCCACAATATTATGCGAATCATGGGCTACACTACTGGCCAAGGCGCCATGTGTTAGGCCAAACCCAGTGACGAAACCCATCGCAATAGGTGCTTGGGCTACATAACGGTTCAAAACGGCTATATAAAGTATATCGCCTTCAATATTCGGAATTAACTGTCCATCCTTTCCAAGATTTATGCGCGCGCGTTCGTGACCAGTCACAATTTGGCCATCCCAGACCCTGATAACCCTCACTTCGGTGGACTTTCCATCGTGTACCAACTTGAATTCTTCTGGGCTTCGCTTGATGGCTTCAAAGGCATTGGGCGCATCACAAGTTAGTCGTGGCAAAAGGCTTTGCCCATTCACGACTACCTGATGTCCATCAATCCAAGTTTCCCGCACTTTGAAATCGGTCAAATTTTCCACGATAATAAAATCTGCTGGATCCCCCACTCGAGCCAAACCAACCTTCAAACGATAATGCTCCACGGGGTTAATACAAGCAGCGCGGAGCACATCAAAAAGATCGCAACCATAACCAATAGCCCTCGCCGCCAAAGTGTTGATATGGCCTTGTACAAGATCATCGGGATGCTTATCGTCGCTACAAAACATCATTTGTTCAGGAAACTCCTTCAAAAGTGGCCATAATACTTCAAAATTCTTGGCAGCACTGCCTTCTCGAATCAAGATTTTAATCCCCAATTGGGCTTTCTCTAGTCCTTCTTCATACGTGAAGCACTCGTGATCGGTACTGATTCCAGCATCAAAATACCGCTGCGCATCTTCACCACGCAAGCCAGGAGCATGTCCATCCACGGGTTTGTTAAGTTTTTGAGCAGCATCTATTTTTGACATGACCTCTGGATCATTAAAAAGAACGCCCGGAAAATTCATCATTTCTGACAAATACCCTATGTCAGGGCGGGCTAGCAATTGAGCCACGACTTGCGCATCCATATATGCCCCTGCGGTCTCAAACCCTGTAGCCGGAACACAAGAGGGTGCACCAAAACAAAATTTCAAAGGCACTCTTTCGGCATCGCGCAACATAAAGTCAACCCCTTCCAGACCCAGCACATTTGCAATTTCATGCGGGTCAGATACGGTGGCTACGGTGCCATGTACCACTGCCATTCTCGCAAATTCAGAGGGCGGCAACATACTACTTTCTATGTGAACATGAGCATCTACAAAACCGGGCATGATAAATCCTGACCCAGCAGGTGCCTGCCCAAGTTCACGAATTTGCGAAATATGGCCATTACTTATGCCTATTTCCGCAGGATAAATACGGCGTTGATGCAAATCAACCAACTGTGCAACTAAAAGCATTATTTTAAGGATTTCATTAATTCAAAACAAAGTGCGTCAATATTACTAGTTTTTTGTGGAATGCAGAGATATTGTTTTTGTCATAATTATGCTACAATTAAATTATTGAACGATTCTTTAAATCTATTGTTAGACTTTTAGCGTTTATATTGAAAACCACCATAATCCAAAGGTACATTGCAATAGTTTCAAAATAAAATAGTTATATGAAATCAGGTATTACCTAATCAAACAAAGCAAAACCATGATGCCATTTATGTTTTGTAAAACAATAAAACAAAATATCACATACATTTTTATATGTATGTATCTTCCATTGATAGCGCAAGTTCCATTCACTTGCGAAGATCAATTCTTTTTGACCTTGAGTACCAACCCGCCCAAGATCAAAGAGGTTGTCATTGACCCACAAACCAATGCTGTGGTATTCAGCCCAATCAATGATAACATGACCATTGATGTCAATGCCGCCGGATATCGCTCTACTGACAACTTTATTTACGCCATTGCACCAGATACCAAGCAATTGATTCGGATAGATGCAAACGGACAAACAGTAGCCTTAGCCACCTTGGCACTAAATAACAACAACTCTTATTTTGCAGGCGACATTTCACCTGATGGCAGGTATTTAGTGCTGATTGGCTCTCAATTTTTGAGTACTGGAGTGGCCGTGGCCGCAGATTTTGTCCGCGTAGATTTGACTAGCCCCAACTACGCACTTTCCATCAATTCGATCAATCAACAGGCTCAGATTTTTGATATTGCCTTCCATCCACAAACGGAACAACTCTATGGATATGATTCTCAATCCCAGCGATTGGTCAGAATCAACTCAACCAATGGAGATATCACCTTCCCGTTTCCAAGTGCTGGTGTTCCTGTGCTTTCTGGCAGCCTATTCTTCGATGCTTATGGCGATTTGTTCGCCTATGGTAGCCCTAATTTTATGGCCGATCAAAACAGCCTATACCGAATAGACATCAACAATGGCCAAAGCACCTTCTTAACCCAAGGAGAACCTGCGGTATCATCCGATGGATGCTCCTGCCCATACACAGTAGAGCTGAGTAAGAGCGTATTGCCTGAAAAAACCTCCCCATGCACCGATGTAGAATATACTTTTGAAATATTAAATACCTCTGGTCGCACTCATTTAGGTATGCGCTTGGACGATCAGTTACCCGCTGGATTCACCTTTGTTTCCGTCAGCAGCAATCCCTTAGGCGGTACGGTGGTAAGCCAACCGGGCGATACTTATTTTCGGTTGGATAATTTTAGTTTGCCTGATGGAAAGTTCAAGATCAAAATCATTGTCAATACTGGCAATGTCAGTGCAGGCATCTATAAAAACCAGGCTCAATTGTTTAATTTACCCGCCTCTTTGGGTGGCACTCGAAAATCGGACAACCTGAAAACCCTTGCCAAAGATGACAGCACAGAGGTATTGATCCTAAACTTCGATTTCGATACCATTCGGGTGGCTAAAACACTGTGCGAAGGCTCTGACACCCTTGTGCTCGACGCTTCCGTTTATACCGCAGCAATTGGCAATAATGTTGAATACTTGTGGTCTGATGCATCCACTTTATCCTCTTTAGCCATTAATAATGAAGGCGAATACCAAGCAACGCTCACTTCAGGCTGCGATACAGCATTTGTTATTTATACAATCCAAGAGTCTGGTATTACAGTTGTACTTGATCCCACAGAAGCCACCATCAACTTGGGTGATAGCATTCAATTCGCTTCTACAGTCACCAACCAAGCCAATACCACCTTGTATCGGTGGCGCGATCCGCAACCAGGTTCTATCCGTTGTAATGATTGTACCGATACTTGGGCAAGGCCATTCAACGATATTCTTTATACGTTGGTTGTTCAAAATGAATTGGGCTGTAAGGATTCCGCCAATATTAATATCAAAGTAAACAAAAACAAAAATGTTTATTTCCCAAATGTATTTGGTATCAACAGCCAATCACCCGACAATAACTATTTTTTCCCATCGGGCGATGCCTTTACCCGTATTAAATTATTGGCTGTGTATTCCCGTTGGGGTGAGTTGATGTTTGAGGCCAAAGATATTGCTTTGAATGATCCAGCCAGTGGGTGGGAAGGCCAGTATCGAGGAAAAATGGCTCAGCCAGGAGTCTATGCTTGGTTGGCTAAGGTCGTTTTTTTGGATGGAACGGAAATAACGTATTATGGTGATGTCACTTTGATTAAGTAGCTATTACGCTATTGAAGTACTAGGATTTATCCATCAAAATAGTCAATTTCTGTAAGTATTGCTCAGTCGTTTCTTTTAGATAAACACCATATTTGATAGCCACTTTATCTAAAAGATTCATGCTAAAAAAATGATAATTAAATTGGTGTTCCGCGCCGTCGGTCAATTGTTTTCTGTTGTTGAGTAGTACAAAATGCTCTGATGAAGCCAGATTATTGGCACCACCTGCGTCTATATACTTTTTTAGGCGTTTTTCATTGGCCTTCATAGCATCCATCAGTATTTCCAGATCACGGGCCGCATCCGAAAGGATTCGGCGTTGCAGATTGATGCTATCCACCGCAGATTTTATTTCATAATTGACCTGCCGTTGGTTTTTTGTCATGGAAAAATAGTGGGCATCAATATCTAAATTGAACTGTTTCATAACGTCCCAATGCTCAAGTGCAATCGTCTGCATCCGGACAATGATCTCCCTAAATTTGAGTTGTAAGAGATCATAATGATCGCGTTCGGCCTTCAAGTTTCCCTTGGATTGATTGCCTAAAACATAAAAAATTGAAGAAAATGTACGAGAAGATACCGCTTCGTCGTAGTGATCAATAGCTCGGGTACTGCTCAAAAAATGAGAAAACACCTTGCATTTTTCTTGAAATGATTTAATCCTTTCTAAAATAGCATCCAATGGTTCTACGTTATTAGGCTGCTCAAATCTGGGGTCATCCAAATCAGCAGGAGGCAGTTTTTGGGCTGCCTCTTCGTCAAAAAGATTAGAATATGGATTGTTCATGCATGCACATGTTTAGATTTTGCATTGATGCTTTTTATAACCTCCCCGCAAAATTACACCATTTGCACTAATATAGCCAATACCTAGCGAGTAAATAAACGTTTTCATGAAAATATTGATAACTTTGCCCCAAGTTCTGAAAAATATACACAACTACACGACTTTACCTTTTGCGATGAATTATTATAGACTGATTGCTTTTTATTTCTCTTTTTTGGGCATGATTGCCGTGGCTCATTCTCAGGATCCCAGCCTTGCCAATCAATATTTCAACGATGGCGAATATGAAAAATCCGCTTCGCTATTTGAACAACTGCTAGAAAAAGACGAGCGTAGCGAATACTACTTTAATCGCTTTGTGGAGTCATTGATCCAATTGGAGCAATACGATCGCTGTGAAAAAGCCATCAAGAAGCAGATCAAAAAAATGCCTGAAAATACCAGCACCTATGTCACATACGGAGGGCTTTTTGAGCGAATGGGAAAAGATGCCGAAGCCAATGTCCAATACAACAAGGCCATCGAAAAAATGGCACCTGATTTCGGATCGGTAGCAAAATTAGCAAATGCCTTCACAATTGCCTCTAAACTGGAATATGCAGTTCAAGCCTATGAGCATGGCGGCAAAATGATGAGCGAACCCAATCGTTTCGCCTATAACTTGGCCGAAATCTATAGACGTAAGGGCGATGTACCGAAAATGCTCAAAAACTATTTGGAATCACTGGATCAAGATGCTCAAAAACTCCCAACGATCCAAACGATTTTGGCTCGTTTCTTAGATCCTGCTGATTTTCCTGAACTGCAAACCCAGCTGTACGCCCGTATCCAAGACGACGAAAATCCGGATTATATCGAATTGTTGGCTTGGTCATTTATCCAGCGTAAAGATTTCAAGAGTGCCTTACGCCAATACAAGGCGTTAGATGTACGATTGAGCGAAAATGGACAACGGATCTACAAACTGGCCAATGATGCCGCCGATAACCGCGATTATGAAACGGCGATAGCAGCCTACGAATACATTGTTGCAGAGAAAGGACAAATGAATGCGTTCTTTTACGACTCCAAAGAAGAAGTGATGGAGTGCCGCCGAAAAAAAATAACCGAAGGCTACTCCTATAGTTCTGAAGACCTGAAAATCTTGGAGACCGAATATGAAACATTCTTGACCCAGTTTGGAAAAAACAAATCAACTGCCACCATCATCATGCAATTGGCAGATCTGGAGGCCTATTACCTGAATAATACGCCTAAAGCCATCGGTCTTCTCGAAGAATTAAAAATAATGCCCGGAATGGATCGGGAAAAACTAGCCCGCACCAAAATCAGCCTTGCCGATATATACCTAATGGGATCTGACATATGGGAAAGCACCCTCTTGTATAGTCAAGTGGATAAAGACTTTAAAGAAGAACAAATCGGTCAAGAAGCCCGATTCAAAAATGCAAGACTTTCCTATTTCAATGGCGATTTCCAATGGGCTCAGGCTCAATTTGATATTTTGAAGGCTTCTACTTCCAAATTAATTTCCAATGATGCCCTCGATTTATCGGTATTTATCATGGACAATCTTAATTTGGATACAACCTCAACGGCTATTTCTTTGTATTCAAGCGCGGAAATGCTGGTGTTTCAAAATCGCTTTGACGAAGCCTTTTTGAAATTAGATACCCTCAGTCGCGATTTCCCAGATCATTCACTCCGCGACGATATTTTGTATTTGGAAGCTCAGATTTTTGAAAAACGCCGCAAGTATGAAGAAGCCGCCGTGCGTTATGCCGAAATAACCGAGAAATATCCTGAAGACATACGTGCCGACAACGCTATGTATGCCCTAGCCCAACTCTATGAAACCCGCCTCA
Organism: Saprospiraceae bacterium; assembly: GCA_031373665.1. Classification (GTDB taxonomy): domain Bacteria; phylum Bacteroidota; class Bacteroidia; order Chitinophagales; family Saprospiraceae; genus M3007. Next base: position 59,655 of record JANMMZ010000043.1, on the reverse strand, counting down.
ATGACCTAGAAAAAGCCAAGACCCTTTATGAAAAAATATTTATTGACTATTCAGGTAGCGTATTTGCAGTAGATGCCCGCAAACGATACCGAATACTCAGGGGCGATAAAATGCAGTAAAAATGATATACGGAAACCACTTTTTGAGTAATGCCCTTGAACCAGTCTTTAAATGAGCCACAAACCCACCCTTTACTGGGCTGATCGCTTGCGAAATATCGCGACATTATTTGTCGTAATGATCCATGCAGCCGCACCAGTGGCCTTTGGTAGTACTGACTTGGACTCTGCTGGGTGGTGGGCCGGAAATTTTTGGAATTCACTCAGCAGGGTCGGTGTCCCCCTTTTTGTGATGCTCAGCGGCTTTTTGCTCTTGGGCAAAGATTACGACCTCATTGATTTTTTGAAAAGGCGGTTTTCAAAAGTCGTGATTCCTGCTCTATTCTGGATGGCGGTCTATTCTCTATACAATTACACGGCATCAGGGCAACCAGCCACCATAAAGGATGCTATCAAAAACATAGTAGAAAACGGGGTACATTACCACCTTTGGTTTATATACCTAATCATTGGCCTATACATGGTCTATCCTATTTTGCGCCCTTGGGTGCGTTCGGCCAAAGATCGAGACTTTATTTATTTCTTTTTAATGTGGGCCTTCGGCACTTGGGGATACAAGTCCATGAATCACTTTTTTGATATTCAAATTGGTATATACTTTGAGTTATTTACCAATAATTGCGGCTATTTTGTAATGGGTTATTACCTTGGTCATAAATCATTGTTAAGTCCTGAAAATGAGCATAGCAACGCCAACATAGAACCATGGAAACTCACCCACCAACAAGTTTTATGGATGGCTTGGGCGCTGATTATTGGATCCACAGCGTTCACCATGTTTGCTTCTTATGCCTTGAATACTTGGTATGACAATGGTGGAAAATTCCAATCATTTTTTTATGATTATCTCACGCCCAATGTATGTCTAGGCTCATTCGGATGGTTTTTATTGGCCAAATGGCAACTCAACAACAAGCCATTATTGCCCATTGAACAAGAATTCTCCAATGCCAGTTATGGCATCTATTTCATACATGTATTGGTAATGGATTGGTGGGGCAAAAATGGGTACTGGCACAGTCAAGGGCATCCAGCATTGGCCATTCCAATCTTAATTCCCTTGGTGTTTTTAGTCTCATTCATGGTTGTGATCTTTATACGCACCTTCCCCGGAGGCCACCGAATTACCTGATGCGCTTCATAGCACATTTATATTATCTTGTCAGGGCTACTTATTGGTTGGCACTGGTGTTTATCAGAGCCGATTGGTATTTTAAGCACAAAACCACCGAAGCCCTAGCCATCCCCCACCCCGAAACCCTGAATTCCAAAGAACAAAGGCGGCTCCAACACTATTTTTATGGCACGACCTACCTCAGTGTCATTTTTTGTTCGCTAAGGGGGAGCCTTCGCAATACCCAAGAATATTATCTCTTTTCCAATTTATCAGCATTGGCCTATTTTTTTGATGACCTCAGCGATGAATATCGAAAATCCGACGATTCTGACATCGTTTGGAAAGATAATCCTGAGCAATATGGCAAAAAAGCAGACCAGCGAGGATTGGCCCAACACTTTTTGAACAACATGTACCAAGGATTAGAATCCAGACATGTTCCCTTGTTCAAGAACTACATGCACCGAGTATTTAATATAGAAACATCGGGGCGACAACAGCAACAAGCGGCTTTACATTTGTCAAAAGCATTGGACATCACTGCTGAAAAAGGCGGGTGTTCGGTGCTGCTTTTTCGGACAGCACTCCAGCATTCTATCTCGGTAAAAGAAGAACAAGCCTTGTTTCAATTTGGGCTTTTCATTCAATTATGCGATGATATTTTTGATTTTTGGTTTGATATTCAAGACCAAACCGAAACAGTGGCCACTTTATTGCTCCAGCAAGGCAAGGCAACCGAACTCAACGATATTTTCAAGGCTCAGTACACCCATTTGTGCACCTTACTCTTGGAAACCGAGTACCCTAAACATCGGGTCAAAGTTGCCATACGGGTTATTCATTATTTGGCCAGTATCACTGCCCTGTGTTTAAGCCACTATGAGCACCTCCAATCTCAGCACCCAGACCTATCTATACTTAGCCGCAAAACATTGGTGGTTGATATGGAACGCTGGCTCAATCGCTTCCGTGCAGGGTATCTATTGGTTAGAGGATTTCGCTATTGAAAGTAACTAGTTGTTTTTCACAATCACTTTCGGCTTCTTACGAGGCTTGACCTTCCCATTGAGATACACGATGTTGCGCTTATTAGGGCTGGAATTGTCGTAAATAATAATGCCCGGTGTGGCATCGCCAGCCTTCCCTTTGCTTTTGAATTCTATTCTGATGGCAGCCGTTTCGCCTGGTTGAATCGGATAGGTGGGATAACGGAGCACCGTGCAATCGCAAGTAGTTTTCACTTCTTTGATAAAATAAGGGTTCAAACCCGTATTGGTCACTTGAAAAGAGTCCAATACAATGCCCCCTTCCTCTATAGGATCAAATTGTAACGTATCAGGTTGCCACCTGACGGTGGTTTTCTCCAGAGTTTTGAAATTGGTTTCCAATAAATAAGCATATTGCACCAATTGACCGCGCCTTTGAAGCCCCATTTGATTAAAAGCCTCTTGCACATCTTCCATGCCCGAAACATGAAGAATATAATCAAACATTAATTTTTGCTTGGCCTCATCAAGATTTTGAACAAGTGTACTTAGGCTCGTATTGTCTTTGTTTTCGGATTGGTCAGGTTGTGCTATCAGCACAGTCGAGATGCAACAGTTGAAAATAACACCGTATAATAATGTAAGGTAACGCATGGATTATGTTGAGTGAAAAGATCGGTTTATAGGTGCAAAGGTACATAGCCTACGTAGTAAAGATGCTAAAACAAGATAAAAATCACAATTTAGAAAAAAATTTTAATTTTTTTTCTAAAATATTTGGTGGTTCAAGACTGATGCGTGTATCTTTGCGGCGCAATTGACGGTAACACGTTGTTTTACTACTCTTGCGGAAGTAGCTCAGTTGGTAGAGCACGACCTTGCCAAGGTCGGGGTCGCGAGTTCGAGTCTCGTTTTCCGCTCTAAAAAGCCTTCATTTTATATGAAGGCTTTTTTTTTGCCGCTGGCATCAACACTCACATAACTTTGAACCTTTCCTCATTTTTGGAGTTATGTACTAGTAAGCACCTTAAAAATCGCCCGGGTGGTGGAATGGTAGACACGCAGGACTTAAAATCCTGTGACTGTAGAGGTCGTACGGGTTCGAGCCCCGTCCCGGGCACATGAAAGCAAATAAAGCCGCTTAAAGAGGAATACTCTTAAAGCGGCTTTATTATTTTCTAATACTTTGCCTCAGACTCCGTTTCCACAAAAGTACCAGTTTGTTTATTTTTTTTGACCTTATTCCAATCGAAATAACGACCATTCATCACCACATATACACCTGGGGGCAGCACTTGTACAAAGGCCAATGCACTACCAAGGTTAAAAAAACCATCAGATGACATCCCAAAAGCATAGGGAATCATCGCTCCGGTCAATACAATAGTTTTTCCTTCTATCTCCGATTCTGCCAGCAATCGCGCCGTTTCCACCATTCTATCAGTACCATGAGTCAGCAAAATCTTATTCGCTGGCGACTTGCTACAATTATAAACAATAATGGCAAGATCCTCCTCCCGCATCTCCAAAGAATCCATCATCATCAACGTTTTCACGTCAATGTCAACCTCTGAACGACCACGTTCAAACATTTCTTTGATATGCGTATCATTAAAATAGAGTTCGCCAGTCAAATAATTATAATCTTTATCGAAAGTACCGCCTGTTACAAATACCTGAATCATGTTTTTTTATTTAAGTCTGGACACGAGTGTTTTGATACGCCTAACGGCTTCGCGCAGTTGCTCCTCAGAAGCAGCATAACTCAACCTAACGCAGTTGGGATCACCGAAAGCATTGCCCGACACCAAGGCTACGTAGGCTTGAGACATAATATAGTCACAAAAATCGTCGGCATCTTTGATGAGTATTTGTCCATCTGATTTCCCGAAAAAAGAACTAATATCAGGAAAAACATAAAATGCACCATCAGGCAAATTAGTCTTAATACCAGGTATTTCTTCCAGCATAGACAAAACAATGTCCCGCCGCTCACGAAAGGCTTCACGCATTTCTGATGTTTTGCTCAAATCGGTAGTCAATGCAATAGCACCTGCTTTTTGTCCAAAAGAAGAGGCTCCACTAGTTACTTGACCTTGTATTTTGGTACAAGCATCGGCTATGAATTTAGGCCCACCCATATACCCCAATCGCCAACCAGTCATTGCAAAACCCTTTGCAAATCCATTGATAGTAACCGTGCGGTCTTTAATATTATCAAAAGATCCAATACTCACGTGTTCATGAGTAAAGTTGATATACTCATATATCTCATCGCTGATCACGATCACATTTTCGTGCTTCGCGATCACATCAGCGTAAGCCTGCAGCTCCTCACGGGTGAATACTGTTCCCGTGGGGTTGCATGGCGAAGAAAATAAAACAAATTTTGTTTTTGTAGTAATGGCGGCTTCCAATTGCTCAGGACTAGGCTTAAAATCTTTTTCTACGCCTGCATATACTGGTACGGGGATGCCCTCCGATAATTTTATGATTTCTAGGTACGACACCCAGTAAGGAGCAAAAATAATGGCTTCGTCACCAGGATTGAGCAATGCTTGGCAAAGGTTATACACCGTTTGCTTGGCTCCATTGCTGACCACAATTTGGTCAGGGCGATAATTCAAGTTGTTATCGCGCTTGAATTTTTCACTGATTGCTTTGTTTAGTTCAACCAAGCCCGCTACTGGTGTATATTTAGTGTACCCATCTTTAAGAGCTTGATAAGCCGCTTCTTTGATGTGTTCGGGTGTATCAAAATCGGGCTCACCAAGGCTAAGGCTAATGACATCATGGCCTAATGCTTTTAATTCGCGAGCCATTCGAGCCATTTTAAGGGTTTCCGATTCCGCTAATCCTAATACGCGTTCTGATAAGAGTTGTTGAGACATTATATACATAGTAAAACATGAAAAGTAAATGGCTTAAATTTCATGGGTGTGGATAAAAAGCAATTTATAGCATAAGTAGAACTAACTACTCGCAGCAAAGGTAGTAAAAATACCAATTTTATAAGGCTTCACCACTTACTTTAACCTGAAAATATTGCCTTGATGATAACAAACGCGACAACGTGGCTCGTATTGCTCCTTTTCGCCAAGCAATACGACTGATTCCCCATCGGCCAAACGATACGAATGGGTAGCAAGGTTGCCACAATGCACACAAATAGCGTGTACCTTAGTGACGTATTCTGCAATGGCCAACAATTGTGGCATAGGCCCGAAGGGAACACCCCTAAAGTCCATATCCAGTCCAGCCACAATGACCCTAATACCACGCAAGGCCAATTCTTCGCAAACTGCCGGTAATTGAGCATCGAAAAATTGCGCTTCGTCAATACCTACCACTGACGTATCGGGACTTACCTTGAGCAAACGCTCTGACGAGTCTACTGGTTGCGCTAATACCGATGTTGTATCGTGCGAAACAATACTATGTTCATCATAGCGGGTGTCAATTTTTGGCTTAAAAACCTCCACTTTCATTTCCGCAATTTTTGCGCGCTTGAGGCGACGAATTAACTCCTCTGTCTTGCCGCTGAACATACATCCGCAGACAACTTCTATCCAGCCGCTGCGCTGACCCTTGAAAAATGGCTCTAAAAACACGATTTTAAAGTTTTTTTTATGAAATTAATAAAAAAGCATGAAATTCGCCGTGAAAATAGTGACAACTTTTTACTTTACACACAATGGATTTACAAAAAACAAAAATTTACCTTGACAAACTCAATCGTGAGTTCGCCCGGATGAGCAAAGACCCCGAAAATATCGTCCGTTTGGATACTGATATTATGGCCTCTTATGTGCGTGATTTATATGATGCTATCCTCTCTGACTCAAGGCATGAAATGCCACAACCTGAAGCATCAACACCTAAAAAAGCAGCACCGCCACGACAACAGGAAGTGGTAGAACAGCCGCCGCCACCTAAAATAGTGGCTCCTGCGTACGTTGCCCCTACTCCCCCCCCAGCACCGGTGGAGGAACTGCCTGTCTATGCCGCTCCACCGCCACCACCTATGGTAGTGGAAGAAAAACCGGCTCCGGCTCCGCCACCACCTAAACCAGAACCGGCTCCGAGTACCTTTACGGTTTCGAGCGAGTCCGGCACCTACGATGCGCTCTTTGAAGAAAAGCAGGCCAAAGAATTATCTGAAAAACTTTCAGAAATGCCGATTGCCGACTTAAAGAAGGCTATCGCGCTCAATGACCGATTGTTACTAACCCGAGAATTGTTTGCGGGTGACGGCCAATCTTTCGAAACAACCATACAAATGCTTAATGGTGTGGCCACTTTTGCCAACGCACAGTCCTATTTGATTGACCATTGCGTGGTCAGATATGCTTGGATGGACCCAAAAAGAATAGATGAAGCAAAAAAATTCATAAAATTAGTGCGAAGACGGTACAAATAAAAATAAAGTTGTACCTTTGTTGCAACAATTAAATGTCAAGTGCGTTTAAATTTGCAATGTAACACAACTAATCAGCGAAATGGCGATTTACATAACGGATGAGTGCATCAATTGTGGAGCGTGCGAACCAGAGTGCCCAAACAATGCAATTTACGAGGGCGGTGTGCAGTGGGCGATAGCAGATGGGAATACAGTAAAAGGGTCATTCAGGCTTGAAAATGGCAATTTTGTCGAATCTGATTCAAAAAATTTGCCTATATCGAATGACTACTACTACATTGTGCCAGAAAAATGCACAGAGTGTGTAGGATTTCACGAAGAGCCTCAATGCGCTGCCGTTTGTCCAGTTGATTGTTGCTTACCCGATCCTGACCGGGTTGAAACTCAGGAAATGTTATACGAGAAAAAGTCACTTTTACATTTGTGACCTTAAGATAGTTTTCATGGTTCTAATGATTGCCTGCAGCCGTTAAGGTTCGCGGGCAATTTTTTTTGTCTGCATTTGTATTGTCCTCTTTGATACAAGTGCCATCTTCGTCTTTATGCTAGGTAGGACTGCTTTGTTCTGCTTTCAAAAACCTAAATCACCTGCCAACCGCTTAGCCTGAGCATGATACAAATGCCGTGGGTTAGCATTTATTTTATTCAAATATTGAGTAAGTAGTGTCTTTTGAGCGGGCATTTGCCGCAGGTAAGCCAATGCCAATGCCCAATCTGCACGTTGTGCAGATGCATTAGACCCCGCACCTGCCAACCGACGCAGGTAAGGTATGGCTTCGGCATGTTTGCCGCTTTTATAAAGGGTGTGCGCTAGCAATTCCCGCGATTGAACCTCATTAGGATTGGCCTTTAAAAGCGTCTTGAGTAATTTAGCAGCCTCTTGGTATTGACCTGAGGTGTAACTATCTAAAGCCTGCCCATAAACAATACCCATGGGGGCTTGTTTTGATGGCTTCGCCGTTTTTTTGATGAATTCCGTATTGTTATAATACGTAGCAGCCAATGCTTGATAATCGGGCGGTGGCACACGGGTGGGAGGCGGAGGCTTATTTGGTACTGGTAGTGGAGTTGGGGTTTTGGTTGGTGGCCTTGACTCTTGTTCTGCTATTTTTGGTATATCAACGCGAGGTGAAGGTTTGGGCAAACCAGGTTTAGGTATTGGATTCATTGATTGAGAAGGGGTATTAGGCTTAGTAGGTGTTTCTTTGGCTAAAACAGGCGTTTCCAACACTGCTGTTGGTGCTTTCAAAAACCACCAACCGACTAGCCCCAAGACCAAGATGGCCGCTGCTGATAAAGCCCAATACAAGCGTTTATAAGGTGATTTTTTAACAGTCATTCCTATTGGAGGTGCGTTCATCAAAGTAATTTCATCCTCCCAATTGCTCATTTTCAACTTCAAATCAGTCTCCACCAATAAATCCATAGCCTTATATTCCGCTTGATATACCTTCACGGTTGCGGCCAAATCGGCTTGTTTTGCCATTTCCGCTTCAAACGCTGATTTTTCGGTAGCGTTCATCGCATTTCGGACATATTTATCTATCTTTTCTTCCATATTAATCAATGATATTGGTGGTTAATATATCTCTTAACCTATTTCTACAGCGATAGGCTTCTTTCTTTGCCACATCGGGATTCTCATATTGCATTTTCTGAGCAATTTCCTGCATAGAATAATCCAACTGATAATAAGTCAACAATTCTTTGCAGCGTCCGCCCAATTGATTTAAGGCGTTTTGCAAGATAGTACGTTCTTCCTCTTGTATCACTTGCACGTCTGGCTCATCGGCGAGTGATTCCTGTTCAGTAGCCTCATAGGTAGTGAATCGGCTGCGCTGCCTTCGCACAGTCACCCAATGCCATTTTGCAATACCAACAAAATAAGTACTCACCATGCTACGGCCTTCAAAACGCCCTTCTCTAATACTTTTATCTAAAATCAACAATGCCTCCTGAAACACATCTTGTGCATCTTGCCGTGAACCACCATGTTCAAGAATGTACTTCAACACCGTTTCCCGTAGGCCTGCCCTCAGATAAATATCTTTAAGGGCAGCCTCTCTAGCCTGCCCACCCTTGCGGATAGCCCCGGTAAGGGCTTCGTCTGTCAAATGATTACCACTCATGTATAGTGCAGCTCGTGTAAAAAAGTAACCACGTGCAGGTATTTATTTTTGAAAATTAATTAATCCAATAACATTTCATATGTATGACAGCAAAGGTAGGTTAAAACCCTGAATCATACAATATTGAGTATTTTACTACCTTTGCCACTGGTAATAGGGTGAGTAGATTCATCACCCTACCTTTGGATGTCAGCATTTTACTGATTTTCTAAAGTGACAAAGTAAAACTAAGTAACAAGTAAACAAGTACCATGCAGAGTGCCTTAATTATTTTTGTACGAAATCCTGAACTTGGCAAAGTAAAAACGAGGTTGGCTGCTACCTTGGGAAATGAGCAAACGCTGGATATTTATCGTTTTTTACTAGAAAAAACTCGACAAACAGCCGAATACTTGGATATAAAGCGGTTATTGTTTTATAGTGAAAAAATACAAGTTTCAGATGCATGGTCAGATCTGTTGTATGTAAAACAATTGCAAGATTCTGGTGATTTAGGCCAGCGGATGTACCATGCTTTTGCTACTGCTTTCCGCATGGGTGCAGGAAAAGTTGTCATTATGGGTAGTGATTGTCCTACTTTAGATGGAATCATCCTACAATCTGCTTTTGAAGCACTGGATCACCATGATTTTGTACTCGGCCCTACGCCAGATGGAGGTTATTATCTATTAGGGATGAAATATTTGGAGTCCTCCCTATTTGAGGATGTAGCATGGAGTACAGGAACAGTTAAAGAGACTACCCTCTTAAAAATCAAAAGTTTGCAAAAATCGTGTGGATTAACGCCAATGTTGAGCGATATTGATACCGAATCCGATTGGAATAACTACTTGAATGACAAAACACAAACATGGCAAAAATACTCATTATAGAAACATCTACCGATGCATGCTCTGTGGCCTTGACCCAAAATGGACTAGTGTTAGCACATGTAGAAGCACAAAACACGCTTTTACACTCATCTATACTGACTCCGCAAATAGATCAATGCTGTATAATGGCGGGGACAAGACTTCGAGATATAGATGCCGTAGCCCTGAGTATGGGACCTGGATCTTATACAGGATTGCGGGTGGGTGCTTCGGTCGCTAAAGGCATATGTTATGCTTTGGATAAACCTTTGATAGCCGTTGAAACTTTATCAGGGCTCGCGAGGGCTAGCCAAACCTCCATCTCTCCCCCACTCCATACCCACCCATACTACGTACCAATGATTGATGCGCGGCGAAATGAGGTATGGACTGCCATTTATGATCAAAATATGGAAATATTGTCAGGTGAAGCGGAGCCACTTATTTTGGAAAAAGACAATTTTATGTCTTGGCTGGGTCATTATATAAACAATATAAATCATGCATTCGTAGTTATATCTGGGAATGGTGCGTTTAAGGCCGCTCCTGCTTCTAGTGGAACAATTAACTTATATATCAGCCCTATTCAAGCGTGTTCTGCATCATATTTGACTGAAATATCATATGATTACTATAAGAGAGGAAAATTTGTGGATATTGCCTACTTTGAGCCCTTCTACATGAAAATGCCTAATATTACAGTACCCAAAAACCAGATGTCTTCCACATAAGTGTTCTATTTTTTAGAAAACGGTACACGTATAATAACTTTTTGAAATAGTTGGCATAGTTTATGTAGTAATATTGGTATATCACGAGCCGATTTATTTTTAAATATCAAACTTAATTATGGGAAAGACAAAAAGCGATGCTATAGTTCTAAAAAATGGAGAACAAAGCATTTCACTAGACTACACTGAACTGCGCAAAGCGGTTCTGGTACTGCGTGCTGTAAATCATAAACTTCGCCAGAAGATGGTCGAAATGATTTCTGAACAGAAGCGCATGACCGTAACAGAAATTTATGTAAAACTTCGTTTGGAGCAAAGCGTTGCGAGCCAACACTTGGCCATCCTTCGCCGTGCAGGAGTAGTTATCACGGAGCGTGATGGCAAATTCATTTTTTACTCAGTAGATCACAGCCGCGTTGGTCACATCTCTGAGATCGTAGATGAACTCGTGGACTAAGGGCGATTTATTACATTTTTACCAAAAAAATGCTGCTAAAAAGTTAAAATAACTTTTTGGCAGCATTTTTTTTTATATTTATGCGAAAGTTATTCATAATATTCGCACATTTGCGCACGATTTTATTTTATCGCTGCTTAACAATACATTTTCATGAGGAAACAAGGACAATCACGGACACTAAACGCTAAGGCAGTCCACTTATCAACAAACTATTTGCGTGCGCTTGCACATCCATTGCGTCTTAAGATCATTCAACTGATTGACGAGAAGAAATCAATGTGCGTACAGGATATTTATGCTATCCTAAAAATAGAGCAATCACTGGCTTCACAACATTTGAGCATCTTGCGCAATGTGAACCTCGTATTTGCCCGCCGCGATGGTAAATTTGTGCATTACTCTGTTAATTACGAACGTTTGGCTCAAATGAATGAGGCTTGCATTAAGTTGGCAGATTTTGAAGCGCCAGAGTAGTAAATTTTAGAAAACAAACACAAAGAAACGCCTCCTACATGAGTCATCCCGAATTTTTGGGGTGACTCATTTTTTTTGTATAAAAGAAGAACCTCCTGTACTTTAGTGTTCTCTAATCACAAAATAAACAGGAGGTCTTCATGTATATACGGGACAAATATAGGTTCACTGACGCTAATAATAGTGGCCGTTTAGGAAATTTTTATATTTCCAATATTGAACAATACCTTTCGGCTCTATTGGTTCTTTTGGACAAGCGTCTTGATAAACGGCTGGTACGGACATTCGCAGAAGTGTTCATCAGCATCATCAGGTTCAGGAACCGTTCGTTCGGGCTGTTGCTGAGTGAACTGGGGGGCTTCGTTGCGCATGCCACGCGTGCGCCCTCAGGTACAAAGCGGATCAGCAACCTGTTGCGTAGCAATAAGTGGACACACGATGTGGTGGAGCAATACCTGCTGTCTAGGGCGGAGGCTCGAGCCGATGCGCTCCGGTCAAAGGGCAAGCAGGTGCTGCTCTTGTGGGACGACAGCGTCTTGGAGAAGCCCGAGAGTTGGCTAGTGGAGGGGCTCTGTCCCGTCGGCAGCAGCAAGTCCAAGCGCCTGACGCGCATCAAGCCAGGGTACTACCAGCCACCGGCCAAGCGGGTATGCGTTCCGGGCTTCGAGTGGTCGTCGGTACTGATGACCACGTTAGACGCCGTCCCGGCCTTGGTGATGATGCGCTGGTGGACCACACGCGGCAAGGAGAAGACCGATCGGAGGAGCGTGTTCATTCAGATGCTCAAGTCAATATGTAAAGTACTCAAAGACAACGTTTTGCATGTCTTAGACAGGGGTTTTGCCTCCGAATGGGTGCTGGAAAGATTCTTTCGAATGAAGCAGGAGTTCCTCATCCGGTGGGTCAAGTCTCATCTGCTCTTAGACAAGGATGGGGGCAGCAAGCGGGTCTCGCGATTCTTCGGGCCGAAGGATGCACGGGAGTCCCGCTTGATCATTGATGCCCGCCGGAACAAACTCCGGCGCGTCAAACTGTTCTATACCACCGTTTACCACCCCGACTTCCCAGACAAAGAACTTACTCTGATCACCTGCAAGTCGGCAACCAACAGTTTCGATCCAATACACCTGCTCACCAACCGAACCGTGCGGACAAACAGGGACGTATGGAAGATGGTCTTCTCCTACATGCGCCGATGGCTGATAGAACAGACCTTCCGATACAACAAAAGCGAACTGGCACTGGAAAGCCCCCGACTCTGGTACTGGAAAAACCGACTTAAACTCATGGCCATCGTCTCGCTTGTTTACGACTTCCTCCTCCAGATTCTGAGGAACTGGAGTTCAATGGCATGGATCACCATCAACACATGGTGCCCCAGGACGGGAAAAAAACTTGCCAATGTCCACATCCCACTCTACAGACTGCGTACGGCCATTCAGGCCATACTTAACGAGGCCGTCACCCTCAAGGCTCAGCCCCCTCCTGCCTCGACCTGAACTCCGTAAGCCACTATTTCCTATTCCACTCTAATGGACTCCGTACACGCAACGGGGGCAAATCTGCTATGCCAATGCTATCCTTCAAAACACCTTGAGAAGGAAAGTAACCCCCAAAAACAACGCTAACAGAAGAAAGGAAAGTCGAAAAGAGGTAAAAAAAACAAAATTGGGGCAATCTAAATGGAAAATCGCTGGGTAATGACTAAAAATGAACATGAGCCACCCCAAAATTCGGGATGACTCATGTTATATTTTTGTAAAGAAATAAATGCTTATTGCTTACTAAAAGTAGCAGTGCATGAATTTGTTACGATTGGTGTAACACTTTCATCCGTTACATTATAAGTCAATGCAATTTTATTTGTTGCTGGATCGTAAGTACCTGAACCAACTACAAAAACATTGTCATTGTCAGGTTGCTGACGAGCGATCGTGATAACGTTGCCATCAATAGTTGCCTTAACAGCGGCTTGAAAACCACCTTCAGCAGCTGGACCATAGAATCCAGTAAAGCTAATGTCTGTCACTGTTGCACCTGCAACGATACCTGCTAGAAAAGTAGCAGGACCAGAGTTACTGCCTACCTCACTTACGGTATAGGTTCCTACATACTTATCTTGGCTCTTTACTTTGCAGCTGCCGTCAGCATCATATTCGTAGCCAGCGTCGCAAAGGCAAGTGCCATCAACGTCGTCGCAAGTACCGGTACCGCAATCTTTCTTTTCGCATTTGTCGCCGCAAGCAGGGGCAATAAGGGTGATGGCTAGAAGCATCAAAACTGGGAGAAAAAATAACTTTTTACTCATTTTTGGAAAAATTTGTGTTAAGTGAATGATAGAATGTAAATGTTAATAGTTCACGGCAAAGGTATGTTATTTCTCAGAAATGAAAGGCATTTTATGAAAAAAAGTGTTTTGCCGACGGAAAACCCAAAACGAAAGTTTTCAAGTTATAGTGTGGAATACTAAAAATAGCCAGTCAAAAACATGTTTGACTGGCTATTGTATCAAATAATTAACAAGACTTTTGAATCCTATTAATTCCCCATTAACGTAATATCGCCCTTATAGATGACAACCTCACCATCTATAAACTCGATGGCCGCAGCATAAACATATACACCGTTGTTACCTGATTTCCCCCTGATTTTTCCGTTCCACTTCGAGGCAGGTTCATCGGGTATAAAATTAGAGTACTCGTGTACTGCATTGCCCCAACGGTCATAAACATAGAAGTATTTGACTATTTTTACGTCAATACCGCCAGAGATCCCGAATAAATTATTCTCTGTCGAATTGGGATCAAATACGTTAGGGATATAAACCAATCGGCGCTTATCCACAATGACATCACGCTGATCGTTGGCTTTACAACCATTTTCATCGGCTATAGATGCAGTATATCGGAACGAATAAAACGGTGTAATCACGGAGTCAAGTGCTAATGTAGCCGGATTCAAGACACTATTGACAACCCGATCAGGGAAATTAACCGTTCCTGCTAATGAGAGCACAATGGTTTCTCCTAAGAAAATGGTGGTATCTGCACCCAGATCAAGGGTCAACAGTGCTGGCTCAAATACATCAATGGTGGTTTCGTACTCACATCCATTGGCATCTTGAACCAAAAGTAGGTGTTCCCCAGGTGGCAATCCACTGAAGGATCCACCACCACTCAAGGGTGAATTATCCAAAGAGTACAAATAAGGAGGCGTACCGCCTGCAATAGAATCTATCAAGATCACACCATTGGTTTGTCCAAAACACTTGATGCTATCCACGATAGCAAAAGCACCTTGTGGCAAGTCATCGTCTGTTTCTACATCGGTATTATCTTCAGAGGTACATCCATTTGCAGTATTCGTAACGACCACGGCATATGTTCCGGCTTGGCTTACGGTTATGCTAGGCGCATTGGCGGAAGTCAATATATTGCCATTGGTAGTAGTCCATACATAAGAGAATGTGCCTTGTGTAGGTACATTGACATTTAAAGGGACTTGGGTGGTGGTACAGTTCAAATCATTCGGATTTGGAATTGACACCGTTGGACCTTGGGTATCAGCAATGACGCTGCCACCTGTCGTATTGTCGCAACCATTAGGCGCAGTAGCCACCACAGTATAGTTGCCCGCTACGGTTACGGTTGGGTTTTGCAAGGTGCTGTTGGCGGCTGTGATGCCAGGCCCTGTCCACAACCAAGTTGCTGCGGGGGTGTTATTGGAGGTTGCGCCAAGTTGTACACTGGTTACGTTACAAGTAATCACTCCAGTGCTTACACTCACCTGTGGAATACTCGCATCTGGTGCTATTTCCACTGTTTTTACACTGGTACATCCATTGGATGAAGTCACAACGATCGTATAAGTACCTGTTAATGACACCGTTGGGCTTGGTACAGTAGAGGTGAATCCGCCTGGACCAGTCCATGCATAACTTACGCCAGCTGTTGTAGAAGCACTCACCAACGTTCCAGTTGGTACCGTACAAGTGATCGTATCACCTGATGCCGTCAAGTTGGGCAGGTTAATATTTTGAATAATATTGTAATTGAACGAAGCCGTACAGCCGCTGGTAGCAGTGGCTACCACCACATAGTCGCCGGGTGCGCTCACGCTTGGATCCTCCAAGGTAGAACTAAATCCATTTGGGCCACTCCATTGGAATGTAACTCCAGCAGTGGTTGTAGTGGCTTCTAGGGTCACGGAAGGGACAAGACAAGTGAGCGAGTCGGCTGCTACCAGAATGTCTGGAACTGTAGGATCTTGTGTCACCTCAACTTCTTGACTACTGGTACATCCATTTGTTGGATTGGTTACTACTATGGTATAAGTACCTGCATTGACAATATTATTCGGATTTGCTACCGCAGATGTATAACCTCCTGGACCACTCCAAGCGTATTGTACGCCAGCAGTAGTACTGCTGGATGCTATGGAAATGGTAGGGAAACTACAATTGATTAAGCCGCCAGTAGCGGTTAAGCCTTCTGGGCTATCTGTATCTAAATCCACAGTAGAAGTTGGAGAAGAAACACATCCGTTTTGGGCTGTCACCACATAGGTATAAATTCCCGGTGCAGACACCGTGATACTACTGTTAGCATTGGTTTGCCCATTGGGCAACGTCCATACACCAGTAGCATTGGGGGTGACGATGGTACCTACCAAGGTCAATTCTTCTACTAAACAAGTGATGGTACCAGCCCCAGCCAGAGATACTTCTGGTGAAAGGGTGTTTTTTAATACGATGGCAGTGGCGGAGAAGGTACAACCATTGAGGGCAGTAACCGTCAGTACATAATTGCCATCAACTCCGACCGTAGGGTTCTGTTGAGTGGAGGTGAAATTGTTAGGGCCTGTCCAAGCGTAGGTAACACTTGCGGTATTAGAACTAGCCGATAAAGGGGCTTGCCCCGATATGCAATCAATGGTTGCTCCAGTGACACTAGCATCGGGGATCACTATATTTTGAGAAACAGATATCGTATCCAATGTTTTGCAACCGTTTAAGGCAGTCACTGTGAGTACATAATCTCCAGGTTTGTCAACTGTTGGATTTTGTACTGTAGAGGTGTAATTATTTGGTCCAGCCCAAGCATATCCGACACCATTAGTAGCAGACATACCACTAAGTAAGGTACTTAATTCGTCGCAATCAAGGTTGTTACTTGATGCCGCAGTAGCAGTAGGCAATATGGCATCCAAAATAACGGAAGCAGTTGCCGTTGAAATACAACCATTTACACCGGTCACTACTAATGTATAAGTGCCTGATTCCGTAACGGTTGGGTCTTCTAAACTAGAAGTAAAACTGTTAGGGCCTGCCCAAGCATAACTTGCTGCCAAGGAAGTAGAGGTAGCATTCAAGACCGTAGAAAGGACTACACAAGTGATCGTACCGCCCTGTGCTACCGCGCCTGGGGTATCAATATCCTGTGTTACTGCTACTTGAGTAGAGGTAGAACATCCATTCTCAAAAGTCGCTGTCAATATATAAGTTCCTAAAGTCATGACGATAGGATCTTCTATGGTACTGGTGAAGCTGCTTGGCCCCGTCCAAGCCACTGATTGTAGTGGCGAAGATGGGTTGGTACCGATGGTTGCATTGAGCGGCACATTTGGCAATGCACAAGTCAATACCTGCGGATTGGCAATGCTCAATGAGGCAGTGTTGGTATTGGTAGAAACCGTTGCATTGGCTGTACTAGTACATCCGTTTGCGCCAGTTACTAATACGGTGTATAAACCGCTATTCCCAACTGTTGGGTTTTGTTGAGTTGAGGTAAAATTATTGGGCCCTGTCCAAGCATATAGGATTCCAGCGGTAGAGTTGGCATTGATCTGAATTTGGGTAGCAGCACAAGTGAGGGTATCACCGACGGTAGTGGCACCAGGTGCTACTTTGTCGGAACCAACAGTAACTGTTGCTACATCAGTACATCCATTGCCTGAAGTGACGGTAAGGGTATAATCGCCACCTACTGTAACCGTAGGATTTTGTATCGAAGAAGTGAAACTTGGTCCTGACCAACTATAAGTGGAGGGTAGAGTAGAGTTTCCATTCAATACCAATGATTGTAAGGTACAAGTCAGTATGCCAGTTGTAGAAGAAGCAACGGGCGTATTTTGATCGGCTGTTAACTGAGTAGTGGTGGAAGCGGTACATCCATTGGCGGTTGAAGTCACGACCAAGGTATAGGTGCCAGCATCCATAGCTGTAGGATTTTGAACCGTGGAAGTAAACGTGCCGGGGCCAGTCCATGCCCAAGTGACATTGGGAGTAGTTGAGTTTCCTTGTAGAGCAAAACTTGGTAAAGCACAAGTCAGGATTCCGCCGTTGGCTGTTACGTTAGGGGTGACGTCGTCGAGGGTTACAAAGGCAGTTGCTTGTACTTGGCAGCCATTCGCAGGATTGATGACCGTGAATGTATAAGTTCCATTAACTGAAACAGTGGGATCCTCTAAAGCCGAAGTGAAACCATTGGGCCCTGTCCAAGCAAACGTGGTACCGGGGGTTGTCGTATTTCCGTTGAGGGTAACCGTTGCGACATTACAATTGAGCAAACCGCCCGAAGCGGTAGCATTGGGTACGTTGGCGTCTGGATCTACAGGGGCATTGGCAGTGGCAGTACAGCCATTTGGCCCAGTGACCGTCAGTGTATAAGTGCCTATAGTTGATACTGTTACAGTGGCCAGATTGGATGTGAAGTTGCCAGGCCCTACCCATGCAAAACTAGCATTGGGTGTTGTGGAAGATCCAGAAATAGTAGTAGTACTTTGTGAGCAGGTAATAATACCACCCGTAGCACTCGCTTGTGGAAGACCAAAATTTCCTTGTACATCTGCTGTTGCAGTACTAGTACAGGCGTTGGTACCAGTAACTGTCAGGGTATAAATGCCTTGGGCATTGACCGATGGATTTTGTAGGTTGGAGATGAATCCTCCTGGGCCTGCCCATGCATAGGTTACTCCATTGGTGATGGAGTTGCCATTGATAGTAATAGCAGGCGTACCGCAAGAAATAGTACCTCCGACAGCCGAAGCGTTAGGTGCTATAATATTACCCGTGACCGAGGTAGTGGATGTAGAGGTGCAACCATTAGCACCTGTCACAACCACTGTGTAAGTACCAGCCTCGCTGGCTGAGGGGTTTTGAGTGGAGGCTGTATAACTATTTGGTCCCGTCCAAGCAAACGTAATACCATTGGTAGTTGCAGTATTGAGGGTGGCGGATGGGGTAGGGCAGGTGATGGTGCCAGTGGTGGTGGCAGTTGCCCCAGGAGGTGTATTATTAAGTGTGACAGATGTAGTGGTAGAGGCGGTACAACCATTGGTAGGATTCGTTACGACCAAGGTATAAGTACCTGATGCTGTGGCATTTGGATTTTGTAGGGTGGAGTTAAATCCACTAGGGCCAGACCAAACATAGCCAGAACTTGGCACATTGGAGTTACCGCTGAGTTGCACAGTGGTGGTGGTGCAAGTGAGTATTCCGCCTGATGCTGTTGGTATTGGTAGGGTGGTATTGCCAGTGACCATGGCAGTGGCAGTGGCAGTACAGCCATTAACTGGATTTCTTACTACAACCGTATATGTACCTGCTGTGGTTGCAGTAGGGTTAGCGATGGTTGAGTTAAATCCTCCGGGGCCACTCCATATATAGGTGGAGTTGGGGGCATTGGATGTCGCATTCAGTTGTACTGTGGTAGTAGTACAGCCCAGTACTCCAGTAGCCGTAGCACCTACTACGGGTGGGGTAGTATTGGAGGTGACGACGATGGTGTCGGTAGCGGTACAAGTCAGTGCAACGGAGTTCGCTGATACTGACAGAATATAGGTGCCCGGGGTTGTGATGATAATAGATGCGTTTGTGCCAATGATTTGGTTATTGGCTGCATTGATCCATTTTTTAGTGATACCCGCGCCAGGGGAAACGGCAGAATTGAGGGTGACACTACTATTAATGCAAGTAAGGCTTGTTGAGCCAGAGACCTGAATGTCAGCAATGGGGTTTAATACTGCTAAATTTACGGTGACAATACTGTCACAACCCTGATAGGACTCGCAGGTTGAAGAATAGAAGCCTGTATTCTCATAAATGGTTCCACACAAAATAAATTCATCTCCAGCACAAATATACTTAATGCCTAGATTGGTTGTGATCTGTGGCTTTACGGTTACTTGTACGCGAACAACACTATCGCAACCTTGGAATGAAGTGTAAGTGCCAGTGTATAGATTTGTTGCAAATGCATCATCCCCCCACGGTAAGGTGTAGGGTATTTCGTCATTACAAACAATAACAGGTGTTAAAGTTGTGACGGGTATCGGCTGCACCATAAGCGTCCTACAAGACAATGGGTTTACCTGATCGCAAGAGTTGATGGCTTCGGCACATATTTGTACACTTCCAGTAGCAGCATTGCTGGGTGCTGTAATGGTGACAGTGGTACCCTCTGGGGCAAGCACTACACTGGGGGAGGCTTCTCCATTGATGAGCCACCCATTGGGTACTGTCCATTCGTAGCCTCCGGCTCCAGTGGCATTCGGTACGGTGAAAGACGTGGATCCTCCGGGACAGATTTTGATTGGGCCAGTCATCGCACCTAATGAGCCTACTGGAGGGGCTTGAACAGCAGCAGGGGGGTCAACCGTGATTACAAAGTCACATTCGTCGCCGCTATAACCATCTATCAATAGATAATAGTTGGTACCAGATACCAGCGGAGCAGTTACGCTAACAGATCCACCTGCTCCACCTTCCACACCTGGATTGCAATCAATGGGTGCAGAGGCAGAACAACTTTCATAAATAGCGATTTGGACACCATTTGTACCTGTGCAATTGGACGAAGTAGCTGTAAAAGTAGCATTAGTTGTCTGACCAGCGATGAAGCCTAGCCATTGGTCATTTTGAATAAAGGCGCAGAATCCAGGGGCTGAACCGCCTGCATACCCTTCAGTACTTCCCATATAATTATTAAAATTGCAATAAATACATGATACGTCGCAGTCTTCGGCTGCTGGAGAGTTAGGTGGGCACGGATCGGGGATTTGAGCCCATACCTCAAACGCGAAAAATAGGCAGATGACCAATAAAAGTACTTGTTTGACCATTATTAAAATAGTTATTTTGTGTTTAAAAAACAGGAACGAAGCCTTGCTTACAAATGGTCAATCAAGCGAATTTCTTATTGGAGCAGTTAGCAGTAGATCAAATGAGGGCTATTAAATAAATTCTTGATAGATTTATTTTTATTACCCAGAAGGGTTGATGCTCAATTATTTAACCCAATCATAATGCATCATTCATAACTACTTAAACTGATTCAGAGGGTGCAAAGAAATAAAAATTTTATTTGGCATTAGAAATTATTTACCAATTTTAACTATTTAATAAATAATAGTTATCTTAATACCGTAATATCACCTTCAAATACTTCCTCTACTCCATCAATAAATCGAGCAATCACATAATATACATAAACACCTGGGGATACAGGATTTCCCCTGAAAGTACCATCCCATCCTTTGTTCTTGTCATCTGGTTGAAATCCCGACGCGTCGAATTGTTGATTGCCCCAGCGGTCAAAAATTTGGAAGGTTTTAATAGATTCTACATCTTGACCTCCAAATACTGTTGCGATACCATTTTCAGGATCGCCAGGTAAAATAATATTGGGCACGTATATATGCCGTTTTTTATTTATCACGATCAAAAGCTGATCCCTTGCCTCACAACCCATTGTATCTTTGACAGTTACGGTTAACAACCTTGATTCTAAGGTATAAAAATTTTGATATTTTAACCCCACAGCACTGCTATCAAAAAGTGGAGACCAGATAATCGTGTCTAACGCTGCCTGATCCCTATTAATTTCTAAAAAAACATGCGTAGAGTCGCCCAAATCAACAAAAAAATCGACACCGAGGTCGGGTAATAATGGGAGTGGTTGTGATACCGTAATACTATCGGATGTCCATTCACAACCAAATGCATCTTGAAGGGTGATGGTATATTTGCCGGGTAAAATAGAATAAAAAATAAATTTATCAGTAAAGGAGCCACCATTGATACTGGCTAAAACCGGTGGGTGTATGGTTTGTATAGAATCAATGATAATGGCTCCGTTTTTATCTCCATAGCACTGTACCCCAATGGCGGTGATACGTCCATAAGGCGCGCGAATGTCTAGGGTTACATTCACATAATCTAAGGCAGTACACCCAAAATTGGATGTTACCAATAGGGAATAAGTGCCTATCATACTTGCTTCATATTCGGGCGAATAGGCTACTGGTTGGCCATTCAAGGACCAAAGATGCTGCATATTAATGACTGAAGTGCCAGTGCCACCCAATGTCTGGATTGGGTCTCCACATATCAAAACTTTATCAATCCCTGCGTCGGCGGTTGGGGTTTTATGTATAATGACCTTAACCTCTGTAACGGCATCAGGACAAGGCAATTTGCCAATGACTGTATAAGCAAAAATATAAGTTCCGGGGGCTTGTCCATCGGTTTTAAAAATACCAGATAAGGGGTTGAATGCTCCTGAACTAGAAGGGAATAGCGAGGTTTCAGACCAAATTCCATTCGAGTCAGCACCGCTCAACCTACCACTTAGGGGAATCGTTTTTGATTCGTTTTCACAAAAATCAAGTGGGGGTGCTGCCAAGCCTGAAAATGGCTTGTCGTTCACCGTTATAGTTGCTTGGTCCCCAATGTTCACAGAACAAACAGGGTTAGATCCATCAGAAATGGTAATCAACTCATAAATAGTAGTGGTGGTGGGTGCTACCACTTGGGTATAAATGCCCGTATTATTGAGCGAAATAATTTTATTGGCACCACTTCCATCCGTCCACAACAACTGAAGTGGCAAGTCTCCCGATACATTAAACGTAAGGATTGTACTCGAACCCTCACAAATAGTAAGGTCACCACTTAGTGATGCATTTGGTAGTTTTTTCCATTTGACTGGGGTTCCAGAAGCCACCGATAAGCATGGATCATCAAGATCAATCGTACCATTTACATTATTACCTGCTATGGCAGATATATAATAGGTAACGCCAGTTTGCAAATCTGGACCAAACTCAAATACAGGCAAAGTATTGATTGCAAGTATATTGCCCGGAATAGTACCTTGTTGGTCGTGAAGGATAAATCGTAAGGTATCATCAGTATCCAATGTAGCCGCATTATTCCAAAGCACAAATGCTTCTTGCCCTTCACAGAACACTGCAGCAGCACTTATCATATTGCCAGCATCGGTAGAACAATTGCAATTGTTTTCGCCCGAAATCTGCGGGCTCTTACAACCATTAGAATCTTCGATAGTAAATACATAGTTACTACCGTTGCTTAATAGATTTGAGGTAAATATATTATCGGTCAATGAACCGACCAACCCATTCACACTATAGGGTGCTGAGCCGCCTACTATTTCAAAAGTAACATTGAATTCTGTATTCGTGCCATTGCAAGTTTCTTGTAAGGCGGCGAGTATGGGAACGTCATTGAACGTGACCCTAAGTTCAGTACTGTCATCACAAGCCCCATTGCTTTCCCACCATTTGAATATGTAGGAGCCCAAATCCGATACTAAAAGCGTCGTTTGGGCACTATTATTGTCGGAAAATGATGCCGTACCAGGGCCAGAAACAAGAGACCACGTTCCATTAAACTGCGCATTGTTTACGGCAATAATCATTTCTTTGCCGCAAACAATCGTATCATTCATGGTATTTGGGTCTGGTGCTGCTAAGAAAACAATAGGTTGACCTTTGGATACAGAAAAGCAAGGATCGTCGGGATCAGGAAGCCCAGTTTGGTCATTGCCCGCAATAATCGAAACGTAATAAGTAACGCCCAATTGCATATTTGGGGTTTGACTAAAAACTCCAGTAGCATTTTGCGCAAATATCTGAGATCCTAGTACGGAACCTGTTCCATCATGCATGACATAAGAGGTTATGTCATTAGGATCCAGTATTTGATCATTGTTGGCTACTATGGATATCGTAGAGCCAGCACATGCTTTTATGGTGTCAGACGGCATGGTGCCTGCATCTGTGGTACAA
This sequence comes from Saprospiraceae bacterium, assembly GCA_031373665.1. Lineage (GTDB taxonomy): Bacteria > Bacteroidota > Bacteroidia > Chitinophagales > Saprospiraceae > M3007. Next base: position 36,278 of record JANMMZ010000043.1, on the reverse strand, counting down.
TTGCAATTATAAGTGCCTTTTATGGTTGTCATCGTGCAGCCATTGGCATCACTCACATCAAAAGTATAGGGACTACCATTAGCAAAAGGCGTGGATGTATATAAGGCCGAATTGTTTGGCACTCCGTTTATGGTATAAGGTAGCGTACCGCCTAATATGGTTAAAGTTACCGTGAAATTCTCATTAATAGGATCGCAAACCTTTTGTAAGTTAAACAGGGAGGGCGATTCATTAAATGTGAGGCTTACTTGATCGGTATTGCTACATCCATTTCGAGTAACAGTCCAGTCAATAATATAGGTGCCGGGCTTTGAAACACTGATGGTGGAGTTTTCATCATTGATATTGTCAATGAGGGTATTTGAATTGGGAGGGCTTTGTACTACTGTCCATACTCCTGCACTGCCTACCGATAATTGCCCAGCCAGTGTTGAGGTAGTACCACAAGTTGCTTGATCCAAGCCAGCATCGGCTGTAGGGCTTTGGTAAAACACCACAGGTTGGCCTTGAGCAATGGAAAGACAGGGGTCTGTCAATACCAATTGGCCATTGATATGATTGCCAGCCACCACTGATACATAATATAAAGTGCCATAACTCATACCTAAGTTAAAGTCGAAAAAACCAGTGTTGTTTTGTTGAATAATAGATCCCAAACTAGTGCCCGAATTGGTATGCAATACATAAAGGCTTGTATCATTTCCATCCAGTATTAAACCGCCCGGATATAAAACTTGGATGCCTTGGCCTTCGCAGACACTTAGAGCATCCAAATTCATATTGCCCGCATCGGTGCTACATAGACAAGTATGCATGCCCGAAACAACTTGAGTTCCACATCCGATCGCATCTTCAATGTCAAAACTAAAAGTATTTCCATTAGTAATGGATCCTGATTGGTACATAGTTCCAATTATCTCAATCCCATTTACTATGTAAGGTGCCGTACCTCCGTTAATTTGAAACAAGACAGTATATGCTTCATTCGTAGAGTCACACAGATAGGATGAGAGGTCGGCGTTTGGAGATTCAGTGAATGTTATTTCAACGGTATCAGTGCTGGTACACCCAAAATTGGTGCTACCCCATGAGAGCGTGTAAACCCCATAAGCAGATGCGGTAACCCCACTCAGTGCATTTTGAGTATTTGAAAAAACAAGGTTACCACCGCTTGGGCCATTAATAGTAGTCCATGTACCGGATACGGTATTTCCATTCAAGGAATAAGACAAACTACAAGTGCTTTCATCAAGCCCTGCATTGGTAATAGGATATGCATGAAAAATTACTGGCTGACCCTGCGCTACAGATAAACAAAGATCATTAGGGTCTGGTAAGCCAAGTGCTGCATTGCCAACTACATAAGATATGTAATAGGTTGATTCATAAGCCATTCCACTTTGAAATGCAAATGATCCAGTAGTGTTTTGAGCAATGACCGTCCCTAGTGATGGACCAGAGGATGTGTGTAATACGTACGAAAAAGCATCGTTCCCATCTATGTTTTCCCCGCCTAAGTGTATGCCATTAGCCATTTCATCAGCACAAACAGAAATAGTAGTTAGGTTCATTTGGCCTGCACTGGATGCGCAATTACAGTTATAAGTTCCAAATGAAATTGGAGATTCACAGCCATTGGCATCCGCCACTACAAAGTTGAACGGCAATCCATTGGCCAAAGGATCAGATACAAAAACATTGTTGATCACTTGCCCTCCCGCTACTGTGAAGGGGGCTGTGCCACCAACTACGGGGAATGTCACCGTAAAATTATTGGCTGCAGCGTTACAATTAAAAACAAGTTGCCCTATACTGGGGATTGGATTAAAATGAACCAAAACTGTATCAACATCACTGCAAGCACTAATATTCTCTTGCCATAATATTTGGTATGCTCCGGGCAGTGTAGCAGCAATAAGCGTATTACTATTGTTTGGTTGAGAATAAGAGGCATTGCCCGGTCCACTTATTTGAGTCCAAGATCCTGTAGAGCCGGCTACGCTTGGTATAGCACTTAAAGAGGTCAATGTACCGCATACGGAAACATCAACACCTGCATTGGCAATAGGTTGAGGGTAAATAGTCACTGGCAAACAAGTTTCAGGACTTGGGCCGCAACCACCAGTGATGTTTAGACAAACGCTGCCTCCAGGAGTTGAATTCCATTGAACACTAATACTAGGGGTATTTTGTCCTGAAATGATAGTGCCCAATCCGTTGGGTATAGACCAGTTGTAAGCAGTAGCAGTAGGTATTATTGCAGTAGTATAAGAAGTGGCCGATGAACCTAGGCACATGCTTGTATTACCTGATATAGGAGGTGCTGTAATCTCGTGGCTAATAGCGACGACCATACAAGCGGGAGCACTGGCACCACAGGTGTTTTCTGATTGTACGCAAACCGATCCATTTTGGATATTGGTATTCCAGTCGATTTCCACAAAAGTACTGCTCCCAGTACCTCCCGATACGATGGTACCACCTGTCACCTGCCATATATAATTGCTGGCTCCCGGTATTGGTACGATACTGTAGTTTTGGGTAATGGCACTACATGCATTAGATAGACCACTCAATACAGGGATTGGGGGGATGGTAGAAATTTGAATATTGGTACATGCACTGGTACTAATACCACAGGTGCCAATGGATCGGACACATAAGGTGCCACTGGAGGCATTGCCCCAGAAGACATCCACTGTATTCGTGCCTTGCCCTGCGGCAATGGATGCAGGCGCACTCACTGTCCAAGTATAACTGCTCGTGTTAAGTAGGGCAGGGATGGTATAGGTTTCGGTGGTGCCGGCACAAACACTTAGGTTGCCCAGGGGCGCACCGGGCACTGGTACAGGTATAGCGGTGATACTTGAACAAAGTTGGGTACTACTACCACATAGATTATTGGCTGTCACACATATATCACCATTGCTGTTTCCAGTCCAAAGTACGCTGATACCATTGGTGCCCTGTCCGGAAGTAATGGTTGCTCCAGAAGGTACTGTCCAAGTATAAGTGTCTGTATTGGGTACAGGCAGTACTGAAAAATTGGCACTCGATCCTACACAAATCTGGGTGACTCCAATGATACTGGTTGGTGCTATTGGCACAACTGCATTTGATTGTACAGTGACGCTCATCGAGTCACAACATGATCCATTGGTTAATATATTGCAAACCAATAGTTTATATGTTCCAGCTGCACTAACTTGTACATTGATTCCATCGTTGGCTCCCATGATAGTTCCATTGGTAGTACTCCACTGGTATGTGATGTTTGCTCCTACACTTGACCCACTTCCCGAAAGGGTAGTGATGGGGTTGGCGCAGGTCAGTATATTGGGTATTTGGATATTTGCGGTAACTATCAAGACTGATAGATTAAGATTGACAATGCTATCGCATCCCGTTTTAGGATTTATGAAGGTCTTGGAAAATTGACCCGGATTGCAAAAGCCACTAAATCCAGGCGTTTGAGAACAAGAGCCAGTACAAATAAATTCACTAATATTTGTCACCACAACAGGAAGTACCGTCAGATTAAGTGTGGCAGTATAAGAGCAATTGACTTCGTTGATGGTTGTAGTATAAGTGCCTGAATTACAGTAAGATGTGCTGTAAAAGTTATAACAGTTCGGTGCACAAATTGTATCTGAAACGACCAGATTTGGTAGAGGGGGAAGGATGGTAATATCTACACAATTGGTGGTTATTTTAGCACATAAATTTGGGGTGGTAGAGTTCAGGATTTGGGTTAGTTGCGCAATAGTAAGTACCCCATTGGGAGCGGGCAATAATGCTGATTGTGCCGTAAGGTACGAAATACCACAAATGGTATAAGTACCAGGAGGATAAGACCTTAGATCAGTGGTGGGCGAATAGCCCAATAATACACTGTTAGCCCCTGAAATTGCATAGGTATAACTATAAAGAGTCGAAGCAGGTGGAATGACTGGTTGCACATAATCAGGGGGCAGACTCAAGTTCAGGATGGCATTGCCTTGACAAGCGGTAATATTGTTGTAGGTAAGTTCACCAGCATCGGCACCACAAGAAAAACAATCAATTCCCGTTGGGTCACAGAAAACAATTTCATAGTCAATGATGTTTCCAATATCGTTGAAAAGATTGTCTAATATACTTAGCGTCCATTCTCCATTGACTGGCCCGGCATTGAAGTTTTCTAAACAACCACTGTAAGGATAATATGAACCTGTATAGGTGGTAAAAGCAACCCAGTTTTGATCATTGTTCCAAGTAGGGGCGATGCCCGGATCAGGAACTGCTGTAACACCACAGGGCACAAAAGAAACATCCCAAGTGACATTATTGGTAAATCCAGAAAAATCAGTAGGACCTACAAGGGCAATTGTCTGACCAGATGGAGAGGTCAGTGTAATGTATAGATCGCCTACATACTCGTGATCAAAATGAAGGTTAACTCCACAAACACCTTGGCCATTTTGGCCTAGTGTACTATTGGTTGCACCCTCAACTTGCAAATGTAAGTCGCCCACAAAGTAATCATACATTAGTTTGGGGCAATCAGTACAACTGCAACTGCTTTGAGCATTTGTTAAAATTGGTAATATTAAGAGTAAAGGCAGAAAAATATTCTTCATGAAAGGATAAATATACTTCAAAATAGGATTGTAACATGTCAATTCTATTAGAATATAAAATGGCATTTTATGTAGTTTTTAAAATATTGATTTTAATGAATGTGCTAAAATGCCAAAAAAAAAATAAAATTTGGAGACGTAAGTGTTTGAATCTAATCACAAATGTACTCAAAAAAACTTAATAATTTCGCCAAAATTGTTCAAAGTAAGTAGAATAAAAATTTAGTGTCCCAACAATCATATAATTTTGTGCCAATAATTGTTTATCAAAGATGAGGTTGAATCCAGTTTCGCTGCTTTTTTTATGTTTTTTTTGCTTTTTTTTACCTTCTATGAGGGCTATTGCCCAAAAAGGGTATATACTAGATCTTTTGCCAGCAGCCGACGTTAAGATAGTGTTAACAAAAATAGAAGTACAAACGGGTTGTAATATTCAATCATTTCATCAAGTATCCAGCCTTTGGAATATTTGGTACCTGGAGTTGGACAAAGATACAAAATATGCTTCAGGTCAGATTGTTCGTATTGAATTGATACCTGAAGTGGAACAATTTCAATCGAATCACGCCATTAATCTAAGGAAAGACCATAAAATGATGCTCCTTCCCAATGATATGCTCTTGGGGCAGCAGTGGTCATTAATCAATGCTGGAACGGCCAACTTTCCGCCTGATGTAGATATTGACGCAGAAGAGGCATGGGAGGTCACAACAGGGGGCAATACAGCGTCTGGCGACACTATTGTGGTGGCCATAATTGATAGCGGTTTTGGAGATCACCCAGACTTGGAAGATAACCTATGGTTCAATAACAAAGAAATCCCGAATGATCTGTTAGACAATGATCAAAATGGTTTTATAGACGATTATGAAGGATGGAATGTGTTTAGTCAAAATGACGATATTCAAGGCGTGTCGATCAATCATGGTACCGCAGTGGCGGGTATTATTGGTGCAAAAGGCAACAATTCAAATGGGATATCAGGGATCAACTGGGCTGTCAAAATGATGTGCGTAACTGGGGGAAACACTGAGGCTGACATCATATCGGCTTATGACTATATTGGCAAAGCGCGCAAACGCTACAACGAAACCAATGGCTCAGACGGTGCCTTTGTGACAGTGATCAATTGTTCTTTTGGCATTGATTATGGCCAACCTAGCGAGTCACCCATCTGGTGCAGTGTCTTCGATTCCCTAGGGCAAGTGGGCATTTTAAGCGTGGCTGCTACCACCAATAACAGTATTAATATTGACCTTTTGGGCGATTTGCCCACTACTTGCCCCAGCGACTACTTAATTAGTGTGACCAATCTTGATCGAAATAACCTTTTGGCTGAAGATGCTGGTTGGGGCAGTACTCATGTGGATCTAGGGGCTTATGGTGAAAACATATTTAGTACCAAAGGCATCAGTAATTACGATTGGCACAGTGGTACTTCTTTTGCTGCGCCACATGTATCGGGCGCAGCAGCCCTTTTGTATTCGGCTCCTTGCCCCGATCTGGTTGCTCAAGCCAAATACGATCCTAGTGGGGCAGCACTGAGGGTAAAAGAATTAATACTTGGATCGGTGGAGTCAAATCCATCCTTAACAGATGTAGTCGCTACTGCTGGTGTACTCAACCTTAAAAACCTAATCAATCAATACCAAAATACTTGTGCTAATTGTCCCGCTCCTTTTACCTTAGCCGCCGATTCTATCGGACTGACCGATGCTACCTTAAATTGGATGTCTATCGCGCCCTCTCAATCTGCCGAATTGCGATTTCGACTATATGGTAACAGTGTCTGGATTTATGAAGATGACGTTCAGCCAGATTTCCTACTCGAAAGCCTATTGCCATGTAGCCAATACGAGTTTTCGGTAAGGGCTATTTGTTCGGACTCGACATCGAGTATCTGGTCATTTCCGTTCTTGTTTGTTACAGATGGCTGTTGCCAAATACCTACTGATATCGAAGTGACAGGCCAATCAGTCAATAGTATTTCGATCGCATGGCCAGAGCAGTCGGCAGCAACCAAGTACTCCTTACTGATTAGGAAGGCAGAGACCATTGGTGGTTGGCAATATTTTGAGACCTTGAATCCTTATTTTACCTTTACTGACTTGTTGACTTGTCAAATCTATGACATACAAGTCCAATCACATTGTGGAAGCCCTATACCTCCTTTTTCTAACGTTTTTCAGGCACAAACCAGTGGTTGTGGGGCTTGTTTTGATGCTGAATACTGCATGGCATCTGGATCCAGTACTATAGACGAATGGATACAAACCGTGATTGTCGGCAGTTGGCTTCACGATTCAGGTGAAGGTGGGTCTGGTTACGAAAATTTCAATACCATTAGCGAACCCGTTCTTAAAATATTCTCAGGATACACCAGTTCAGTGGTCTTAATCCCTGGGTTTTCAGGACAGCCGCACAAAGAATACTTTAAAATATTTATTGACTTTAACTTAGACGGCGACTTTGATGATAATGGCGAACTCGCTTGCGATCCCGGATTTGCGCATGACGATGCTTTGAATGCTACCCTGAACTCCCCCTTGTTTTCTTTGCAAGGTTTTACAAGAATGCGGGTGGTCATGCAATATTACGATAACAACAGTAGCCCATTGGCTTGTGGGGCATTTGGCTATGGGCAAGTGGAAGATTATTGCGTTTTTTTAGAGCCAAGTTCTGTTTCCACCACTGAAAAAACACCTCAACCCGCTTGGAAAATATCGCCCGTGCCAACCCATGACTATATATACATAGAAGGTGATGAGCCCCTTAGCCCCTTAGCCCAAATAAATATACTCAGTGTCTTGGGTAATGTTGTGGATAGTCCCCAGTTAAATATTGGTTCAAACAATAAACAAGTGATAGCAGTGGGCGGATTGATTCCCGGTATTTATATTTTGCAAATTAGGCAGGGATCCCGTGTGGTACATATGAAATTTATAAAATCATGACCTCGAAAGGGGAAATTATATTCTAAATGAATTTAAAACAAAGAATTATTCATCTAAATGTTAAATTTTTATTGATAAATATATTGATTTCAAAATACTTATCATAAATTTGACCCCAACATAGACAGACTCAATAACTTTGCGGTCTTGTAAATACATGAATAATGATTAATCTGATACTGTTTGGCCCTCCGGGGTCTGGAAAAGGTACGCAAGCCGTACAACTGGTAGAACGTTACAACCTAGTGCATATTAGCACCGGAGACTTGTTTCGTTACGAAATGGGCCACAACACGCCACTCGGTCAAAAAGCGAAAGAATACATTGCCAAAGGTGAACTAGTACCTGATAGCGTCACCATTGGTATGTTGCGCAATAAAGTAGAAGCACATCCCGAGTCAAACGGCTTTATTTTTGATGGGTTTCCGCGCACGATCCCACAAGCGGAGGCATTGGATGCCTTGTTACTAGACATGGACTCACAGATAGATGCCCTGATTTCGCTTCAAGTAGATGATGAGGAAATTGTCAAAAGAATCAGAAATCGTGGACTCTCATCTGGTCGTACTGACGACAATGATGAATCCATTATCCGTAACCGGATAGATGTTTATAAAAATGAAACTACGCCCGTGTTTGACTACTACAATGATCAAGAAAAAAGCCACAGCATACCTGGTGTTGGCTCTATTGATGATATTTTTGACCGCCTTTGCGGCTTGATTAATGCAATTTAGTGTTGACCCAATAAAAGATTGTCAATTTATTACCCCCATTTCGGAAAGTTGCCCTACTTTTGAGCGTCAATTTCACTAACCCGTTTATATGGCGCTTTCTTCCAATCCTTGGCAAGCACTTTGGGGTCGTCTGCCCACACCTTTACAGAACAAATATTACCTTACTTTGGTAGTGTTTTTCTTTCTAATGATATTCTTAGACCGACACAGTCTATGGACTCAGTATCGGCTGTTCAGAGCCCAAAGGCAACTGGAAACTGATCGTACCTATTATGAAGAAAAAATCAAGGAGGCGACAGATGAAGCGGCGGATTTTGAGTTGACCAAAGAAAAATATGCCAGAGAGCACTATTTTATGAAACGCAGCAACGAAGATGTGTTCATCATCAAACAGGGTAAATAATCGAGTTTCTAATTAAATAAAATCAACGTTTTGCCGTCCCGGGGGGAGCAAATAAACCACCATTTATGTCTATCTTAGTCAATAAAAATTCGCGCATCATCGTACAAGGGTTCACTGGAAAAGAAGGTACCTTCCATGCTGAACAAATGATCGCATACGGTACCAATGTAGTGGGCGGTGTCACGCCTGGCAAAGGCGGACTTCTACATTTAGAGCGTCCGGTTTTCAATACAGTATCCGATGCCGTTACAGGTGCAGGTGCCGATACCTCCATCATATTTGTACCGCCTGCTTTTGCAGCCGATGCCATCATTGAAGCCGCCGCCTCTGGTATTAAAGTGATCGTAGCCATCACTGAAGGCATCCCTATCCAAGATATGATCCGCGTTAAAGCGTTTATTTCAGATAAAGGCGTTCGTTTGATCGGCCCTAACTGCCCTGGTATCATCACGCCCGATGAGGCCAAGGTTGGTATCATGCCCGGTTTTGTATTCAAGCGCGGTTCTATAGGTTTGGTATCCAAATCAGGTACCCTCACTTACGAAGCAGCAGACCAAGTAGTCAAGGCTGGACTCGGTATTTCTACTGCCATTGGTATTGGTGGAGATCCGATCATCGGCACAACCACCCGCGAAGCGGTGGAACTGTTCATGAACGATCCAGAAACAGAAGCCATCATTATGATCGGTGAGATTGGCGGTGGCCTCGAAGCAGAAGCCGCTCGCTGGATTCGTGCCAACGGCAACAAAAAACCTGTTATTGGTTTCATCGCTGGTCAAACAGCACCCAAAGGCCGTAAAATGGGCCATGCAGGTGCCATCGTAGGTGGCGACGACGATACTGCTGCTGCAAAGATGCGCATCTTAGCAGAAAATGGCGTTCATGTCGTGGCTTCACCCGCACAAATCGGTGCTACTGTAGCCCGCGTGTTGTCTGGAAAATAGATTAAAATAAAGTAGCGTAATATCTATAGCCCTACATTTTCAGATCTTGAAAATGTAGGGCTTTTTTTATGGAAATTTTCCTTCTATTGTGAATCCCCCCAAACATTAAAACATACCACAATATTGTTATTTATCGCATTTAGCCTCTACTATTTCACTAAAACGCGAAAACTGGAATGATAATTGGGCGTAATTATTATATCTTTACCTTAATGTTCTATCGCTGCCTAATATACACACCATGATATAGCAGGGCGGAACAAAAAATCCTAACATGAAAAGTTTATTTTTACTCCTGTTCGCCTTCTTTAGTACCGTCATCAACCTTTCAGCCCAATGCCAACCGACGGTATTTTGTCCCGCTCCAGTGGTGCAAACCACCTGCGATCTTTCCGAAAATGATACCCTATTTTGGAATGCCCCCTATTTTTGGGAAAACAACACTTTGTCCCATAACCTACCAGAGGTTGAGGCCGATTTAGGTATTACCGTACTCGGTATTTGCCCACAAGTACAGGTCAGGGCGCTTCTTTTCTTGGATTTAGATGGAGACAACATCCAAGAAACTGTTGTGGATACCGATAGCCTGCCTACTTCCAACACTGTTTACGTCGGAAATGCAACCAATCCCAATTATACTGGAGGTACGCCCCGCGCCTTTGATCACCGTATCGTCACCACCGATCTCAAGTATGGGTGGGCTTTAGAAACCACTGTTTCTGGCGACACCACCCGCTATAAACTAAAATGGAACACCCCCGCCCAACCTAGTACTTATGTGTTGCCTCAATTGCCGCTTGGGAAACACAGAATGGAGTGGACAGTCACGGGCGATACGGCGTTTGTTTGTGGGAAAAATATTGAATTGAAGGATTGTTTGCCGCCAGTGTTGACTTTAGGTCCACCATTACAACTTCACGTATTAGCAGGAGGTACTACCCAGACTATTTGGGCTAGTGATTTTGTGGAGGCTGTTACGGACAATGTTACACCCCCGAACTACATCAGTTACGCTATTAGAAATGCTGGTGTAGGAACAGGGTGGCCTATAAGTTACGAGACTGGTGGTCCATTAACTACTATTCAGTTTCCGTGCTGCGATATTGGACCTATGCCTGTTGAAATATGGGCGCGTGATTTGGCTGGCAATCTTACTTTTGAGATAGGAGAAGTGTGGGTACAAGATAATGGTGGGTTCTGCTTCTGCAATGGGGTTACCACCTTCTTAACCTGTGCTAAAACTGAGTTGGGAGATCCAATGGAAGGCGTAAAAATAGAGGTGTCTGATGAATCTCACATGTACTACTTGCCAGATATATTTACTCAATTTGAGGGTTGTAATAATAGTATGATTCTTCCTAACGGCCTCCCAATATCGCTATTGCCTAGTTTCGATAACAATATCTTGAATGGGGTAAGCACTTTTGATTTGGTTCAAATTTCTAGGCATATACTGGGAATACAAACGCTTAATTCACCATATAAATTGATTGCTGCCGATGCCAATAGAAGCGGGTCGGTCTCTTCTTTTGATATTGTAGAAATCCGGAGGTTGATTTTGGGTATTAACCAAACCTATCCAAACAATACCTCATGGCGGTTCATTGACCAAGATCATGTATTTTCGGATCCGGCGAATCCTTTTACAACCGTATTCCTAGATACTATTCATTATTTTGCAGATTTTAACGTTGGCAATTTACAAAAGAATATCCTACTTACTGGTATCAAAATCGGTGATGTAAATAATTCCGCGCTGGCCAAGCCCTCTAGTAATAATACTTGTACCAAGATCTTGATAGAAGATGCAGGCAATCTCCAAGTCGGGGAGATTCGCGATATTACCGTGTATTTGGAGGATTTGGAGGCTTTTTGTGGTTTCCAAATGGGGCTACTTTTTGATCCCAATGCCATTGAAATATTGGATATTACCTCCGATTTACCTTTATTTGGCATAGGATCATACTATTCGCCTATATCTGGAACGCTAAACTTGAGTTGGAGCGATGCTGATTCATACCTTAGCACAAACCATCAACCGTTATTTACACTCAAGGTTAAAGCACTAGAGGCAGGGACTATTCCCTCTGTTTTTTATGGCATTAACGGAATCTCTCCAGAGGCCATTGATTGCGAGGCGGGTATCAATATCTGTTTGGAACTTGATTATTTGCTCAATTCAAAGGTTCATATTTATGGCTGTGCTATGCAATATATGGAGGAAGTAGCAGTCGAATTTAAAAACAATGATGGTATCTCTTCTTTCGACCTAACCAATGCTGATGGTTATGCAGTTGTACCAGGTTTGATACCAGTCGGTACTACCCTCAATATATGCCCACACAAAGATGAAACTACGCTGACCCAACAAGACGTTGCTGATTTTTCAGTGCGCGTGGCTCAACATATTTCGGGTGAACAACCCTTTACCTCACCTTACCAATGGATAGCAGCCGATATCAATAGAGATAGTATCATTAATAGTCAAGATGTTACGTATTTGAGTGATCTTTTGTTAGGAGTCGTGGTTGATTTGCCAGACAATAGTTTTTGGCGATTCGTGCCCAAAAACTTTGTGTTTCAAGACCCTGCGAATCCATTAGCCTTCCATATACCTGAATGTATCAAAGTTGATAGTCTCTCCAATGATGTAGATTATGAGTTTCTCGCTATACAATTGGGCAAACTATTTCCTACTTGCAACGACAATGTATCCTCCTCGGAGGTGCAAAAGCCTACACTACAAGTACGACCACCACAGCCCAATCCGAGCAGTGATGGCGTGAGTATCAGTGTCACCACAGAAACATGGAATCGGCTGAGCATCACGATCACAGACTTGAACGGCCGGGTAGTATATGAAAACACCAATCACTTTGTATCAGGAGACCAAACCCTTGAAATTCCGAGGTCTGCCTTCCCAATAGGCGGCGTGTATATATGGAAAATCAGCAACGGACAAACCTTGGCTTCTGGAAAAATAGTGCGGATTTAAAATATCCATTCAAGTACTTAGATCTGTCAATACAGAATTAGTTTTTATGAAATAAAAGGGCACTAAGATACTGACAGTCAAACACTTAGTGCCTTTTTTTATTTGCTTTAATACCTATTGGTTGATTAGAAATCAGACTAATCCCGTTTCTTGAAAATATTAGTAAAATCTAAATCCCTCAATTTAGGAGATTTAACCCACGTAATACCCACAATCAAGAGCGTCATGCAGCCTCCAAATACAACAGAGGGTACTGTTCCCATTGCTCTGGCGGCTAGTCCGCTTTCAAAAGCACCTATTTCATTGGAGGAAGTAATAAATATACTACTAACAGAGGAGACACGTCCTTTCATGTGATCGGGGGTTTCAAACTGTATCAAAGCAGACCGGATAAATACGCTCACCTCATCGAATACACCTGCAAAAAACAAGAAGAAGAATGAAAGCCAAAAAGAAGTGCTAAGCCCAAACCCAATGATGCAAAGCCCAAATCCGGCCACCGAACCTAGCATGATTCGACCCGCATTTTTGGAGAGTGGTTTGTATGCCAGTAGAAATGCCATCATGATCGCACCCAACGACATAGCCGCCCTCAATATACCCAAGCCTTCGGGGCCTACGTGTAAAATATCTTTGGCAAAAACAGGCAATAACGCTACAGCTCCGCCAAACAAAACAGCAAAAAGATCCAGTGCTACGGCACTGATAATCAATGGATTATTAAATACAAATCGCAAGCCCTCCTTGATACGAATACTCGCTGACTCCATGTGTTCAACATGCGGTACTGGCCTAGGTTTTATGGTCAATGCGCACAAAAGCGCGCTCAATGACAAACAAGCCATGATTCCAAAAGTGAGCTCCACCCCTCCAAAACCATAGATCAAACCACCCACACCAAGGCCAGTAATACTAGCTACTTCCCAACTGCTACTGTTCCAGGTGATGGCATTGGGCAACAGTTCTTTACTAACCAATTGTGGTAGAAAAGCAAATCCCGCAGGGCTATAAAACCCACGTGCGATCCCAGTAAAAAAGATGACGACGTAAATGGCTAAAACCAAAAATTCGGGGCTGACTTTGCCCTTATTGAGGGCCAACACAAAAAGGGAAATGGCACAGACCAAGAATAAGGAAAGACAAGCAACCAGAATGTTCCTCCGACTATATTTGTCGGCGATATGCCCCGCCCAAAGACTAACAGAAATGGCAGGAATGGCTTCCGCCAGACCTGCCAATCCTAATTTCAACGGATCTCCCGTCACATCATATATAAAATATCCGACAGAAACGGACATGATTTGAATACTCAGGGTCAATAGTAAGCGCATGGAAAAATAACGCCTAAAGTCTGGTATCCTCAATGCCGCATAAGCATCCCGTTTTTCTATTTGCATTGTCAATGTTTCTTTTCGGGGCTAAAGGTACGCTAACGCTAGCCTTTCTCGTAGTGCTTAGGTTTGTCGGTACGCTTTTTATTGTATTTACCCCAAGAAAAGCCAAACTTCAAAGATGCCTGACCATAAGGGCCACTCAATGCCTTGTCGCTCAAACCATCAATAGAACTATCGGTTACAAAACGGTAACCTCCATCCACGCCCAATCGGAACCAGCGGAACACATTGATCTCAAGACCCACACTTGGCTGCAATACGAAAATACGATCTTCAATATTCTCTAGTTTTGCTTTGCCACGCCCTGCTTCAAATCCAATAGTCGGATGGATCGCTTTGTGGTTTTTGATTCCGTATTGGAGTACCAATGGACTCCATTTCAAATCAAAATTTTGATTTGAAATCTGATCCCATTTTACATTGTCGGTTAAGGTATGGCGACCCCAGCCCACAAATAAGGATCTGCCAAATTCTAAACCAAAAAAGCCACCACTTATGTAACTGTTTGTGTTATTAAACTGTGATAACTGGTGGGTGTATCCGCCCCAGATACCTGAAAAACGAAACCCATTGTCGCCAATGACGGTCTCTTCACGCTGTGCAAAAGTACTGGCTGCAGAAACTACAAAAAGAAGTGCTACTAAAAATGATTTGGTGCTGTTCATAAATTTTTCTAAATTTTGTTTGAATGATTAAGCCGTTTCATTGATTTGCTAAGAAGACGATTTAATGGACAGCAATGTTACAGGTATGGTTGCTGATTGGCAAGTAAATACGACGAATATAGCGTTTTTTGACTATTTGATAACTGTTTTTAACGCTTTTTAACAGAAGAAAGCCCCACCGTATGTAAACCGGGTGGTTTAATATTTGGGAGAGGAACACTACACATTTGTCCGATATTTCACCGCACTTGTTGAGATTTTTGGTTGTTCCATCGAAATAAGATTAGGTTATTATACGATGACTGGTTTCGTTTTCGTTAACTTTCAAACTTTTAAACCAATATACCTAAATGAAACCTTATTCTTTTTTTCTTTTCCTTTCCTTATTTTTTCAATTTTCAAGAGTTCTGGCTCAATCGGGAGCCTTAGATTCCACATTTGGTACTCAAGGTGTCGTATTTGCAAGCCACGGTACCAATGCTGAAGGTACCGCATACATGATTGATAAAGGCGCTGATGGCAAGATCGTAGTAGGCGGTACTGCCTTCACGGGTATTGGAGAGCCGCTCATGCTTGCCCGTTTCGAGTCTGATGGCAGTATTGATCAGGGTTTTGGTGCGAGTGGGGTAGTAGTGATGGCCAAGTACAAAGGCCAAAAACTCAGGGTGCTACCCAATGGTAAAGTTTTAGTACTATTGTATAGGGGTATGGGGTTGGTACGGCTCAACGAAGATGGATCTGAAGACCTTAGTTTTGCTACCCCTTCTATTCCTTACGACCTTTACAAAGAGGCATTGTCGTCCGATCTATACATACAGCCTGATGGTAAGATCCTAGTATGTGGTTTTTGGATCACCAATCATTTAGACCAATTCTGTATGGTTCGGTATTTGCCAGATGGTGGGCTAGACACTACTTTTAGTCAAGATGGATTCTTAGAAAACCCTATTTCAGGATATTCAAGCGGAATTGGTTTCCAATCTGATGGCAAAATACTGTTGACTGGCAATGAAGGCCATGGCAAACTCACCACCTTTAGATTTCATGAAAATGGTAGCCCCGATTCAAGTTTTGGGATCAATGGTATTTCCAAATGGCCTGTAGCAGTAGGAGATGACAAGATTATAGGACGTGCATTTCATATCTTGTCCGACGGTAGATTGAGGGTTGTAGCCGATGTACTGGATGATCCCAATAGTCAAATGGCTATTTTGGGTTTGCAAGCCAATGGACAACCGGATAGTACTTTTGGCGAAAATGGGGTACAGGTCAACACTGTCATGGCCAAAGTATATAGAATACAGATCCAATCGGATGGCAAAATGGTAATAGGGGGCTTCACCAAAGGCACAAATAAACAGGCTACATTTGCTAGGTTTCATCCAGATGGCAATATTGATAGTAGTTTCTCTCCCGAACTATGGGGTGTTACCAACGAACAGCCCATGGATTTTATATTGCAAAATGATAAAATCGTAGCAAGCATACCAGTGGGGGCGGGCCCCTCATTTTACGCCTTACGTTTGCTAACCAATGGCGATGCAGACAATGATTTTGGCCAGTTTGGCCGCGCTTACGCCTATGCTAAAGCGGGCGACGACCATGCTAAGGATATAGCAGCCCAATCCGATGGCAAAATCATCGCTATCGGGGATAGTTATAGCGAAAACAATGGTAATATCAAAGCAATGATGGTGCGTTACCTTCCATCCGGTGTTCCGGATCCAAGTTTCGGCACTGGCGGAAAGGCTATTTATTCGTTGCTACCACCCAATAACTGCCGTGGATACGCGGTAACAGTACAGCCCGATGGTAAAATTATTGCTTTGATGGGGCATTATTATTTAGACATTGTCCTGAAAGTAGTGAGGTTGAACGCAAATGGCTCTATTGATCCAAGTTTTGGAACCAATGGCATTGTAGCGTTACCGGGCGAGTACAAAAAAGCCACTGACATACAGTTGCAGCCCGATGGTAAGATCTTGGTGGCTGCCACCCATGAAAATGAAAGTTATACTGCTATAAGGTTACTTGCCAATGGTACATTTGATACATCTTTCGGCACGGGAGGGGTGACCAATATTAATATGGGAACTAGTACAGAAGTTGGTATTTGTGCAGGCATGGTGATTCAAGCAGATGGCAAAATAGTATTGGGCGGCATGGTCGGCTGGACAGATGCAGGCGTGGCTAGATTGAAACCAGATGGAAAACTAGATCTTACGTTTAGCGGTGATGGAAAATTGAGAAAAGTATTTGGTACAGGTTTTGCCTTCGTGCGGGCATTTACGCTTCAGGCCGACGGTAAATTTTTGATAGTGGGCAGTACCAAATCCCCCGACGACGAAACTCAATGCACCATCATGCGTTTGCAAACCAATGGGGCTATAGACGGAGGTTTTGGAGAAGCAGGGAAAGCAATCATCACCACTATTGCTGGGTATCACTCTTTCCAATCGGTATTGGTACAACCCGACCAGAAAATACTCGCACTTGGTTACAACTCCAATACAACCACTGGCGAAGCAATCATGGCCAGATTTATGCCTACGGGCAGTTTGGATAGCAGTTTTAATGACACTGGCATTTTGACAAAAGACTTTGGTTGGCATTATGCCAATTTGGAGGCTATGGCCTTGCAGGCGGATGGTAAAATTATAGTTGCAGGTGGTATCCGTAGGGAAAAAGATATAGATTTTGGAATTTTGCGCTTTATTTCTGGGTTGACAGTAGCAACTGGGGAGCAAATTACCGTTCAAGCATCCAACTTCGCATATCCCAACCCTTGTACCGATCTCCTCAGTGTAGATATTTCCGCTATCAATGATCCAGTCAAAGACCTGCAAATATTTGATCTGGTAGGGAAACAAGTACAGCAGGTTTCCAATGTTTCCTCAAATACGATCTCTATTCATCTCCAACAACTGCCTGCTGGCACTTATGTGTTAGTGATCCGTACAGAGACGGGTGTTTATACACAGAAAATTATGAAAAATTAATAGAGGTTCATATCTTTTTATCAAAATTTACAAATAAATTTTGATAAAAATTTGTTTAGGTGAGGATAAAAATAGTACCTTTGCGGCTCGAATTTTGAAGACAACATCAATTACAACAAAATTTTCGTCTAAATAGTATGAAAAAAGATATTCATCCAGCTGCTTACCGTACCGTTATCTTCAAAGATATCGCTTCGGACGACATGTTCCTAGGTAAAACCTGTACTAATACAAAAGATACCGTGCTTTGGGAAGACGGTAAAGAATATCCACTTGTGAAAATGGAGATTTCATCGTACAGCCACCCATTTTTCACTGGTAAAATGAAATTCGTCGATACGGCTGGCCGTATTGATAAGTTCAATAAAAAATTCTCTAAATTCGCTAAAGAAACGCCACAAGAGGCTGACGAAACTCAGGCTTAATCCTGTTTTTAGTTGCCTAAGCGCATTCTTTTCTTGGAATTTTTTGAAAGTCCCTGTACGCTTCGCGCTTATTGGGACTTTCTGCATTAGAGATGGGCATTTTTAAGTTCCATCTTTCAGAACCCATACTATGTTGAACATCATTCTCTTTGATTCCGAATCACGCAACCATTTGCTCCCCCTCACTGCTACTCGACCTATGGGCGAGTTGAGGATTGGCATACTTTCGCTGCGCGAAAAATGGGAACATTTACTGAACGGAAAAGTATCTTACATCACCCAAGAGTATTTACAGGAAAAATTTCCTATTCATATTGAGGCCGAAAACGTCATCATCAATGCTGGTATTTTACCAAATACTTGGCTTTGTGACCGAATTGAGACCCTGAAAGTGGGAGAAGCCCTCCTTCTTAAGGGCGAGTTGGTGGCAGCCCGCTTGAACGAAGCACAATTTGAATTGCTAATTCAGGATGAGGAATTGCACGAGTTGGAAGGTGTAGAAGTACCAGAAGATATATCACTCATAGAAATAAGCCGACTCTGGCAACTGACTCAATTGAATGGATCGGCCTTGAAATCTGACTTTCAGATCCTGACTCAGGGGCGGAACTCCTCCATAATATCAAATACCAACACTATCATTGGCGATATCAATTTAGTCTTCTTAGAGCCCGGTGTTAAAATGGAATGCTGCATCCTCAATGTCACCAAAGGCCCTATTTATATCAATGAAGGTACGGAAGTCATGGAAGGTAGTATGCTGCGCGGGCCTATTGCCATTGGCAGGAATGCTATGGTGAAAATGGGGTCTAAAATATACGGTCCCACCAGTATCCACGAAGGCTGTAGGGCTGGCGGTGAAATAACCCGATCTATTATGATGCCCAATTCCAACAAAGCCCACGAAGGCTATCTAGGTGATTCGGTCTTAGGTGAATGGTGCAATCTGGGAGCGGATACCAATAACTCCAACCTGAAAAATAACTACGCCGAAGTAAAACTATGGGATTATGAAACAGAGCGGTTTGAAAAATCTGGGTCTCAATTCGTCGGTCTGATCATGGGCGATCACTCCAAGTGTGGAATCAATACGATGTTCAATACTGGTACAGTAGTAGGTGTTTTCGCAAATATATATGGTGCTGGTTATCAACGTAATTTTATTCCAGACTTTGCTTGGGGCGGGACTGATACGTCGTATCGGACTTACAAATTCTTAGAGGCTTGTGAAACGGCTGCCATTGTAATGCAACGTCGAAATATGCCATTTACGGAAGCAGAAAAAAATATACTTTACCAAATATATGAACAAACTGCCCGGTTCAGGTCTTGGGAAAAACAGTTAACAATTAACAGTTAACAATAAAACAGTTATCAGTTTTTTACGTCATAGAGTACACTGTGGTTTTTTTCTAAACATTCCCAAACACTGAGATGCTGAGATTCACTAAGTTTTTACACGCCCACTGCACAACGGCTTACTGCCAACTATAAAAAAACTGTTCACTGAAAAAGTGTGCGCTACAACGAGAAAAACTGATAACTGATAACTGATAAGATGGAATTAAAATATGATTTAAGGGGCGTTTCTGCTTCCAAAAATGAGGTACATGCAGCAATAAAGCACCTTGATAAAGGCTTGTATCCCCTAGCATTCTGCAAAATACTTCCAGATCTAGCAAGTGGGAGTAGCAAGCATTGTACCATGCTTCATGCGGACACCGCTGGTACAAAAACCAGTCTGGCTTACATGTATTGGCGCGAAACTGGCGATTTATCAGTGTGGGCAGGTATTGCCCAAGATGCCATCGTGATGAATCTCGATGATATGGCTTGTGTGGGTTGCACCGATCAAATCATGTTGAGCAGTACCATTGGTAGGAACAAGAACCTGATACCGGGAGCTGTGATTGAGCAAATCATCAACGGCACCTCTGTATTTATAGATAAAATGAAGGATCACGGGGTAAATATCCACTTAGCAGGCGGTGAAACCGCCGATGTCGGCGATATAGTACGCACCATAGATGTTGGATATACGGCTTTCGCGCGCATGAAACGCAGCGATGTCATCGTCAACGATATACGCTCTGGCGATGTCATCATTGGTTTGGCCTCTTTTGGACAAGCCACCTATGAAGACACTTACAATGGAGGTATGGGTAGCAATGGCCTGACAGGGGCTCGCCACGATGTTTTTTCAAAAGTATATGCCGAAAAATACCCCGAATCCTTTGATCCCAGTATTCCGGCAGAAGTAGTTTATACTGGTAAGCACTTGATGACTGATACCATTCATATTCCCGGGTTAATTGATCCTATTGCCATTGGCAAATTGGTGTTGTCGCCTACCCGCACTTTCCTGCCCGTTTTGCAAGAAGTGATTGGGAAATATCGAAAGAAAATTCACGGCCTGATCCATTGTACAGGCGGAGGGCAGACCAAGGTCTTGAAATTTGTGAAAGACGTACACATCATCAAGGATGATTTGTTTGAAACGCCCCCCCTCTTCCAATTGATACAAAAAAGCAGCAATACCCCTTGGAAAGAGATGTTCCAAGTGTTTAATATGGGACACCGTATGGAAATATATGTTAATGCCCGTTATGCTGACGAAATAATGGCAATTGCTATGAAATATGGAATCGAAGCACGCGTTATCGGCAAGGTGAAAAGAGCCCAAGGTGAACGAGTCACCATCAAAAGCCAACATGGAAAATTTGAATATTAACTTGTCAAGCCTTAATTATTTTGTAATCCATTTTACAATCAAAATATTGTATGAAAGAGTTTTTTATCATTCTAGTATCTATTTTTCTGTTTTCTGCTTGTAAACAAGACAATTATTCGGCTAAAATCGCCGAACTGGAAACATCTTTGTCCAATACTTATGATAAGTCGTCGGCACAAAAATTGATGAATTTATATTTGGAGGCTGCCAAGGCCAATCCAAGTAATAAAGATCAAAACTTTGCCTATTTATCGAAGGCTGCCGAAATTTGGAATTTCAAACTGGAAGATCCATTCAATGCCGTACGAACCCTAAACGAAGCATTTGATAAATATGCCGATGACAAACAAGACAAGCAATTGGCGATTAAAACCTTGATGAACATACTCAATGGTGCAAAATACCACAGTGGCACAGCCGCTAATGTTCTGCCAGAAGACCAAACGGCTATGCGCAATCACTTGAGAAATCACCAGCGATGGATTGACTCATCTCTGATCAAATTGGATCGCGAAATGGGTACACCTGCTGTAAACAATAAGGCCAAAGCCGAACAATTCTTAGAGATGGCAGAAGGTTATGCAGATCTTATAGAAACGGAAAATCCCGAAAAATTTGTTTCCCTACTGATGAAGGCAGCAGGATTGGCAAAGACGATTGATAATCCTACTAAATCTCTTCAACTATATAGTTCTATTGTCGAGCGATTGCCCGGCCATCCTAAAACACCCACTGCCCTGTTTATGACAGGTTTTATTTATGAAAATGACCTCGGCAAATTGGACAAAGCCAAGGAGGCTTATATGGAATTTCTAAAGCGTTTTCCAAAAGATGAGTTTGCCGACGATGCTCAAAATAGCCTCAAAATGCTCGGTAAATCGCCAGAAGACATTATCAAAGAATTTGAAAAGAACCAACAGAAGTGAGCACGTTTAAGGCTGATTTTGATGCCTTTTGTACGCAGGCTAATGATCATTGCAAATGGCGGTTGGCACCCACACCATCGGGTTTTCTGCACCTTGGCAATGCCCTCAATTTTTTGTTGATTTGGCAGTGCGCCCGACAAAATGGGGGTAAAATCTTACTTCGCATAGATGATCTTGATTCAGAGAGAAAGAGACCTGCCTATCTTGAAGACATCTTTGAATCCTTGCATTGGCTAGGTATTGATTGGGATGAAGGGCCGCGATCGCCCGAGGATTTTGAGCAAAATTGGTCTCAAATACACCGATTACCTTTGTATTTGGATACTTTGTCGCAGATTAAAGCCAGCGATCGTTTATTTGCTTGCGCCAAATCGCGCACCGATTTAGCACCATTTCAGGGTAAGTACCCTGAAACTTTCAGGGATCAAGGCTTGTCTCTAGAGACTCCCGATGTTTGTTGGCGATTGAAGACACCCGAATACCATCCTTTGGCCGATTTTGTCGTGCGTCGCCGCGATGGGATTCCTGCTTATCAAATAGCCAGTTTGGCCGATGACCTTCACTTTGGTATCACCCATATCATTAGAGGGGTTGATCTGCTGCCATCCACCATAGCACAACAGTATATTGGATCGCTCTTGGACGGCTCCGGCTTTGAAAACATTAAATTTCTCCACCATCCGCTGCTGCTAGATCCGCAAGGAAAAAAATTATCGAAGTCAGCAGGTGCGACTTCTTTGAAATCAATGCGGGACTCAGGCATGAGCGCAGAAGATCTCAAAGCGGAATTATTTGCGTATTTGTAACTTGTAGAAACTTTTGACTCCCAACCCCAATTTCACCAGCCTTGGCAACCGATTGAACGTGAAATTGGTGTAACGAACAGGAGTGGCTCCAAAACCGCGAAAAAACCGTTCAATCGCCTCAATCATGCTACCATCGAAATCCAAATAATCATACTTACCTTCGTTTAACCTGACACTTTCGGCAATTATTTTTGACATAATTCCTGCATTTTTATAAGCAGGCAAGGTAGAGCCTTGGTAATAGATCATTTTACGGCCATGAAAAAAATAGATAATTCCCGCAATGGGCGTATCACCATCGTAACCAATCAGGCAGCAACTTTTGCCGGCATCAAAATAATGGCGGGCATTGGCACAGAGCGCCTCAAAAAAATGGGGAGATATTTGACGAACAGCCTCCGGCTTGGCTGTTTTTAAGATATTTATCACTGTTTCTGGGTTATTTTCCATTTTTATGACCAATCCTGTGGAGTCCGATTTTTTTATTTCTCGCCGCACATGCGAGGCACATTCTCCTAAAAAAACATTGTACCCTTTTCGGATATCCACCCAATAAGTAAAGAGTGATTTTTGATCCCATCCCAGCCAAATAAGCGGTAATTCATAATCGAATTCGGGTGCAAAATTGTAACTCAAGTATTTGGCAGAAGGCGGGATATTTTCATGGATGAGTTGAATCGCCTTTTTTTGAAATTCTAAACGTTTTGAAGCATTTTCAGATTTATCTAAGAATAAAATACCCAAATATTGGGAAAAATAAGGCTGTAAACCGTATTGTATGGTTGCTTTGGTTTTGAGTGCAAAGGGGAATGCCGCTACGATTTGAGTACCTTCCATGACTACAACAGCCTGCCATTTAGGCAACAAATGACTCAAATAAGCGTGTAAATGGTAAATGTTCCCTTGAGAGGATTGGTTCACAAAAGCATCCCAGTCCTTGATCTGGAGGTCAGTTCCTTTAGTTACAATGGCATTCATAGTACTGGCAGCGTTTTTTTGTGTGGAATCGTTTTATTGGTTACT
This sequence comes from Saprospiraceae bacterium, assembly GCA_031373665.1. Lineage (GTDB taxonomy): Bacteria > Bacteroidota > Bacteroidia > Chitinophagales > Saprospiraceae > M3007. Next base: position 12,657 of record JANMMZ010000043.1, on the reverse strand, counting down.
AAACGTTAATCACATATTAAACGCTCCCGCAACTATGAAAAATAATACGAGTACTTACCCTTATTTTATGAGCCATCCATTTTGGGACAAACTCCGAATCGGCTCCAATGCCAATACTTTTGACGCGCTCAAACGATTGGATACGCCCAAACACAAAGCCTTAATCAAGGAGGCCGTAGAAGGGTTTTACCCAATCAGTTACGCAAGTCTTCAAGCGTTTAAGCGTTTTTCCGACTTAGCAGAGCATCCAGAATCCAAAAGTATCGCATACGAAATCTACATGGTAGAAAAAGGTGAACGACCCTTGATTGAGGGTTCTGAACTGACGGGTGTACTGCATTGTGATCAATTGAAAATCATGTTTGAGTCATTGATTAATGATACTTTACCAATAGATCAGCCCGAATCCTTTGACATATTAGCCCAAGCAGATATTCCGAATGCCTCCATTGTGAAAGCAATGGCTATTTGCGATTTGATTGAAAATACCGCTCCTTATGTGATTCATTTTTACCAAGACTTCTTGATTCAATGCCAATTGGCCTTGGGTGTTCCGAGCGAACAACTCAAACGCTCGTATCTGGATGAGCATAACCTCACCGAAGGAGATGCTTGCGAAGACCAGCACGTGGATATGCTAAATCGGATGAAAGCCAACTATGCCTCCGATACCAATTCTGCCGAATATGAAGTAGAAAAGGCACAATTTATCACTTTAGTCTCCAATCATTTTGAAAAGCATCGGGTTCGGATGGCAGAGATTGTTCAAAATTAAAAAATCATGGTGCTATTTCCTGAATTTGCTGTACGTTTACTGCTCCTAAACGGAGTATTAAATCTTTCATTATTATGTCAGCAGCAACACAGGAACTAAAAAAAGTTACCACCCATACCATACAGGCCATGAAAAACAAGGGAGAAAAGATCGCCATGCTCACGGCGTACGACTTTTCTATGGCTCGTATTTTGGATGAAGCAGGTATTGACCTGCTTTTGGTTGGCGATTCTGCCTCCAATGTCATGGCCGGTCACGAAACCACTTTACCCATTACTTTAGATCAGATGATTTACCACGCCCAATCGGTGGTGCGAGCCGTCAAACGATGCATGGTGGTGGTGGATCTACCCTTTGGTAGTTATCAGGCCAACCCAGAGATAGCCCTTTCCAGTGCCATTCGCGTCATGAAAGAGTCGGGCGCCCACGCCGTCAAATTGGAAGGTGGCGCAGAGGTAGAAAAATCCATCAAACGTATTTTGATGGCCGGTATCCCAGTGATGGGACACTTAGGGCTTACCCCACAAAGTATCTATAAGTTTGGTACTTATACGGTTAGGGCCAAAGAAGAGGTAGAGGCAGAAAAACTACGACAAGATGCCAAATTACTGCAAGATTTGGGCTGTTTTGCCTTGGTTTTGGAGAAAATACCAGCCAAACTCACCAAAGAGGTTTCCGAAATGCTACATATCCCTACCATCGGTATCGGCGGCGGTCAAGATGCCGATGGGCAGGTCTTGGTGACGCATGACATGCTTGGTATCACCAAAGACTTCAAGCCCCGGTTTTTGCGCCGATATTTGGAGTTATTTGATGCCATCGGTGAGGCTACTCAGTCTTATATCAAAGACGTAAAGGCTAGGGATTTTCCTAATGAGACGGAGCAGTATTAGAGTTATAGAAAACATGGGTCATCCCGAATTTTAAAAAAAGGTGCAGCGCACCGAAATATTTGTAGATATTGGTAGTCAATATGTTAGGAGGTGCAGCGCACCGGAACATTAAATACAATATTACGGTGCGCTGCACCTTCTGATGCCTGGGTGCGGCAATGAGCTACAAATATTAAGGTGCGCTGCACCATTTCGCGTTGAAATCCAGATTTGGGTTCAAAAACTCGGGATGAACTCATGTTATTTTAATATATATTTACATGAAAAAATATTACATATTTTTATTTTTTATTTCATTCTCTGATATTGGCTTTTCCCAAAATCTCCCTGTTGAGGCCTGGAGGGATACTTTTTTTGTTGAAGAATCAGGTCTTGACCCAGCGAGGATCAAACTCGATTCCTCTCAGAATACTTATATGATCTGTAACAATCAATCAATTTCAGGGATTTCTCTCCTCAAATTCGATAGCACCGGCACGAGAATTTGGGCAAGTGACTTTTCAATTCACCCTTTTCTAAAGCACTTTTACACCTTTACTTTAGACGATGCCGGCAATACCTATACCTCTGTAAAATTTAATGATAATTATCATTTCCTCCCTCAGGGTACAACTATTTTTAAACATGATCCAGATGGCAATATTGCCTGGCAAAAAAAATATGGTACTTTTGAAGATAGGTTTAATTTTGCTGAAATGGATACTATGGGGCGGTTGATTATAGCTGGCCAAAACGTTAGTTATGACTCTACTCTAAATGATTTTGGATTTGTGAATTGTATAAACCCGGCAAATGGTGATATTATCTGGCAATATATACTATCTGGTTGGCATTTTAACTTAGGTATGAAAATATTATCAGATAAAACCGAAATCGTATCATATAGAGGAGAACAAGAAAGTTTAGATTTTTTAGAGATAGTACAAATAGATTACGATGGTAATCTAATTCAAGAATATAGTAAAGAATTAATAAACACGCCACTTATACCTCTCTATGTTAACCCTCTCGGAGAGGTTATTTTAGGGAACGATGCAAATAAATATTCAGTAACCAAAATAACTGATCAAATAGATACGCTTTGGCATTATGTTTATCCATTCTTTACTACCTATTCGCGCAGCCGCGATGTCATAGAAGATCAAAATGGCGAGGTATATGCTACTGGTATTGTCATTGAATCAGATAGCCTTGATAGTGAAATGCTGACCTGTAAATTTTCTTCAACTGGTACTTTGCTATGGCAGAAAAAATACAATGTTACCAATGAAAAACGAAGAGATGGTGCTAACAAAATAGGGTTAGATTCTCAATATGCTTATGCTGTTGGTGCGGGAGAAAGCACCTCCCCCTGGTCTCATTTGACCATAATAGCCTATAACAAAGTGACAGGAGATCAAGAATACGAAGTATTGCTTCAACATAATCTGGTTTTCTATGCAACAGATATAGTAGTCAAGGAGAACAGAGTATATTATACAGCCTCTTCTCATGGTGGTATCTCAGATAGTTATAACAGCATCACAGGCTGTGTCAAATTCCCCTCTATCATGATCAGTGCAACCAACTTGAAGGAGAACCCAGCGGTGTCCGTATTCCCTAATCCCAGTACTGAAATGGTGCATATCACAGGGTTGGATCCACAGCAGTTTGAAAGGGTGGATCTACTTGATCTTCAGGGAAATTTGATCGTTACTCAACAGGTTTCGTCGGAGGCGATGTCTATTCCATTGGGGGCTGTGCCTGTTGGCACTTACACTCTGGTACTTAGGGGCGGTCACATCAAGATGACTAAGCAGATCGTGGTGGTGCGTTGAGTAGGTACGTGGGGAGACAAGCAGGGTTCTATGCCTCAATGCTTGGTCATGGTCAGCCAATTGTGCGGGGTAAAAAGACCCGCGCAGGGCGACAAAAAGCCCTGCACGGTATGAGATCGTGCAGGGCTTTTTTGATACGGAATCCACCACAAAATTAAGTAGTAGGCTCCACAAACGGCACCTTCGTCACCACTGCTTCCAATTTTTTACCACCGGCTACGACCATGATTTTGGTTCCAGGTTCTGCAAATTTTATTTTCACATAACCTGTGCCGATAGGCTTATCGAGGGTAGGGGAGTGGGTGCCCGAAGTAACCACCCCGATGGTAGCACCACGAGGGCTTTCAATCACATATCCGTGGCGCGGTACGCGCTTCTCAGCCAGCACAAAACCCACCAGACGGCGCTTTACACCATCGGCTTTTTGCTTTTTAAACCTATCTTTGGAGGGGAAATCTTCTGATTTGTTCAGTTTAGTGATCCATCCCAGTCCGGCCTCTAAAGGACTAGTTGTGTCGTCTATATCATTGCCGTAGAGGCAGTAGCCCATTTCCTAACGGAGGGTTTCGCGAGCACCCATACCGCAAGGTTTGATTCCGTGCTTTTCAGCCGCTTTGAACACTTTTTCCCATATTTTGGGGAGGTCTTTGTTCTTGGCATAGATCTCAAACCCGCCGGATCCAGTGTAGCCCGTAGCCGATACAATCACATTGTTGCAGCCTGCAAAACGACCTCGTTTGAAATTGTAATATTTGATGTCAGTTAGGTCAATATCCGTCAATTTTTTCAAGGCTTCCACTGTTTTAGGGCCTTGAATAGCGATTAAACCAGTTTTGGAAGAGATATTCAGCATTTTTACCTCGAAACCGCGAGCAATCCGCTTCAACCAACGCCAATCTTTGACTTCATTGCTGGCATTCACGACCAGCATATACGATTGTGCGCCTTCTACCGTCATTTCGGGGGCATCGTCTAAGCGATACACCAATAGGTCATCTACGATTCCGCCTTTTTTATTAGGCATGCAAGAGTATTGGATTTCTCCCGGTTTTAGTTTGGATACATCGTTGGTCGTGGCACTCTGCAAAAATGCAGTCGCGTCTTTACCGCTGACGATGAATTCACCCATGTGGCTCACATCGAAAACGCCTATCGCATTGCGTACTGCTTGGTGCTCTTCAGTGATCCCGCTGTATGAAATGGGCATATTATAGCCAGCAAATTCGGCCATTTTTGCGCCCAAAGAAATGTGTATGTCTGTAAGTGGTGTATTTTTCATATTTATTTATGATGATGACTGTTTTTTACCTCGTTTCCTAGTTTCGAGCGACATACTGTTATTGTTTACTGGCCGGTGCCACATTTTGAGCGGGTGCCATCTGGGCAGGTACTGTTTTGGATGTGGATGGTTTGAGCCTTCCTGGAACACCTGTTTTTACTTTGTTTTTCTCTATGTTTACTTCACCTGATTCCAAACCTAAAAGGCGGCGCGTATCTTGTGGTAGTGCATTTTTATGCACTGTAAACGAAATCGTATTCAAGCGCAAGTATGCTTCGGAGCAGTTTACGTAGCCTTTGAACGCTGAGGTTTCACCCCAAGAGTTTTTTACAGCATAAAAAAGACCCCCATGTTCTTCATTGAGGATAGCAGTTATATGCATCAAGTGGTCATCCATAGTCTCTTGACTATCAAATAGTTGCTGGCGATATTCTTGGGTAATTTGTTTTTCTGGCTCCCACATTTTGAACGTGTTTTCTAAGGCGGCGGCATCTTTGTCTTTCCATTCCACTTCTGGTACAATACCGACCCCGTTTTTGTGGTTGAATCCGCGATTGCTAACATCGGCATCCCACTCCACAGAATAACCCTGCTGTATAGAGTAATTAAGGCAGCGCATCATCTCATTCAAGGGCAGGTTATAAAAAGTGCCATTGGCCCAGTTGTCCGGTATTTCCAAGATGAATTTTTCATAAAATGGGTGATGGGTAAAAGAGGTAATCGTCACATAATCGTCAGCATTGATACCCAAATAATCGCGGTATGACGTAGGTGTAAACATAGTGCCGTTGACCTCAAACTGGAGGGGAACTTTACCAAATTCAGCATCCAAAAGGGTTTCAATTTCTTGGATCCAATTGCCTGTCAGTTTTTTGTCGGCTGCCAACTTGACCATATCATCGCATTTTTGCTTGAGCGACGACTCTAAACTGGAGTGTTTGAAAGGCTTTTTTAGGTCTTTGCGACCCGGGTAGTCTGATTCAGGCATGATACCGTAAGTTTTCACGGCTGCGATCAGGTCATGGGCAAGGCCACCTTCACCAAATTGAGATTTACCTTGACGGCGCACATAGTTTTCGCATTTCATCTTATAAATATGGCGTACCACATACATTTCCGAAAAGTTGAACGACCCTTTGCCAAGGCGTTGGGCCTCGCTCTCTAAAAAAGAGGCGGTACTAAATGCCCAGCAAGTACCAGTTTGGTCTTGGCTTTTAACTTCTGTAGCAGCCACCCGTTTGAATTCTTTGAATTCGTAAGGCTCATTGTTTTGAGCGGCTAGGCCGAAGGTGCAGAGCGCGAGCGCGAGTAATATGATTTGTTTTTTCATAGAATGGTATATTTTTAATAAAAAACCCCGTTAAAAGTAACCGAACTTTATGCCTAAAGAACGAATACCTATAACGGGGTTTATATGACGCTTATTTTAGTACCTGATAATGGAACATTGCTTATAGAGAGAAGGTCTTTTTAATGGCATCCACTGCATCGAGTTTTTCCCAAGTAAAAGTTTCTACTTTCCTGCCATCCACTATTTTCGTTTCAGAGTTGCGGCCAAAGTGTCCGTAGGCAGCTGTTTCAGAGAAAATAGGGTTTTTCAAACCATAACGCTTTACAATGGCTGCTGGACGTAGGTCAAATACATCAGTCAATTTCAAAGCGATTTCCCCGTCAGAAAGGCTCTTTATTTTGCAAGTGCCATAAGTATTGACGTACAAGCCCACCGGCTTGGCTACTCCAATAGCATAAGCCACTTGCACCAATACTTGGCTACAAAGACCAGAGGCCACTAGATTTTTAGCAATGTGGCGTGTAGCATATGCTGCTGAGCGATCTACTTTAGAAGGGTCTTTTCCTGAAAAAGCACCACCACCGTGTGCACCTTTTCCACCATAGGTATCCACAATAATTTTACGGCCAGTAAGACCAGTATCGCCATGGGGACCACCGATAACGAATTTGCCAGTCGGATTGATGAAGTACTTCACATCAGAAGTGAACAACTTAGAAACGCGAACCGGCAATAGTTTTTTGACCCTTGGAATCAAAATACGCAGAACATCGGAAGAAATCTTGGCCAACATTTTGTCGTCCACGTCGAAATCGTCGTGCTGAGTACTGATTACAATGGTATCAATTTTCTTAGGAGCGTGCTTGTCGGTATATTCGATGGTTACTTGGCTTTTGGCATCGGGGCGAAGGTATTTCATTTGCTTACCTTCTTTGCGGATAGCCGCCAATTCGCGAAGTAGTAAATGTGCCAAATCAAGGGGCAACGGCATAAAGTTATCCGTTTCGTTGGTGGCATAGCCAAACATCATGCCTTGGTCACCAGCACCTTGTTCGTCTTCTGATTTGCCCACGTCCACACCTTGTGCGATGTCAGCAGATTGCTCATGGATAGCACTGAGGATACCGCAAGATTTATAATCGAACTGGTATTCTGCTTTGGTATAGCCGATGCGCTGTATGGCAGCACGGGCGGCCTCTTGCACATCCACATATGCCTTGGAGCGAACTTCACCTGCTACCACTACCAGACCAGTAGTCACCAACGTCTCACAGGCTACTTTTGAGTTGGGGTCTTGACGCAAAAACTCGTCGAGTATGGCATCACTGATTTGATCGGCTACTTTGTCTGGATGTCCTTCTGAAACAGACTCGGACGTAAATAGATATGGCATTTAATGTATGTTAATGAATAAATGTGGTAAAAACGGGTGATTCAGCGTGTGAATGCTCCGAATGAGGGCGCAAAGGTACTGATACTCTATAAAACATAGGGTTTTTTTTATAAAAATTGAAGATGTTTTAACATTAAAAAGAATGCCATACAAGAATATTTGCTTAACTTGTTTATTGTTACACCATATTATTCAATGATACCTATCGCAATGCAGGCTGGTTCATCGTAATACAATGGATTCCGCCCCCGCCCCAATTGACGGCTAAGGCATCAATGCCGACAATTTTGTGATCTGGGAAAGCGCGTTGCAATACCGCTTGGGCTGCTGCATCACATTTCACGGTGGCCAGATCACCGCCGGGTTTCCCGTATTTGGGCATCAGTATTACCCCATTGGCAATTAAGAAATTGAGATAACTCGCGGCGGCTACTGCTTTGACGGGTTTCCCGATTGGGAATTTAGATCCATCTTTAAAATCCATTGCTTTAATAATTTCATAGACTCCATCGCCCGGACGTAGTGTGCCAGTAATCAGTCGAGGCAAAGGCACCCTGATAATATGCAATGGGTGGCCATCCTGATCGGTGACAGATCGGAGTATTTGATAGTTTTCTTCCAATCGTTTTGCGTTTTCACGGGCAATCGGATCGTGCGCTAAGTCTGCACTATCCACTGCGGCCAACAATATGGTACTGTCATTGGCCCAGCGTACATACTCATCCACATGGCCATTGGTGGTCAATACCGTGTATAATTTCTGTCCATTAGGCCCATTGATGGGGCCAAGATGGGTATGATCATCTTCGTATAACCCTTTTTTGAGCCAAATGATCTTTTTAGCGCCCAAAATATTCTTAAATGCAGTTTCTATCTCTGCTAGGGTCTTTGTAGTATTGCGCCCTTGCTCTACTACTTCAGATACAATCAAAGTGCCTTTTGAATTGATTTCTCGGTCGCCCCCTTCACTGACGATAGAGGTACTTAGGATCGGAAGTTTTAACGCTACAGCCACGTTTTCATCTAATAACTCGTTTTCTACATTGAGAGAGTCCGTTTCAGGCATCGTACCCCAACCATTGAAACTAAAGTCGGCTATGTGCATTTTCTTGTCAGAACCCACCACAAATACTGGGCCCATATCGCGGGTCCAAAACTCATTGTAGGGGAGAGTGTATAACGTCACATTACCGTATTCCAGCAAGTCAGCAGGCAATAGGCTTTGCACTGATGCCCTTACAGAATCATTGGCAACAACTAATTTGATCTTGACAAAAGGGCTCAATGCCGCAATAATATCCAGAGAAACCTTTCCATTGGGCATTCCTTCTATATGATCGTAACGGGGCCAAAGCAACCAAACAGCCTCCATTGGCTCATATTCGGCAGGTTGTCTGAATACTGTTGGTGCGGGTATAGGCTGTGGCGGGGGTGGTGTGCCGCCGCACGAGGCACATAAAACCCATAGGGCAAAAAAGTAGATAAATGATAGATGTTTCATTATTGCTTGTGTTGAAAAATGGAGACAAAATTAGGGAATTAAATAAATTTTAGAGAAAAATAAAACTCGCCTTGTCTTTATGATAGGAAACGGAAAATAAAACAATATTCAATAGGAGACAGGCTCATTATCAAGGTTTTTAAGCCTGTAAATACTAGTTTATGGTATTATAAAATATCTATTATTATTCATTATTAGGTACTACACAAAATTTTTTCAAAGAATAGACGTTTTATGCTAACAAACACGTGCTTTATGGAGTCTTTAAAGCAGTTCAAGCCGATGAATAGTAGAAAACAATCTTTATCCGTATATTTCTTTTGTTGCATATTTATTGTCAACACTTTCCATGCTTTTGCTCAAAACAATATAGCCAACGCTAAATTTCGGCAGGATGACAATCAAGGAGCCAATTCCCATATTCAAATATTAAGTTTTAAGCAATTTAATACACTTTCTAATAGATTAGTTGATAAAACAGCATCTGTTTTATCAGGGGCTATGATAGAACTCAATGAAGAGAACCCATTCGCGATCATTGAGTTATTTATTACCGATAGCACAATAAAAAACAATATAAAATATGCTATAAAAAGCGAGGGTTCTGATGATTTGATTTTTCAAGAATCAAATGAAATTTTTCTCACATGGGAACAAGACAAGCCTATCGTCAACCTCCAAATACAAGGTTTTACCTCTGATAAAATCCAACTGAGTCATCAATTGAAGATTACTATAAATAACCAGCCTATAAAAAGGTTAATGGTGATAAGGTCTTTGTTCTCTATACTTTGGTTAGTTGTTGGTGGTGCTATTGTCGCAATATTGTTTTTCCTTAGTAAACATCTTTCAATACAACAACCTGTCAATCCTCCTCAAAGTGACTCCAATCCGTCACTAGATAGTGGTTCATCAAAAGATTTTTTGCAGACCTTGAATAATGAAATTATTATAAATATGTCTGATCTAAATTTCAATGTCGAATTTTTGAGCAGTAAGTTAGGGATAGATGTCAGGCAATTGCGTAAAATAGTTGATGAAAGAACTTCCATGAGTTTGACACAATATATTCAAGATGTTCGTTTGGAGCACGCCATGACATTACTTACCCAACACCAAGTAACTTCTATCAAAAATCTTAGCCATACTATTGGAATTAGGGATCAAAAATATTTTTCTAGGGCATTCAAACTAAAGTTTGGTAAATATCCTTCTGAGTTTATTTTAAATACTGAAGTTTCTTGATCTATGGGTAGTTAAAATCTGTCCAGTTAGGGAAGGAAGGTTATTGATTGGTTTAAGTTTTAATTTTTACTTAGCATTTCCCGTTTTTTCTACCCTAATTCCCCGATTTTACCCCCTTTGTATAGTGTGTGCTTTACAAAAGGATCGTACCTTTGCCTTTATATTATTATGATAATACCCCTTCATTTTAGAAATTCTCTATCTAAATGCCAATGGTGTGATAGCACACCCACAAATTGAAAATTAAACGTTCTATGACTATTCTTGAAAACTTTACATCACTCCTCGTCTCATTTTACATTTTAAATAGATTTTATAAAATGGTTTCCATTTCATAAAATCAATTTTCATATTCCCCCCTTGTTTTTGCAATATCTACTTTGTGTCACATGTCACGATGCTGTTATTTTATTGCTCTAAAATGCTTGAATTGAATATAAACAAACAAATTTTTTATAATATGAAACAATCTTTATGCTTTTCTGCGACTCCAAGTCGCAAAGGTTGGTTTGCAGACGAAGTGCGACCTCGATTTTTTGTACACCATCTTAAGATATTATCCCCCCGACCATTAGTTCTATGTGGTGTGTTTTTACTGGTTATGTTGAGCAACACCAAAAACTTTGGTCAATGTTTTACTTGCGATAACATTATTAATGTGAACGGTGCTTCTGCATCTGGTAATGTTTCAGCCGGCTGTGTGCCAACTCCACCAGGCAGTAATTTTGGTTGTCAGGGCTACCGGATCAACAGCACATCATTTCCAGCAATACTGCCAGGTGCCACCATTTTTTTTTCTACGGGAAATGGAGGATCTTGTTCTACCGGCGGTATGTCTAGTGTATTTGTCGAAGTAGATGGCGATTGTACGCCGCCACCTGTTGGTTTAGGAGAGGTTAGTACATCTGGTGCTTATACAGGGTCGTTCGTAATTCCTGTAGGTGCTACTGAGGTTATTATATACGTTTGTAGAAGCAGCGGAGGTGGTAATCCCAATCTTTGTAATATTACCTTATGTGGGATCAATGTAAGTTCTACCACATCCACCCCCCAGTCTTGTCCTGGCATCAATGACGGAACCATCACGGCTATTGGGGTATTACAAGGTGGTGGGTCGGGTACTTTAACCTACTCTATCAATGGAATTGGCGGTAGCACAGCCAATACAACAGGTGTTTTTACGGGCTTAGCCCCAGGCAATTACACGGTTACGGTTTATAATAGTGGCAGTACAGGTTGTGTTGGTACCGCTATGGTAACCGTTGCGGCTGCAACAGTCCCATGTTGTATCTTTACTGCAACCTGCCCAACCAATACAAATTTGGGTACTTATAATTGTATTACCTTAGGCAATATTCCAGCGATACCAACGACCTTGGCACAGCTTCAGGCTGCGCCATACAGCATGACCATCGGCAGTAACCCTTGTGGGCAGATTCGGTTTACAGCATCCGACAACGCAACGCCTAATACTTGTTCTCCTGTGAATCAGACTATCACCAGAACAATTATGGTTTGGGATGATCTTTCGCCATTTAATAACATAAAGGATGTTGGCGAAGCATTTACCACCTGTACTTATACTTATATTGTTCAGGCTGACTTGACCTCTCCAACAATCAGTTGTCCCAACAACACAACCATAGATTGCCCCGCCACTCCAACATTTGGAATGCCGACGGCTATGGATGCTTGTGATGCCACTCCTACGATTAGTATAGTGTCAACTACACCACCTCCCACTTCTGGATGTTTAGCCTACGTGGCTACTCGTATATGGAGGGCTACTGATGACTGTGGCAATAGTACCAATACTTGTAGTCAAAGTATCGTGATACAGGATAATTCATCCCCAACCATCAGTTGTCCCAACAACACAACGATAGATTGCCCCGCCACTCCAACATTTGGAATGCCGACTTCTATGGATGCTTGTGATGCCACTCCTACGATCAGTATTGTATCCACCACGGGTGCGCCGCCAACAGCGGGTTGCCAAGGATATACGACCATTCGTACTTGGAGAGCCACAGATGATTGTGGTAACAGTGCTAATACTTGTAGCCAAAGTATCACGATACGGGACATTACATCTCCAACAATCAGTTGTCCAAACAACACAACGATAGATTGCCCTGCGACTCCAACATTTGGTATGCCGACGGCTATGGATGCTTGTGATGCCACTCCTACGATCAGTATTGTATCCACCACGGGTGCGCCGCCTACAGCGGGTTGCCAAGGATACACCACCGTACGTACTTGGCGTGCCACTGATGATTGTGGCAACAGTGCCAATACTTGTAGCCAAAGTATTACTATTCAAGACATTGCGTCTCCGACCATCAGTTGTCCAAACAACACAACCATAGAATGTCCTGCCGTTCCGACGTTTGGTATGCCTACGGCTATGGATGCTTGTGATGCTATGCCGACGATCACCATCGAGAGTACTACTGGTAT
>JANMMZ010000116.1:0-14922 GCA_031373665.1 Saprospiraceae bacterium | reverse complement strand
GCCTAAAGTGCAATCCTACACGTTGAATATATTTGATACTTCAGGGCGATTGGTTTGGAGCCATGAAGGCAGTGGCATCGAGGGAGAAAACGTAGTGCCCATTTCATTGAAAAACATCGCTAGTGGTGCTTACGCGCTTAGTTTCCAATCGGAAAGTAGTAGGAAGCAAGTGTGGTTTATTCTTCAGGGTGAATAGTTTGGTTCTAGTTTGGCACTTAGGAACGGTACTGGAATAAAGGTACCGTTCCTTAAGAGCCTGTCAAAAAACAAAATTTTGGCAGGCTCTAAGTACAAAAGTGTTATTTTTGCGGTAAATTTCACAATTAAAACTAAAAAATGCAAGAAATTCAATCCATCAATATCATGGAGAAATTCTCCAAGTTTGAGGCACAATGGACACCGCATATCATCGGCGAGTTGAACGGCTAGTACGTAAAACTCTGCAAACTCAAAGATGAGTTTGTCTGGCATAGCCACGAAAACGAGGATGAATTGTTTATGGTTTTTAAAGGCACGCTCATCATGGCGTTTAGGGACAAAATTGTGGAGGTGAAAGAAGGTGAAATTCTCATTGTACCACGCGGTGTCGAACATTTTCCACGCACCAATGGTGAAATCATTTTCAATCTCCTTTTTGAAGTCAAAGCAATAATCCTTGAAAAAGGATACCATTAATATCATTGTTATTTGTTACAAAACAATAAGCCATGGCACTAGCATAGAGTAGCCCTCCGATGAACAAAAATAGGACAGGGCGTAGTTGCTGGAGCGATATCACCTTGCCTTCATCCATCAAACCAAGGCGTTTTTGTATCCTATATATGGAAAAATAAGCCAATAAAGGTAATAACAGCCCTCCCCACCAATTGGAAATAGATGGCATATCTGCTCGCGCCATAAAACTATGGCTTGGCACGCCACCGTGGTAATGTTCCCAAATAAGCAAGACCCAAATGCCGACAGTTACGGAGGCGACGATGGCTACTCCTATTTTCTTAAACGCTGTTTGATTCATATATACTCAATTTTCAGATGAAATTGTTAAAAAAAAGAACAATGTTCAATGTATCAAGGCGCACTACCAATTTTATTGGGCGAATCGGGCGTTTTTATAGATTAAGGCTCTAAATAGGCTCTAGGGTTCGCCCTTTACCTAGGTCTGATTGTGCTTCGCAATAATGGTTGCAACTTGTCAAAATATTTACCAAGTTCATTTGCTTCAAGTTTATTTTTTAGTGCTTTTAAGTCCATTTTTGAATGTTATTTTTATCATTTTTAAGCCTAAATAACCATCCTCATTTCTAGAATATTGGGCTTAAATCCCGCTTTCAGATAAGCATTTTTTGCGATATTATTTTCATCAAACACGTCAAGCCTAATTTCTGAAATACCTTGGACTTTTGCCCAATTAAGGAGTGCCTCCAATATCATTTTATTGACACCATTGCCCCTAAATTCAGGTTTTACATACATAAAACCCAAATAAGCAAAATGAGCATGCTTTTCATAAGGTTCGGCAGTTTTAATTTTGGCGTATCCAGAGCCCACTATTTCTTCATGAACAGCTGCCACAAGAACTTCTGCCTTGTCAGATTTAATAAGTGCTAATAAATCATAGTAATGAATTTCACCCTCTTTCAACGCCGTATTCAAAGGACGCTCGGCCTCTACAATGCCTTTTTCAAATTCAAGTAAGGTGTTAATTTCTTCCTCTTGCGCTGGTCTGATACGTATTTCCATTTTTATTGATTGTTAAAAAGTGAGTTTCCTGTTTCACCCAAGCCAATTTGAATTTGCCAATACAACTGACGTTTCAATTTGACGTAAAGGTAGTATGCAGATGCTGCATCATTGAGGATTTCATAAATTTCATCGAAATCACTTTGTTCGCTTTTAATTATCATATTTACCTTTTTTATGAAAAACTAATTTTTACAGGCTCAAAGCATCAAAACGCAAACGTGTGTTTGTATTTCAAAATCAGCAACCAACTTTGGTAAGTTGGCAAATGGGGCAATTCCCGAAATCTGTCAGTATTGTTGATGTTCGTTAAAACCACAAAAAGGTCGTTGCCTTCTTTGGCATTGTAGATAGAGCCTGTACCTTTTCAACCGCTTATCTCACAGCCGTAATCTGCACCTGCACACATTGCCACTGCCCATTTTCTTTCAAATAAGTATCAGTATAAATGGTGTAACCTTCTGTTTTTTTTCCTGCTACTGTTTTGGTGTAAATTGTTTTTGACCGCACGAGTGCTATATTGCCGAAAATACGAATCGCCTCATCGGTATAGTTGAATGTCTCGTAGCCACTGTTGTCAAAATCGGTAGCCCAATTTTTTAAGTAAACTGCTCTGTCCACCATACTGCCATTGCCCTGTATGCAGACAAAATCTTTATGGATGATTTTATCGTGTGCTGCCACATCCTGAGTGACAAAATTTTTGATAAATTGGGCATTTATGGCTTTTAATTGCGATAAATCCGTTTGTTGATTGTCCATATTTGAGTAAATTGATCTTGTTTGATAACATCCAATAGTAGTTACAACAAGGAATAAGGTGAATAATTTTGATAGCATGATGAGTATTTTGAGTGCAAAATAAAGCGGCTCATAAAGGCACGACCTTTAAAATCTTGCTCTTTTGCCCATTGTTATCATAGCGCGTTTGAAAACACCTTATTTTTGCCCTCAATAATGCGCAATGGAATGGTAAAAAATGACCCAGCAATATATAAAATACCCAGTCCAGCAGGGCTGATCGGCTCCCATCTTTTTGAATCTGATTTTTACCACATCAAAAATTGGGCATTTGATAGAGTGGGAGATCATCGCCTGACACAGGGGTATAATGATTGCTTTTGCTTGATTTTTGTTAAAAAAGGGTACTATTTTTTCGACCAACACAGAAAGCATGATATGCGCACGGGGCATTTGATACTCGAAAAAGGGGGCTATGAATACAGTCTCCGACCCGCAACTGGAGAGTGTACTATTATTAATTTTACCGATACATTTTACAAGCAATTTGTGGAAGATATGAACCTGCAAAACGTCTCCTTTTTTTCAAATCCAAATATCATTTCACAAGTTTTGTTAGCCAGTCCAGAAATAGAATACTTGCATTTTCAGTTGCTCAAACAATGCGGCAACTCTGGGAAACTGGAAATGGACAACCTCGTGTTGGAATTATTGTATCAAACAGTTGACGGTTTTACCCGTGATCCTTTGCGCGATGAATTGTTGCCCGCTCACCTTACCTACCACCTGGCAATGATTGAGCAGGCCAAAAACTATATCAATGAAAACTTTAGAAACGACGTTTCTTTATATGAAATATCGCGGTATTGCTGTGTCAGCCCGTTTCATTTCAGCCGTATTTTCAAAAAAATTACCACGTTTTCACCCTATCAATACCTTTACAATATTCGGCTAAAACACGGTGAAATGCTGTTAAAAAATAGTACAATTTTGATTTCTGAAATTGCACTATCATGTGGTTTTTGCAGCGTAGAGCATTTTGCAACGGCTTTTAAACAACGCTATCAGGTGAGTCCGACACTTTATCGGAAGCAGTAACTTGGAGCCTGACTCTTAATAGACTTGTCGCAAACAGCACCCTATTGCAACAAGTCTATTGCGCCAAGGAAAAATAGGAGCCTAACGCAATCAAAAATAAAACACAATTTGTTTTAAATTATTGTACCTTTGTGCCTCACTGGTTCGCCTTCTTGAAGGCGTCTGGCACAGCAATCTTATTTTTTAAACAAAAAATTTAATTTATTATGGCAAGCGTAGGCACTTACCTCAATTTTCCCCGTCATACAGAGGCGGCATTTCTTTTTTACAAATCAGTATTTGGCGGTGAATTCAGCGACGA
Organism: Saprospiraceae bacterium; assembly: GCA_031373665.1. Taxonomy (GTDB): domain Bacteria; phylum Bacteroidota; class Bacteroidia; order Chitinophagales; family Saprospiraceae; genus M3007. The sequence goes on along the minus strand of JANMMZ010000116.1, from coordinate 11,042 downwards.
CGGCATCAAGCGGTTTAGTGGAATACCACCTCAAGAAGGTACTCCCCCTTTAGATGAAGCCGATATGAATCTGGTGATGCATGTGGGGCTTCCTATACTTGGCGGACATTTGCTGATGGGGACAGATGCCCCCGAATCCATGGGATTCAATGTTACAATGGGCAATAACAACTATATTTGTCTTTCTCCTGATTCTAAAGCGGAAACCAAACGCCTATTTGATGCGCTCTCGGCGGGTGGCAAAGTAGAAATGGAACTTCAAGATGCTTTTTGGGGGAGTTATTTTGGGAGTTGCTCCGATCAGTATGGAGTACTGTGGATGTTTGATTGTGTGGAAAAGGGCTAGTAGTGCTTGGTAAATTGGGTTTTTAAATTTTGGAACTGGCTGTCACGGTATGGTGGTAGCCAGTTTCACATAACCAAAAAACAGAAAATCTAAGGCCAAAACCTGAAGCCTGAATCAGTATCTTTATTTCAGCACATCACAGATATTATCCGTTTGGAAGGCAGTGGGAGTTATGCCAGCATTCATACCATGGACAAACAAAAGATTATAGCCTCCAAAAACTTGAGCGAGTTTGAGTAGATCCTATCGGAGCACCCTAATTTTTTCAGGGTTCATAAATCCCATTTAATCAACCTAAACCATGTTAGCAGGTACATGCGTGGAGAGGGCGGGTCGGTTGTTATGTCTGACGGTTCGGAGGTAGAAGTGGCTCAGCAGCGCAAAGAAGACTTTTTAGTGCGGTTATAGCCTTCCATTAAAGCCGTTAACAAGCCCAACGTTGCCTTTTACGGCTATTGACACCTTGACCATTCCATTAAATGCTAGCACTCATAACCTAGCAATTAATTAGCCACTTACTCATTTCTATTAGATACATTTGCGCATTCAAACCTTTGATGATTTTCTAAAGTAGCAAAGTATAGTTATTCGCCGACTAGCAATGGTCTTTAAAAATTAAAAAATATATGAGATTTTTTACTTTATTTTTATTGTTTTTGGCCACCACCAGTACAACTGCCCAGCAACCAACCACCATCTCCATTGAAACCCGCGATTACGCTTTGGTTTTACAAACCGACAAAGCGGATCGCCTCGGCACCATATATTTCGGGAAAAAACTCTCTAATCAGGCTGAATATGCGAGTATCCCATCGCAAAATCGGCAATTTGACGACAATGCAGGCATATACAACGCTGCCTATACGCCCAGTGGAACTTGGAATATGGTAGAGCCTGCATTTCGGATGACCCACGCTGATGGGCATGTATCAAGTGAACTAAAGTACATCAGCCATCGCACTGAGCGCATCAGCGAAGGGGTCAATTTGATGACCATATTGCTACGCGACCCAGCGTATGGCACCGAGGTCTCACTATTTTATAAAACTTACTTGGCCACCAATGTTTTTGAACAATGGACGATCATCAAAAACAATGAAAAACAAAACATATTACTCGATAAATATGCTTCTGCCAACCTCTATTTCACCGCCAACGAGTATTATCTAAGGCATTATCATGGCATTTGGGCGCGAGAAATGAAGCCTGAAATCACACGATTGCCCTACGGAATCCATACCCTCGATTCCAAACTCGGAGCCAGGGCACACATGTACCAAGCCCCTACTTTCATGCTGTCTTTTGACCGCCCCGCTACCGAAACTTCTGGTAAAGTGATGTTGGCCAACCTCGCTTGGTCTGGCAATTTCAAAATAGATTTTGAAAAGGATAGTTACAATGGTTTAAGATTGATAGCGGGGATCAACCCCGCAGCGTCGGCCTATCAATTGGCCGCTGGCCAAGAAATTAAAACACCCTCTCTCATATACGCGTATTCTGAAAATGGAATTGGAGAGGCCAGCAGGAACATGCACCGATGGGCTAAAAACTATCGTCTATTTGATGGGAATGGATCTCGCCTGACCCTACTCAACAACTGGGAAGCGACCTATTTTGATTTTGAAGAAAAGAAACTCGTCGAACTTTTTGGCGGCGCCAAAAAAATGGGGCTTGATATGTTTTTGCTTGATGATGGTTGGTTTGCCAACAAATACCCACGCAACGACGACAAAGCCGGCCTCGGCGACTGGCAAGAAAACAAGAAAAAACTGCCCAGTGGATTGGGTTACTTAGTCAAAGAAGCGACCAAAGCAGGGGTTAAGTTTGGGATCTGGATCGAGCCAGAAATGGTCAATCCCAAGAGCGAATTGTACGAAAACCACTTAGATTGGGTCATTCGGGAGCCGCAACGCCCCGAACACTATTTCAGGAATCAATTGGTACTAGACCTGACTAACCCAGCCGTGCAAGACCACGTTTTTGGAGTATTGGATAATATATTCACTAAAAATCCAGAGATTGCCTATGTAAAATGGGACTGTAATGCTGTCATTTACAATGCGTTTTCCCCATATCTGGATCGCAACAAGATCCCTCAAACCCAACTTTATGTGGATTATGTAAAAGGCTTGTACAAGGTGCTGGAGCGGGTACGCGCCAAATATCCAAAAGTCCCCATGATGCTTTGTTCGGGTGGTGGAGGCCGCGTTGACTATGAAGCCCTCAAGTATTTTTCTGAGTTTTGGGTATCTGACAACACAGATCCCCTTGAAAGGGTATTTATTCAATGGGAATCTTCATTTTATTATCCCATGATCGCCAGCAGTGCCCACGTAACGGCATGGAGCAAAGTAGGGATCAAATTTCGGACGGATGTAGCCATGATGGGCAAACTTGGTTTTGATATTGATGTAGCCAAATTAGAACCCGAAGAACTGGCATTTTGTCAAGATGCCATCCTGAATTACAAAGCCCAGAGTGAGGTGTTGTGGCATGGCGATCTATACCGAATCAATGATCCTTGGGAGCATCCTTACGCCAGTGTATTGGCGGTAGATCAAAGTAAAACCCGTGCCGTCTCCTATAATTATGTAGTGACCAACCGATTCGATTTCTCTTACTCCTTTGGTCCCATCAAATTACAAGGGCTTGATCCTACTAAAAAGTATCGGTTGAAAGAATTGAACGTATTTCCAGGCACTAAAACAACCTTGGATGAAAGCGTTTCCTATTCGGGCGAATACCTTATGAACATAGGTTTCAATCCTGATGTAAGCTTGAGGCGTACCAGTGTCATTGTTGCTATAACAGCCGTACCATGAGTCCCATAATACCGTTGCATTTCAGACAGGCTATATTGCACGTCAACAACCAACAGTACCAACTGAAGGCTGGACAATCCAATTCTTTTGATGAAATTTTTGCTGATTTTCAGCAAGAAGATATCGAACATGGAACGCGATATTCCATTTTTTTGCATCCCAAACAGGATCTAGTCGTCCGCAGGTTAGAACTGCAGTTTAGCCTCCAGTTGGATGCCCAAGCCCGCATATTAGCCAATGGTTACCAATCGTGGAGCGCGACTGATTTGGTAAACCCATCAGACGGTATTCAACGCTTGCGGAGCATAGCCAAAAGATACGTAGGCTTGACTGGCGATGAGTATATAGCCGATATTCCGCGCGGGAAAGGATACGTCCACTCTTGGACTTACACCTTCATAGAACCGAGTGCTGGTTCCAAATATTTGATGGCCTCCTTGAATGAAAAAACAGGGTTTACCATTTTCTTATACGATGCTGCCAATGCTGTGCTGACAGTGCGTAAAGACATGGACGATTTAGTACTGTCGCACTCCTTTCCGAGCCTCGATTTTTGCATATTGCAAGGAGAACTAACGCAAATTTTGTACGATCAATGGGCTTCCCTCATGGATTTGTCTAAGCCCAATTTGGCACCGTCTATTGGTTGGGCCAGTGGACTTTCACAGGGTTCTAGCCTATCCAAAGAATCAGTACTCCAAAGCCTAAACGGCTTCAAAAGCGCATTAGATCCAATTCAAGATACATTGCCGTCGGGTCAAAAAATCCATTTTCAAATAGATGATGGATGGCAAAATCAAGTAGGTGATTGGCTATCGCCCAAGCCCTCTTTTTCGGGCACTATGCCAGATTTGGTCGGTGCTATAAAGCGGGAAGGTATGATTCCTGGTCTCTGGTTATCGCCTTGGGTGGCAACCCAACACGCGGAGGTATTCAAAAAACACCCCCATTGGTTTCTAAAAGATAAACATAATAAGCCGCTCAAAATAGGATGGAGCAACCAATGGAAGGGCTGGTACTATGCCCTCGATTTCTATGATTCGGAAGTACGCGACCACATCACCGGAGTGTTTCACGTGTTGCTCGATCAATGGGGATTTGAACTTTTGAAACTCGATTATTTATTCGCGGTATGCCTTCGCCCGCCCAAGGGTAAGACCCGTGGGCAAGTCATGCACGAAGCCCTAGAATTTATGCGGCGGCTCTGTGGCCATCGCTTGATGTTAGCCAATGGTGTTCCACTTGGTTCTGCTATCGGCTTGGCCGATTATTGTCGCGTATGCGCAAACCTTCGCTCGACCAAAGAACAATCATTGTCGGCCTATGTCCGTCACCGAGAGCGTAGCAATTTGATATTCGCATTAAAATCAATACTTTATAGGAGTCCCTTATTGAGCCGATTCTTTATGAACGATGGCGATATTAGTACTTTGCAAGGAAAAAGTACTCAATTGAGCGAAAACGAGCAATATACTACCCTCCTCATAAAAGCACTTTCGACCAGTATCCTTTACACTTCCGATCAAGTGGATCAGTATTCACCCGAACAAATGGCGGAATGGACCGAGGCTATAGCATTACACGATTCCTCACAATACAGGTTCAAAGAGATTCAAGAAGAAGTTTACCAAATTAGTTTTGAGGCCGGCGGACAACAATGCGCCTTGGTATCCAATCTTACCAAAAAAGCAACCGTGACAAAAGCAGGTCAGAAAGTATATGACTTGGAGGCTTTTGAAAGTTGGTTGGAAGGGTAGCCCTAAAAACAAAGAGGCTGTCTCATAAGTCGAAATCTTGTTTTAGTGAAAATGATGCCAATATTTTATCCGTTATCGTGCCAAGATTTCAGAAGTTTTAAAACTTCTGAAATCTAACGACTCAAACCTGTCAACAAAATTTGGAGATAATTTTCCTACAACTTGGACTTATGAGACAGCCTCTTTAAATGGGCAGCAACTTATTCCTTACTGCTTATTCACTTCAACTGTTTGGAAAACATTTCCTTTATCATCTTCCAAGGCCATGATATACATGCCCGCTGGCTGATTAAGGGTATAAACCTCACCCGGATTAGCATTCATAAAGGCAACCTGACGGCCATCCATAGAGAAAATACGGATATTTGCAACCGCATCTGCATTATCCAACGTAAACGTTTCAACAAAAGGATTTGGGAAAAAACGAACAGTTGGTTCAGGCAGATCCTTGGTTCCAACAACTGGATTAAGTTGGAAATGAATCGGTTGTACGTCCGTCAAATTATCCTTGTTAGTGATAACCATATCTACTAAAGCAACCTGATTTTGTCCCGTAGGGTTCAAAAAAATGATACTGACAGTGTCCGTTGCAAAAGGGGCTATCATGAACATGCCAGTACTAACTTCTTCAAAATAGCAGTAGAGTGGATCGCATATCTGAGTAGTCATGGGAGATGGCAATACTAGAACATTACGATCCCATTTCAGGTTCAGCGTGTTACCAGTTAGGTTTGTAATCTCTGTCTTAATCTTGATACTAGGCCTGGCAGACTCGTCAAAGCCATTAGCAGGATTATGAACAATGAGGAAGGCACTTTGAGCCACCGAAGTAAAGCCCAAAAACAATAGAGTGAGGAATGTAAAAGTAATTTTTTTCATACTAAAAATGTCTTGAATTAGCAGGTGTAGCAATTTTTAACAAAGATACACTGATTATTGGAAACCCCTACTTACATTTGTTGTTTATATACGGTTTTGTATTTTTATGGACAATTTTAACGGATGAAAAGGCTCGGTATAATGTTGATGATACTCACAGCAGGGTATTCTGGAGTACGTGCGCAATTGCCGAATGGCTCTGTGGCTCCAGACTTCACTGCTACCGATATCAATGGGCAATCATGGCATCTGTATGATATGTTGGATCAGGGCAAAATCGTTTTCCTTGAAATCAGTGCCACTTGGTGTCCTCCCTGCTGGTCATACCACAATAGCCATGCTGTACATAACTTGTACGAGTTGCATGGCCCCAGTGGCGACGACCAAGCAAGGGTACTATTTATTGAGGGTGATCCCAACACTAATACGGCTTGTCTGTATGGACAATCTGGGTGCAATAACACCAGCCCCGGTGATTGGGTGAGTGGCACTCCGTTTCCAATCATTGAAAGTGCTGATATCGCTGCGGAGTATGCCATAAACTATTACCCAACCTTGTACATAGTATGCCCCAATCGAAAACTGTTAGAAGTGCCAGCGCTTAACTCTACCGATCTTTGGAGTCGCGCCTCTGGCTGCCCAGTGGCGTATGGGGTCAACAATGCAGGTGTTTTTGATTTTATTCAGGATACCAAGTTACATGAAATATGCGACACGCTTCACCTACAGCCTAATTTTAACCTGATTAATCTGGGCTCCACGGCACTCACTTCGGCCACGATACAATTGAGTTGGAATGGCAATCATATCCAAACGATCAATTGGACTGGAAACCTCGGCTTATATGGAGAAGACAGCATCAAATTTGATTCTTTGTCGCTTAGTGAGCCAGGAACATTAAGCACCTCCATAGATTACGTAAATACTATATATAGTGACGATGATCCCAACAACAATGCTGATGAACACGCCTTTATATTGTCTCAATCTTTTGATAATCAAGCCGTATTGATGCGATTGCGTACCGACAACTATGGAGCCGAGACCTACTGGGAATTACGAGACGAATCAGGAAATGTATTAGACTTTGGGGGCAATGAAAATGTAGGCCCTAATGGTGGTGGCGTGATTTACTTTGATAATGGGCCCGGTACCTATCCGAATAACGCTATTATCAAAGATACACTTATGTTACCAACCAATGGTTGCTACTCCATTCATTTTGTAGATGCTTATGGAGATGGTATTTGTTGCAACTACGGTACGGGCTATTACAGATTATATAACTTGGACGACCTAATCACCCCCATTATGACGGGCGGCGCGTACAAAACAAACGATGATAGGGCATTAGGTATCAATGCCTCTGTCGGCATTGAAGCGGTCAATGAAGACTTGTTTTTGTTTTCAGTATTTCCGAACCCCGCTTCAAATCAACTTTCTATCAATTATTCCTTACCTGAAAAAGCGGATCTCCGTTGCAATATCCTCAATGCGCTCGGACAACAAGTCTATCACTTTGATGCATCGCAAGCCGCGATAGGTGCCTATGTCCACAGTGTGGCCGTGCAAGATTGGCCTAAAGGGCTATATGTCATTCAACTACAAATAGGAAACAAGACTTGTATTGAAAAGGTTATCGTAGGGCAATAAGTACCCAAACATATAGCCATGTCTGAAAAATTCATGTACCTTTGTGTCCACATTTTTTCAAACTATACATGACCGATATCAGATCCCTCTCTCTGGCAGACTTAGAGTCCATCCTTCAGGAATGGGGAGAGCCACGCTTTAGAGCAAAGCAAATCTATGAATGGCTTTGGGCTAAGGCGGTCACTGAGTTTGATGGAATGAGCAATCTTTCAAAAGATTTGCGCCAACGCTTGAAGACTGAATACAGTCTTTTACCCCTTTTGGAAGAGAAAAGTCAGTATAGCAACGATGGTACCATCAAAACTAGGTGGATGACCCACGATGCGCACCGAATCGAGAGCGTACTGATACCAGTTCCTGCCGATGAGCGATTCACCGTATGCGTCAGTACACAAGTAGGTTGTAGCCTCACGTGCAAATTTTGCGCCACTGGCCGAATGGGGCGCAAGCGCAACCTGACAGCAGGAGAAATATTTGACCAAGTAACCGGTGTAAACCGCCAGAGCATCACCACCTTCGGTCATGGACTGACCAATATCGTTTATATGGGTATGGGCGAACCCCTACTTACTTACGCCGATACCATGAAAAGCATAGACCGAATCACCGCACCAGTACCACATGGATTGGGTATGTCGGCGCGGCGCATCACGGTCAGTACGGCAGGTATAGCCAAAATGATCCGAAAATTGGCAGATGATGGATTTCGCAGCAACCTCGCCCTTAGCCTACACGCTGCCGACGATGCCAAACGCAACGAACTAATGCCCATCAACGAAAGCAATACGCTTGAATCATTGATGGAAGCCATCGAGTATTTTTACGCCAAAACTAAAAATAGAATTTCTTACGAATATATCGCCTTCGATCATTTCAATGATACGTTGGAAGATGCTGCCCGATTGGTACAACTTTGTCGGAGGAGGTTTCCGGTGCGCCTAAACATCATTGAATACAACCCTGTAGAAGGCGTGATTTATGAAAAAACCGACGAAAACAGGCTCAACACCTTTGTGGCCTACCTTGTCAAAGAAGGAGTCACCGTCACCGTACGTCGTAGCCGTGGCAAAGACATAGATGCCGCTTGCGGCCAATTGGCCGCTAAAGACAGTGTTTAGTAAAATACTATTCACGACCACCAGATTACCGATCACAGATAAAATGATTCACTGAAAAATGTCTTATCCACACCTCTTTGCGCCCCTAGATTTAGGGTTTACGACCATCAAAAACAGGGCACTCATGGGCTCCATGCACACCGGATTAGAAGAACACAAGGACGATCTTCGCGGATTGGCCGAGTATTTTGCGGCGCGTGCCCGTGGGGGAGTAGGACTTATGGTGACTGGCGGTATTGCACCCAATAGGCAGGGCTGGCTCTCGCCTTTTGGTGCAAAAATGACCAACCGATCAGAAGTGCGCCACCATCAAAATATTACCCAGGCCGTACATGCAGAAGATAGTAAAATATGTATGCAGATCCTTCATGCAGGCCGCTATGGAATGCACCCTATGTTGGTAGCACCCTCCCCATTGAGGTCTGTCATATCTCCATTCAAACCTTGGGAAATGAGTCCTCGACTGATAAAGGCTACCATTCAAGACTTCGCAACTAGTGCCGCTTTGGCACGGGAGGCTGGGTACGATGGGGTCGAGATCATGGGCAGTGAAGGCTACCTCATCAATCAATTCATCGCGCCTCGTACCAATAAACGTACCGATGACTGGGGAGGGAGTTTTGAAAAAAGAATCCGTTTTCCCAAGGAAATCATGCAACAAGTGCGACAAAAAGCCGGAAAAGACTTTATCGTTATTTTCAGGGTTTCGATGCTTGATCTAGTAGATGAAGGCTCCACTTGGGAAGAGGTAGAACAATTGGCTTTTGCACTGCAAGATGCTGGGGCTACCATGATTAATACTGGTATTGGTTGGCACGAAGCCCGGATTCCTACTATTGCTACTATGGTGCCACGGGCTGCCTATACTTGGGTCACCCAAAGGCTCATGGGCAAACTAAGTATTCCGCTCATCACGACCAATCGGATCAATACCCCTGAAAAAGCAGAAGAAATATTGAGTGGAGGACATGCCGATATGGTTTCTATGGCAAGGCCATTTTTGGCCGATCCAGATTTCATGGTGAAGGCCAAAGCCAATAAATCAGATGAAATAAATACCTGTATTGCTTGCAATCAGGCTTGCTTAGATCATGTTTTTGCAGGTAAAGACGCTTCTTGCTTAGTCAACCCTCGCGCCGTAAAATCTATTCCAAATACGAAGGTTTCAGTGGCTCGTAAAGTGGCTGTGATCGGTGCCGGCCCCGCAGGGCTATCGGCTGCTACAGAATTGGCAGGACGGGGTTTTGAGACCCATTTATTTGAGTCAGCCGCCGCCATTGGTGGCCAATTCAATCTGGCCAAACAAATACCCGGCAAAGAGGAATTTGTAGAAACCCTTCGTTATTTTGGAAAAATGATCGAAAAAAACGGCGTAAACCTACACCTGAATACCGTAGCAGATGCCGAGATGCTGAAAGCGCATCAATTTACCGAAGTAGTATTGGCCAGTGGGATCAGTCCGCGCCGGCCCCAAATAGAAGGAATCAACCACCCCAAGGCGGTTTCATACATAGATGTACTCACTAAAAAGGTAGAAGTCGGCGAAAAAGTAGCCATTATCGGTGCTGGAGGCATTGGGTTTGATGTAGCGGTATATGTCACCACGCCTGCGCATACTGCCCCCGACAGTATCCAACATTATAAGGAAGAGTGGGGCATTGATTCTGAATATGCCCAACGCGGAGGGATCAAACAAGCCATTACGGATAGCTCGCCAAGGCAAGTGTGGCTCCTTCAACGATCCAAAGGAAAAATAGGCGACAAACTCGGTAAAACCACGGGTTGGGCCCACCGCATCACGTTGAAAAACCGAAAAGTACAAATGTGGTCAGAAGTACAATACGATAAAATAGATGATTCCGGCCTACACATTACGGTGAAAGGGCAGGCTCAAGTACTCGCAGTGGATCATGTTATTATTTGCGCGGGACAAACCCCCTTGCGCACCTTACAAGTGCCCTTGCAAGAAGCCGGAATCAAAGTACACCTCATCGGTGGTGCCAAAGAAGCAGGTGAGTTGGATGCTAAACGCGCTATCGAAGAAGGGATGGTGTTGGCTTATGACATGGCAAAGGCTTGATATGGAACGGTGCTAAAATAAAGCACTTTTAAAAAACCTGAAAGGTAGGGTTGATTCGTTCTCGAAAAACCAGCCTCGGAGAGGCTTCCCATTTGTAGAAATTATATTTTACCACGATTCCGACCTCTGTAGAGGTCGCCCATTTGTATAAAAAATGCTAGGAATAATGCCGAAATCATCCATAAAATCAATGGATTTAACAAATGGAGGACCTCATCCGAGGTCAAAATTTGGGTGTTTTGGGTGTTTTCTAATCGGGTGGGAGGCGGTTTTAGCCGCCGTCCCCCCACACCACCGGACGTACTCTCGTATCACGGCGGTTTCCGTTAATGTCGTTTCCTAGTCAATTCTGCATAAATAGATCGCAAGCCCATTTGGGCGAACCAT
>JANMMZ010000051.1:0-26107 GCA_031373665.1 Saprospiraceae bacterium | reverse complement strand
TTCTGTATCAAAATCATCAAAAGATATCATAATATTATTTATTTTTAATTATATCTAACTACAAAGATAACAGTAAAAATCAACAACTTAAATTTTGCCGTTAGTGCATTTGCTTTTACCGGTATTCTAATTGAAGCGAACTTGTTCTTCTCCGCAACCAATATAGTTGCGGCAATCCCGGGAATTTCCCTTCTTATACGCAACTATATATAGTTGCGGCAATGTAGCCTCCTTGCGAAACGCACAAGCCCTCCGCGCTGTCTGGTAGAGCAGCACGGAGGGCTTGTAGATATGGATTGACGGGTTGATCATTGAATCGCTTTGGTTTAGCAAGGGCAAATATAAGCGATATATTTCAATGGCAAATTTTTTATTGACTTTTTTTATATTTTTAAGAGCCTGTCAAAGTTTAGTTTTTCGCAACGCTTATCGCAGCCATTTTACATAGATTCGTAGCGCACGACACAACCCACATGACGCAATGCTCAAAAATGTTGGCTCAAAAAATCAATAAATTGCTGTTCAGACCAAATCTCTACAGTCTCTAAAGCCTGCGCCTTTTTCAGTTTAGATCCTGCTTTTTCACCAACCACCAATATGCTTAAATGCTTGCTGACACCGCTGGCTACGCTAGCACCAGCGGCGGCGGCCTTCTTTTCGGCCTCCTCTCTGGTCAATGCCGTCAGTGATCCTGTAAACAAGATACTTTTACCATAAAGCACCCCTTCGGTATTGACATCTGCTTTTTTGTCTTCCTCTGTTTGGAGCATATTGACCCCCAGTTGCTCCATCGTGGAGATCAATTCTATATTGTGCTCATTATGGAAAAAATTGAATACATTATGAGCCAATACAGGGCCAATATCCTTAATCGTCTGATATTTTTCAAGATCCCAGTCCTTCAGATCCAGGACATGATGGATTTCGGCGGCCAATAATTTGCCCGACCGCTGCCCCAAATGATGGACGCTTAGGCTATGCAAAAGCCTATGAATCGGGTTTTGTTTTGCCTTGTTTATGGCGGCTTCCATATTGGCCGCAGATTTTGCTCCAAAACCCTCCAGTTGTGCAATAGCCTGATAATCAAGTCTATATAAGTCTGCGATGGAGTGAATCCAGCCTAATTTATAAAATTTCTCAATGGTGCTTTCTCCCAGCCCTTCTATATCCATCGCGTGTTTGGAGGTATGGAATATCATGCGCTGTACCACTTGAGCCTCGCAGTCAGAGTTTTCGCAACGCCAAATGGCTTCATCTTCTGGTTTGACCAATTCTGATTGACAAACTGGGCATTGTTTAGGATATTCGATTACCTGTTCAGACCCGTCGCGGAGTTCTGGAAGGCTTTTCACAATATAAGGTATCACATCGCCGGCGCGTTCTACCAATACTTGATCGCCGATGCGGAGGTCTTTGGCACGGATAAACTCTTCATTGTGCATACTTACATTGCTCACGGTCACACCCGCCAATGGCACGGGATCTAACTTAGCAACAGGGGTCACAGCACCGGTCTTACCTACTTGAAACTCTACTTCGCGCAACCGAGTAGTGGCTTGCCGTGCTTTGAATTTGAAAGCAATGGCCCAACGTGGGTGGTGGCTGGTATAGCCACATTTATTTTGCAATGCTAGGTTGTTCACCTTTACCACCATTCCGTCGAGTTCAAATGGATACTCATCGCGATAGACTTGCCAAGTATCGCAGAGCGCGGCCACCTCTTCGATGTTATGGCACACTTTAATGCTGCTATCGCCCGTAGGAAAACCCGGATCGGGCGGAATCTTGAATCCTAGAGTACCCAACAAGTCCACCATTTGGCGGTGGGTTTCAAAGTAGCCTAGAGCATTGTTCCCAGAGGCATCTTCAGCAAAACCCAATTGATAAATAAACGCATCCATGGATCGGTCGGCTGTCTCTTGGGGGTCTTTGGTACGGAGGCCTCCGGTGGCGGCATTGCGTGGGTTGGCAAACAAACTTTCGCCTTTTTCGAGCCGTTTCTGATTGACTTGCTCGAATATGTCTTTACGGATCAAGGCTTCGCCGCGCAACTCTACTTTGGTGATCCCGTGGGCACTGAAGGCAGCCTGTAAAGGCATACTGCGGATGGTTTTTATGTTGGGGGTTATTTCATCGCCAATAGCACCGTTGCCACGGGTGGCAGCCCTCACGAGCCGATCATTTTCATAGACCAGTGCAATGGTGCCACCGTCAAATTTGGGCTCTAAACAGTATTCTACGGCTACGTCTTTGGGGAGTCCGCACCATTTTTTTACTTGTTCATCAAAGTCAATGAGGTCTTCTTTATTGTATGAGTTGTTCAACGATAGCATAGGCGTCAGGTGAGTTACCTGCGCAAAATTGCCGACCAAGTCCTTTCCGACTCGTTGCGTAGGAGAGTCTTCATGAATCCATTCCGGATGTACTGCCTCGATGGATTCCAATTGTTTGTACAATTGGTCATATTCAAAATCGCTGAGTACGGGATCGTTGTTGACGTAATAGCACCATTCATTGTAGCGGAGTACTTTGCGCAGATCTTCTATTCTGACAGAATCGTCGGCATCAAAAAGAGAAGCCTGTGGCGTGAATAGTAATTTTTTGGAAAGATCAAAAAGGGCGCGTTTTTCAGCAGTATTATACATCGGGCAATCATTTTTAGCATATATAGAAACTGCTTTATCCTTTGTTGGGCTAAAGCAGTTTCTATATGAATGAAGGCACAAGGTACGATGATTACCGATCTCTTACAAGGGTTTTAGATATTCCTCCCTTTTCAGATCTTGTTTTAAACGCATGGAATGCTTAGGAACGGCTCTGGAATAAAGGTACAGATTCAGGCTTCAGGTTTTGGCCTTAGATTTCCTGTTTTTTGGGCATGAGCAGACGAGAAGCAAGTAAACCTTGCTTTTCGGGCGTGAACATGCGAAGCATACGCACAGCTATTTAAGTCAAAAAACAGGAAATATAGGGTCAAAAGATGTGCATCAATTTGTACCTTTATTTCGGAACCGTTCCTTAACTACGGAGTCTTAGGCTTTTTCTTAACCGTACAGCCTACGGCTCGGGTAAAGTCAGGGTTGGGGAGTTTGCCAGTTAGGAGTGAATCCACGGCCATTTCTACCCATTTATTATTGACGGCCTCCGGTGTTTCAGGATTATCATCAATGGCACCTATATATCGAACCACCTTTAGGGAGTCTAAAATAAATACGTGCGGGGTACGGGTGGCACCAAATTTTGGAAAAACAGTTTGTGATTCATCACAAAGATAGGCAAAAGGGTATTTCTTGATAGCAGCGCGTTTTTGCATTTCTTCAAAAGAATCTTCCTCCACCACTTTAGGGCTGTTGGGATTAATGGCTACAACGGGAAAGCCTAAAGGTGCGTATTTGGCGTGTAAGTCAATGACCCGTTGTTCGTAAATCTGTGCATAAGGGCAGTGATTACAGGTAAAGACGATGATGTAACCTTTAGCGTTTGGGAAACTTGAAAGCGAAACCTGCTTTCCTTCTGTACTTTTAAGACTAAAGTCTTCGGCAGTGTCACCTACTACGTAGCCTCTTGGGCCATCAAGGTGATTACCTAATGTGAATAATAAAAAAAGGGTAGAAAAGGCGAAAAGCACTGGGCGGAAATGCTGTGTCATAAGTAAAAAAAGATTATAAATGAAAAAGTATATGCGTGTGAAGGGAATACGATTAAAAGCGAAGCCTAATATTTGGGCTTACTTCCCGCTTCCGCTTCGACTAAAATTTTTGATACCTCCGTTTTTCTTTTCAGTTAAAAACGGCAATACGAAATCCTCTAAATCTCCGAAATTCTCAAATTTGCCTAGGTTGAAACCCTGTTTTGGGCCTTGAAATACGACAGTGGCTGGAATCGCCCCATCCCACTCTTCTTCTATTTGTGGCATCCACTCATTGGTGTCTTGATCTGAAAACAACACCACTTCGCAATTGAGTTTTTGGTTTTTTAAAAAGGGGATAAATTTTTTCTCTAATTGGCTTTTGAAGTCGAGACTCACCAATATTACTTGTACATTTTGAGACTTGTAGTACGCTTGTAATTCTTCAAAACAAGGCAATTCTTCCACACAAGGTTTGCACCAAGTGGCCCAAAAATTAATGACTAGAGTAGTGCTGTCGCCAGCCTGCCTAATCCGCTCTTGTAATTGCGGAAGACTGTCATAAATTTTGTATTCTTGAGCAGTCAGTTGTAGTACGCCCACTAGGAGTGGAACGAAGAGAAATAGTATTTTTTTGAAGAAGGAGGCCATGACAAAGATTTCACGAAACACGGATTAATAAAAAGACAATGCAAGGAACGAAGAATTACGGACATGTAGATAACATTTAACATTTTTTCCGACAAAAAAACTGTTAATGGTAAAAAATGAATAAAAAAATCCCTCTAAAGCGGTTTGCGACAGAGGGATTCTTCTATTTGATAACATTTTCATAACATTAACTTTGTATGAAAATGTTCACTATAAACGGGTAGGCAAATTACTAAGCCTCTACCAAATCTGGATGTACGATACTTTGATCAGCCAAGATGCGTCCGCAATGGTCGCAAGCAATGATCTTTTTGTGTAGCCCCACTTCAAGACGCAACTGAGGCGGAACACTGTTGAAACAACCACCGCAAGAACTGCGATCTACTGGCACTACAGCCATACCGTTGCGATAAGTACGGCGTATTTTATCATAGGCATTGATCAAACGATCTTCGATACCATGACGAGCCTTCTCGCTTAGGGTGCGCAACTTTGCTTCTTCTTGTTCTGTCTTTAAGATGATGCCTTGTAACTCTACTTTCTTTATCTCCAACTCTTTGCGTTTGGCTTCGTACCTTACTTCTGCAATAGTAAGGCCTTCTTTTTTGCCGTCCAATACAGACTTGGACTCTTTCACCCGCTTTTCAGCCAATTGGATATCTAACTTCGCCAACTCAATTTCCTTTAAAAGGGCATCGTGTTCACGGTTATTTTTCACTTCATCCAATTGCTTTTGGTATCTCTTAACATTTGCGTCGGTCTCTTTTGCCGTATTTTGCATCTTCGCGATCTCTAAATCACTTTCTTTGAGTGTCGCTTTGATCTTTTTGATGCGGGTGTCTAAACCTGCAACCTCATCTTCTAAGTCTGCTACCTCCATAGGTAGTTCTCCTTTGAGGATTTGTATCTCATCTAATTGGGAATCAATCTGTTGTAGATTCCAGAGTGTCCTGAGTTTGTCAGCAACTGATACTTCTGCGGCCATTCTTGTAGTATAAAAATGAATGATAATTTATTGAAAAACACAGTAGCAACAAGGTCGCTTCTGCGTAACGGAGTGCAAAGGTACGGTTTTTTTGTAAAACTATATTATAATATTGTTAAGCGCATAAATTATGGATAAATCAGAAGTATCGTACTGGATTGGTATTGCATTCTGTCATATAGAGCGGGACAGCCGCCTGATGCGCTGCGGCTATTATATCATGAAGCAATACAATGGTGTATTGTTCGGTCTCATAATGTCCAATATCTGCGATGACAATTTGGTTTTCGGCATCGAAAAACTCGTGGTACTTAAAATCGGAACTAACAAAAAAGTCTGCTTTGGCCTTCAGTGCCTGATCTAATAGAAAACTACCAGATCCGCCGCAAACGGCAATGTGTTGTACCATCTTACCGCTCAATTCAGTGTGCTTGATACATGCAGCATTTAAGGTGATTTTTACTTGCTGCAAAAATTCTATTTCAGAGATAGGGTGGGGGAGCATACCAATCAAACCGGCGCCTATATCAGTCGAGCCAGCCTTTGGCATTAGTATCCGTGTATCGTGCAAGCCCAATCGTTCAGCGATCTTAGCATTTACGCCTTGGTGATACACATTGTCGAGGTTGGTGTGTATGGCGTATATGGCTATGTGGTGTCGTATAGCCAGCATGATGGTGCGTTCTACATAGTTGGCTTCGTTGAATCGTTTCAATCCTCTAAACACGATGGGGTGGTGCGCCACGATTAGGTTGCATCCTTTTTGTATGGCTTCCAATACGATGATTTCAGTAGAATCTAAGCAAAACAAGACACCCGTTAGTTCTGTCTGAGGATTGCCCACAATCAATCCAGCATTGTCATATGACTCTTGCAAATGCACAGGGGCAATCGCTTCTAAAGTATCAATAATTTCCTTTATATACATAGGTGTAGTAGCGAATATTTTTTTTTGAAGCCACAAATAAACTAAAAATGGGTGAAAGCGTTCAACAGTTTCTTAAAAAGTCGTAATCTTGCGTCAAAATTAAACTGCTCAAATAAATGCACTCATCAATGCTACTCATGTCCATGCCCGATTTTACCTCTGGTGAAGTATGGATAAGTCTTATAACCCTTACTTTTTTAGAAATTGTCCTAGGGGTTGACAATATTATATTTCTTTCCATCATCTCGGCTAAGTTGCCTGAATCTGAGCAGCCAAAGGCTCGCAACATAGGGTTGCTATTGGCTATGGGACTTCGTATTGTTTTGTTGTTTGGTCTTACTTGGATCATTAGCATGAAAGGTTCCTTGTTGGACATTAACTTTTGGGGTATTCACGGTAGTGTGACTGGCCAAGGACTCATTTTGTTTTTAGGGGGGGCATTTTTGTTGTACAAAGCCACCACAGAAATCCATCATAAGTTGGAAAGCCCAGTGGACAGTGATGATCCTTCTGTGGGCGGGGTCAAGGCGACGCTCAATGCTGTGATTGTCCAAATTGCACTGATTAATATTGTCTTTTCTTTCGACTCTATATTGACGGCCGTCGGTATCGCTAACGATGTGGTCATTATGATCATTGCCGTGGTTATTTCAGTACTGGTCATGATGTTGTTTTCTGGTCCCGTCAGCAAGTTTGTCAATGATCACCCTACTATCCAGATGTTGGGTCTTACGTTTTTGATCCTGATCGGAACGTCATTGATCGCAGAAGCAGCACACTTGGGTCATTTTATAGAAGGGGCAGTGCCTAAAGGCTATCTGTATTTTGCTATTTTCTTCTCACTGTTTGTGGAGGTACTCAATATTAGGATGCGAAAAAGTAAGCCAGTTCAATTGCATGGTTACTCTGAAACCGCCCAAAAGCGTGGCCTTTTAGACGACGATTTGCTAGACAACGAAAAACAACAAAAATGAGTAGTGCCGATATAGTACTTAACTTAGATCGCGACATCGTATTTTTTGATGTTGAAACCACTGGTTTGAACGTTGTAAGGGATAAAATCCTACAAATCGCCTTGGTAAAGGTCAAAAAAGATGGAACCCAAGAAGAACTGACCATGCTCATCAATCCGGGTATTCCTATTGCTGAAGAGGCGATGGCAGTACATGGAATTACGCCTAAAGACTTGGCCAATAAGCCTAGTTTTGGTCAAGTGGCTCAAAAAATATGGGATTTTATTGGGCCATCAGATCTAGCCGGATACAACTCTAATCGCTTTGATGTACCGATGCTGATGGAAGAATTTGCCCGAGTCGGTATGGAATTTGACATCTCGAAGCGGCGTTTGATTGATGTCCAGCGTATATTCTATAAGATGGAGCCGCGTACCCTCAAAGCAGCCTACCGCTTTTATTGTGGCCAAGAACTCACCGATGCACACGATGCACTGGCTGATGTGAAGGCCACACTCAATGTATTTAAAGGCCAATTAAGTGCTTACGAAGGCAAAGACTTGCTTGATGAAGAAGGCAATGCGATACCCGCGCCTATCAAAAACGATATGAAGGTGTTGCATGAATTTACCAATGACCTTAATTTCTTGGATGCAACCCAGAAACTAAAGGTTCAGTCGGATGGCACGGTGGTATTTAACTTCGGGAAACACGTAGGACAACCTGTGATGGAGGTGCTTAGCAAAGAAAAAAACTATGGTTTTTGGATCATGGAAAAAGAATTTTCTTCGCAGGTAAAGCAGATCATCAAACAGATGATGAAAGAATTATGACCTTAAATAATGTCTCTTTTTTAGACTTTCAATGGTGCCCTTGGATGGTATTCACTGCTTTGGTAGTTGCCTCAATAGGTTGCTTTGAACCCAAGGAGGGCTGTACCGATATAGCAGCCACCAATCTGGATGTCTCGGCCGATAAAAACTGTGAAAACTGCTGCGAGTACCCTCTATTGGAAATGACGGTGCGCCAAGGCTACGACGTGCTGCCCTACATCGAAAATAGCGTCTATTCAAATGATCTTGGGAAATTTTTTAGGCTGAAAAGCATTGTTTATTACTGTTCTGATTTTAGCCTGATCCAAGGTGGCATAGTACAACAACCCAAGGATAGCACCACCCTAAAGTTTTTTTCAATGGCGGGCGATACGGTTACAGAGCGGGTTTTAGATGATGTAGTACTTATCCGCCGCAGCAGCAATGAGGTACCTATTGGATCTTTTCGAACTGATGGTAACTTTGAAGCCATCGAATTTAGGCTGGGACTAAGCCCACGGTATCAAAAAGTCATTTCACCCTTGGCACCGTCAGGGCATCCATTGCAGAAACAAACCGATAGCCTCTGGTATGGCTCTGATGAAGGATACGTTTTTATGCAAATTATTGTGGCTCGTGATACCAGTATAGGGGCGGCTACCGATACCCTCTCCTTTACGCAATCTGATCTTCCCGATCAGTTTATCAAATCGGTGAACACGGATATTTTTACCAAAACACCGGGATTTGATTTCACGATTCAGGTCAGGGCTGATTATAAGCCCCTTTTTGCAGGCATAGATTGGCTTGTTGATGACATGCCCACGTTGAAAGGTAAAATTGTTGCCAATTTGCCCACTGTGTTTACTATTATGAAATAGCAGATTAAAACGGTAAAGCGAAATTTTTTTATATCTTTGCGTGTAGTAAAATCCTATACTATGCAAAGATTCCTATCGCTCGACTTTTTTAGAGGGCTTACCATCGCCTTGATGGTGATTGTGAACAATCCCGGCACTTGGGGGCATGTATATCCACCTTTGCGGCACGCCGCTTGGCATGGATGTACTCCTACTGATTTGGTCTTTCCATTCTTCCTTTGTATTGTGGGGGTGGCCATGTTTTTCTCTTTTTCAAAATTCAATGGGCAACTTTCGCCCGCACTTTCCAAAAAAATACTGCGCCGAACGGCCCTCATTTTTTTGATTGGCCTTGCGCTCACCGCCTATCCATTTTACAACAAAGATTATCATACGCTCCGAATCATGGGCGTTTTGCAACGCATTGGTTTGGCCTATGGTTTAGCGGCTTTCCTATGTATCGCTTTGAAAAAACAACATTTGCTCCTTGTTTTGGCCAGTATATTGGGTGGATACTGGTTGTTGATGTGGTGGGGCGGCGGTGCTGATCCGTATTCGTTAGAGCATAATTTCGCCAATCAAATTGACTTGTACCTATTTACGGCAGCACATGTATATAAAGGTTTTGGTATTCCTTTCGATCCGGAAGGGCTGTTTAGTACCTTACCCGCAGCCTGCAATGTGATTGGGGGATACTTGATAGGTGACCTCATAGCACGACACAAAGACAAGCCCTACGATTTGGTAAAGGTATTATTGGTGTCGGGGGCAGGTGTAGTCGCAATGGGGTGGATTTGGGGTTGGTTTTTTCCGATCAATAAGCCACTTTGGACGAGTTCTTATGTCTTATTCACGGTCGGATTGGCCATGATGTTTTTGGGCTCTTGTATTTGGGTATTGGACATTAAAAAATGGCAAATAGCGGCCAAACCTTTTTTGGTTTTTGGCGCCAATCCCTTGTTTGCCTTTGTGCTATCTGGGTTGCTGGTAAAAACCCTTGCCCTTGTTAAATATGCAGACTCCGAAGGGGTAATCCACGATGGCAATTACTGGATTTATCGCCAATTTTTCTTTGTGATTGACCAATATAAATTCGGATCCTTGTTATATGCCTTGTTTCATGGGTTGGTGATTTGGTTTTTTTGCTGGGTGCTTTACAGGCGGAATATTTTTATAAAGATCTAGGATTTACCCATTAAATTACCCGTAAATATACCTGTTTTTAAAAACACGTATATTTACTCGCAAATACCTGATCTGGGTGATAGTACCTTTGCAGAATCAACCTAATACCGATGTCTTTTGATTCACATTAAATACTACAATCTATGCCTGATCTTCTTATCAATTCTTGTCCAGCCATAAAGAACCAAGCCCAAAAAAGCAAAGTGAACGTTTCTATCGTTTGTCCCAGTGATAAAAACTATGATAAAGATCGTGAAATATCAAATTCAAGGTTAGACTTTCATCCCAGTGGTATAGGATATTGTGGCGACTCAATGGCGGTCTCCTGGTGTCTTCAGTGGTGTATTCAGCACAAGATTCCTTTTAGGGTTCGTTCAGGAGGGCATCACCACGAGGGTATGTGTTCAGGAAATGGCGTTTTCATCATTGACTTATCAAAACTTAGTTATATTGATTTTAGTAAGGATGATCCGAATAAGGCTTGGATTGGTGCAGGTACTTCTCTGAACGATGTGTATCATACCTTGGAATCACACAATAAAATTATCCCAGGCGGTGCTTGTGAGTCTGTTTGCATTGGAGGTTTGGCACAAGGAGGTGGATGGGGATTGTCCATTAGAAAATTAGGATTTACCTGCGACAACTTACTTGAAGCGGAAATTGTATTGCCAGATGGAACGATTGTGATGGCCAATAAAGATAATAAATATTCGGATTTGTTTTGGGCTATCAGAGGTGGCGGAGGTGGTAACTTTGGAATTGTAACGCGTTTCCTACTTAAACTAACACCTTTGCAAGGTTATCTGACCACTTTCCAACTCAATTATTATCAAGAAAATATGCATAAGATCACCAGCACATGGATGAAAATCCAATCTGGTTTCCCAGAGGAATTATCTTCCATTTGTCGCTTAAAAGTAATAGAAAAGGGGAAAGAAACCCCACAAAACACATCAGTATTGTTGGCTGGACAATATTATGGTGATATTGCATCACTGAAGGATTTGCTAAAACCATTTTATAGCATAGCCCCCCCTGTATATGACAACTATGCCACAAATCTTTACCCTGCGCCCAATACCACATCGCAGCAACCCGAAGCGACCTTAAAGTCTGGTTTGCAAAATGCACATTTTAGCATCAGTAAGGAACTGGCACATATAAACCAGGCAGCCCCAGGGCAAACATGCGATGTACCACACCCTCATAAGGTTTCATCTACCTTCCCGAAACATACAGACTATGAAAAACTCACAAACGATCTTGTAAGTTTTATACTTAAAAGTAGTCCAATCAAAGATGTAAATACCTATGTCAGTTTAATGTGCCTTGGCGGGAAAGTGAAAGAAATCCCTCCAACAGGGACTGCCTTTCCATACCGAGACAAAGAATTTATGATTCAATATCAGGCATGGTCTGGAACCTATGATAAAAAACCAACAGAAGAATACGTTGAATGGATTCGCGATTTTAGAATTGCTATGATTCCGGATACAGAAGGCTCTTTTATCAATTTTCCAGATAAGGATATTTGTGAAAACCCTAACTCGGATATTGCGATAGATTCAAATATCTGGGAAGGCAGAATAGCATTGTTGAAAGTTTATTATGCGCAGAATCTGCCTCAACTAATGAAAGTAAAAACGAAATATGATCCTTCTAATTATTTTTCTTTTGGTATGAGTATCCCTCTTTTAAAATAGCGGCATTTAGGCTTTACCCCAAAAAATCATTGGTTTACTAAGCCAAAGCGCTGATTCAATCATTCTGTTTTGCAAATCACGAGAATTGCATTGCTTTTGGATTCTAAAATTGCATTGCTATGATTTCAATCAAACGATTATTAACCCTTGGAGGTAGGGTGTCCAACGCCCTAGAAAACCTGTTCATTTTTTTAAGATTTTATTTCGCCTAACCACTTGATTATCAACGAGATTATCACTTTTCCACTTTTTTAAATCTGACATAAAAACGGTCTCCAAAGCCTCTTTGGTGTCGTGCTGAATTTGGCTTACATCATTGTCAAAATGAGCGTAAGAACACAGCGATAGGACTAATGGCGTGACTCCATGCAGTGTGTTTGTCGCATTCTTATTTTTATATTTTCCAAAAAGTGATTCGAGTATATCCGAAGATACATTCCAAACCGCCATAGCGTTTGGTATCTTGTCTTTTTCTTTCTCCAAATACTTTGTGATCTTGTCTTTCAAGATTTGGGGAATCTTTGATTCCTGTTTTTTACAAATTTCAAGACAAATTTCTATGTTTTGGTGACTAATACCTTCATTTTTCATTTTTTTTAAGATTTTTTCGGTCATCTCATACACGGCTGACAGTTCTGTGATTAGTACCTTGTATTGATTTAAAAAACCAAATACCTTGCTTTCTTCCTCACTAAGTTTGGGCATTGCGGCCAACATTTTCCTAGCCCAATTCACAATTGTCGAGAAATTCATGAAACGGGCAATAGAACGCTGTTTTGGCGGCAATAAATAGGCACTCCCCTTCATCACTTCCCGGAACTTAACGCCCGCTACCGCTTTGGTGAACGCAACAAAGGTTTCATCCTTGCTATAGGTCTGTTCCACCAGTTTTGAAACCTCATGTCCAATATCACAAATGCGGAGCAAGCCTGCACAGTGGATGCCATTTTTCAAGTTATTTCCCCCATCACTTATTACATAAAGCGGTTTTTTCCCCATTTTTTTGCTCACTTTATCCAACAACGTTGTCACATCTGTGCCTTTCCACGATGCCTTAACTTCTATGGCCAATATTCGGACATCCCCTAAAACCGTCGCTTCCTTACTTTCTTTGACCGCAGGTATCCCTAATGCCACCATCATTCGTTCTTGTCCGATTACCATACTTTCGTCTATAATGAGGCCGTATTCCGATTCATACAAACTGCTATCATACTGAGAATAGTAGTAATACCCAGATTTTTGAGTCCAATTTGAAATAGTACTTTTGCACGGAATTTCGGACGTTTGTATCCCAAATTCTAACTGAAAGTAGTGCAAAATACGTGAAACACCCCGAAAACTACAGTTTGCAAGAAAATATAGCGACATACATAGGCTTACAACTCGAAGGCTGTACTTGTGTCGTTCTATCAAGGTCGTGTTCGGTAACTGATTGCTCACAACCGCAGAACCTTTAGATCTTTTGGCACCCAATCTGGTCACAGATTTCTTCAAATCACGGTTTTCAGCCCGAAGCCGATCCACCTGACTTCTCAGGTCTTTTTTTTGACGCATGACCTTTCGGTCTTCTTCTGATTTTTTCTTCTTTTCTTCCTTCTGTTGCTGTACCTTTGCAGCAAGATGTCTTTTTGACATTGTATCCTTCTTTTTTGAGTGTGGTAGTTCAAAATTAAGAAGGATTTTTTTATTTAAACGGGTTTATTTGTAATGACAGTCCAAGATACTGCTTTTTAAACCATTTTAAGATCAAAAACTCGTGCAAAAAATTATCAAAAAATAGCGTATCAACTATTTGATTATCAAATATTTGTGCAAATTAAGCAATGCCCAAAAATGAACAGATATATTTACTTGTGTTGGACACCCTACCCGTAGGGATTATATGTAATTTGTGTGCTTTTTTACATGTAATCCCTACGGGATTAGTATGATTTCATACTACAATAGCCTATAAACATATATTCCCTACGGGAATTTGGGGGCGACTGAATAGTTACAAAAAATCTAATTTATAAAAATTATCCGATTTCATGCATTGGGTGTTTACCTTTGCAGTGAAACATTATAGAATCAATAGGAATGACGATAACAGAAAAAATACTAGCCTACAACAGTGGCCGTAAGAAAGTAGAACCTACTAATATAGTAAGCGTATGATCGTAGTAACAGGAGCAGCCGGCTTTATTGGTTCTTGCATGATAAAACGCTTGAACGAAGCGGGGTATTCGGATGTATTGGCGGTAGATGATTTTTCTAAAACAGAAAAGCGTGGGAACCTTGAGGGCAAATCCCTCTGGGGAAAAGTAGAAAGGAGCAATTTTGTGCGTTGGTTGGAGCGCAATCATGGCGACGTGGAAGCAGTGCTGCACTTGGGCGCACGCACGGATACTACTGAAATGGATACCACTATTTTTGATGCACTTAATTTTGAGTATTCTCGCGCTTTGTGGATGATATGCGCTGGATTTAATATCCCATTTTTATATGCCAGTAGCGCAGCAACCTATGGGCTGGGTGAATTGGGCTATCGGGACGATCATGCCAGTATCCCCAACTTAAAGCCACTTAATCCTTATGGACAAAGTAAACAGGATTTTGATGTTTGGGTGCTGGAAACACTCGCCAACACGGAGGTTTCTATGCCATGGGCAGGGTTCAAGTTTTTTAATGTGTATGGCCCCAATGAATACCATAAAGGTCGGATGGCGTCCGTTATTTTGCATACCGCCCGACAAATAAAGGCGACGGGAGCGATGAAATTATTCCGTTCACACCGACCAGATTATGCCGATGGGCAACAGCGTCGGGATTTCATTTATGTCAAGGATCTAGTGGATGTGCTGCTGTATTTTATGGAAAAGAAGCCTACTAGTGGCATCTATAACCTAGGTACGGGTCATGCCCGGTCTTTTCTGGACTTGGCCACCAGTACTTTTGAGGCTATGGGTGTCCCTCCTAATATTTCATTTGTGGATACCCCTATTGATATTAGGGATACCTACCAATATTTTACAGAGGCTGACATGAGCAAGGTACGTGCTGCTGGTTACCATGAGCCATTTTATGGGCTAGAGGCTGGTATAGCCGATTATGTACAGCGGTATTTGAAAAATGAAACCTACTGGTAAGGAATAGGTTACTCCCTGACCCATTGCTCGCCACCAGCGGTGGTAAAGGCTTCAAATCCATTCAGTTTGGTATAAAAGATAAACAGCGTATGTTGCCCATTCTTTGGTGTGACGTAAGCATTTTTTATGTTCCTCCCGAGTATAGTGGTATCGGGTAATAGTTCGTACTGATTGTTGTTCTGGCGGATATTATCCGATATTTTAGCCGTATTTCCACGTTCCGACGTAAGGATGTGCATACTGCCCACTTGGGCAGGGGCAGGTATTTTTTGTCCGGCCATTCCGAGTACTTCATAAAAGATGGTGTCGTTCCGCAATCCATACTCGCCTGCATTTTCTGGCTGTAAATTGAGGGAAAGGGTATATTGAAGATTGTCGGATTGGTAGTATATATTGTATTGATCAGCCTTAAAGAAGACGGTTTGGGCGGTTTTGTCCACAAAGTCACCACGCTGACAAAGCGTTTCCACCGGGAGTTCAAAAAATTTGAGTCCTTCTCCTATGGAAGCATTGGTAAACTCCATTTTTTGCCCCGTTCCGTTCCTGAATTTTATTGTTTTGACCTGCTGAACAGTTGGGATAAATGCTACAGAACTAGGATCTAATTTTAGATCGCCGAGGTTGATATCAACTGGGCAAGGCTTGGCACAATGCAAGGCGGTGATGGCTATCAAAAATAAGCAAATACGCATAATTAACAATATTTTAAGACAGCAAAGATTAAACTAATTTTTCAATCTGACATCTAAGTGATATTATACTTAATAAAACACTCACATCTATGTTGAAAATCATGTTTAAATCTGCCCTTATGCTGATCATCGGTGCCTCGGTACTGATGTCCTTCACCACTGTTTCATTCAATCGTTGGAAATTGCTTGGAGCCAAAAAAGTAGATTACGGCCTCGACCGCGATGAAATCATTACTACTTTTGATGGTCCATTGACGGCTCTGCGGTTCAAAGTAAAACGCAGCCCTATCAATATGCATAAAATTATGATTTACTTTAGAAATGGGGATGTAGAAGAAATCATAGTGCGCGAAAACCTTGGAGCCGGCGGCCAAAGCCGTATCATAGACCTTCCCGGCAACAAACGCTCCGTCAATAAGGTAGTGTTTTTATACGATACCAAGAATTTGGCGCGTAGAAAAGGGGTGGTAGAACTTTGGGGACGGCGGTAAGTTCCCCCACCTATACCAACCGCAGTACTTCGGCACCTTCAATCTTCCAATCGTGGGTCACTCCACTCCAAAGCAACACGCCGGGGGTTTTGCCCGCTTCGAGGCTTCCAAGGGTGTCATCAAACCCTAGTGATTCGGCACCATTGAGGGTGGCCCACTGAATTAAGGTTTCAAAAGGAACATAACTTTGAAGTCGTGCGATGGTCTTCATTTCTTCCAATATAGAAAGTTGCCAATTGGAGGTCAGGCTATCTGTTCCGATGGTTACCCGTGCTTGTTGGTCTATAAATACTTGATAGTTGGGCAAACGATTTTCAATGTATAAATTCGCATTGGGACAGGTAGCCCAATAGGTTTTGTCACTCCACTGCTGAGCCGCCTTCAGATCATCGTGGGTAGTGAGTGTGTTGTGTACAAACAATGTTCTATGGTTCGGATTCAAGTGCTTTAGAGCATAATGAATAGAGGTTTGACCTATGGCCTCGAATGCGGCTAAGGAAATACCAAATTTTTCATAAAACGAGATAAAATCGCCTTTTTTTGATTCAAAAAGTTGGTTTTCAGGAGGGGTTTCTTGGTTGTGGATACTGATTGTCAATCCAGTGGGTTTATTGTAGGCATTGATACGCTCAAAAAGCGTCTTACTCACAGAATACGGGGCATGGGGCACTAAGGCGCGGCTGCTTCCGGGGGCCAATTCGATCTGCTCATACACGGCTGTCCAATCCTGCATAGCCTTTTCTGCGCCTGCATCTTGCAAAAAATCAAACAATTCTACAAAGGTGTAGTAGCGCATTTGACCCTTGGCTTTCACGGCCAAGGTGTCTATTGCGTTTGAAATATCGCCCAAACCAACAATACCCCCATCCAACATTTCTTGGGTAGCAGCGGCAATAGCGGCAGCAATCGTTTCTGCATCGGCATTCCGCTGGGTTACGACCCCGGTGATAAACGGGATCAATCCCGTACCAGTGTTCACCTTACCTTTCATGTGCGATAGTTCGAGGTGACAATGGGTGTTCACAAAACCTGGGATCAGTAAGCCCTTATGAACTTCTAAATCATTGATATTGTAGTCTTTACGACTTTCAATAGACAATATTTTGCCATGATCGTCTGTAATGACTACCCCATTTTCGATGGGCTTTGACGCTATTGGGAATACCCAATCTGCTGTAATTTTGCGCATGGTGTGTTTTGCTTTACCTGTATAATTATGGTTTCGGGCGCAAAGTTAAGGAATGAATAGTCAATAATTTGACAATGTTGGTAATGGACTAAGGGCATCCCTGATAATAATTTCGATCAAGTCGTGAAACAGGTGGTATATTTGCATTTCAATCATGGTTCCAACATTTCCCCGAAGCAGAACAGTTTAATGTCATTATTCATCGGCCGGTGGCGCAGCCATGAGCCGATTTTATTTCTTCATCAAAAATTCATCTAAATTCAAAATAGCACTCGAAACCAAGGCTAAGGCAGCTGTTTCTGCTTGATCTTTGGAATTATTACCCAAGAGTTTGGCTGCCTCATCGGGCTTTGCCCGATATATGGATAGTGCTTTTTGATATAAGTTTCGCAAGGCTGCCAATTGGGCGGGATCGGGTTTTCGGTACATAGCCAATTGAAATGCATATTCGATCTGCTGATTGATGTCAGGTTGAGGGCTTTCCCGCTGAATACGCCGCGCCAAACACTGGGCTGCTTCCACATATACACTGTCATTGAGCGTCACCAAAGCCTGCAAGGGCGTGTTGGTGCGTATCCTGCGCGAAGTGCAAACCTCCCTGCCTGCTCCATCGAAAGTAATCATAGACGGATAAGGGCTACTGCGTTTCCAAAACGTATATACCGCCCTCCGAAACCTATCATCATCCTTGCTAAGTGTCCAAGTCTCCCCGTTCCAAGGGGTTTCCCAGATACCCTCTGGCTGGAAGGGCATCACGCTGGGCCCATACATTTTGGTACTCAATACGCCTGCTACCGCCAATGTTTTGTCGCGTAACTGCTCCGCACTCAAGCGTACCCTTGGCCCACGAGCATAGAAACGATTGTAAGGATCTCTCTCTTGGAGACTAGGATTGGTGCGGGCATCTTGTCTATACGTGGCGGAACAAACAATGTACCGAAGCAATTGTTTGACACTCCATTTTTGATCGTGGATCCATTGCCAAGCCAAGTGATCGAGCAGGGCAGGATGGGTGGGCGTAGCGCCTTGAGATCCTAGATCTTCCAAGGTCTCCACCAAGCCGATGCCAAAGAGTTGCTCCCAAACCCGATTGACCATCGTGCGGGAGGTCAGTGGATGTTTGGGATCGGTGAGCCATTGCGCCATACCTAGTCTATTATTGGGGCTATTGGGCGGCATAGGGTTCAGGTGATTGGGTACGCCTGATTTCACTAAATCGCCTTTTACCAACCAATTTCCACGCTCAAAAACGTGGGTTTCTCGTTGCAAATCATTGGGCGCATCCATCATGATGGGAGTTCCTTTGGTTTCGACCTCTACCAATCGTACATACTCGGCTTTGGCTGATTTGTAGCCCGGTTTTTCTACCCCCGGAAATGGCTGTGTGAAGTAAAACCAATTGAAGGAGATCCCAGCGGCATCAGGTTTTTTTAGCGTAGGATTTTGATACTCAAACCAAAGGTCATGTTTCCCAGTGACGGGTTTAAAATCAATGGCGATAAATTTTTGTTTCCCATCGGTAGATTCCATTTTTCTTGAAAAAAGAATAGGTCCATTGCGATGATCCAAATGGATCGTCCAAACGCCCCCCGCACTACCTGCTGAAAATCGCATTTGAAGTTGGGAGTACCCATCCAAGGCCACATTGGGCATTCGGCACGACGACAGGTGGCGCATATTGAGCCATTTAGTATCGTATAGTGCACAATTGGTAAATGAATCCGTTGCAATAGAATATCGTGCCGGTTGCAAGGTCTTTAAAAACTGTGCGATGGCTTCGGCCTGTTCTGGAGAGGCTTCTTGGCGCACCCATCCCTTCAACGCGAGCAATTTTAGGCTATCGGCACTTGAAAAATGTCTTAAATTTGGATATTCTTCATACGTGTCTTCATCGCGGGAATTATTAAAAAACCCAAGGAACTGATAATACTCTTCGTGTTTAAAGGGATCATAGGGGTGGCTATGGCACTGCACACAAGCAAAGGTAGTACCCATGAGTACTTCCCAAGTGGTATTGACACGATCCATTACGGCCGCCGTTCTATATTCTTCATTGTCGGTACCGCCCTCATCATTGGTCATAGTATTGCGGTGAAAAGCCGTCGCAATCAGTTGATTATCCGTGGGATTTGGGAGTAAATCGCCTGCCAATTGTTCAGTCAAAAATCGATCGTAAGGCATATCGTCATTAAAAGCCCGAATCAGCCAATCGCGGTAACGCCAAATATTGCGCCCTGCATCGCGCTCATACCCTTTGGAGTCGGCATATCGAGCCAGATCAAGCCACACCGAAGCCCAGCGTTCGCCAAATCGCGGAGAGGCCAGCAAAGCATCCACCATTTTTTCATACCCTAGGTCACTACTGTCTGAAAGAAAAATATTGGCGATCGAGTCAGGAGCCGGCATTCCAATGAGGTCGAGACCCAACCGCTGCACCAAGGTGGCTGCATCGGCGCGAGGGCTTGGCGCGAGTTTTTCCTGCTCTAATTTTTCATGGATAAACCAATCAATATTGTTTTTTACCCAATCGTTTTGAATCGCGGGCAATAACCCCCCAAAACGCCGTTTGGCGGTCGGGACACTAGGGTTTTCAACCGCCCGATATGCCCAGTGGCGATCCCAAGCGGCACCATCATTGATCCATTGGGCCAATATTCCTATTTCTTCGGTGCTGAGGGCATCTTTGCCGTAAGGCATCCGCTCTTCGGGATCGTGAAGGTTTATACGGCGGATCATTTCGCTTTGGTCAGCATGACCTGGTACAATAGCGACTTTGCCGCTTTCATTGACTTGCAGGGCATCCTCCCGAGTCAAAAGACTGAATCCGCCCTGACGCTTGACCCCGCCGTGGCAAGACATGCACTTTTTGTTCAGAATCGGCTTCACGTCGGTATTGTAATCGGCTTTCACGCCTGAAAACCAAGGCAGCCAAGCGATAGCCACCAAAGAAATGGGTAATAACAATGCGAACATCCAAATTTTACCCTTGGGCAAGAAAGATTTTATCATAACTCAAACTTACTATTTTTTCAAGTATTCGGCGATGCTATTTTTCCAGACTATGTAACCCAAAGCCTGCAAGTGAACTCCATCGTCAGTAAATTTTACGGCCAAGTTTCCACTCGCATCGGTCAAAGGGGTATACACATCTATATATGGGAGGGTATAATCTCTAGCAATCTGTGTAATATGGGCATTCATAGCCTGTATTTTGCTGTTTTCTATCCCTATCTTTTTCACTTCATTATTTATCGGCAATATGGAAAGGAGATACAACTCCGAGTCATGGGATTCCGACCTTATTTTTTGCACAATATTCCGATACTGAGTCTCGATGGTATTTTCGGGTAAGCCCAAGAGTAAATCATTGATCCCAATCATCAAGAAAATCTTAGACGGCCGATGGCGCAACACTTCGTCGAGCCTTGCAAGTAGTCCATAAGTTTGATCGCTACTGATGCCCCTATTCAATACAGGTACAGAATCAAGGTGCAGAAGTTCCGACCATTCACA
This sequence comes from Saprospiraceae bacterium, assembly GCA_031373665.1. GTDB lineage: Bacteria > Bacteroidota > Bacteroidia > Chitinophagales > Saprospiraceae > M3007. Next base: position 5,386 of record JANMMZ010000051.1, on the reverse strand, counting down.
TTGTTCGGTTTGGCTGTCGCCCAAAAAAATGATGGCACCTGGCACTTGTGGCAATTTTTCAAACAGACCTTTTCTGTGCTGGTATAGCCCTGATTCGCTATTGGTAAGCCTATATATGGCGTACTTCCAGCCTCCCAGTCTCTGAATAGCCATGAATGCTGCTGATAAACACAGCAAATGAATCAATATTGAGAAGTATAGCAATTTTTTCATTGTTTTTCTAGTGATTCCCAAGCCTTTGCTGCCAACTGGTGGGTCAATTGCTCTATATAATAACTGCCAGCTGCCGGATCAGGTACTTCGTGCATATAAGTTTCCATTTTTAGCAAATGCTGCACATTGCGGGCGATGCGTCGGCCAAAAGCGGGCGGATATTGCGCCATCGCGGCGCGGCCTTCATCGTAAGGAAGTACTGTGATGCGGTTGGCTCCACCTTGCACTGCCGACATGGCCATACTGGTGGCGCGTATCATGTTCGAGTAAATCTCGTCGGTATAGACCGATTTGTCAAATACCACCCCTATATATGGTTCTGTGAGTTCTAGATTCCAAGCGTGGAGCAGGTTATACCAAACTAGGCGCAAAGCCCTCAATTTGGCCATAGACAAAAAATAACTGGTGTCTATGGTTACGGTAAAATAAATCTGATGGGTAGTTTGGAATGGGGACTGCCCCTTATCGTCCAATTGACGGATATAGTCATGAGCCTCCTGTATCAACGCCGCCAGTTCTTCTGCACTGTGTTCGTGTCCCTTATAGTAGGGTGTGGCATCCACTTGAATAATTCTAAAATGTGGAAACAGTTGCGCAGCATGTTGCATGAGATCGGCTAGGTAACGCCAATCAGGCGGTAGTGTATGCGGTAACCTTGAGGATTGTATTTGTCGTGAATAAGGCGCGTAAGCAATGGTGCCATGCAGGGATGATGTTTTGATGTTTTGAGATTGGGCTACCTTTTCTAAGGCACCTAATATTGGGCCGGGGTTTTGGCGAATGTCGGCTCCACTGAAATGCAAACCAATATAATCAAGATAAACCTTGTCGAGCAGCGCACCAACCTCTGATGATCCAAGTATATTGGGCAGATCAAAGCAAAGTGCATTGGCTCCTCCTTCCAAAGCCTCCAAGGCTTGACTATTAGCAGCCACTGGATCAGCTGCATTGATGTGCTCGCATATTTCCCAATCTATGGGTTCATTGGTCAACGGCACTGGGGGAGTGGGCTGATCGTCGGCATGAACCAAAGGTGATACCACTAGTTTGTCTGATATTTCCCAGTCCAAAGCAGTCAAGGGTTTTTCTTTCAGATCCTTGGCGATCTGTTGAAGCCAGGCCTCTTTACTGATGGGCGAAAATTCGTCAAAAGTTATTGTCATATACTAAATGGCGCAAAGGCCAATGCTTGATTTATGAATAGTTTGGAGGGGATCTGAATTTTTTCATGCAAACATAGTGTGTTCATGCTGAATCACCAAGATACACATTTGCGAACACCTAAGATTTAGAAGAAAAAGAGGGTGCGCAAAAAACGAAAAAAAAATTCAAGGCGGCGATTTGGGTGATTTCAGAGGCAAAACCAAGAAAGTTCATTTTTTTTGAAAAAAAATTTATATTAATTTTGGTGCAATTTTATTCAAAAAAAGCCCAAAAAGTGCCATTCACCCTTGAAAAGTAGGCATTCGCTAAATAATTGCAAATGAAATTCAAATAGAAGTACTTGGAATTGTAACGACTGTACTATTTTTACCGCCGCGAAAATTAATTTCTCTAGAAAGAATGCGCTTTTTTGCACGCTCAAATTTTTTTTTTGAATGCACACACCATTTTTTGTTCAGGCTGCATCTTATATATTTAGAAGCCAAAGTGTGTGTAGAAAGGAAAAAAGGGTTCGTGGAAAATGCGCTGTCTGGAAGGAGAGCAATAGTTAACTTAAATCATTCATCACAAAAATTTAACGCAGCATGACAGCAGCAGCAAAACCCACACAAGTAAAACAGGAAGGATCAGGACTGGGAGGTATTTTCCCCCTTATTGCAATTCCACTATGCTTTGTAGCAGCCACTTTAGTTTACATGTTTGTATTCGGACAAGGTGAGCACTTTATTGACGGAGACAACACAAAGGATCCGCTACCTGGTGATTATCTCGGAACAATCTACAAAGGTGGTTTCATTGTACCTATTTTGTTAGGTATGTTCTTTATCGTAGTTACCTTCGTTTTAGAGCGCTTCATCACGTTGCGTGCAGCAGGTGGCAATGGCAGTTCTGACGCATTTGTTCGTAGCATCAAAGGTTTCTTGGATCGCGGCGACATCAGCGGAGGTATCGCTGCTTGCGACAAGCAAAAAGGATCTATTGCGAACGTAGTACGCTCTGGCCTTTTGAAATACGGAGAAATGGAAAAAGTAACCGGTATGGCTAAAGACCAAAAAGTATTGGCAATCCAAAAAGACGTAGAAGAAGCGACTACTTTGGAACTTCCAATGCTTGAAAAAAACCTTAACATTCTAGCAACGATCTCATCAGTAGCAACACTTATGGGTCTATTCGGAACGGTACTTGGTATGATCCGCGCCTTCGCGGCCCTTGCTACGGCTGGTTCGCCTGACTCATCAGCACTTGCGGTTGGTATCTCTGAAGCACTTATCAATACGGCTTTGGGTATCGGCACTTCTGCTATTGCGATTATTTTCTACAATTACTTTACCAGCCGCATTGATGGAATGACTTATTCTATTGATGAAGCAGGATTCAGTTTGTCTCAGACATTTGCGGCAAAAAACAACTAATTTTAAAGTATTATGCCAAAACATAAGCCAAAACGGAGTCATCCGACCATAGACATGACTGCTATGTGCGACGTGGCATTCTTGTTGCTTACCTTCTTTATGCTTACCGCTAAGATGAAGCCTCAAGATACAGTAGTAGTGGATACTCCGTCGTCTATTTCAGAGACCAAACTCCCTGATGCAGGCACCTTGACTATCATGGTAGATAAAGATGGCCGCACCTTCTTTGATATGGCTGGCTCGCATACCCGCCAAAGCCTTATCAACGACTTCAATACTCGTTTCAGTATGGGATTGACGCAAGAGGAGACTGTTAAATTTGCCAACTCAGGTAGCTTTGGCGTACCGCGTAGCCAAATCAAAAAATGGCTGGCCATGCCCAATGCAGAAAGAGACAAAATCTCTACTGGTATTCCGATTGATACTGCCGATGTTAATAAGAGCGAACTGGCAGACTGGATTCACAACGCCCGCTTGGCACAATTCCGCATGAAAAATGAAGGAAAAGTGAAAGAGGACTATGTGATGGTGGTCAAAGCCGATAAGGATACCCCTTATCCGGCTATCCAAAAAGTGATTAATACATTGGTGGACATCAACGTGAATAAATTCAACCTGATTACCAACTCGGAGGGTGACCCTAACAAGAAACCCGAGGGCGGTAAATAAGGCACTTATTTCTTCACTTTAAAAAGCAACACAAGCTATGGCTGAAATGCAAGTCAAAGAGAGTGGTGGCGGAGGTGGGAAGAAACGCGCAAAAAAAATGTCCACCCGTGTGGACTTAACACCGATGGTGGATTTGGGCTTTCTTTTGATCACTTTCTTCATGTTGACCACTACGCTCGCTAAACCGCAGATCATGGCATTGGTTATGCCTGAAAAAGATATCAAGAAAGAAGATATCGAGCCAGTAAAAGAATCAAAAGTACTGACACTCTTGTTGGGAGATAATGATAAAGTATATTGGTATGAAGGTATTACCGACGCAAAACTAGACTCAACGGATTACTCCGCCGAAGGTCTGCGTAAGGTTTTATTAAATAAAATGGACAAAGTAAAGGGACAATGGGGTTTGGAAGACTACACCAAAAAGAATAAAGAAGGTGTGGAAGAAGAACTCAAAGGCTCTTTTATGAATGTGATTATCAAGCCAATGAAGGAGTCCCGTTACAAAAACGTGGTGGATGCCTTGGATGAAATGTCTATTTCAAAAGTTCGTTATTACGTGATTCTTGACGTGTCAAAACTCGAAGAGGATTTCGTAAAAAATCCCGCTGCTGGCCTAAAGTTCAATGTGGACGATCAGGTAGAAGCCGCGACGAAATAAATTAAGTTTTTAATTCAAAAATTTTATAACAATGGCAGAAGAAAAAGGCTCTTCCCCGTATAAGGATGCGTTGGATATCGTCTTTGCGCACCGCAACAAGGCTTATGGAGCCTATCAGTTGCGCCGGGGCTACTCCAAACATGTCGGTAGGGCATTGGCTTATGGTTTGCTTTTGCTTGGACTCTTCTTTGCACTCCCATACATCATGAATGCGGTGCAAAGTTTAGTGCCTGATAAGCCAATAGATGTGGTGGCCGAACTTGGCGCACCACCTGATATTGACCCAAACAATCCGCCGCCGCCGCCGCCGCCGCCGCCGCCAACTCCGCCGCCACCAACGCGCTCTACGGTTAAGTTCGTACCGCCAGTAGTCAAAAAGGATGAAGAGGTAGCGGAGGAAAAGCCACCAGCTGTCGAAGATCTGATAGAAAAGAAAGAGGATATCGGAACGAAAGACGAAAAGGGCAATGACGAAGCGCCGCCAACCGTAGATGAAAATCCATCGGAACTGGCAGTCGTGGAGGCACCTAAGGTGGTGGAAGACAAGGTATTTGAAACATTCGATATTCAGAAGCCACCAAGTTTCCCCGGTGGCGAAAAAGAATTGTTTAAATACTTGGCTGACAACATCAAGTACCCCGCCCTAGCGCGTGAAAACAACCTTCAAGGAGTTGTTTCCCTCTCTTTTGTGGTCAATAAGAATGGTAGCATCAGCGATGTGACTATCCTTAAAGATCCAGTAGGTGGTGGTTGTGGTAAAGAAGCCATCCGTGTGGTGGGTTCTATGCCGGCTTGGTCGCCAGGTGAAGCCAATGGTCACCCTGTAAAGGTGCGCTACACTTTACCAGTGCGTTTCAGATTAGAGTAACAGGTATGTGATTTACTCTTGATAATGAAGTAAATAGATACATTTTTATAGCGAGCGTCATGATCCTTTTGGATTATGACGCTTGTTTTTTTGTGGGGTAGAGGCAGGGTTGATTGGTTCTCTAAAACTGGCCTCGGAGAGGCTTCCCATTTGTAGAAAACACACAAAACACCCCAATCTTGACCTCGGATGAGGCCCTCCGTTTGTTAAATCCATTGATTTTATTGATGGGTTCGGCATCATTTTTAGCATTTTTGATAATCGGGTGGGAGGCGGTTTTAGCCGCCGTCCCCCCACACCACCGGACGTACTCTCGTATCACGGCGGTTTCCGTTAATGTCGTTTCCTAGTCAATTCTGCATAAATAGATCGCAAGCCCATTTGGGCGAACCATTGGTT
>JANMMZ010000049.1:0-27192 GCA_031373665.1 Saprospiraceae bacterium | reverse complement strand
AAAACATTAAATTTGCTAATTTTCATAACAGGTAAAAATTAGCGAGATTGTCCATTAGGGCTTTTGGTGTTCTCGCTCCTATGCGCGGCGCAAAAGAATTGACGCTTCCGATTGCTCTTCGAAGCCATCCACCGCCAAGCCCCAGACTTAGTTGATTGATGCCTTAGATAAGCTGGCCAGCACTTATTTCTATGCTCTTTGCCACGAACGTGACGCTTGCTGTCAGGTACGACGTTTAGAAGTACTTGACAGCAAGTGATTGTTCGCTGTTTTATTTGTTGTCAATACTTTACGTTGCCTCTTGGCTTGCGCCCCATGCTACTGTACATCAGCCCCGTAGCGGTAACATATTGGTAGAATCGAATGTTAAAGTCAGGTTTTGAGTATTTAGAGTCCGAATATTTGTATTGCTTGAGTGCACAAAAGCCAACAAATGTTCGGCCTCTCTAATGCCTACGTATAGTAGTATACTTGCGCCCAGTTGTGCGTTAATATTCCTTGATATGGCCTGTTTCGTACCCACGCGCCTCTTTTTTACCAGGAATATCAAAGATCAAAATCCTATCAAAGGACTATGCCCATTTATAAAGGCGATTGAAAAAGGGCACTTGTTTTCCCATGCGGTCTGGCATACTATCTTTAACACCGCAGCATGTGTTTCATATGCCGCCTCTGCGGGAGCGTGTAGGGATTAAAATTGGTGTGTCTTGGGCAACATGTGAAAACACATGCTGAGGCACTGGGCTTGGCGAAAGAACATATGCGGAGGCGAAAAAGAAACACCTACCGAGGCGGAAATCATCGCCGCTAACCATAAATCCTCAATTCCTGCTTTCTCTTAAATTCTCACGCTCCTTAATAGGGGTATCCGATTTAAACACATCACATTTTTTATCCTTATCAAAATACCCGAACCGTAGTTCCGTTAGGGGCTTTTTGGAAGTTTCCAGATTTATCCATTCGGATTTACCGGCGGAGGAATATCTCCATTGGCCATCTTTTGTCGAAAATACGTCGGTTCTACCATCACCGTCGAAATCTCCGAATCGAAGTTCATCAATTGACTGGGTGGAAGTAGCTATATTTATCCACTCGGTTTTGCCGGCAGACGAATACCTCCATTGGCCATTCTTCGTCGAGAAGACGTCGGTTATACTGTCTCCATCGAAATCCCCTAATCGAAGATCATAAATGGCCTGCGTAGAGGTGGCTATGTTTATCCATTCGGATTTACCGGCAGAAGAGTACCTCCATTGGCCATTCTTCGTTGAGAATACGTCGGTTCTACCGTCTCCGTCGAAATCCCCGAACCGCAGATCATAAAGGTTCTGGGTAGAAGTGGCAATGTTTATCCAATTCGTTTTTCCACCAGAAGAATATCTCCATTGGCCATCCTTTGTCGAGAATACGTCGGTGATTTTATCGCCGTCAAAATCCCCGAATTCAAGTTCTGAGACGGGAATGTCTGCCTTGGCCATTCTGCGCCATTTTCCGGTACCGCCATAGGATACTTTCCAGAAATTGCCAGAAATTTCTTCTTCAGATTCATCCAGTTGATAGATCAATTCGAAATTTGCATTTATTTTCAGGTCTTTATCAGAGGCTCGGGTAAAGTCAGTTTTCTTGAGATTGATCAAATAGTTTTTTAAAGAAAGATTTAGGGTTTTACCCAGTTCGATGCTAAACCAGTTTTCAATGATATCTTCTACCGCTCCTGACACCCCGCGCAGGTTTGTCACATCTACGGAGCAAAAGACGTCCCCATCGCTTGAGCGTACGATAATATTGTAATCGATATCTGCGGTTTTCTGGAATATTGGTATTTTAAATGTTCCACAAGTCCAATGCTCATACCGCACGTTGGAGCGCATGCCGAAGTTACTATTGCCACCACTATTGATCTGGCTGCTTCCATTCCAGAATAAATCGTTTTGGCAACCGTCGGCTAAGTCCTTCCCCCCACCCAAGTGCGCATCGACTTTTGTTGTCAGCCCGATCACCGTTGTGGTTAAGTTTCCCCAAGCAGCCTGAACCGGAGGAATCGGGGCATGATCGATCTGCATTTTATTTCCAAAGACAAAAAAACTTAATAATCTGATTTGGGCTTTTAATCTTATTTCCTCTTTTTGACTGTCAAACACGACTTTGTTAACGTAAAACCGATTGTTCTTCCTTCTTACTGGAAGCGGCTGAACAAACTCAATACCCAATTTATCCGCCTTCGGTTTAAGATAAATAATATCCGTATTTTTACGTTTTATGAGGTCGAGATTCGAAAATTTTATTTTTACCTCCGTTGGTTCCTTGCTCTTAAGATAAATTTTTTCCTTGCCAAACTTAAGCGGATAATGAATATTGTCAAACCGTGCCGATATATCTGCCTCCGATTTTGACAGATCAACCAAAATATTGGCAAGCGCTTCTTTTTTTAGAAGCATTTCAGATTTTCCGCTGACGTCGAAAGTTTTATGAACGGTAAAACATCCGGTTATCAGGAAAGGCATGGTTACAAAAAAAATCCTTTTAAACATAATTGATAGTTTTTTTGATATTTTCATTTGTGTACTCTTAGATGGGCTTGGCGAAAGAACATATGCGGAGGCGAAATGAAAACGGTTGATTATTTATCATTTTATTTACATTTTTTGTTCTTTTCTAGTCACAGCGAACTATGGTTTCCCGCAACTCCCCACATACCCCAAGTTGCGTGAAAATCCGCTTTGTCACCAGTCCAGTTGCGTGAATCCAACCAAATCTAGTTGGATTCACGCAACTCATCCGCCCAACCACTCCCAACAAAAATGCGGATACCCGCCCATAAAGGCCGAGTATCCGCATGATGTGCGAGTCAAGATTGTATGATGGTTGGTGTGAGTGGGACACATTATGATATTTTGTTGGCACAAATATACGTCAAGTTTTTATGACTCCAAATAATCTAGGGGACTTTTTATTTTATTCCAACTCTTTTGGGTATAAAAAAAGCCCTTTCCTGTCGCTATTGTTTTACCAAAGGCATCAATGAGTTGCCAATTGGAAACGCTACAACCTTCCATTGTTTTTGCTAGGTTTCCTAGCCAAGTATTAAGTATTCTATACCATTTGACATCGAATTACCTCCAAATGTCAATTTACCAGTGCACCTGCTTTTTGGTTATGGTAACTTTGAAATAAAAATGAAGCCTCCTCAAAACTTAGGATGAAGCAAATTCTTTCATTACAAAATCAAAAAAGTAACAATGCGTATCAACTCAACCATCAAGATGAACGGCCTTTTCATAGCCGCTCTTCTACTCAGCACTTTCGCCTGTAAAAAGGAAGAAGTTGTCACAGAAAAACCAACAGTTATTTCAGCATCCTCCAATATCCAATCGGCTATTACCGAATATAAAGCCTTATTGGGTAATACCGATCATGGAGGTGAGCCGGGAACCAAAGGAACCACTGGTTTCAGGCAAGTGAATTGGGATGGCCTAACGGATTCGGAATCAGCACCGAACCTATATACTCCCGATATTTTCAATGGGCCAATTGCTCCTCGTGCGCGAGGAATCGTACTGAGCACACCCGGTACTGGCCTGATGGTGAGTGCCGATAGCGACAATCCGACTGGCACGCCTGTGTCATTTGGTAATATCAATGCTAGTTATGCTCAGATTTTTCCGCCATTCAGCGGCCAACGCCTATTTTCTCCGGTGGGGAGTAATATCGCCAATATTCGATTTTATGTGCCGGGAACCAACGAGAAAGCAGTGGTACGTGGGTTTGGAGCAGTGTATGTTGACGTAGATAGGGCAGAAAATGCGGCTTTTGAATACTTCGATATCAATGACAAATCATTGGGCGTGTATGGCACACCTGCCCTCAATGAAGGCCATGTATTCCTTGGGGTGTTTTTTAAAGAAGCCGTGGTACATCGGGTTCAGATCGAATACGGAGATACCGCACTTGGTCCCAATGACGGGCCCGGGTATGATGTTTCTGTGATGGACGACTTCATATTTGGAGAGCCGCAGAAGGCTAAGTGATACACGAAAGTAATGTTTCCAGAGATGGGAGGGAAATAGAAAACGAAGTGAAAAGGTTCGTTATCTATTTTTCTCTCTATCACAACGACCCTAACTTCCCCATAACCATCCTATCAGCCCCACTAAGGTCTTGCAACAAGGTAACAGCCTCAAATCCAGCAGATTCCAGTATGGAAACGACCAATGCTGCCTTGAATTCATTGACCTCAAAAAGCAAGTACCCCCCTGAACAAAGTTTTTCTTTGGCAAATTGGGCGATGCGGCGATAAAATACATAAGGATCTTCATCCGTTACGAAGAGTGCTAAATGCGGCTCCCAGTCAGTAACATAATCGGGCATATCTACCAATTCTGATTGGGCGATATAGGGCGGATTGCTAACGATGATATCAAAATATGCTGGTGGAAACATTTCCCATTCGCTCGAATTGAGTATATCCACTTGCTTAAAATCAACCTGAACCTGATGTCGGTCGGCATTGGCTTGCGCCAAGGTCAAGGCATCGAGGCTTATATCTAAGGCCGATACCTGAGCAGACTTCCATTTTTTTTGAATACTGATGGCTATACAGCCGCTACCCGTACCAATGTCCAAGATTTTGGGAGTGGAGTTGAGGTATTGTTTTTTAAGTTGTAATACCTGATCTACCAGTTCTTCGGTTTCTTGTCGCGGAATCAAAACATCGGGAGAGACCCGAAATTTGAGTCCAAAAAAGTCGGCTTCCCCTAAAATATACTGCAAGGGTTCGCCCTGTTTCAGACGAGGCAGATAGTTGGTTTCAAAGGCTTGGATTTGAGCCTTATCAAGCATTTGGTTTGCCGAAATTTGTTTAAAACCAAAAGCATCTTCCAGAAATATGCGTGAGATGCTTTGTGCTTCGCCCAATCCGTAACGCGGGCTTAATGCCTGCACTATGATTTGAAAAACCTCGTTTGTGGGTAGGCTCATATCAAGATGGTAAATATGGTACCATTGGGTCGGTTGTCAGATATTTCAATCGTACCATTGTGTGCCGCTACCACTTGCTTAACGATGAACAAACCGAGACCAGTACCCGTAGTTTGGCGGGTTTCTTCATTGCCTATTCGATAAAATTTTTCAAATACAGCCGTTCTTTCGGCGACAGGAATCCCAGGGCCTTCATCCTTAATCTCTAACCGCAGTTGTTGGGCTTGCTTGGTCGCTTCTACCGTGATATTGCTCCCCGTTGGCGCATATTTTACGGCATTTTCCATTAGATTTTTCAGTACGGCTGTCAGTCCTGCTTTGTCAAATTGCATGATGGGCAGCGAGGCTGGTATCAAAATCTGGATATTGGAGTCGGGAAATCGGATTTTCAAGGCTTCTGCGCATTCTGTGGCGATGGTATGCAACACGATAGGTTCTGGCAAAGGTTGCCATTTGTCTTCCAGTCGGGCAGCAAGCAAGAGATCTTCTACCAGATTTTGTAGCCTCGCAGCATCTTTTAAGCCGCCCGCACAGAGTTTATCAAGTTGTGGCTTGGTCAGGTCACGTTTGGCAATAGTATCCAACACCAAGCGGACAGAGGCAATGGGTGATTTCAATTCATGGGTAATACTGAGCAGAAAATTGCGCCGTTGTCGTGCCAACTGCACTTCCCGATTGGCACTACGATTGATCAGCCAAAGCCCAAAAAACAAGCACCCCATAAAGAAAAAACCTTCAGCGATGACCATCCGATGCCCCTTATGCCAATCTTTTTCAACTTTTTGATAGGCAGGAGTTTCCTCCAAAGGTAGGGATTGACTTGGATTGTATCGAAGTGCCAACACTTCCTTGCGGACGATGGTCAATTGGTCGTTTTTATTCCATATACTATAAGCCCACCAACCAAAGGCTAGTACCATATAACCGATGACCAATCTGGATGCGGTTTTGATAGAAACTCGTTTCATCAGTTGTATATATTTAAACCCGAATGGATCTCAGGATATTTTTAACATTGGAAAAAGTCAATAAAATGGCCACTGCGAGCCAAATGTACATCCAAATTTGAGAAGGAAAAATTCCAACCGTATTTTCATACATCGCCAAGTCACTTTTGGGGCCTACATTAAAATCTTGAATAATATATAATACAGTAGCCAACCCAAAAAACATGAGTACATCTTGTGTCAAATTAGTCCGATTGGCAATCAAGTACAATATTACAGCAAAGCCTACTAAAATACCAGAACTGACAAAAGACTCGAACCACAAAATACTTGCGCTGAACATGATAATCGCCAGAGTCATAAGGGCCGTTTTCGATAATTGACGCTTGCGAACACCAATATAAAGCAATAAATTGCCTAATATGACACTGCCCAAGTACCCGCCCATCAGAATAATAGCCTGACTGCCCCCCCTCGATACGGTATAGCCGCTTCCATCAGGATTAATCTGCATTCCTTCCACCTTACCGCCCGTAAGTAAAGCACCCAAGGCATGACCAAATTCATGTAAAAACGTTACCAATAAGGTAACTGGGTAAAGCACTAAGTGTCCAAAAGATCCTCCAAAAAACTTTAGGATGAGGTATCCGACCAGCATAAAAATTAAGCGTGTAGCAATATTATTTGACATGAATATCTATCTTTATTTAAATCGTTTATCAGTGAGTGCCTCCAAAAAGGCTTTTAGGTCAGTTTTTTCGAGTGGCGTCAGGTTCAATGGTTGCTGGAGCAAGGTGTCTCTATTGAGGCTGCCTTTGATAATTTTATCGGGAGTATCATAAAACTCAATCACTTCATCCAAAGTTGTAAACATGGCATTGTGCATATAAGGGGCGGTGACCGCCACATTGCGCAGACCCGGCACTTTAAATCTACCAAGATCAACACTATCTTTTGTTATAGCAAAACGGCCTTGGTCTGCAAATTTTCCTTGCCCAGTGAATAACCCAACATTTCTGAATTCATCGCCCGTAAAATCGGGAGAAAAATGACAATCAAAACATTTGCCTTTTTTCATAAACACTTCGCGACCTCTAACAGCGGCGACACTCATGGCTGCCTCATTTCCTTTCATCCAAAAATCAAAAGGACTATCTGAAGTTTCCAACTCCCTAATATAAGCAGCCAATGCCAAGGCCAAGGATTCTACATTGGGCTGTTGGCCAAGCGAAGTGAAGGCCGCGCTATAGACAGGATGCCGTTGCAATCGAGCATTGACTAGATGCTTATTTGCCCGCATTTCCATACTATCAAAAATGGGCATCAGCACCTGATCTTCCAATGATGCGGCGCGTCCATCATAGAAAAAATGAGGCCTTGAAGCCATATTGGTAACCGAAGGAGTGTTTCGCTTACCCAGCCGCCCTCCTACCCCCTTGCTAAAGGCAACAGTGTCTGAAAAAGCAAAAGCAGGGATATGACAACTGGCACAACTCAGGGTACTGTCTTCTGAAAGAATGGGGTCAAAAAATAGTTTTTCACCCAATGCAGCCAAGGTAATAGTCTCTATTGGCTGGTAAGATACCAACAAAAAAGAGATTAAAAACCCTAAAAACGTGAGGTGTAACGACTTCATGGCGCAAAAGTACGCATGAAACCAAAGAACAATGTAGTTTTGCAGCCGTAATTTCAACACCAAGGCAAATACAACTATCAATTTATTGACCAATTATTTAATTTACTTATGTTAATCCAATTTTTCCGATTTACCCTCCTTTCCTTCTTATTCGCTCCGACCTTGTTGTTGGCTCAAGACACCACTATGGTTTTAACGACTGATTCACTGATACAATTAACGGAATCACGGGTGGTTCGATTTGCACAAACTGGTGAAAAAGCCACCGATAAAGCCATTGTGAATGTCTTAATTTTAGGCTCTGACCAACGTGAACTTATTAGTGGCGCCACGGTATTGATGCGCCGCGACAAAGATAAAATGCACGGGAAAGTAAGCGGCCAAAAAGGCAGGTGTACCTTTCAGGTAGCACCAGCCAACTATACCGTACGGGTGCAAATGACTGGCCTGAAATCGCTTGAAAAACAAGGGTATTTACTGGAAGCGGGCAAGGTGTATCAAATGGATATTATCATGATGCGCAGTTGACTATAATAGGCAGTTACTCAAACATCATGTTCTTACCTCTCCTGATATACCTGCGGATATTGACCCAAAATGCAATAAATAAATAGACAATGAGGGGGGATCCCATGCCTATGAAAGATATGTATATAAAATAAGTTCTGACTACCAAGGGAGAAATGTTCATTTTATCGCCAAGGTACTGGCAAACCCCAAAAGCATTGCGCTCTACGACATCTTTAAGCCAATTTTGCATAATTAATGGTTCAAATTAGATTTTCAACGATGAATTTGAAAACAAAATTACAACTTATCTGCTTCTTGGCGTAAAAAAGATTTAAATTTTTTTTATGATTTGCATTTTGGCATCATTATTGGATTTTGTGGGTTATCTATCATTTATTTAATCATCTTTTTTTATGTTAATCCTTATGGTAACGATAGGGCTGTTCGCAGTAGGCAACGGCCTCATCTCATTAGCGGAAATATTGCAAACGCAAAAAATTCGCACACGCCGATAAAATGAACTACGAGAGCCATCCTTATGTTTTAAGGGTGGCTCTCGTTTTTATGCCTCCTCCATCAAACAAATCACCTAAAAATTGGCAGAGACCCAAAACTATTTTACTTTTGCCACCGTTTCAACAATGACAGATTTGTCAGTTTCAAACTTGCAAGCAATCAAAACACGGTTTTTTTTCACACAACTACTTATATGAAATTTATCATACGATTTTTTACTTTTTTATTTTTATGCACCATGTGCATTAATGCCTGTGTTTCTACCGATGCGGCCTACACAAGGGTAGCACCTGGTCGTTGGCGGGGCGTTTTAGAATTGGAAAAATACCGAGTTCCTTTCAATGATAAAGACAGTGTGAGCATATTGTACGAACAGTTCAAACCGGGCGAACTCCCCTTCAATTTTGAAGTAACTTACCTAGATAACGAGCGTTTTTACATTGAAATCATCAATGGAACGGAGCGTATCCGCTTGGATAGCATACAGTATGGCCGCGATAAAACTCAAGCGCGTGATACGATGAATGTATGGTTTCCAGAATATCAATCCTATATCCACGCAGAGATCAGGGGTGGAGTGATGCAAGGCAAATGGGTGGTTACCACCAAAGACAATTATAGTATCCCATTTTATGCCCATGCAGGCCGCGACTACCGATTCACATCCCTTAAAGAAAAACCTGATTCAGACCTAAGTGGCAATTGGGCAACCTTGTTTGGTGTCAATGATACGGTGCAAGACAAGGCAATTGCCGAACTAAAACAAGAAGGCAACCGCCTATCCGGTACATTCAGAACGGAAACAGGAGACTACCGCTACTTGGATGGAACGGTGCAAGGTCGCAAATTTTTCCTTTCTTGTTTCGATGGAGCCCATGCATTCCTATTTTCGGGAAGTATCCGCAATGATACCCTCAATGGAGAATTTCGCTCCGGCAAGCACCACCGCGCTTTGTGGCAAGCATGGAAAGATCCTAACTTCTCCCTAGAGAATGCCAATACATTGACTAAGATAAAAGCAGGCAATAACATTAAATTTAGTGTTCAAACGCTCGAGAACAAAAGCCTTACGTTTCCAGGCCCTGATTTTGACAATAAAATAAAAATATTTACCATATCTGGCACTTGGTGTCCCAATTGCAAAGATGAACAGGCTTTTTTACGCGATTATATAAAGGCCAATCCAGCAATGGCCAACCAATTGGCAGTGGTTGGATTTTCATTTGAGCGCAATAAAACACCAGAAGCAGCCAATGCTCATTTGATAGCATATAAGAAAAAGATGAACCTGCCCTTCGAACTCGTGTATGCCGGAAATGCTACAACCAAAGAAGCTGCAAAATTTTTCCCAGCCTTGGATAAGGTCATGGCGTTTCCTACCATGATTATTTTGGATAAAAAAAATCAGGTCAGGCTGGTACATACAGGTTTTGATGGTCCTGCCACATCCAAACATGCGGCCTTTAAAGCCGAATTTGAATCCCTACTCAAAAGTTTATAATTGCCCTTACAAAATGAACAGAATCCTGCTCGCATACAGCACTCCCAATATTGATCTGGCAGAAGCGATTGACCACAAATTATCGCGAATCGGAATCCCTTTCGAACATATCACTGATGCGGAACAACCCATCGCAGCCACACTTGCGGCCACCAATGAGCCTATTTTATTGCTGATTTCCGATAATTTTCTAAAAAACAGGCAAGCAGTAGAAGGAATGCTTAATGCTATTGCAGGTTTCAAGGGTAAAAATCAGGTACTCATAGTCTTGTGCGACGGCAAAAACGCAGCAGGCAACAGTATAGAAACCCACATAGATCGTATGGTGAATGCCCTGCACTATATGACCCATTGGCAGAATATCTGGTTGGGCGTAAGTGAACAATATCAAAGCGCATCGGGCGAAGCAAAAAAACAAATCGAAGAAGAATTGGACCGGGTACAACTGATTGCGAATCAAATGGGCGATTTGATTGGTGCACTAAGAGAAACCGGATATATTACCCTAGAGCAGTTAGAATCAAATGATTTCGAACGTTTTTTCAATGCCTTCGGCCTCTCAGACTGGCATGGTCAGTACAAACACTTAGAACACTCCAATGAACAATCTAACCAACCAACAGAACCTGTATCGCTACCTCCAACCCCAGTTTTGGGGGGTGTGCTATCGCCCGAACCCGTGGTTGATACAGATTTGAAGCCCTTAGAAATACCCGAATTGGCAGTAGAATCGCCCGAAACGATACCTGTGATGGAGATAGCAGACCTAGAGCCAGTGGTAACGCCTTTGGTAGAGCATCAAGATACTGCCGATTTCGGATTGCCCTCTATGGAGTCTTTATTAGGCAATAGTCACCTTACTGAATTAGAAATAGCAGCGTTTTCAGCAGAAAACACTGCTCCGCAGATCAGTGATGCCGATATAACACAAACCATATCGGATGCCTGTTTATGGGTGAACAATGGACAACCCGATCGAGGTTTTGCCCTTTTTGAAGCGGCTATTGAGCAATATCCTGAGGTAGAGGCATTCAAAACGGCTTACGAGAAAGCCAAAAACTTGGTCTCACCCACGGAGATACCAGAGGTTATAGAAATTGAGCCATCTACTCCAGTAGAAGTGATGGCTGCCAGCAAATCTTCTTTACACGAAGAAGCCCGCTCGTATGATATGATGGGTGATATGGCTGTTGCTAAGGGCGATTATTTATTTGCTAAGTATTGTTGGGATCGAGCCTCCGAAATAGAGCCAAACTACCCCGATATTTTCAGCAAATTGGGCGTAATGACTGCCGAACACCTACGCGATTACAAGGAAACGGCTGTCCATTACTTACACAAGGCACTAGAATACAATCCAAAAGATGCCCAAGTTCACTTGGCGCTGGCTCAGTTTAGCATCGAAAATCGTGACCTTTCCGATGCTAAAAATCGCTATAATTATGCCATTTCCTTAGATAACACCTTGAGATCTAATGAATTAGACGCCTTATTTGAGACAAAAGTAAATACTGACTCTAATGTACAAGTGGACACCGCCCCAATAGTACCCGAACCAAATGTGGATGTACCCTTCGTGCCTGTTCCAGAAGAAAAGACAACAGACACCGAACCAGTACTTCAGCCCGTTTCAAAAATACCCAAAAACGGAAAAACAGTACTGATTACAGGGGCTACTTCTGGGATAGGAAAAGCCACAGCGGCCATATTTGCCCAAAATGGGTACAGGCTCATATTGACTGGCAGGCGGATTGATCGCTTGATAGAAATAAAGAAATACTTTGAAGAAACCTGGGATACAGAAATGCTCATGTTGCCATTTGATGTCAGAGATGCAGGTGCTGTGGAGGCAGCCTTGAGTAACCTACCCGAAGGGTGGCACGATATAGATGTGCTGGTGAACAATGCAGGTTTGGCCAAAGGCTTGGCTCCCATCCACGAAGGAGATATAGAACATTGGGAAACCATGATAGATACCAATATAAAAGGGCTTCTATATGTTACCCGATTTATATCACCCAACATGGTGAAACGTCGCCAAGGGCATATCATCAATATTTGTTCTACTGCGGGCAAAGAAACCTATCCAAATGGGAACGTTTATTCCGCCACTAAATTTGCAGTGGATGCCCTTACCAAATCTATGCGATTCGACCTGCACCAGCACAATATCAAAGTTAGTCAAGTCAGTCCCGGTCATGTAGAAGAAACGGAATTTGCCCTCACCCGCTTTGATGGAGATGCCGACCGAGCCAGTATTTACAATGACTTCCAGCCGTTGAAATCATCTGATGTCGCAGAGGTTATTTATTTTATGGCGACTAGACCCGCCCATGTAAATATTCAAGATATATTGATGATGGCAACCCAACAGGCCAGTGCGATGATCATAGATCGGAGCGGGCGATAAACCCTCAATGTGGGAACACACCCTCCGTCATAGCCATACTTTTGCCAAATGCCGCACGATCAATATTTAGATCAGCCTTAATATCATCGAAAAACTGAATCATGTTTTCAGTGGCCATGTTGCCAGTGAGGTCATCTTTAGCCATAGGGCATCCGCCAAATCCGCGCAAAGCGCCGTCGTATCGTCGGCATCCGGCCATCCAAGCCGCCTCTATCTTTTCGCGCCAATTGTGTGGCTGGGTATGTAAGTGTGCCCCAAACTCAATATTCGGATAATGAGGGACCAAACTATTGAAAAGATATGAGATATTATCAGGATTTGAGCACCCGATCGTGTCAGACAGTGAAAATATTTTAATATCAAGTGCCATTAATGCGGAAACCCATTTTTGTACAATGTCCACATTCCAAGGATCACCGTACGGATTTCCAAAGCCCATGGAAATATACAGCACCAATTGTTTGCCATGATTCAGGCACAACGCTTGTATGGCTTCCGTACGCTCCAAACTTTCTGCGATGGTCGCATTGGTATTGCGCAACTGAAAAGTCTCACTGATGCTAAATGGATACCCCAAATAATTGATTTCTGGATATTGGCAAGCCTCTTCTGCCCCACGCTCATTGGCCACAATGGCCAGTAATTTGGTTTGTGTTTTGCTAAGGTCTAATTTAGACAACACCTCAGCAGTGTCCCGCATTTGCGGAATAGCCTTGGGACTGACAAAGGAGCCAAAATCGAGGGTATCAAAGCCGACACGCAGCAACTGATCGATATAGGCTGCCTTGACATCCGTTTCGATAAATTTGGAAAGCCCTTGCATGGCATCACGCGGGCATTCTATAAGTTTGAGTGTATTGGTCAAATTCAAAAGAAAAACAGTGGTGGTTTTGAAGCACCAAAGTTAGGGGGAGTTTTGGTTATTTTTATTTCTTTCTTGCTTAGAAGCGGCAAAAAAATAACTTATCCTTTTTAACTGATTGGTTTTCACCCAAACTGCCCATCTTTTCCCTTAAATAGCACCACTATTCGCACGAAAAGATAGTTGTTTGGATAAAAACCAATCTACTTAAAAAGAACAGTTATTATTTCACCGCTCCTTACTTTTTTTATCGGCTCTAAACATTGACCTTTGTGCTTTGTTTTTATTCCTAAATCCACTTATTTTATGTTAAAATATAAAAACACACTTCTACTCACCGGACTATTAATGTTCATATTCGGCTTTACGTCCATAGTGATGGAGTTAGCCGGAACCTATTGGGCTTTTTTAAAATGGTTGGAATGGGGCGGTAGTCTTTTTGCCTTTGTAGCCAAAATTTTGATGGTCATTTTGGGTATTCTAATCATTGTATTTGCAAGGACAGATTGGGAGCGAGAGATCAAAGAATGCGAGTAAAATAAAAAAAAATGTATCATTTTAGGTAGAATTCCTTGCAAAGTATAAAAAGCACGTACTTTTGCAGCGATTTTTGTTTAAAAATCATAGACATTGCATATAAAATATGGCGACAAAACTCCTGATTGTTGAATCACCGGCGAAGGCTAAAACCATTGAAAAATACCTTGGAAGTGACTTTAAAGTCAAGTCTTCTTATGGGCATATCCGCGACTTAGAGAAAGGTAATGACCTTGGAGTAGATGTGGAAAATCACTACAAACCCAAATATACGGTTTCGTTAGATAAGCATAAAACAGTTAAAGAACTGAAAGAAGCAGCTGGGAAAGCGGACGAAGTTTGGTTGGCAACGGACGAAGACCGCGAAGGAGAAGCCATTAGTTGGCACCTTTGCGAAGTGCTTGGATTGGATGTAAAAACCACCAAACGCATTGTTTTTCACGAAATTACCAAGCCTGCTATCCAAAAAGCAGTGCTAAGCCCACGTTTGCTCGATATGGATATTGTGAATGCGCAGCAAGCGCGTCGCGTATTGGATCGGCTCGTAGGTTGGGAATTATCTGGTCTGCTTTGGAAAAAAGTACGTGGCCAACTCTCTGCTGGCAGGGTACAATCTGTGGCCGTAAAACTGATCGTAGAACGCGAACGTGACATACAACAATTTAATGTATCTCCGTATTTCAAGATTGTCGCACAATTTTGGGCTAACAATAGTCAAGGCAAATCGGTTTCTTTCAAGGCAGAATCTCCCCAGCGTTATGATGATGCAGGCGGAGCCAATACATTTTTAGAAAAATGTAAAAATGCCGTTTACTCAGTCAACAATGTTGATGTTCGTCCTACAAGACGCAAGCCAGCACCGCCATTCATCACTTCTACCCTACAGCAGGAAGCAAGCCGAAAATTGGGTTTTGGAGTGGGTCGTACTATGTCAGTGGCTCAAAAACTGTATGAAGAAGGTAACATCACTTATATGCGTACCGACTCGACCAGTATGTCGGAAACGGCCATACAATCTATTGGTGATGAGATTACTAAATTGTACGGACAACGCTTTCATCAGGTACGCAGATTCAAAACTAAAAATGATTCTGCCCAAGAGGCGCATGAAGCCATACGCCCTACCTATGTAGAAAAGCAGCAAGTAAGCCAAAACAATGACGAACAACGGCTTTACGAATTGATTTGGAAACGTGCTATGGCCAGTCAAATGGCCGATGCCGAATTGGAAAAGACAACCGTACAAATTGGAATCGCCCCTGCACCAGTACAAGATACTAAAGGCAGTACCTTAATAGCCGAAGGCGAAGTCTTGAAATTTGAAGGTTTCCTAAAGGTATATATGGAAGGCACCGACGATGAAGACGAAGAAACTTCTGGCATTTTGCCACCATTGAGCGTCGGTCAAAAACTGGATCTCGACGAAATGACCGCTACCGAGCGATTTACGCGCCCTCCGGCACGGTTCACAGAGGCTAGTTTGGTAAAAAAACTGGAAGAATTGGGTATTGGTCGCCCTTCTACCTATGCCCCTACTATTTCTAGGATCATGGAGGTCAATCGTGGCTACGTAACCAAAGAAAGTAAGGACGGAGAACATCGCAGTTTTCAGATTTTGACATTGAAGGCCAATGTTATACAAAAGTCAACGGGAAAAGAACTGACTGGTGCGGTTAAAAATGTACTGTGTCCTTCGGACATTGGTATGATCGTCTGCGATTTTTTGGATGAGCATTTCAAAAAAATCATGGACTATGGCTTTACCGCCAGTGTAGAACGTGAATTTGACGATATTTCGGAAGGTAAAATGGATTGGACTAAAATGATAGACCAGTTTTACAGACCCTTCCATTCAGATGTTGAAAAAACACTAAAAGATGCCGACCGCGCCAGTGGCGAGCGGATCTTAGGTCTTGATCCTGATTCGGGTCGCACCATTTTGGTGCGCATGAGTAGCCTAGGCCGCCCAGTAGTTCAGATCGGTACGGGCGAAGAATTGGAAGAAAAAGAAAAGCCTCGTTATGCCAACCTTCCAATGTCTAAATCGTTGGAAACCATTACCTTGATTGAAGCGCTGGCTTGTTTTGCCCTGCCTCGTACCTTGGGCGAGCACAAAGGCGAAACCGTGGAGGTGAGTACTGGCAGGTACGGCCCGTATGTGAAATATGGCACTCAGTTTATATCATTGCCGAAGGCAGAAGATCCTTTTGAAGTATCATTTGAACGCGCTATTGAGTTGGTAGATGCAAAACTAGAAGCAGATAAGCCACTTGGCCACTACGAAAATCTACCTATTACTAAGGGCAAAGGCAAATTTGGGCCTTTTGTAAAGTGGGCAGACCTGTATGTCAGTGTGCCAACCCGCGTCAATTTTGATCAGATCACGGAACTACAAGCCAAAGAATTGATCGAAGCGAAAATAGAAAAAGAAGCGAATCGGTACATACAACACTGGCCAGAACTAAGTCTTTCGGTCGAAAACGGTCGCTGGGGGCCATTTATTAAGGTTGGTCGCCAAATGCTGAATTTACCCCGTTTCGACGGCGGTAAAATGACCGCAGAACAGGCCAGCACCCTCACCTTGGAAGAGGTAAAAGCCTTGGTGGAAAAGGAAATGCCCGGTGCATTTGATAAAAAAGAGTCCACTGCTAAAACGAAAGGGAAAAAGTCGGTGAAGGCTAAAAAGTAATGAATCTGGATCAGGGAATCGGCAGAGGATTACGCTGGAGTATATTTGGAACTGGCGGTGCAGCACTTTGCCAACTTGTCACCATCTACATCATGGCACGGCTTATACCTGTTTATGACTTTGGGATCATGTCGCTCATTCAGACTTTACTTGGGTTTGGTTACTTTTTCACCGATGCCGGACTATCCAATGCTTTGATTATTCAGAAATCTATATCTGATGATCAGTACCGCACCTTTTGGTACTTGAGTATCAGTATTGGGATCTGCTTTTGTATGATATTCGGTGGCTTGGCTTGGGTTTTTATTTATATTGGATATACCAACTCGCAATACTGGATCTCGTGCTGTTTGGCTGGACTAATATTGTTTCTGCAATGTACTGGCAGCATCCATAAATCTATATTAAAAAAAACACTGCAATTTAAAGTATTGAATATCATTGAATTGCTGTCTGTTTTGACAAGTTCAATCGTATCTGTGAGTCTGGCTTATTACGGCATGGGTATCTACGCACTCTTAGCCTTGCCACTCACCAATGCCATTATAAGTACCACCCTATTGCTTTGGAATGGTCGCTTTGCTTTTGGGAGGATCGGTTCTATTGACCATTACACCATCACGCATTGGTGGCGTTTTGCTATGTATCAAATATCAGATCGAGTCATTTCTTTCCTCAATTCACGATCTGATACCATCGTAATAGCCCATTATCTTGGGCTTGAGTCGCTGGGCATTTATGAAGTTCTGAAACAGGTCATAGTACGGCCACTGATCTTGATTAGCACCTTTTTCGGCCCCGTCATGCTGCCGTTTATGTCTAATTTCAGTAATGATACCAACCAGAGTCGCCAAACATACCACCGACTACTACGGTGGTCAGTGATGTTGAGTTTTCCGATGTATGTATTGATTGGTGTGTTATCGCCCAGCCTCTGCCACATTTACTTGGGGGCGGCTTGGGCCAATCAAGGCCATCTCTTGGCCATTATGGCTGGTACCTACCTCATTACATCCACCGCCATATTTTCAATGATACCAGCCATCACCAATGCCAATGCCCGTTTGAGTTTCTATTGGAATCTTGGTTTTGCGACTTTTAATATTATCATCTTGAGCCTAACTGCGCCTTTTGGATTGGCATGGATAGCCTTGGCGCTTTGTCTCATTCAATGTTGTTTGGTGATGCCTACTTACTTGATCCTAATAAAACCCTATCTCCATAGCAAGATCGCGCCCTATTTCGGCCTCATGCTTCCCCCTTTGCTTTTTTCTTTGATTACAGGTTGTTTGGTCTGGATTCCAGTCCACCTTGACTATGTGCAGGAATGGCCACAGTTACTTATTGTCGGTAGTTTAGGTTTGGTAATTTATGCCATGTTGAATCGTATATTCAATGCGACCCATTGGAAGGGATTGACCTCATTATTCTTCAAATTGAAGCCATGACCCCTATCCGCGTATTGCAATGTTTCCATTTTTACCTTCCCCACACCATGAACTGGGCATTCCGCCTCATGCATAGACAAAAACAACTTAAAACCAAAATTGCTTCGCCTTGGATCGTGCGCAACCAATACTTTGATCCTGCGTTTGAGTATGCATTTCCTTTTTACCAATGGGATATTGCGGACAATGAGTGGGCCGTCACCCGCTTCCAAAAACAAGTAAGCCGATTTTTAAAAAGATTCTATTGGAATCGGGTAATAGCCACCTGCGATACCGACCTGATTCACGCCCATTTTGCCCCCGTAGCCTGCGAGATTATGTATGCTGCCCGCAAACGGAAAATCCCATTGGTAGTATCCTTTTATGGAAATGATTATGAAAAATTACCCTATGTATTTCCTAAATTCAGAGCACTTTATAAAGATTTATTCGAAATAGGCGCAGCCTTTTGCTGCGAAGGCGCGCACGGGGCAAGCATTTTAGTATCTATGGGATGCCCTGCCCACAAAATACAGGTTATCCGCTTGGGCTTAGAGCCAGACTTCACATCCCATGCACTACCACCAAAACAATCTAAAACGCTCAAATTATTACAAGCAGCCACATTTATTGAGAAAAAAGGCATAGAATACACTGTCCAAGCCTTCGCCCTTGCCCTAAAAACCTGCCCCAATATGCACTTGACCCTCATCGGAGAAAAGGGTGACTTCGCACTGACACAACGTGTCATGGATTACATCTATACCCACCAACTAGATGACAATATTAAGGTACTCGACTTCATCGAACACCATCGGTTTCAGGTGTTTTTGAATCAATTTCATGTGTTTATCCATCCCAGTACTTATGCCGCTGATCGGGATTGCGAGGGTGGTGGACCAGTCGTGCTTTTGGATGCTCAAAAATCAGGGCTTCCCATTATTGCGACCACCCATTGCGATATTCCAGACTATGTTGCCCATAATAAATCGGGAATTTTAGTAGCCGAACGCGATATCGAAGCGTTAAGCCACGCCATCGAAAGATTTTATGAAATGGACAACACGGAGTACCAAGGCTTTAGCGAAAACGCCAAAATCCACGTACAGAACCATTTTGATATTCACCAAAGCAGGACGGCATTAAGGCAATTATACCAAAATGTATTATTCCCATGCGCATCCTAATCATTTCGGGTTGGTACAAGCCCTTACAAAATCCTAGAGCGCACCGTTGGACGGCTATCGCCGAACATTGGGCAAAGGAGGGGCATGAAATAGAGGTATTGACCACTAAGGCCACCGTGCACGACGATGACTTGAATGGCATAAAAATACACCGCATTGGATCTGCATCATTGAGCCAATTATTCCAGAAAAACAATGCCCAAAGCGACCCTAATCAAGGTAAAAAAACTAGTTTAAAGACGCGGTGTTTAAAATGGTTTCACCGTCATGTTTGGCGGAGCATTCACTTCCCAGATGAGGCCGGCATCTGGTATTTACCGGCGCGAACTGCTTTAAAATCAATACTGAAAACGCAAGAATTTGACGTTTTAGTCACTGTTTCTATGCCATTTACAAGCCATTTGCTTGGTTTATGGGCAAAGCAGCACTACCCCACCCTTTATTGGATTGCCGATAATGGAGATCCTGCCTTGCATGAGGCGTTCCCTCGTAGTTACCAGATTTTATACCATAGACTACTCCGAAATATAGAAGCCCGAATCTTAGAAAAGGCCGATCAATTTGTAGTGACCCACGAGCGATTGAAATCGCGTTACAGTGCTCAGTATCCCCTTGTATCCAAAGCCACAAACATACAGGTTATCCCACCTTTGTTATTCCCTGCACCCAATGGTTTATCAGCCCCCTCTGTGACTGGTACTACTGTAAAAATAGGTTTTGCGGGCAGCCTCTTTCAGCGGGTAAGAACACCAAACGCATTGGTCATGCTCGCCAACCAAACCATAGACAATGATCCGACGTGGGCCGACAACCTTGAGATACACCTTTGGGGCGACCTTGAGCCTGCGTTCAAAACCATACTGCAAACCAATCCATGTTTCAAACTGCATGGGCAGTGTGATCGAGAGGAGACAAGATTGGGATTGAGCCAAATGGATGCCCTCCTCAATATCGGCAATAGCACCGATTACCAATTGCCAAGTAAAGTGACCGAATATTTGGCTATTCAAAAGCCTATCATCAATCTTCGTCAGGTCGAATACGATGCTTTTGAATACTTCTTCAAAGACACTAATATGGTGCTATCCCTAGCAGTCGCCAAAACGGGAGGGATAGATCCAACCAGTTTTCAACAATGGCTATCTTGGTTATCTGCCCCAAAACCCGTTTGGAATATGCAGCAATGGGCGGCAATGGTCGCTGAATCTGGGTTGGAACGAGTCGCGGAGGCTTATTTGGAGTATGTGAGGTACAATAGCGCCAAAAATAAATCCGACTAAGTACTGGTGAAATTATGATAGTTATATCTTCTCTACACGAGCAACATGAACTTTCTCGCCATCAAAAATAGACAAATTGAGTACCCCCATAGGAAGACGGGCGAAATCGCTGATATTGACCACATTGCGACCTGATATAAAGCCTTGCTCGATAGTATGGATTAGTTTGCCTTGCATGTCGTGAATCAGTATCTTACCTTCAAACGATTCATTGGTATCAAACAATACCGTAAGTTGGTCGGTAGCAGGATTGGGGTAAATCTCCATTTGGCTTGTCTGACGATGTGACTCATGGATACCCACGCTAATTGTGTCACAGGACGAGCCGGCTAATACGCCTAGCCGATAGTTGGGATAGTTAGGCATGGCTGCAAAATGATAATTGGGCAGTTCGATAGCATGCTGCCGAACTTGACAAGCCAAGCCAGCCGAATCAGGATATTCGATGACATGCAGGTAATAAACCTGCCCAAAAGAGTTGATATAAATCTTTCCGTCTGGTGCAAGTTGTGATTTGTAAAAGTCGGTCTGGCTTACACTAACAAAACCGTCGTAGGTGGCCACTAAAGTTTTGCTGGAATCAATATCCGGAGCGTCAAGGTCATACTGATAAATTTTTTTTAGTGTATGATAGTACAAAAATCGCCCGTTGGGCGAAAGGGTTGCACAATTGATCGAAAACGCTCCTGGAGGTCCGATAGGGATATGAACATCGTTTGATAGCTGCCCTGTACATCGGTCAAAACCAAAGATGTTAAGGCCGTACTCAATATCGCAACGCACATAACGAGTGCCGTCATTGGTAAAATGAGCACTGCCTTCTCCATACTTTCCCCAGTTACTGCCGATGCACTGCTTGTCCATGACTTGCGACCCAGAGGGATCGAGTAGTATCTTGTAATAACAATTGCCATTGAACTCTGGTGCCAGCACCCACCAGTCCCGCCCGTTGGCGTGGCGAACGGCCTGCAAAGCGCAGGAACTGAAAGTATCCGCGATGATCAGGTTGTTCTTAGAGACAATCATTCCGAGGCCGTTATTTAGAGACATATCCACCACGGTATGGTACAGGTGTAAAGGGCCGAACTGCGAGCCGCCTGGCTGCCCCACATTAAATGCCTCATAATCCCAGTGAAAAATCTGAAATACTTGTTCATTATCTGGCATCGGCAGGATAATTACAGAGTTGTCATTAGGGTTGGCAAATGGGTTGACGGTACACCAATAGGTCTGTATCTGACCTGGGTTTAAGCCCTCGCCGTTTTCCATCAACTCGTAGTTTTTGTCAAATACTGCGCAGTTGTTCGTATAAAAAAGAAAGTTTCCCTCTTTGTCACTCATACTTGCAAGGGCTTCTCTTGATCTTCCATCGGTTGGCCCCAATGCCGATATATTCAAAGAGTCCCCATTAAAACTAAGGACATTGCCGCCTAGATGTAGTCTGGCGAACACCCAATTATTATCGTATCTATTTTGGCCAAAAATCGGATAGAACCCAACTATCAAAACCCCAAAAACAATCAAAAATTTCATATTGTGCAATAAAATCACAGGCTGCGCTCCGGATGGAACGCAGCCTGTTAAGTGAAGAAATTAAGGTTTTACGATAAATACTTTGATGATCTGCTGTTCGCCATTGCTGCCAGTGACAGTGCAGGTATATACGCCGGAAGGCACATTGGTCAGGTCAAGATACTGAATTTCGTCTGCCTCTGTGCGTCTTTGTGACTTCGTGGTACAGTTAGTAAAAAACAAATAATTATAACTTTAAAATAATTATATAAAAATTTTATCTTGATTGTCTCATCGGTGCGCCTTCAGGTCGTCAGACGAGTAGATGAACCAGAGTTGCGCAAGGTATAAATCTTACTTATCTCATCTTGATTAATTTCCCTTGCTTGATCGGCTTACCCGATTCGGTGATTATATAGTAATACGCGCCTTGCGGTAACTCACTTATATTGAGGTGAACGGAGGGATTCAGGCTCAGATTTTTATGCGACAAAGCAACCTTACCTGCTAAGTCAAATACCCTGAAATCCACACGAGCTGTAATGGATGCTTCTACGGATAAGTTTAAAAAATCAACCACAGGGTTAGGCCAGACAT
Source organism: Saprospiraceae bacterium (assembly GCA_031373665.1). Lineage (GTDB taxonomy): Bacteria > Bacteroidota > Bacteroidia > Chitinophagales > Saprospiraceae > M3007. Next base: position 4,604 of record JANMMZ010000049.1, on the reverse strand, counting down.
GAACCAGTTTCCTGGAGGTATTGGTAAGAGACGGTATATATGATCCAACAGAGTCACATATGCCATCGTAAGCCCCTAACCGATAATTGGGCAGGTTGGGTATTGTTCCAAAATTATACGCAGGCAGGTAAATGGCATGTTGCAATACCTGACAAGAATCGCCAGAAAGGTTCGGCTGGTTAATCACGTGTAGATAGTGAGAATTAAATCCATTTATGATTCCGTATAGTTTACCATCAGGAGCCAATTGGAAAGCATAAAAATAGGTTGGCAGCCCGTTAGCATCCGTAAATCCATCATAAGTGGCTACCACCAACTCAGAACCCAAAATGTCGGGGGCGTTGAGGTTATACTGATAAATATATGTTCCTTTTGATACATATGAAAATTGAGAATTTGGAGCATAAACACAGCCCCCATAAACACCAGATGAAGAAGGGTAGTCCCGAGATATAGGGGTGCTGAGTTGACCCGTACAACGGTCAAATGCATATAGGTACATTTTAGACTTGGGATCTGAGGTGTTTCCATAGGCCATGTAGCGGGCATACCAACGTCCATCGGGAGAAAATGCACCAAATCCCACTCCGTTTTCTACCAAATCACCAATAGGCTGATCATGGTCAAACTGGACTCCTTCTTTGGTAACCAGGTATTTTCGATGTATATTCGTTCCAAATTTGGTCACCATTACCCACCAATCATCTCCGTTAGCATGTCGTACCGCATTGATAAACCCAATATTGAGGGTATCCTGGGAGTTAGGGATCGTCATATTTTTTTGCAATACTTTCCCCTGGAAATTATTAAAGGAAAGATCAAGTATAGAATACCTTAGTTTTTTAACAATAACATCAATGACTATATCCTCATAGGTAGCATCAATCATAACATAGAGGGTGGTATCAGGCAAAGGCAAGATGAGTACAGATTGATCCAGCGGAAAACCAGAAGGATACTGAGTCATGGATTGAAACCCGGTGCCATTTAAAATCGGGTTATGATACCTGTTGTAAATATTTATATCGTTGGTATAGGCCAGAAGATTTCCCATGCTATCAGATACCACGCTATTGGCTCCAAACATCGGGTTATCTTTTATAAGCAACTGAACAGCAAAAGTATCATCTTTAAAGTCTATATAATTGAGTTTAGCCGTGCTGTCCGGAAATGGGTTTCCCATCCCCATAATCCAGGTATAATCTTCCTTTTGAGCATGAGCGCATAGGGCGTAAAAAACCACGAGGGTGCAGGTTGTAAAGACACGCATAAGTGAAAGTGTTGTAGTGGAGAACTTCAAAAAAAAAAATTGATCTTTTACCGTTATCTGACTCGAAAATTCGATGCCTGGGTAACGGCAAAAGATCAAAAACAGATTAGTGTTGAATAAATACGCGCTTTATCTGTGGTGTAAAGGCATCATTGAACACTTTAAGGACATTGCCGCCTAGATTTAAGTTAGCGAACACCCAATTATTATCATATCTATTTTGGCCAAAAATCGGAAATAAGCAAATTACCCAAAGCCCAAAAACAATCAAAAATTTCATGTTGTGTAATAAAATCACAGGCTGCGCTCCGAATAGAACACAGCCTGTTAAGTGAAAGAATATCAAACACAAGTAAACGCCCTAAAATCGAAAACCTATTCGATAACTTGGCATCAACAAGTTTTTGTCAAAATCTGAGCGATAATCTACTAATTTTGTATGAAATTGACTACTACTTAGGCATATTTGAAACATTACCATCGCTTTTGGCATTAGAACATAGAAAATGCATAGGTGATCCCGCCGGTAAAAAAGAAATTAGACCCCTTACTTTCGTTGAAAATCTTGCCTGTAGGTATGCCATCAATCAGGTATTCTGCATTTGTTCTTCCTACGATTTTGTTACCGAACCAGATACCTCCTCCCAAATAGATTCCAAAATTTTTATTCAAATTGTAACCGATATTAGAACGAATCTCCAGCATTCCCCAAAAGTTTTCTACATCGTATTCCTTCCCTTGCCAGAAAGTCTCTAAAATCGTATAACTATGCTCACTCGTCGTAAGCATGACTGTACCCGTTCCGTCACCTAAAGATAATTGCTCGTTTGAAAAGCCTAAAACATACCCACACCCGGGAGCAATAAAGAGGTTTTTATGAAGGAAAAAAAATTTCTTCGATATACGAACAGGGAACAGGTTGGCAGATTCAAAATACTGTTCTGAGCCAATCCCGTGTGGTTTTTTCAGATTCCAGCCAATTTGAAAATCTTGCCTGAAAAAACCAATCTCAAATGAAAAATAGGCAGATGTAGTATATCCGATCTGAAAACCGACACGCTTTGCATAGGCAAAGCCCAACGCGCGCCCTTTTATGGTTTCCTCTGAATTGGCAAGTACCTGCAATTCTTTATAAAAATCTCTTTTAACGCCGTATTCAAATGTCAGATTAACAGACTTTGAAAGCGTTTGAGCCGTAATTAAACTATAGGCGAAAAATAACAAAAAGGTAAATACACGGCAGGCATTTAATCGCAGCGCAACCAACCTCGCTACAAAGTGAAATGCCACCCTGCCATAATCGGCAGGATTCGACGCAGCAAATCCATTGAAGTTTATTTCATATTTATTGTTCATTCCTGATTTTTTAAAATGATTTTGTAATTTTATGTTCAGGAGAATACAGAACTGATTTAGTCGGGTTCTTAAACTAGCTCTTATTTTATCATTATAAACCTGTATTCCCCCAAACGATTAGAAATTAATACAGGACTTCATCTTTAACTTAACTCCGCAACCAAAATTATATGTCTTACAAATTTGCTTTGAACAATTGCCGGAAGTAACCGTTGCACAAACATAATAATTTATGTTGCCATTAGTAGCGGGGAAATCGTGTTGCACAGTTGTGCTATTTTGGACAATTGCATTGGCAGAGCCATCTCCAAAACTCCAAACAACCAGATAATTACCCGTAACACCTTGCAGTGTTAAATTAAATGTAACATCAGGGTACTCGTCATTGCCAAAACCTACCTGTAACTTTTCAACCGCACTCAGGTTTGTAATATTAATTGAGCCAAAATTTAAGTGGTTAATTTGTAGAGTCTCTTGGAGCGAAAGCGATTTGGAATGCCAGTAATTTCCCGTCTTATACGAAACTATACATAGTTGACTGAAAGTAGCATCCATCTGAAACATACAAGCCCTCCTCGGTGCTGCCAGAAAAAGCAACATGGAGGGCGGTTAGAATAAATCTACTGCGCGTTGGTTGCTGCGCGCCAAAGATAAATGATTGTTGCATAATTGATTTAAAAATTATTGGGCCAGATGCTCATTTGCAGGTGACTCATGGTTAAAAATAGGGGATTAAATGAAACTGTATGAACGTTGCAACGAAACAGATTACAAAAGTGGGGATTTAATTTGAGAACTCCAAATACTACTAATGCGGTTATCAATATGGAATGATCTAAGTGAAAAATAATTCATCCATAACTATGATTTTACATTTTCACACCTTTATCTTTGCGGCATACAAACACACGCTGATATGCCTAAGTTAAAAGACAGTACCAAAGAAGCCCAAATCCGAGATGCCGCCCTGCGTTTAGTCATCAGGACGGGATTCAATGGCCTAAAAATGGCCGAAGTAGCCAAAGAGGCAAGTATTGCAACGGGTACTTTATACATTTATTACACTGATAAAGAGAGCCTCATCAATGACTTATATCATAAAACCAAACAAGAGATTGCAGCAGTAGTGTTTAGTTCTGATTATCAAGCCTCCAATTTTTATGAGACTTTTCGCAATATGTGGCTTGGATATTACGCCTTTTGCTTCCAAAAACCCGAAAAAATGCTCTTTGTAGAGCAATTCTTGTATAGTGGGTTAATAGCCGAGCATATTGTGCAAGAGACAGAAGCACTTTTTGAATCCCTGAACCAGTTTCTGATAGCAGGACAAGAACAAGGAATCATTAGAACCCTTCATGTCGAAATAATTAAAGCACATATACAGGGATCCTTACACGAAATAGTGAAAGTACTGCTCAAAAACAAACAACAACTCGCTGATGGTGAACTCGATCAGTGTTTTGATATGGCTTGGAATAGTATTCGTAAATAATCAAAAGTTGGATTTATAACTTTTGACTATTTTTTTTCCTGACAAATGAATAAATATTCACTTAAAGTTGATGCTATCAAAATTAAGCCTAAAAAATAGCGACCCTTTCGCTCCCAAATTCCCGTAGAGAATATCTATTCATAGGCTATTGTAGTATGGTTTCATACTAATCCCGTAGGAATTACAGGGCTTTCTTATAAAAGTTCGTTTAATTGAGTAAAGGGATGAAAATATTTAAACTACGGGATAATCGAAACAAAATTTACCCCTCATCGCCGCCTTCCCGACCTACGGTTTCCCTATCGGCGGGATTGTACTCGGCGGCTCTTCGGGGGATGAGGTTTGGGGGCGGCTGCACCGCCCCCAAACCCCATGCGTATCAGGTTTGGGAATTAACAAATATATAAAAGTCATTGTGTGATTCTTTTTTTCCACGTTTTCGTTTCTCTGCGAGTGCCAAAATAGTTTGAGCAATCTGTTCTAAAA
>JANMMZ010000048.1:0-6109 GCA_031373665.1 Saprospiraceae bacterium | reverse complement strand
GCAAGGACAGTACAATTGACTTAGTTTTAGAACAGATTGCTCAAACTATTTTGGCACTCGCAGAGAAACGAAAACGTGGAAAAAAAGAATCACACAATGACTTTTATATATTTGTTAATTCCCAAACCTGATACGCATGGGGGGAGGGGGATGAATCTACCCGCCTTTGAATGCCTGAGTATTACCAGTTTTCCAGAGTGCCAAAGTAGAACTAAGGGTTAATTTTCAGTTGACCAAGACCACTACATTTCTCTTTGCTTTTGTCACTTTTTTAGTCAAAAAAGTACCAAAAAGACTTGGCTGTATAGAAGCAGGGTAAATAGCAACAACTTTTTTATCAACAAAAGCCATATTAGAAGTTGATGACCCAAGTTTTGCTGATTTTCTAAAGTGTCAAAGTAACCTTAACTTATCGTCCCTCCCTCCCTCGCGTGCACTCCCTCGAAGGGTTCGTCCTTCCTTTGCTCACAGAAATGGCCGAATAACTATCCAACTGACTGAAGGGCAAAGACCAGGCGGAAGCCCAAGCCGAAGTCGCGATAGCCTGGGTACCAGTAGTTGCGGCACGCCGGGCGGCAGTCCTGCGCGGAGTCGTCCCAGGCGCCGCCGCGAAAGACGCGGTACGTGCCCCGTTCAGGCCTATCTATCCAAGGTTTGCTATCCTTTGGGGCTTTTTTGTAATCATCATGCCAGTCGTCTTCGCACCATTCCCATACGTTGCCGCTCATATCATACAAGCCTAGTTCGTTGGGGGCTTTTTGGCCTACTGCCTTGGTTTCACCGTGGCTATTGTCATCGTACCAGCCCACCTCTTTCAATAGGTCGCTTCCGGCATATTTATAGCCATTGCTATGGATCCCGCCTCGGGCGGCGTATTCCCACTCGGCCTCGGTGGGTAGCCGATAAGTGTAGCCGGCTTGTCGCATGAGGGTGTTGGCCGTCCATTCATTCAGGTATTGGATGCATAACTTTGCTTCGTCCCAAGATATTTGCTCTACAGGCCGATCATCGCCTGTGAAAAAAGAAGGGTTCGGCTCAAAGGCGATACCTGGATTTTCTTTTTTGGCCCAATCCACCACAGCGCGCCAAAGTGCTTGCGTGACGGGATAATTGGCCATATAAAAATCGGTCACTTGTACGTCGTGATCGGGTTGTTCATCGTCGTAGGCATCGGGGTCTTTCGCCTTGTCGCTGCCCATGCGGAAGAAGCCGCCTTGTACGAGGGTTAGGTCGAGGCGGTGGGGGGAGTTGGGGAGGGGTTGTGTAATAGTAGTAATACCCATGATTATTGCCGCTTTGCTTCTAAGGCTTCAGTGACTTTTTCGACAAAGTTCATAAAAAATGTACCGATGTATGAATTGGGGATCAGTTCGCCGTCACTATCAAATTTTACCAAACGATCAAAAGTAATTTGTTTGCCGCGGTATTGTTTAGCCAGGTCGTAATCCTCACCATGCGCTACAAAAAATTGTCTTTTCGCAAGCGATTTCCATTCTTCATATTTGCAATCAGATAATAAAATAGAGAAGAATTTAAAATTTTGTTCTTTCTCAGTACGTTCGATAAACTTTTCAAATTCGTGTGGTTTGATATAAGGTGACTTAATAAATGGCTGGGTCAGTAATAAAACAGCAAAATCAGAAACCTGCACTTCTTTTTGAAGCCTTTCATGCCAGTCTTCACCAATGAGAATACTACGATCATCAAATATTTCCCAATCACTAAAGAGTTTAAGTTGTTCAACCACTAATTTCATGTAGCGGCTATCGTCTTTGTGGGCGTAAGAGACAAATACTTTGGGCTTACTCATGACTTTGTTATGATTGGGTTTAGTTTCAAAAAAATTGGTGTCTAATGTTTTCATAGTATCAAAGGTTATCCATGAGCCTTTATGCAACCCGTAAGTTGTAAGGGACAACTTAGACATGTACTTCATAGTTTTGAGTTCCTGATTCAGGGATTCGAGGGTCTTACAAAGATGTTGAAACAAAGGTTCTGGCTGTTTTCCAAAAAGGCGAATATGTACACTTTTTTCTGTCCAATTTTCCCACACATGTGCATAGATATGGTTCACAGGATCGTGAACGATGAGGTTGTTTTTCCAGATATAATCTTTGTAAATTTCAACTTTCGTGTGCGACATTGATTTGGTAGGGGCATCTTGTTCCAGCGTCCTCAACTCATGGATCGAATGATCTTGTAAGGCGACCATGAGTTTATTCACCGTTCCTGGAGGGACAAACGGATCATAGATACATTTCGTTTCAAAATCAAAATGCGGTAAATAGTCGGGAAGTGGTGGGGCGGCGGCAGGTAACAAGGCAGGAATGACATATTCTCTTTCCCCGCGCAAGTTGACCCACTCAAAGCACAACCTACACGCCCGCATGAGTGCAATCAGGTGCTCATGGGTTTCTTCAGGGAAATCGGGTGTCCAAATGCCCTTAAAAAGTTGTTTAGGAATGATTCCGTTTGATACAATTTCGCTTTCCAATACCTTGTACAAGGCATTTTTGGCCCAAACAGGGTTAAGAATTATCCAGTCTTTCAAGACAGGATCTTCACCAAAATGGATCACTGTACCTATTCTTCCCAATGTTGGCAACCAGTTTTCTGCCTCCTGTGTATCTAAACGATGCGCGGTACAAACCCGCAAATATTCCGTTTTGGTAATATAATTTTCGCCTTTTCTGCGCTCTAGTTCTTCTTTTACATTGATCCAGTATTGACTGTATTCTGCTTTAAACACATCTGAACTAATGTCCTTCAGGGCAGATTTAATCAGATCCTTTAGTTCTTTAAAATTTTGAAGGGTTTTGGAACTTACTTTAATGAACCCATTGATATTTTGAAATAAGCCCTTCCTTTTGGCTTCGTCCACCAAACGAGGTTGCTCATCCATTTTTGTCACCACGTGGATGACCGGGCTGGGGTGATTGGCCGTAGGTTCTACACCAAAGGCATTCACCATAGATAACCAATACTCAAAAGTTGAATAATCATCATCGGTAGTGTCGTCGTCGTGTGCTGTAACAAACAAGTACAAGGTTTTTCGGCTACAAAAAATCTGTTGTACTTCGCGGTACTTGCCCTGCCCGCCAAAATCCCAAATGTTGAGCAGAAAATCAATAGGCGCATCTAAATCCGTCTCCTTCGGCTCGATATTTTTTAGCCAAAAGTCTCTTACCTCCAGCCCGGGGGTGCGTTCCTCCTTTGTTGTAAGTGGTGCTTTCGGGTCTATAAGTCTGCGCTGTAAAGAAGTTTTTCCTACTTCGCCATTGCCCACCAATACCATTTTGGCTTGGTGCAAATGCACCCGATCACTTTTCTGGAAAGAGCGCAGCCAACTTTCTACTGCCGACCAAGAATTGCCCCGTTCGTCACTGTTGATCAAATCCTGCATGGCTGGCAACGGATTCCCATGCAAGTACAAAGTCCGCAACCCACTGAATCCCAACAAATTATCCGGTAAATCCTGCAATTGATTGTTCCGCAGGTGCAAGGTATCCAACAGCACGGGCGGAGTATCGAATACAAGTTGTACCAATTGGTTGTCGTTGAGATATACGTACTTCAAAGCCGGAAATGTACCGGGCAGGCGGAGGTTGGTCAGTTTGTTTTGGCTGGCATCCAAGTAAGACAACCTTGGACAAGCGGCTTCAAAAGTCAGTTGTGCGAGTTTGTTATTGCGCAAGTCTAATTTTTCTAATGCCTGCATTCCTTCAGGCAATGCAAAGGCTTGGAGCGCGCAACTGTCGGCTGCTAGGGTGTGCAGGGCTGGCAGTGGGCCTTCGAGTGTGAGGGTATGCAGGGCACTGTTCTCGCTGGCATCCAAGTACTGCAAGTCGCGCAGGGTGGCTGGCACGCGCAGGGTTTTGAGGTTGTTTTGGCTCAGGTTGAGTGCTTGCAAGTGCTTGTAAGCATCGCCTTCTAGGAAATCTGCATCGGGTAGGTCGCAACCACAGAGGTTGAGGCTGAGGAGTTTTTTCTCGGCATCCAGCACGTAGGTGCGATGGTTGCGGTATTTGCCCCATTCGTCGGGGTTGGTTTCCTTTAAAAGGATGAGGTCGTACTTTTTTTTGATTATATCAAGATGGGTCATATTCGTTTGGATGCTAGTTGTGTAGATCAGCGTACAAATTTATAACGAAGGTAATACACCAAGTGGGTTACCCTCTACGTGCAGGCACAAAGATCAATGAAAATGGCGAAAAAAAATGGATATTATACTTTTTTTTATTGTTGATGGGGCTGGTAGTTTTAATGTGGTGGTGCGGGGGGAAATAAAAAGGGGGTTAACCTCAAAATCTTTTTGGATATTTGTGGTGGTTTGGGTTTGGGTTGTTGAATTTCCTCAAGACGTCCCTTCTTATCGCGTTTTTTATGTACCTGCGTGTACCGTGGTGTGAATGTACGAGGTCTCTGGTAAAACAGCCACAAAAGACCATCTATTCCCTTGATTATTAGATACTTCCTCGGATATCAGTCCTTTACGAGCAGTACCCGAAATTACTGATCCAATGTATTACTGATTTTCTAAAGTGACAAAGTAGAATTAACTTAACGACGTTGGGGTTAGGGAACGAATGCGTACGCGAAAGTGTCAAAATAGAACTAAAAAAAAGTTATTATTTCGCTATTACTTAACGCCCACTAACAAGCACTTTCCAAGTTGCCAATACTTGAGCCGGAACCTCCGAAGGACGGTCATTGGCTATTTTCTCCGATACGATTTTAATACGCTCTTCCATAGATGGGTGGGTACTTAGAAAATCGGGCATTTTAGCATCTTCGGCTTCGGTTTTAATAGTATTTGACATTTTTTGGAACAGTTCAGCCATCCCTTTGCGAGGAATACCGCTTTTTTTCATCAATTCCAGTCCTTTTTCATCGGCTTCCAGTTCCAAAGATCTTGAGTACGAAAGTCCGGCTATTTGATCGCCTTGTTGAATGATGATACCCGTAATATCGCCATAATTTCCAAACAAGAATTGGAGGAATAAATAACTGGACAATTGCTTGAAAAGGGTGCGGGTAGTGTGCCGCTGTTGGATATGGCTCACCTCATGGCCTAAAAGTGCGGCCAACTGTGATGGATGATCCATGATGCGTAGAATGCTGTCAAAAACCACGATAGCACCACCGGGCATAGCGAATGCATTAATGACGGGATCGTTCACTACAGTGACAGAAATGGGGTAATCTGAGGCATATTGGAGTGATTCGTAGAATGCCTGTATCCTAATCGTTTGTAGGCTGTCTATTTTTAAGTCTTTCAAGGTTGACTTTTTGAGTGCCTCTCCCAACTCTATTTCATAACTTTTGGGTATTTGCTTGGCGGCATTATTGGCCAGCCAATCGCTGCCAAAGAAGTAGAACAATAGAAAGGGCAACACTAAAAGTAGTATGGAAATGAGGCAGCCCGCCAAGCCAATACGGTCGAAAAAGCCCTTATGGACAAAGAATTTATTGCCCGGAAAACTGTAATTCAAAGCACGTTCGAGTCCTTCTCCCTTCAATTCTAAGAATTGTTTGCCATTTTGGATCACTAGCGTGCTATCGTCGAGGCGACGGGTTGATTCTATATCAGTGATGGCCCAGTGGGTGATGTGCCCATCAGACCAATGGAGGGTGAGCCCGCCGGGCTCGGCCTCTACCGTTATTTTATGCGTACTTTGAAGGTAGCGATCGTGTAAGGTTGCTTCAAATTGATACATTGTGCGCCTATTTTAGACGGCAAAGATACGTACCTTTTTAGTATATTATTTCACTGTTAGGGTCGGGCAAGTAATAACTTATAAGATTTGGTGAAGTTTTTTGGTGGGGACGCCAACAAAAGCAAGAGGGTTTTCCTATAAAAATTCGTTTCATTGAGTGCAGGGATGAAAATGTTTAAACTACGAAATAATCAAAACAAAATTTGCCCCTCATCGCCGCCTTCCGGCAGCGATGAGGGGGATGGGGTTTAGGGGCGGCTGCACCGCCCCCAAACCCCATGCGTATCAGGTTTGGGAATTAACAAATATATAAAAGTCATTGTGTGATTCTTTTTTTCCACGTTTTCGTTTCTCTGCGAGTGCCAAAATAGTTTGAGCAATCTGTTCTAAAA